>JBLIMR010000012.1:0-60336 GCA_047638815.1 Gammaproteobacteria bacterium
GATGCATGAACACCAAAATTTACTTTTATTCGATTGTTAATCTTAAAATCATCTTCAACATAAATGGCAAACTCAAGAGCGTCAATATTGGAGTTGCCAAATGCTGTGTCAGTTTCATTGTTATTTTCATATGATGAAAAATAACTGTTGATGCCAGGCTTAAAAAGATGAGTAGTGATACCCGTCCCGAATTTAATCAAATGATTTGGTGTAGGTGCAAAATCGAAATCAACCTTAAAAGCATAATCTCTAATTCCTGAGAAATATTCAAAAGATTCTTCTGATGTTAAGGTTTCCCCACCGACTCTCTCCTCACTCCTAGCCCCGAAGCCAATCGAAAATTTGTAATTACTAAAACTGGCAGTTACGTTGCTGAACAATTTAGGAGTAATTACATAATTCCAACGCAATGCGGCTATAGCATTTCCCCATTTTAGGGAAGATTCATCCTCAAATGAATATTCATCTGCATTGAATGTGTAGTTAGATGTATTGGTTGAATAAAATCTATCCTTACCAAAATACCCACTTGCGTAGAGCCTACTTCTTTCCGAGAACTTATGGTTCACTTTTCCATTGAGGTCATAGAAATAATAGCCTCCCTGGGTATTCGAATCGTCTGAGGAGTTATTGGCAGCCCTAATAAAGGGTTGTGCTAGAACATCAATATATGTTCTCCTTGCAGAAATTAAGAAAGAGGTTTTGTCCGCGATGATAGGACCGTCTAATGTAAATCTCGATGAGATGAGACCAATACCACCTTCTCCTTTTATCTTTTTATTATTTCCTTCCTTCATTCTCAAATCAATAACTGAAGAAAGACGACCTCCGTATCTCGCTGGAAAACCACCCTTTATTAGTTTGACAGAATTAATTGCATCACCATTAAAAACAGAAAAAAACCCGAATAGATGGGAAGCGTTATATATAGGAACACCATCCAATAATATTAAATTTTGATCAGGACCACCACCTCGGACATACATGCCCGAACCTCCTTCGGAACCACTCTGAACACCAGGCAATAATTGTATCGTTTTTAGTACATCCCTTTCACCCATAAGCATGGGAAGAGATTTAACTTTTTGCATGGGTATACTAATCTCACTCATCTGAGAATCATCCTGAATTTTTTCTTGAACTTTCGCGGAAATTAAAACCTCGTCAAGCTCATTATTATTCTTAAAGCTAAGGTTGATGGTCGTGTCTTTGTTGTGATATAACTTAATAGTTTGTGTTTGATATCCAACGTATGATATTCTAAGTTGTACTGAGTCTGCGGGTAAAGTTATGCTGTAAAATCCATAGACATTTGAAGTAGTTCCACTTTTTGAAAAGGATTCGTAAATAGAAGCCCCGATAAGTTTCTCTCCATTTTCAAAATCGCTTAAATATCCAGATATGGTGTGAGATTGAGCATATGTAATAGTCGAAATACCAAGAATAATGAAGAGGAGGAAGAATCTCATAAAATAAGGTAAAAATAAAGAACGAAAAAACAATATAATTATTGAATCTAGGTTACTTTTTTAAGGATTGATATGTACTAATGTTCGCTGGATTTACTGTTTGTAAAACTTCGTGAACCGCTCCTTTTTCCTGTTGTGGTGCTTCAGAGTATATGTTTACAAGTTCATCCGCCTTTGCCTGAAAAAATATTTTCAGATTATAGGATAATGGCTTCACTTGATGCACCTTTTTAAGATCATCAATTCCTTGTTTTATTTTAACTCGAGCCTGATTAGGATTTTCATACATTTTATCCAACCCGTGCATGTGGTATAGATAGATGCATTTTCTCAATGGTCTGAATGATTGGTGAAGCATGTTTTCCACAAGCCAATATCTATTTGCATCATTTTCAAAAGCCTTCCATCCTCCTATATTCGAATTCTGAGCGTTGTTTACTATTCGTTGAGCAATACTATAATATTGAGATCCACCGTTAAGCTCAAAACTATCGTATTCAACTCCAAGAATAAAATAAGCATAATATCCTAGTATTGATGTTAGATCACTTTGATACTGATCGGGACTAAATTCCAGCTGGGTGTTATCCAAGTATTCAAACTGAATATCATCGTCAAGAAGATTGAACATTTGAGAATTGTAATCTGAGTTAAACACTGCCCTTGTTGACTGTACTTGTAATGATCCTGAGAATCGAGTTAAACTAGTTACATTTTTGATTGTTAGGAGTATGGTGCACTCAATCCTTTCTTCAATGGTATATTTATCTGTTGTCCATTTTCTATTATTCATGAACTCAGAGATACTTGACCTTAAAGATTCGAATATTCTCTTATCCACATTACTTACTCCTGGTGCAGTAACTTGCACTTGACATTTAAGCTCTTGACTAATAGCATTTTGACTGGCAACCAGCAAAATAACCGCAAATAATAATTTTCTAATCATTTATTTTTTTTATCACCACTTCTACAATATCTCGAGCAACTTCTGCCTTCGATTTTAACTGGTATTCTGTCACATTATTGTTGTCATCAATAATTTTAATCTTATTCGTTGATTTACCAAAGCCAGCACCGGCATCCTTCAGGGAATTAAGAACTATAAAATTAAGGTTTTTTTCCTGAAGTTTGCGTTGGGCATTAATCATTTCGTCATTGGTCTCTAAAGCAAAGCCTATTAACAATTGTCCTTTCTTCTTTTTTGACCCAAGAGATTTTAAAATATCCTGTGTTCTTGACAATGGAATATTAAGATCCCCATCTTTCTTTTTAATTTTTTTATCTGCAACATCAGTTGGCGTATAGTCTGCAACAGCTGCGGTCATAATCGTAATATCGGCACTTGCGAAATGCTCATCACATGCCTCCATCATTTCGGCAGCAGACTCTACATTGATACAATTGATTGAAGGATCACTAATTGCTAATCGTGTTGGTCCGCTTACAAGAATTACTTCAGCACCATGATCAGCAAGAGATTGGGCAATAGAATAACCCATAGTGCCTGTAGAATGATTGCTTATAAATCTTACAGGGTCAATTCGTTCAAGTGTGGGTCCAGCAGATACCAATGCCTTTTTACCCTTAAGTTTTTTTTTTTGACCAAACATGATCTTTAAGAAATCTTTGATTTCTTCTGGTTCAGCCATCCTACCCTTTCCACTTAATCCACTGGCCAATTCCCCATCTCCAGGATCGATTATCTTAATGCCATTTTTTTGGAGCGTTTGGATATTATTTGTTGTTGTAAAATGTTGGAACATGTCAAGATCCATCGCAGGGGCAATAATAACCGGACATCTAGCTGATAAATATGTTCCCAATAAGATACTATCACAAATGCCTTGAGCCATCTTTGCCAAAGTATTAGCAGAGGCTGGAGCTATCACAAATGCATCTGCCCATAGCCCAAGATCAACATGATTATGCCATACACCTGATTCTTTGTCTTTAATAAAACTATCAACAACGGGGTTTTTTGAAAGCGTGGCAAGTGTCAATGGCGTAATAAAATCCTTTGAAGATTCAGTCATAACGACTTTAACTTCCGCTCCTTCTTTAACCAGTTCTCGAACCAGTAAAGCAGACTTGTAGGCAGCAATACTTCCCGTAACTCCTACGATAAGCTTTTTACCCTTTAACATGAGAATTGATTTCTATTTTTCTTCAGAATCCGTAGACTCCTCCACTTCAGGATGACGATAGTAAATGTCACCAGCTAAAAGCTCCTGAAGGGCTATTGAAGTTGGTTTTGGCAATCTTTCATAAAAACGAGAAATTTCTATTTGTTCTCTGTTTTCAAAAACTTCTTCCAAATTGTCATGAGAAGTGGCAAACTCAGCAAGTTTATTCATCAACTCTTCCTTCATATCCACACTAATTTGTCTTGATCGCTTAGACAAAATAGCCACCGTTTCAAAAATGTTTCCAGTAACATCATCAAGTTTGTTGACATTTCTAGTTACGGTTGTTCTTTCTGCTGTACTATTTCTATATGACATATGAATGTTTTAATCTTTCAATTTATCCAGTTCCTTTTGGGCTGAGGATTGCAATTGCTCAGCTTCTTCCAAAGATTCACTTTCTGGAAATATAGCTGCAAAGGTATTATAAGATTTGATAGTTTCCTCCAATCTTTCCTCTTTTTTTCTATCTATACTATTGATTGCAAGGGAATAATTGGCTTGAACAATGTTCAACATAATCTCTTCTCGTAGCTTAGTTGCTGGATATTCCTTTAAAAAGCTATTGTAAGCAATCACAGCTGACTTGTAATTCAGGGTTTTATGGTACAATTTAGCGTTCTCATAATCCTTTATTTCTAACTTACTCTTCAAAATGGATACCAACGAAGCAATTGTGTCTTTTTTATCCGTTTCAGGATATCTATCCATAAAGACTTGAAGTTCGTTTAGTGCTTTATTCGTTTCAGATTGATCTAGGCTGTTTCCTGGTGATTCTTTGAAGGCACATATAGCACCCAGGTATGAACATTCTTCACTATACTTACTTTGAGGAAAGGTTTTGACAAACTGTTTCATGTAAAAACCCGCCAAAATGTAATCTTCAGTACAAAAGTTAGATTTCGCATAATAGTAATACACATCTTCACTTTTTTTTGTACCTCTATAAACAGGAAGCAAATCTTCAAGTATTGTCATTGATTTAAGACACTCGTCATCATTGTAATACTCGATAGCAGCATCGAATCTAAGATCCGTATCTGGCTCCTTTATGATCTTGCTAAACTTGCTGCAAGAGGCAAATGCCAAAAGCAATAATAGCCCTAAAAGTGGTAGTTTTGTATTATTCATAAAGCGCGCAAAGTTATGTAATCTAAATAGAGGAAACTATGCATTGTTATTAATATTTTTTAACTGAATTCACGAAATCTGTCGTCCCTATTCGAATTCCCAAAAAGTATGAGTTTTATAACATTGAATTGCTAATCTTACTTTGCATAACAACGGCTATGGAAAAAGCAGAATTTTTCATTTTTAACGCATTTTCGCCAAAATAATTGTCATCAATAGTTTCATTGAACAATAAGAGCCACTTATCAAAGTGTTTCTTCGATAGATTAAATTTTTTATTTAAATCAAGATGTGCCTGTATTGGAGAGCCTTTGTAACTGTGATTTTCTAAAACTATAGACTCCCAAAAATCATAAATTAGGGGCATGTGGCTTTCGAGGTCGATTTTGGCGATAATCAAAAAGATATCCTTGAGCATATTATCCTGGAGTACTTTATGATAAAATTGATCTATGATTAAGCGAATATCATCTTTATTCCTGATGTCCATTTGAAAGAAAAATTATTGTGAGTTTTCAACGACTGCAAACCTACACTTTACGGTATTGGCCTGCATTGGTGTGTAAAAACATGTATTTTAACAATTTAAGGTAATGAGATGAGAAATTTGATGGAATCATCAACTATGAAATTGCAGTCTCTATGGATCAATAAAACACCCGTAATTCACCTCATTATATTCGAAATAAGTATCTTTGTGTCTTTGTTAAAGGAAAATTTATGATTGATATTTTTGATAAGATAAGAGAGAACAGAGGACCATTAGGCCAGCACGCCAAGGAATCTCATGGTTATTTCACCTTCCCAAAGCTGGAAGGAGAGATTTCTAATAAAATGATGTTCAGGGGAAAAGAGAATCTGGTTTGGAGTGTCAATAATTATCTTGGAATGGCAAATCATCCTGAGGTAAGAAAGGTAGATGCTGAGGCTGCTGCTGAGTGGGGAATGGCGTATCCAATGGGTGCTAGAATGATGAGTGGCCAAACATCTCATCACGAGCTGTTGGAGAAGAATCTTTCAGATTTGATGCAGAAGGAAGACACCTTTTTGTTGAACTTCGGCTATCAAGGATGCATGAGCGCAATTGAGGCCTTGGTTGATAGACGAGATGTAATTGTCTACGATTCTGAATCTCATGCTTGCATGATAGATGGGGTACGACTGCATCAAGGTAAAAGATATGTGTTTAAACACAATGACATGGAGAGCTTTAAAAAGATGCTTGAAATGGCAAAAGCCAAATGCGCTGAGACTGGAGGAGGAATCCTTGTAGTCACAGAA
Organism: Gammaproteobacteria bacterium; assembly: GCA_047638815.1. Taxonomy (GTDB): domain Bacteria; phylum Bacteroidota; class Bacteroidia; order Flavobacteriales_D; family JABDKJ01; genus JAJRRH01. Next base: position 6,068 of record JBLIMR010000012.1, read on the forward strand.
GGTGTTTTTGGTATGGCTGGTGATCAAGGAAAGCTTAAAGAAATAGTAAGCTTCAAAGAAGAATATAAATTCAGACTATTTGTAGATGATGCGCATGGATTCGGAACCTTGGGAGAAGAGGGAAGAGGAGCAGGTGATCACCAAGGTGTACAAAAGGACATTGATGTTTATTTTGGGACTTTTGCAAAGTCAATGGCCTCAATTGGAGCATTTGTTTCTGGAGATGAAGATATTATAGAGTTTTATCGTTACAACATGAGATCGCAAACATTTGCGAAATCACTGCCAATGCCATTGGTGATAGGCGCTATAAAACGTCTAGAAATGATGAGAACCATGCCGGAATTAAAGGAAAACTTATGGAAAATCGCAACTGCTCTTCAAACAGGACTTACTGAAGCTGGTTTTGACATCGGGGTAACGGACTCAGCGGTGACACCGGTATTTTTGAAAGGATCACTTGGCGAAGCAACGAACATAACGTTAGACCTAAGAGAAAATTTCAATATTTTCGCGTCTATCGTGGTTTATCCAGTAGTGCCTAAGGAAGTAATTATGCTTCGTTTGATTCCTACAGCGGTTCACACACTGGATGATGTGACTTATACTATTGAATCTTTCAAGAAGGTAAAAGAGAAATTAGAGCAGGGTGAATACAAGGCTGATAGTATTGTTAGCTGGGCGTAATTCAACGCAAATATAAATTTAGCAATGCAACTCATAGTGTTATTTAATTTAACACTGAGTTGCATTTTTTTTAATTTTGTAATGAAACCAAGGAAAAAAAATAACAAGATGAAATACTTTACAACCGCGATATTTGCTGTCGCTTTCACAATAGGCATGAATGCTCAAACCGAATGTATTGATGGTATGGCAGGTGAATATGCATGTTCAGGCTATGACCTGATATCAACGTTAAGTCTGGGGGAAATGGGAATTAGTTCCAACGGCAATGATTGCTGGGGTTGGACTGATCCTGAAGATGGTGTTGAATATGCTTTGATGGGAGGGAATAATAGAACAGTTTTTATTGATATAAGTGATCCTGTGAATCCAGTCATTATTGGACATCTAGAAACGGCCTCAAGCCCAAGTCTATGGAGGGATATCAAGGTGTATAATGATCATGCATTTATTGTTAGTGAAGCTAGTGGTCATGGCATGCAGGTTTTTGACTTGACAAGATTGAGAGATGTAGTAAATCCTCCTGTCACGTTTGATGTCGATGCGTATTTTGATGAATTTGGTCATGCTCATAATATTGCAATAAATGAAGAAACAGGTTATGCATATCCAATTGGAGCAGGAGCTTTTAATGGTGGACCTATTTTTGTTAATATTCAAGACCCTTTAAACCCTGTAAGTGAAGGTGGATATGATGGAGATGGATATAGTCACGATGCGCAAATTGTTGTCTATAATGGTCCAGATACGGAGCATGTCGGTAAAGAAATTTATCTTGGATTCAACACGAATTCCTTAACTATAGTGGACATTACAGATAAATCAGATCCTATTCAGTTGAGTAGAACTACATATGATCAAAGTGCATATACGCACCAAGGTTGGATGGACGAAGATCACATTAAGGTTTACATGAATGATGAGATAGATGAAAGTGATTTTGGTTTTAATACTAGAACTTTGATCATGGATTGTACTGATTTAGATGAACCTGTTCTACAGGAAGAGCACTTTGGTGAAACGGCATCAATTGATCACAATTTGTACGTTAAAGGGGATAATATTTTTCAATCAAATTATACGAGTGGATTAAGAGTTCTTCAGATAAATGATGATGAGGAAAACCCCTTAGAAGAGGTTGGCTTTTTTGATGTGTATCCAGCGAATGATGCCACTTCATACTCAGGAACATGGAGTAACTATCCATACTTTGAAAGCGGTAATGTCATCATAAGCTCCTTCGATGGATTTTTTATAGTTAAGGCGCAAGGAACTGGTGTTGGAGTTGAAGAATTTGATGTTGAGAATATTGAAGTTTATCCTAACCCAGCACAAGACAATCTTAATATTAGTATTCCTAATAACTTGGTTGTGGAAAAATTCACAATCACTGATATCACTGGTCGTGTGATAATGGCCAAAACTGATATGTCAAAGCAGTCCAATATATATACAATAGATGTTAGTAATTTGTTATCAGGAACTTACTTCATTGGGGTAAATGATAATTCAACAACTAAGAAATTTGTAGTTCAATAGACGAAATTTTGTATTTTTACTGAAAGGCTTGGATCATATGATTTTCAGGCCTTTTTTGTATTAAGTAGCTGTGTAATAATAGCGTAATTTTATACCTCTCATTATCGCAGCCAATATGGTGACTATCCTATGGGATTTCGTAGCTTTGAGAGAAATAACAATTACCCCATGAAAATATTCTCTACTTGCCTTGTTGCAATTACTTTTTTAATTGCCAATATTTCGGCACAGGTGCCGTGTGTCAATGGAATGGCTGGAAATTATCCTTGTTCTGGATATGATTTGCAGTCCAATATGACATTGGAGTTTATGGGCGTTGAAGGACAAGGAAATGACATATGGGGCTGGACTGATCCTTTGGATGGCAGAGAATACGCATTATATGGGGCAAGGAATAGAGCAACTTTTATCGATATTTCAGCACCCTGCAATCCAATTTTCGTGGGATATATGGAAACTCAAACCGATCCAAGCACATGGAGAGATATTAAGGTTTATAATAATTATGCTTTTATAGTAAGTGAAGCGAATAATCATGGTATGCAAGTTTTTGATCTAACGAAACTGAGGAATGTTGAAAACATGCCAATGGAATTTGAGCCAGATGCTTTTATAGATGACATGGGAGCCGCACACAATATTGTAATTAACGAGGAGTCTGGATACGCGTATGCAGTTGGGGCTGACACATTTGATGGTGGGCCGAGTTTTATCGATATAAGTGACCCTCTTAATCCTGTTACTGTTGGAGGTTATGATGGTGATGGATATACCCACGATGCGCAAGTTGTTATGTATTCCGGACCGGATGTTGAGCATCAAGGTAAAGAGATATTTTTCGGCTTTAACGCAGATGCATTAACCATTGTTGATGTGACAGATAAAACGGACCCTATTCAATTAAGCAGAACACAATATGGATCAACTGGATATACACATCAAGGTTGGTTGGACGAAGGTCAAACATTAATTTATTTAGGTGATGAAACAGATGAAGGATCTTTTGGATTCAATACTAGGACTGTGATTTTTGATGTTTCTAATTTGGATATGCCAGCATTTCTAGAGGATCATTTTGGAGAAACGACAGCAACTGATCATAATATGTATGTGAAGGATGATTTAATTTATCAAGCTAATTATACCAGTGGCCTCAGAGTATTGCAAATAAATGACGATCCTAATAACAGGCTAGAGGAAGTGGGATATTTTGATGTCTTTCCAGCACATAATGAGGCTGGATACTCTGGTACATGGAGTGTGTATCCTTACTTCGAAAGTGGGAATATTATTATCAATTCAAGGGACGAAGGCTTATTTGTTGTTAATCCGTCTACTGAAGAAAGTTGTGTGGTAATAGGTGTGGATGAAATTGCGAATGCTACTTTTGGTCTTTCTCCAAACCCGGTAGTTTCTGAATTGACAATTTCACTTTATAACGGATTGACTTTGAATAAAATCAATATTGTGGATGTCAGCGGTAGAATTGTTACTGAAATATCAAACATTAGTGCGAATGGAAGTTTGTTCACCATACCGGTATCAAATCTCAAGCCTGGAATATACTTTCTTAATGTAAATGACTCAGGTGCAGGTGAACGTTTTATTGTAGAGTAATTACAGCATTTTTATCGGAGATGTTTTTTTGCCTCCGACATATCTTTTAACATGAAACGAGCGTATATAATACTTGGTATATTACTTTTATTGAGCATGTGCCATTATGCTCAAGTGCCATGTGAAAGTGGTATGGCTGGGATTTATCCATGCTGTAATTACGATTTGCAATCAATCACGCCTTTAGATGAAATAGGTGTGAGTAATAAAAGCTCTGATATATGGGGTTGGACAGATTTAGAAACTGGAAAGGAGTACGCAATATACTGCGGGAACAATGGCACGTCATTTATTGACGTGAGTGACCCTTTAGAACCAATATATATTGGGTTTTTAAATGCACATTCGTCTGAAAGCAATTGGCGTGATGTGAAGGTTTATTCAAATCACGCATATATCGTTAGCGAAGCTGGAGGTCACGGAATGCAAGTTTTTGATCTCACAAGATTGGGTGAAGTTGATATTTCCCCTGCAATTTTCGATGAAGATAATCACATGGATGATTTTGGTGGTGCCCATAACATTTCTATCAATGAGTTAACTGGATTTGCCTATGTTATAGGTGCGGACTTATATTCTGGTGGACCAATATTTATTGATTTGGCTGATCCAGTTAATCCGGTAATTGTTGGTGGATATGATGGAGATGGATATACCCACGACACTCAAGTTGTCATATATTCTGGCCCAGATGTCGAACATCAAGGCAAGGAGATTGCGTTTGCCTTCAATGAAAATTCATTGACGATAGTTGATGTAACTGATAAAACAGATCCAACTCAACTAAGTAGGTTAGAATATATTCAATCAGACTATTCGCATCAGGGTTGGCTGAATTTAGATCAAAACATAATTTTCTTAGGGGATGAAACGGATGAGTTGGAGTTTGGTTTTAATACAAGAACCATGATAATGGACGTTTCCGATTTGGAAGATCCATTTCTAATTCAGGAATATTTCGCTGAGACGCAAGCCACGGATCACAATATGTATGTGAAGGATAATTTATTGTATCAATCAAATAACAGTAGCGGTTTACGAGTTCTGGAGATTAATGAGGCTTCTGATAATATTCTTGCTGAAGTAGGTTTTTTTGATTCGTTTCCTCTAAATGATGATGCTGGTTTCACTGGAACGTGGAGTGTATATCCGTATTTCGAAAGTGGCAACATAATTCTTAGTGCGAGATTTGGAGGATTATTTATTGTAAAGGAATCAGAGATTGAAAACTGTCCTGTTGGAATTGAAGAAATATCAATGCAAACTTTCAATATTTCTCCCAATCCATCTGCAGGTATATTTACCATTGTTGCTCTACAATCCAGAATGTTATCTGTGGAGATTTTTAATATTGCTGGAAAATTATTGATGCGTCAGAATGATTTTAATTCAACCATCGTTAATTTGGATTTGAGCAACTATTCGCAGGGCATTTATTTTTTGAAAATCGAAGATTCTTCTGGTGATTTCCAAACTTCCAAACTCTTTAAATTTTAGCGGAATCCGGACAAAGATTATTTATCCATAATAATGATGACAATAGGCTTGCAATAAAGGCTGAAATTGCACAATTTCTTCGCATACGGTATAGGTAACTTTGAGGCGAAACCACCGTAATTAAATAAAACCCTTCTGATGATAAAAAAAATCTTGTTTGCTTCAATAGCACTTTTGTGTTCAACTCAATTTTATAGTCAAATACCATGTGTTGATGGTATGGCAGGAGACTATCCATGTGATGGATATGATTTGATGGGACATATGACCTTGTCGGAATTGGGAATTCCTAGTGATGGAAACGACTGTTGGGGATGGACAGATCCTGAATTTGGCAATGAATATGCAATAATGGGTGGAGTGAATCGGACTGTTTTTGTAGATATTACAGATCCAAGTAACTTAATCTTCGTTGGATATATGCCAACTGCTACTAGCAACAGTATATGGAGGGATATGAAGGTTTATGATAATCATGCCTTTATAGTGAGTGAAGCTGGCGGGCATGGCATGCAAGTATTTGATCTTACTCGATTAAGAGATGTATCCAGCCCACCGGATATTTTTGATGAAGATGCATATTACGATGGATTTGGAAATGCGCATAATATTGCCATCAATGAGGCTACTGGATATGCGTACCCAATAGGAACGCAAATGTTTGACGGAGGTCCAATGTTTATCAATATTCAAGATCCATTAAACCCAGTTTTAGAAGGTGGATTCGATGGTGATGGATACACACATGATGCGCAAATAATTGAATACGATGGCCCAGATGTAGAACATCAATGCCAAGAAATTTTCTTTGGATATAATGCGAACACATTGACCATTGTTGATATCACAGATAAAACAGATCCTCAGGTGTTGAGTATAACGGGTTATGAAAATACTGGCTACACTCATCAAGGTTGGTTGAATGAGGATCGAACAATTGTGTATTTAAATGATGAAACTGATGAATTAAATTTTGGCAACAACACGAGAACAATAATATTAGATGTATCTGATTTGGATAATCCTGTTTTACTAGACGAGTATTTTGGAGAGACTGCGGCAATTGATCATAATCTATATGTTAATGGGGATAAAGTCTTCGAAGCAAATTATAATGCCGGCATGAGAGTTCTGCAGACTAGTGACGACCCTGACAACAGGTTAGATGAGATTGGCTTCTTTGATGTGAACCCAAACTCTAACAGTGCGGGGTTTAATGGATCTTGGAGTTTGTATCCTTTTTTCGAAAGTGGAAATATCGTAATCAGTGCTATTGATCAAGGACTCTTTGTTGTTGCATCAACATCAATTAATATCAACCATACGGATCCTATGTTAGTGGATTGTAGCGTTGGAGTGGAAGAGTTTCTTCAAGCAAATTTCGGGGTGTACCCTAATCCAACTAATGGTGAAATTAACTTGACATTCGAGAATCAGCTTCAATTGGAATTAATTACGATTAGCGATATAGTTGGTAAAGTAGTTCGTGTGGAACGCCCGAAAACAATAACAAACGAAAGTTACAAAATGGATGTTGGATCACTATTTCCAGGGGCCTATTTCCTCACTATAAATAATGAGACTAAATCTCAGAAAATTATAATTGAGTAGATGACTTTATAGTTTGAGGTAGAAGTTCTGAAAGAGGGCTTTAGCCTCTTCTGTATATTCATGGCGCTGTTTCTCAAGAACCAAAGTTTCCGTTTTTTTATTTTCGTGAATCATTGACAATTCTAACAGAATCCTTTTGCTTTCTTTTTCTTTATTTGGATATACGATACATTCTCTGGTTGTATGTAATTGATAACGTTCGATCAGTTTCAATAGCTGATCTAATAATTCGATCGGTGCAATAAAAGCTATTTTACCATTATTACTAAGAAGATTTTTCGCTTGAGATATTAGGTTTTCATAGCTCAAAGTAATGGCATGTCTCGCGATACTTCTTCCTCTACTCGTACTTGGTGTTCCCGAAGTGAAAAATGGGGGATTACAGATAATTAGGTCATACTTTAGAGGGCTATGATATTTATTGAAGTCCTCTTTTATCATTGAAATATTGTTGTGATAGGGACTGTTTTTTACATTTTCTACGGCTTGACCATAGGCCGAAGAGTCGAGTTCAATACCAGTCACCTTTGACTTTGGAAATCGTTGTGAAAGCATCAATGCAATCAGTCCAGTTCCAGTACCAACATCAAGAATAAACTTAGGATTCAATGCCTCAACCCAAGCACCAAGAAGCACGCCATCGGTTCCAACTTTCATGGCGCATTGATCTTGGTTGATTGTAAAATGTTTGAATTGAAAGTATTCGTTCGCCATACAGCGCTATTGATTTACCTCTATCAAACCTTCAGGTGTATCCACCTTAATTAGCCCTTTTTTATGATCGATGTCAATGATAAATGCATCGATCATTGGGATAAGGATTTCGTGATAACCCCCATCAATGCACATTAAAATATTTCCGGGGTGTTCGATTACATTGGTGATTTCTCCCAAAGGTCCATGTTTTTTATCCTCCACATTATATCCCACAATATCTTGATAGAGTACTGAAGATTCTTCGCTTTCCTCGAGTAATTCTCTTGGAAGATAAACGTCATTTCCAACCAACATTTCCGCCATTTCTCCATCCACATCATCAAGAAAAATGTTGGCAAAACCTTTAGGTGTTATCTTAACTTGTTTGAGAAAGTAGGGGATATACTTTTTATTTTTCTCAAGAAATATTGAATCTAAATCTTGAAGAATAGATGGATCATCAAGTTTCATTTTCAAACCGAGTTCACCCTTGTACCCCTTCGTCCTTGAAATTCTTCCTGCCAAAATATAATCACCCATTTCTTTTTATTTTGAAAGAATTAGTCAAAGACAAACTCTAGTTCAACTCTTCTGTTTTTCTGTCTGCCTGGATTATACATGTTACTTTCTATTGGTTGACTTTCACTATATGCAATGACATCCAGTCGACCTCTTGAGATGCCTCTTTCCGTTATTAAATCTGCCACAGTTTGGGCTCTCTTTTTAGAAAGTTTTAGGTTTGCCTCTTCACCACCGATACTGTCAGTGTGCCCTGACACTTTCAATTTCCAATCTGGATTTTCTTTAAGTATCGTAATCAATTTATCGATAGATGGATATGATTCCTGAGTAATAACTGCTGTATTGGATTCAAACTCTACATTATTAAAAGTAGTTGCCAATGTGTTTTGATCCTCTTCAGAAACTTTAGGACAACCGTTATTTTCTTTTGAGCCGTAGGTGTTCGGACATTCATCAATAGCGTCTGGTACACCATCACTGTCTTTATCATCTATAACTATTGGGCAGCCATTGTTTTCTACAACACCAGCAACATCGGGGCAGTTATCTTTATCATCGGGGACCCCATCACCATCTCTATCAGCATATGGACATCCACCATTAGCTAATGGGCCGGGTTCATCAGGACATTCATCTTCATTGTCCATTATGCCATCCGTATCGCGATCACTCCATGGGCATCCTTTGTTCTCAACTGGACCAGCTATTTCAGGACATTCATCTTCATTGTCAAGAACGCCATCCATATCTTTGTCCGGGCAACCGTTGTTCTCAACTGGACCCGCAAGTTCAGGACAGACATCGCGTTTGTCAATAACAGTATCTCCATCTGTGTCAGGGCAACCTTTCAACTCTTTAGGACCCGCATCTTCAGGACAATCATCCTCGTTGTCAGATAAGCCATCACCATCCGTATCTGGGCAGCCATCAAATTCCTTCTTACCGGGAATATCCGGACAAGTATCTTTTTTGTCTGGTATACCATCATCGTCAGTGTCTTTAGCCTTCTTCCCAAAAGTGAAATTAATCCCGGTATGTACCATTGCATTTTCACTAAAACTAGGGTATACAATTTTGTCGTTAGTACCCTCTGAGATAACATTTACTTCTGTGAGTATTGATGGCATCAAATTGTCCACGGTTACATACCATTGAAAAGGACCACCGTTCAACCTCAGTCCAGCACCAAGGTTTTTGTAATCATTATTGATCATAGAATAGGCAATGCTAGCTGCCATCCATTTCCCTACTTTTTGATTGTACGACAGGGTTAAGCTGGGGTGAATGCTTTTATTCCTAATTTTACCCTGAGCTGTAAGTCCTACAGATCCAGATGTTTTTCCTGAGGTGTATAAATTATAATTGGCGTTTAAATATATCCTGGATCTTAACGAAGTTTTATAACTGGAAGTATTTTCAGCATAACCAAAGCTATTTTCAACATCATCCGCCAAGTCATCCAGCACGGCCTCCAAGCTATCCGTAACAGTTGAGTCGGTACCATACAATTCTGAACTGAGTTGTAGACCAGCAAAAACAAACTCACCATCAGCAGAGGTATAATTCCTTGTGTCCGTTTTCCAATTGATAAAACCAAGATCTAGAATACTCAAAGACAGATCTAACTTTTCATTTAAATGATATGTAGCCCCTAAATCAACGCCAAAACCACTATTCTTTTTGGAAGAAAAATATTCACTAAATTCTTCACGTTCTAATATTGAATTGTCATCGATGCTATCAATATTTTCGTAGATACCGGACGACATAATGTCCATCTGACCACTGATGGTCCAATCGAAAGTTGTAGGATCTGTTTTCCATAAAATGTCGTTGCTTACAGTACGAACATTTTCAAATCCTTTTAAATATTTAAACCTAGCACCAACACTCCATTTATCAAAAATATTACGCTGCCAACCGATAGAAAATTCCATAAAATGATCCGCATCAATTGCCAGGTCTGTAAAATCTAAAGTGTTGTCATCCAGCTGATCGAACCTGCCATTGCCTGTAATTGGAAATCGCAGAAGATCTTTTGGCAGATGGACTGAGGCTGAAGCTCTATCTTTGACAGAAAAATGGAAATAGTTTTTCTTTTGCTTAAATCCAAAAGATAAAAGCTCAATAGAAGTTTCTATGCCTATGGTATTGTTGTTCTTGAGTCTATCCGCAAAGTGGGCTGTTCGTACCGTGGAAACTCCGTTCTCCATTTTTAATAAATGAAACGGATTTAAGAAGGTGTTTTGTTGATGAAGATGTATTGACGACAACCCAGGAAATCCGATATAGAATCTATTGCTAGGTTCAGCGGAAGGATTAACATGGAGGTTTTGTGGAACACCATCAAGGTTATACATTATCAAATCTATCTGAGCTGTTGCAAACTGTATAATTCCAGCAGATGCAAGAAGGAGGAGCGTTACTTTTCTAATCATTGACATAGGAATTATTCTGAGAGATCAAGGTTTAAATCCACTTTAGCGGATACTTTAACTTCAACAAAATCATTGGGGTAGAATTTAATTTCTTCTTGGGTATTTGCAGATGATGTTATACCAATCGCCTGGAGAATCATTCTAGTCGCATTATTGTCAATCAAGTGTTGTATTTGAACACCAGTAAAGGATATGTCAGTAATTGCTTCTGTAGCGCTATATACTCTGCCAAAATCTGGGTCGGTAGGCGGTAAGGAAAAGTCAACCAAACCAGGCTCAACTATAAACTGATAATCATTTGTCATGAATACTGAGTCAACCACAACATAATTTGAATCAGTAAAATATGCCTTTACACCAGCTTGCACTGGTAATCCGTTTCTCATAAATAATCTAACCAAAACATTTTCTATATCTTCATAGGTTATTACATCGCCTGAACTACTTGCATCTTGAATGAGATCATTGATGTCAGCGTCTATAGTGTCGGTAATGGTGAAGTTATCGGCATATCCAAAGGCAGGTAAAATGATTTGAGCATTACATTGTACAAAGGATGTATCCAATAAAAAATTAGCTGCTACTCCATTCGGATTGGTCGTTCCTGAGGCGGTATAGATGAAATAATCCGGATCAGCATCAATGGCTGCTGATAAACTTGGGCTTGTGCCGTTGTTGTCAATGGTGTGCAACGTGATCGTGGAATCTCCGGGATTAGCCGCAGCAGTTATTATTGGAATTTCACTCAAGTCACTACCTGAAAGAGTAACGGTAGAACCAGAGCTAGGAGCAATGATACTTGAGAAATATACTTCCATATCAACGCCAGCTGTATTTATTATAGACAGTTCTATTCTCGGATCACTAAAATAAACATCTCCACCGTTCAAATCATCGAAGAAATTCACATCATTACTATCTACATCTATTATTTCTGTGTATTGGCCAAAATAGCCCCATACGCTATTAAAATTGGTAACATCAAAGTTCATTTCAGCCAATATATTCTCTCCCATAGCTACTGTTTCACCCGAGTGTGTAATTAATATTTGAGGCGCATTGATGATTATAAGATTGTCCATCGTGCCGTCACCTGTTAAATCCATCGTGTATCCAGTTAAGTCTAGATTCACACTCTGGGATGCGGGTACACTTCCATTGTAATCTAATACGAAGGAGTTGGTGTAAATGGACCCATTCAATTTTAATGAAGGGATATCAATACTAAAAGTGAAATCATGTTTGATAGTCGAGCTAAGGGTAAGTTCCATCGTCCCTTCGGTGATCATTATAGAATCAAGGAGTTCTCCTTGGTTTACGTCAAGTTCAAGGTTGAGGACAACCGGTGGAGCAAGAATGACATCCCCGGCAGAACCAAGGTTAATTAAATCAATAGTGAATTGATCAAGTTCATACGAGTCAGAAATATCTTGAGCGTCAAATGCTAAAAGTCTGTTTGCTGGATAATTGAAAATTTCTCGATCGAGAATGTACTCGTAATATCCGGTGGCACTATTGTATGAAATAACATCTGAATTGGCTAAATCATCAGCTTCTTCTAATGTCAGGTTTGCTTGTCCTAGCGGAACTGCCAATGAAGGAGTTAGCCCAGGGATGATGGTGTTTTCGTCTATCGTGATTTTGTCCTTGACGCAGCCAATAAGAGACAAAACGACAGCCAGTAACAGGCCTAAATGTTTTAGTGTCATTTTTAGTGTTTTGTTCTGTGAAGTTCGGGTATAAAAAAAACATCCCGTATACACGAGATGTTTTTTATCAACTTCTTTTTATGGAGAATAAATCTATTCTTTCCCTTCAGCTTTAGCGTCAGGAGTCTCTGCAGCTTTAGCTTCAGCAGCAGGAGCCTCTTCAGCAACTGGTTCTGGTGCAACTTCAGCAGCAGGAGCTTCTTCAGCAACTGGTTCTGGTGCAACTTCAGCAGCAGGAGCTTCTTCAGCAACTGGTTCCGGTGCAGCTTCAGCAGCAGGAGCTTCTTCAGCAACTGGTTCTGGTGCAACTTCAGCAGCAGGAGCTTCTTCAGCAACTGGTTCCGGTGCAGCTTCAGCAGCAGGAGCTTCTTCAGCAACTGGTTCCGATGTAGCTTCAGCAGCAGGTGCAGCATCTCCTTCAGCAGCAGGTGCAGCTTCAACAGGTGCTTCTTCTGCCATTGGAGAAGATTTAGCAAGGATTACTGCGGCACGTTTATCAGAAATTTCTTTCTCTGCATCTAATATCGCTTTTTCCTCAGCAGCAGCTTTAACTGCAATGCTTTCTTCAGTTGACATGATCTTAGCTTCTTTCTCAGCTAACCATGCATCAAATCTGTTTATCGCTTCCGCTTCGTCAAAAGCACCTTTCTTAACACCGTTTAGTAGGTGATTTTTGTGAAGTACTCCTTTGTATGAAAGAATTGCTCTACATGTATCACTAGGTTGTGCACCAGTTTGTAACCAATGTAACGCTCTATCAAAATCAACGTTGATTGTTGCCGGATTGGTGTTAGGGTTGTATTCACCGATTCTCTCGATTTTCGCCCCATCTCTTTTTACCCTGCTGTCAGCTACTACTATATGGTAGTATGGGTATCTTTTTTTTCCGTGTCTTTGAAGTCTTATTCTTGTAGCCATGATTAATAGTTTAAAAAGGGTCCTAAACCCCGTTAATTAATTGTTTTTAAATATTTTAAGATCCCTTATTTCTTAAGGGGGCGCAAAGATCATGTATTTATTCGAAAAATAAAAGACATTTTAAAAGAAATTTAGCCGAATAAATGACCGTCTTGTGTAATTGAAAATATATTTAGTGATCAGTATGTCAGCGCATTATCATGACTCAGGTTCTCTTATTAAGCAAATGATTGATGCTGTGAGGCTCATTCCAACCTGTTCTCTTCAAGTAATCTACCCATATTTCAAGTCAATGAACAGATTGTTTAATCTTGAATAATGATTACTAATGTCAATATTATGATTTAGAATTAAATTTTCACAAATTTCTGACTGGAAACAATTCCATTGCTATCCTCAATAATAACGGTGTAAATACCTGGAGTCCAATTCCTGACATTAAGAGCAGAATTTCCTGATTGCTGATACATTTGATTCCCGATCACATCATGAATGATAATTCTATCTATTCGAATTTCACTTTTGAAGTTCAGAATTTCTGAAGTGGGATTTGGGTATATTTCAAGGAGGTTATCATCGACAATCTCATTAATGCCATCGACCATCACGTTTTCGTAATAGTTAGCATTACCCAGATATTCACCGACTATTAAGTCTGCATCACCATCACCATCAAAGTCTGCTAATGCAGGGAAAGAAAAATTGTCAGTGCCTGTTAATCCTAGTTCATTGAGAAGTGGAGCACCGAAGTTTGGAGCAACATTTGAACCGATGTTTTCATAATATCTAAGGTCGCCATCATATGCCCCAAGAATCAAATCCATGTCCCCATCAAGATCCAAGTCACTAAAGGTTGGAAAAACAAAATCATCTATTCCATCGCTATCAAAATTAAAGGGGTTTATATCAGCTGTGTCAAACTGGGGACTACTTGGGGAGCCTGTATTTTCATAATATATTAACGCACCATAGGAGTCATATTCACCATATAGTACTGACCCTCCAAGTAAATCCAAATCACCATCATCATCAATGTCTACAAATTCGGGGTCAACAAAATGTTCATCTAAAGGTAAATTAATTCCAATTGAAGCATCAACAGATTCACCAAATTGAGCCAAGTTAGCGGTTCCAACATTCTCATAGTAAATCATATTGGTTTGGTCGTTCTCATGACCCATAATAAGATCATTGTCTCCATCTCCATCAATGTCTGCAAATACTGGGATTGTTATTCCAAACAATTGCGTTAAGCCAAAGGGATCATTTACTGGAGCAGCAAAATTCGGATTATTTGCAGTCCCAATATTTTCATAATATTTTATAAAGCTTGTGCCAAAATCATCACTGTAATCAGAGGTAAGCATATCTATATCTCCATCATCATCCATATCTGCCATAGCTGGAATAAAGTATGTGATGCCTGGATCAATATTAAACGGATTAACTGTTGGACCTACGAATGTCTGTGCCTTAATACTCTGGTTTGATTGCAAAACAAACAAAACTGCAAGTGCCCCAAGGGACTTTAAAAGATACCTTTTAGTAACAAAGGGAGAGAGCTCAGAAAGCAATCGATTAATTTTTTTCTTTAAATAATCGATTAAATGGATAGCGTCTTCCGAACGCAATTTTAATTCACGCTCTAACTTTTCTGTAGCCTCGTTAAGTTGTCTTTTCTTTCTAGCGAATTGATTGATTTTCATATCTTTTAATATAATTTATTTGGTCGGCTTAGCTATGTTTTTTGTATTAGGGTCAGTTTTTTTAGCCCAAAAAGTTGTATCAGGTATCATTAGGCCGGCTTTGTGATCCTCTGTTAAAGTATTCATAATATTCGGCCTTCGTTTTCCAGATAAAACGTGAATATCGTAAATTTCATCTAAAGAGCTCAAATATTTTATTTCTCCCGTTAAATTTTTTGTTGGAAGATGGACTATTTTAATGGAGGCAAGATTTGATTTTTCTTCAATTTCTAGCTGCGAAAAAGTGGAGGAATTCTCACGAAGTTTTGAGGTTCCTATAAACAGATAATCCTGATGCAATGACATACCTCTAACAAATCCTCCGATTTTAACAATGACCTCCTTAGAGCCATCTTCTACATTTATCTTTACCAATTCACCTGTTGCGGAAAGCAAAACGTAAAGTTCATCATTGAATATTCTTGGCGAATGTGGCATGTCCAAATCCTTTGCGACAATTGAGTTGTTTTCAACATCAATGACTACACCTGTCTTTGTTATATTTTCCCGCCAACTTTTAAAAGTGTTTCCAGTATTAAATGCCGTGACATATTTAGGTTTTCCATTTTTCATTGCCATTCCATTAAGGTGACATCGATCTTCTGAAACCAACTTATCAATAAAGGGTGGTTTCCAGTAGGGCGTGAAATTGAAGTCAGAATCCAATTTTACAATGCATGAAAATAAGGTGTTGACAGCAAATAATGTTTCAGCTTGACCAAAACTCAAATCATGAATATCCATTGATCCAGTGTGATACGTCATTCTAGGCATGTACAATGCATCGTATTTTCCAGGTGCTTTTGGGTAATATTTCGCCAAATCTGGAGAATTAGCAAAAACGATAACTTGATCTTTACATGCCAAAGCCAATTTGTCCTTCTCTTGATTTTCAGCTATGCCCATAACACGCTCAAAGTGCCTTGGTAACTGGACTAAAGAGTTTGCGTCCTTAGCGGATATAAGCACTAATTTACCGGCCTGATAGGTAGATAACGCAATGCTACAATTCAGTTTCATTAATAACTCCGGTACTTGCAGTGAGTACTGACAGCTAAATGGGGCAAGAGCTTTTGTAGAATTCAAATTTTTTCAACTAAAAATAAGATCCAAATGTACTAAATCGAACGTTGATTTTAAAGTTGAAATAATCAAGACGGATAATGACGATTCGTTTAAAGCCACTAATGAAATTTATCGTCTTGAATATGAAGGCTTTTCGACCAAAACATATTGGTGGAAACCTAAGTAAAACGAACGTTTCCAACTTATTCACAATGCTTTTTACAATCATATATTTCATTAAATTTGAATCCCAATAGCCCGTGATTAATGTGGGCTATTTTTTTATTTTAATATAGACTTATATGTTCATCATTTTTGATACGGAAACAACTGGTTTCCCCTCTAGATATGGCGCTCCATACACTGATGTCGAAGCTTGGGATTCTGCAAGGTTGGTTCAGTTGGCATGGCAAATACATGATGAACTTGGAAATCTTGTTGAGGTTAAGAACTTTATTGTGCGGCCTGAGGGATTCACAATTCCGTATAATTCGGAAAAAATACATGGCATATCCACAGAAAGAGCAAATAAAGAAGGTGTTGAATTAAAGTTTGTTTTAGAAGAATTCAATAAATCTCTTGCACTCTCAAAGTATGCGATTGGCCACAATGTAGATTTTGATCTTGGGGTCATGGGGGCCGAATTCGTCCGATCAACCGAGGAAACACCGCTTCATGATTTGGAGCGTGTGGATACTAAAGAATACGGAACAGATTTTTGTAAGCTGCCTGGCGGTCGCGGAGGCCAGTACAAATGGCCTAAGTTGATTGAACTCTACACCAAGCTTTTCGGAGAAGAATTTGACGAAGCTCACAACGCATCTGCGGATGTTGAGGCTACGACAAGAGCGTTTTTGGAAATGGTTAGACTCGGTGTAATATCACCAATGGATCTGGGTTTGACAAGTGATTTTGGAGAAGCCTTTAATCAAAATAATCCGAGTGCGATTCAGCTTATTGGGCTCAATATTGAGGCCTATAAATCACTGGATTCAAAAGAAACTGAAACAGTTTTAGAAGCCGATGAAAACGATGCAGTTGCAGAAAACATAGTGGAAGAAACATTGGTTGCAGATGCATCATTCGTGCATCTGCACACCCACACTCAATTCTCCGTCTTACAATCTACCATGGACATCAATACTTTGATGGAAAAGGCCAAGGAATATGAAATGCCAGCGGTGGCCATGTCGGATTTGAATAACATGTACGGTGTATTCAAATTTGTGGCGGCAGCAAGAAAAAATGATTTGCTTCCTATCGTGGGTTGTGAACTTAATGTATGTAGCAATCACTTGGATAAAAGCCAGCAAAACAACGGACATCAAGTGGTCTTTTTGGCAAAAAACGAAAATGGATACCACAATCTAGCGCGGCTTTGCAGTCTTGCAAACACAGAAGGATTTTATTACGTACCAAGAATAGACAAAGAATTACTGCTTCAATACAAAGAAGATATCATGGTTCTTTCAGGTGGAGTTTTTGGTGAAATCCCATCTTTACTTTTGAACCATGGAGAGAAGGCGGCAGAAGAATCTTTGGTTTGGTGGAAAGAACATTTTGGTGAAGATTTTTATTTAGAAATTAACCGTCATGGTGTCGATGAAGAGGAAGTCGTCAATAAACATCTTTTGGTTTGGGCGAAGAAATATGATGTCAAATTAATCGCTGCAAATAATAATTTTTATCCTGAAAAATCAAATGCCAATTCGCATGATATTTTATTGTGCGTAAAAGACGGTCAATTACAATCTGTACCAAAAAGGTTTATAGGAAAAAAAGGTCGGGACTTCAGATTTGGTCTTCCTAATGATCAATATTATTTTAAGTCGCCAGCAGAAATGCGAGCGCTCTTTGCAGACATTCCACAATCTATAAACAACATTCAAGAAGTATTGGATAAGGTGACGGGATTTGATCTTTATAAAGAAGTTTTGCTACCCGCATTTGATATTCCTGAAGAATTTCAAGATCCACTGGATACGGAAGATGAAGGCAAGCGAGGAGAGAATAATTACCTGCGCCACATTACGTACGAAGGTGCGAAAAAACGTTACCCTGAGATTACAGATGACATTCGAGAGCGTTTGGATTTTGAATTGGAAACGATAGAAAAAACAGGTTACCCAGGATACTTTTTGATCGTTGCAGATTTGATAGAAAACGCAAGAAAAATGGATGTAGCTGTTGGTCCTGGAAGGGGTTCTGCGGCAGGTTCAGCAGTTGCGTATTGTACTTGGATAACCAACATCGATCCCATAGGATATGACTTGCTTTTTGAGCGTTTTCTTAATCCGGAAAGGGTGTCCCTTCCCGATATCGATATTGACTTTGATGATAATGGCCGTGAGAAAGTCATGGAGTGGGTTAAGAACAAATATGGTGCGAGTCAAGTGACTCAAATTATTACATATGGAAGCATGGCTGCCAAGTCTGCGATTCGTGATTGTTCGCGCGTTTTGGATTTGCCATTGAGTGATGCAGACGTCTTGGCGAAACAAGTACCACCAATTTCACTAAAGAAACTTTTTTCATTGCCTTTTCCTGAGGTAAAAAAGAAACTTGGCAATGGTGATCATGTGCAAATGGCTGAGGCGCTTATAAAAATTTCCGAGGAAAAAAGCCATAGGGCCGAGGTCTTGAAACAAGCGATTGTTTTGGAAGGTTCTATGAGGAATACTGGTGTCCATGCCTGTGGGGTGATCATAACGCCAACGGATATTCGCGATATAATTCCAATCAGTCGATCGAAAGATTCTGAGTTGAATGTCACCCAGTATGATAACTCCGTGGTGGAGGATGCTGGGCTTCTGAAGATGGATTTTCTAGGATTAAAAACATTGACCCTCATCAAAGATGCGGTGCGTTTTGTTAAGGAGAGACATGATGTTGATCTTGACATGGATTCAGTGGATTTGGAAGATGAGAAAACGTATAACTTATTTAAGAATGGAGACACCGTTGGTATATTCCAATATGAATCTCCTGGCATGCGTAAGCACCTCAAAAATCTTAAGCCGGATAACTTTGAAGATCTGATAGCAATGAATGCATTATACCGTCCTGGTCCGATGCAATACATTCCAAACTTCATTAACAGAAAGCATGGATCGGAAGAAATAACATATGATCTTCCGGATATGGAAACATATCTGAAAACGACTTATGGAATTACCGTTTATCAGGAGCAGGTAATGTTACTTTCTCAGAAGCTGGCGAACTTTACTAAAGGTGAAGCGGATTCCCTGCGTAAGGCGATGGGGAAAAAGAAGAAAGAAGTGATTGATAAGATGTGGCCAAAGTTTTTGGAAGGCTGCAACAAGAATGGTCATGATGAAACTATAGTCAAAAAGATCTGGACAGATTGGGAGGCATTTGCTTCCTACGCATTTAACAGATCGCACTCTACATGTTACGCCTTTGTCGCTTTTCAAACAGCATTTTTAAAAGCTAATTATCCTGCCGAATACATGGCTTCGATATTGAGCAACAACATGAATGATCTTAAAACGGTCACCATATTCATGGAGGAATGTCGTAAGATGGGCATTGCAGTATTAGGGCCTGATGTGAATGAATCGAACTATCGATTTAGAGTAAATGATAAAGGGGAAATACGTTTTGGTCTAGGTGCGATAAAAGGTGTAGGAGAGGGAGCTGTTGAAGATATTGTTAGAGAAAGAGGGGAGAAGGGTTTGTTCAAAGACATATATGATTTGGTTCAAAGAGTTAATCTCAGAACCGTCAATAAAAGATGTTTCGAGAATTTAATTTTAGGTGGTGGACTCGATGAATTTGGATTGGAAAGAAGTGCTTATTTAAGAGAAGTGGATGAGAATGTTTTTCTAGAAAATCTTGTGAGATTCGGAAATGCTTTTCAAGCAAATAAAGATGCACCGCCAGATTTATTTGGAGGATCAGGGGAGGAAATTGCGCTAGCAAAACCGACACCTAGTGTCGTTGTTCCATGGACAAGATTGGAGCGACTTACCAAAGAAAAAGAAGTGATCGGAATGTATATTTCTGCGCACCCATTAGATGAGTGTGGATTTGAAATGAAACATTTTACACGTGGCCATTTAGGATTTCTGAATGATATAGAAAAAGTGAAAAACAGAACGATGGAATTGGGTGTAATCGTTTCTGCCGCAATTCACAGAACTACAAAAACCGGTAAGCCAATGGGTGTTCTGACCATTGAGGATTATCATGATACTAAGGAGTTTTTCTTGTTCGGAGAAGAGTATCTTAAGTTCAGAAATCACATGGTGGTAGGAAATCTACTTTACGTAAAAGGAAGAGTAAAAGAAAAACGTGGTTGGGGAAAACCAGATGATAATGCACCCAAGCAATACGAGTTCAAATTTGATAGCATGGAGTTGCTTTATGGCATAAGAGAAAAGCTAGCCAAAAGCATTTCACTTAAGTTTACACTCAATCGAATTGATGCTGGTTTCAAAAAAGAGTTATCCAACTTATTGAAAGAAAATACAGGCAATTGTCGTGTGCGACTCAACGTTTATGACCCCGAAACAAAAGCCGCTGTTACACTACCTTCTAATTCTGTAAAAGTTAATCTTAATGATGAGTTTGTGAAGAAATTGGAAGAGGAGTTGAAGGTGGAGTATGAAGTTAATTAGGGATATAAGTAATCAGTAATCAGTGGTCAGTATTCAGTGATCAGTGAAAAGCTTTTTGTTGAAATTGTAAACGCATTTTTATTTCAGCATTATTGAATTACCGCATTGCAGCGTTTTTTAATTATTGCATTACAGCGTTTTTACATTTCATCATTACCAAAATGGTACATATAGAATTTTCAGGAGCACCCAGTGAAAGGAGCTCTCCATTTTGTAAACAGAACGAAGAAATTTGTTCTGCTTGGGAAGATTATATTCTTTCGAAAAATGGAAAGGTGGTTGGGAAGTACAATGCTTTTTCGTTGATTATTAAAGGTAAAATGCCCGATGGTTGGGAAGTAGAAATTAAGAAATCGACAATGCCAGGTGGAAGCTTGTTGTTGTCAACTGAATTCCAAAATTTATTTTTTCATATTCGATTAAGAAAAAAGAAGGCGATGGATGAAGATGGATATTTCTTGTTTCGGAGAAAGAAAATGTTTGACCATTGGAGGAGAGTTTTTTTAAGAAAGCGCATCACACAGAGTTTATTAATAACTATGTCTCAGAATGCGAGAATCTCAATGGAGAATTGTATGTTGCATTAAAAGATGTACTCTCAAGAAGCATAGGGTTTGGTCATGTCAAATCGTTTGGTTGTATAGCCGGAGAATTGATGGTGTTCTTTGATGCTAGTATTTCAGATTTCGAAGTGATTGATGAAATTCTAGAGTTGTAATTTTTTTTTCTGAAATGAGGGTATTCTTATACAATTAGACAGACTTATAGCGAATTACATTTGAATTAATAAAAGATACGAGATTCTACGATACACGTTACCATGGAATCCCATAGGCCGTTCGAAGGGCTCAGAATGACCTCTTTCAATTAATGTTTTTCGTTTACTGAGCACCAGTTATGGATCCCTGATGACTGATCCCTAATTACTGACCTCTGATTACTTTTCCCTCTAACCTCAATCCTTTCACCTATAATCTATTTCTCTTCCTCAATAATTATCACTCGATCCCCTTCCTTAATCTTGTGTTTCTTACCGTCTTTATCCACCCAATATTTCATCTCACTGCTCTTGTTGTAATCTTTCATCGACTCATCTTTATCTGTTGCGATTTTCACTTTCTTTCTCTTGCTTGATTCATTCATGTTCACATCCTCGTCATTGTGCATTTTTTTCACGATCACGTGCTTTTCGCCATCCATTTCTTTGCCAGTCTCCCCTGAGTCTGTCGTATGGTTATGGATGATTCTTATTTCTTCCTTCCCATCTTCGGTGATCGTTTTTATGACATCAACATCTTCGGACTCATCATCACCCATAATCATGATTGTCTTGGTCATCATTTTATGGTTTTTTTCATTTTCTTCTCCGCACTCCTCTATTTGCATTCTTATTTCTTTGGTCATTGATTTACCATCTTCGGTATCAATTTCAATGGTAAAATGTTCATCATCAAAGTCCATTTTGATCTCATCTTCCAATCCAACACTATTTAAAAATTCCGCGTGATCAAATTCTGCTCCAGCAGTAATAATCGTGTCGATTTCGATGGTTTTCCCATCTATCTCAGCCTCTATTTTAATGTGTTTACTGCCTTTTTCTTCACGTTCTTTTTCTTGAGCAAATATTAAGGAATTGGTGAAAAGTAATAATGCCAACAAACTCAAGTTTTTGGCTTCTGATAATTTTAGATTAATAATAGATTTCATGGCTTTAATTTTTAATTACTCAAATGTATCTAACACAATGAAAATCAAACATTAATAAATGTTAAGCTTGGTTAAAGAACGTTAAATCTCGTGATGCCGCTAACTTTTCATCTTATTGGTATGTCCCTTTTGGACATTAGTCTTTGCAATAATTGTCTCGATCTAAAAAAATTGACATAAGGCAAAAAATGAAGTGGTATTAACATACTTTTATGTTACTTTTGATTAGAAAAACAATCAGAAAGTATTATGAAGAATTTAATTTTATTTATTGCATTGACACTTATAAGTACTGTGTCTTATGCGCAAGGAGCTGCAACTAGAAGTACTGTTAAGGCTAACGAAAGTGTAGTGAACTGGACTGGTAAAAAGGTGACAGGAGAACATTCTGGGACAATCCAAATCAAAAGCGGTTTATTGGGTTTTGACAAAGATGGCATGCTAACTCAAGGAGAAGTAACAATGGATATGTCAACAATTGTTTGTACTGATCTTGAAGGTGAATCCAAAGGTAAATTGGAAGGACATCTTTCATCTGAAGATTTCTTTGGGACTGAAAAATTTCCAAGTGCAAAACTAGTATTTACGGAAGTGAAGAAAGGTGAAGGTGAAATGTTAATGATTAATGGGGAAATAACGATAAAAGACATTACGGAATCAATTTCTTTTGAAGTGGAGATGAAAGATGGAATGGCAATAGCTGATATCGTTATTGACAGAACAAAATTTGGTGTAAAGTATGGCTCAGGATCTTTTTTCGAAGACCTCGGAGACAAAACAATCTACGATGATTTCGACTTGAAAGTACAAATGGCGTACTAGTAAAATTCTTATAACCTAAGATGAAGAATGGTCGTCTCGCTTTTAAGTGGGTCGGCCATTTTTAATTCTAACACCTGTGCCGGGTCTACCTGGAAATACAATTCCCCCACCGGATACGAGAACTCCTTCAGCTGGATCATTCTTAATAAAGTGTTGACCGTCCATATCAGCAAAATCAATCAATGGTGCCAGATGAGCGATGGCCGAAATACCAACGGTAGACTCCGCCATACATCCGACCATTACTTTCATATTAACACCGTGCGCTTCGTTGATCATTCTTTTTGCAGGGGTCAAGCCACCGCACTTCATTACCTTGATATTTACACCATGAAACCTGTTGATGCATTTACTGATGTCGACCAGTTTTTTACAACTCTCATCCGCAATTAATGGAACATTAGTTTTTCGAAAAACCTCCTCCATTTCATCCCATTGATCGTCAGGTAGGGGTTGCTCTATTAAAGTAACTCCAAGCTTTTGTAATTCCTTCGATTTTCGAATAGCATCCTCCATATTCCAAGAACAATTTGCATCAACCCAAAATTCCGAATCGGTATTTTGTCTCAACGCTTCCACCATGTCTATATCTCTATCAGTACCCAATTTTATTTTGTAGACAGGCCAAGGTTTCGCTTTCATTCGAGCAATCATGGTATCGAAACCATCGATGCTTAACGTGTAACATTGCTGTGGTTGGGAAGTAGGATCTAAGCCCCAACTTTCATATAATGGCAATCCTTTATTTCGACTGTCCAGATCGTGAAAAGCCTGATCTAGTGCCGCCAGAGCAAAGGGGCAATCCTCCAATGCGGGTTCCATTTTTTTCCAAAATAACTCTGGACTAAGATTCTGATGTTCATCAATTAAAGATTGAACTTCGATGAGCCTATTGGCCATGTATTCTATTTCAGTATTCTGATAGTATGGATTTAAAGTAGCCTCTCCATAACCATTATTTCTTCCATCACTTAATTCTACAACTAACGATTCGGTATGAGTATATGTCCATCGAGATATTGTGAATGGATGTACGAGTTCGTGCTTTAATTTATGAAGGGTGAGTTTCATCGTTCGAGATCCAAATCAAGGTCCTCAAAAAGATCTTTCAGATTTTCATTTTTCGTCATCATCGCACGAAGCTTATCTTCCGGTCTCAATTGTTCGACCGGAGCATCATCTTCATTGACGATAGTATGAATTGATAAAAGATCGTTGTTCAATTTTGTTCTCAAAAAATCGTGCAGATTAGCACGCTCTTCATTAATGT
This sequence comes from Gammaproteobacteria bacterium, assembly GCA_047638815.1. Taxonomy (GTDB): domain Bacteria; phylum Bacteroidota; class Bacteroidia; order Flavobacteriales_D; family JABDKJ01; genus JAJRRH01. The sequence continues at coordinate 30,551 of JBLIMR010000012.1, forward strand.
TTTCGACCTGAACATAATTTTCCAAGGTGATTTCAAGAATGTGGCCATCCTTGATAATAGGAATATTATTGGTTAACGATGATGCGAAGCCCATTTGGCCCCTTTCTTTTACAACAACAGCATACTCAGCCCAGTATTTTTCTAGATCTGCCTGAGTGAAGTCTTCCTTCTTTTTCTCTTCTTCCACTTCAGTAACAACCTCCTGTTCTTCATCATCCATATCCGTTAAAGAGATTGAACTTCTTGAAAGTTTTTTCTTTTTAGAAATGTTTATTGGGCCTTCTTGTCTTTCAACAACTATAGGTTCGGCTGCCACAGGTGTTGGAGCATTTACCTCGGATTTCTCAGCGGCAATCTCGATTTTTTCCGTCACTTTTGGACTGCTTTCAGCTACCTTCTGCTCTTCGATTGGATTTGCAGTTCGAGTCGGAAGGGGGTTTGGAGTTTCTGAAGCTGGAATTTCAGTTTTGGCCGCAACCTCCATTGCTTGTTTTGCAACAGATTCTTCCGGTTTGGTTTGTGTTTCTTCAGCACCCGACTGAATAATAATTTTTGGATATTCTGGTGGAGCGACCGGAGGAGTTTCTGGAACTTTTAATTCTGGCTTCTGAGGTTTTAGGCCTTTTGTGTATCGCCTTGAATCAGACTTTTTTTTTTCGTCACTAAGCGCTTGGCCGTGACTACAATATTTTAACAGTAGGATCTCTACGAGTAGTCTTTTGTAATTACTGGTTCTGTAATTAAGCGCTGTTTTCTGTCCCTCTTCGAGAAATTCAAGCAATTGAGCCATACTGAATTCCATGCTCTGCTGAATATACTGGGTCCTGATTTTTTCCGTCTGATCTAACAAACGAGCAGTGTTTACATCTTTAACAACCAATAAATTTCTGAAGTGCTCATTAAGTCCATTGAGATAATGAAGTGGGTCGAAGCCATTGCCTATCACTTCATCGAAAAGAAGTAATGAACCCGTGACGTCACCATGAGTAAAGTTCTCAGCGGCTCTGAAGAAGTAATCGTAATCCAAGACGTTCAAGCTTTCAGCAACCGCTTCACGACTTAAGTTTTTCCCAGTAAAACTTACCATTTGATCAAAAACGGAAAGCGCATCTCTTAGTGCTCCATCTGCTTTTTGAGCGATAATTTGTAATGCTTCTTTTTCATAAGAAATACCTTCACTTTTGGCAACTTTCTCCAAGTGAGCAACAGTATCACCTACAGTTATTCTTTTGAAATCATATATCTGACATCTCGAAAGAATTGTTGGAAGTACTTTGTGTTTTTCCGTTGTGGCTAAAACAAAAATGGCATGAGCAGGTGGCTCTTCCAAAGTTTTAAGGAAAGCATTGAAGGCCGCCTTTGATAACATATGGACCTCGTCAATAATATACACTTTGTACTTGCCAATCTGCGGAGGTACTCGTACTTGATCGATAATCTGACGAATGTCGTCCACCGAGTTGTTCGATGCAGCATCAAGTTCAAAGAGATTATAGGAATAATCAGCATCCACTCCAGCAACACCTTCGTTGATGGCTTTTGCGAATATTCTAGCACAAGTTGTCTTACCAACTCCTCTAGGACCGCAGAATAAGTATGCCTTTGCCAACTCATCATTGGCAATAGCATTCTGAAGTGTCGTAGTGATTGACTCCTGACCAACAACCGTTTCGAAGGAAGTTGGACGATACTTAAGGGCTGAAACAACGTAATTTTCCATAATCTATCAACCAACAAATATACAGTTAAAACGCAGTGAGCAAAGCCAATTTTATTAACAGAATCTATTTTCAATCCGCGTGATTTCCCATAATGAAAGTCTTAATTTTAGTCAATTTTGTTTACACCTACACTGAAGGATGCAAAATTGACTTTGGTGGTCATTGGCAATTGAAAAAGTCCGCTCTTTATGGTCGGGGTAAAGATTTTTTCTGACTTGGATCAGCCCCATATATTTTGTTTCTGATAGACAATAATCGCTAACACAATGGCGTTGAAACTTCATCTCTTCGTAACAAGGCCATTGCAGCCTTTAATTTACTTTTATATAATAGTTTGAAAGGCGCTTTTCTGAACATGTTGTTTGATTAGCAATCTTCTAACTTGAATTGAAACTTGAATTAAAACCCTAACTCATTCTTACGATTTCCAATCTATGAGAATTAATCAATGAAGAATTTATATAAACGATTTCTCGCAGCAGCAGTAATTGTGGTGCTAAGCACAGCAATGTCAGCTCAAGAGTCGGCCATAAGATATAATCCGGAGCAAGAATTCAATCATGCCATGGAATTGTTCGAAAAGGAAAAGTATGCGGAAGCACAACATCTTTTTGATGAAATTCAGAAAAGCATGAATGATGACAATGGTGAGTTATCTGTTGAGGCTGAATACCATGCCGCTCTTTGTGCCATGAATTTGTATCACAAAGATGCTCGATTTAGGATGACTACATTCATCGAAGATCATTCTGAGAGTCCAAAAGTTCGAACGGCATATTTTGACTTGGGAGCGTATTACTATAGAAGAAAGAAATATAAGACGGCCATAGAGTGGTTTGAGAAAGTGAATTTATATGATCTCAATGCTCAGCAAACCACAGAGTACTATTTCCAGAGTGGATATTGTTATTTTCGAAAATCGAAATTCACGGAAGCTAAACATGCTTTTAAGAATCTCACGACTGAACAGAATAAATATTACGCCCCAGCCAACTATTATTATTCTCATATAAACTATGAAGAAGGGAATTACGAAACAGCACTGAAGGGTTTCGAAGCATTACAAACGGATGAAAACTTTGGGCCGCTTGTTCCCTTATACATCGTTCAGATCAACTTTAGACAAGAACGATATGTTGAGGTAACAAAGTTTGCGGAGGAAAGTTTGTCAGAGGAGAGTTATATGAAGAAACCTGAGTTGTCTCGAATGGTTGGGGAATCATATTTTAAACTCGATCAATACGATGCTGCATTACCATTCTTGGATAAGTATCATGCGAGCAGCAGTCAAAAGACAAGAGACGATCATTATGTATATGGATTTGCATTGTATCGTGCTGGTCAATTTCAAAAGGCGATTCCACGATTCAGTGCTGCTAGTAATGAAGACGATGAAATGACACAAATGTCAACCTACCTCATGGCTGATTGCCACTTAAAGTTGGATGAAAGAAAATATGCTAAAACAGCCTTTAAAAAAGCTTCAGAATATACTTTCGATCCAGAGATTCAAGAGGATGCACTGTTCAATTACGCGAAGATAAGTTATGAGTTATCTGTCAACCCTTTTCATGAAGCGATCATTGCTTTCGAAAAATATTTGAAAGAATATCCTGGTTCTGCAAGACGAGATGAAGCATGGGAGTTTTTGTTGAATGTGTATTTAACAACAAACAACTATGAAGCGGGCTTGGAAGCCTTGGCGAAGATTCAGGATAAGAACTTTAAGATAAAATCGGCCTATCAACATTGCGCCTATAATCGTGGAGTGGAATTATTTTTAAATAGAAAACTGGACGAAGCACAATCCGTTTTTGTAAAGGTTGAGACCTATCCAATAGACCCCCAGCTGAATGCTCAAGCAAAGTATTGGATGGCGGAAATTCATTATCTACAGGAAAAATACCCTGAGTCTATTGCTTCGTATATCACTTTTAAAAAAGAACCTGGAGCATTTGATTTGCCGGAGTACAATCATTCCAATTATGGACTGGCATATGCCCATTTTAAGCAAAAAAATTATGCAGAGGCTAAAAAATCCTTCTCTACTTATTTGAAGAGCCCGGGCATCAATAAAAAGAAAAAGGATGATGCAACTTTAAGAATGGCAGATTGCATTTTTGTAGAAAAAAAATATGATCAGGCAATCGCAACTTACAAAAAGGCCAAGGATGCAAAGGCCAGTGATTCTGACTATGCGCTTTATCAAATGTCCCTATGTTCAGGATACTCTGATAATCCGGTTGCTAAGGTTAATTATCTCGAGGAATTATTGTCTAGCCACTCAAAATCCACTTTCGTGCCGGCAGCAAAATTTGGAATAGGTGATGCCAATTTTACAATGAACAATCCTGAAAAAGCATATGCTTATTTTCAGAAGGTAATAGATGATCACCCGAGCTCCCTATATGTTAAAGGAGCATTCTTAAAGAAGGGATTGATCGAGTATAGGAGAAAGGAATACGAAGCGGCAGTGGGTACATTCAAACAGTTGATAAAGAACTATCCCGAGGATCAAGTTTCGGCTGAGGCCAAATTGAGAATTCAGGATGTGTATGTGGAGCTGGGAAGAATGAATGAGTTCAATGAATGGTACGAAGAGAACATGCCAACAGGGTCTGTTGCAGCGCAGGATTCCATAAACTATCGTGCAGCGGAAAAATTATATACGGGGGATAGTTTCAATCAAGCGCAAGGAGCATTCGAAGCATACTTGGCAAAATTCCAACCCGGTATTTTTGGGGTTCATGCGCATTATTATCTTGGGGAATGTTTGTATGAAATTGATAATAAAGATGATGCATTAACTCATTATCTATATGTCGTTGATCAGCCGATCAATTTATTTTCAGAATCAGCTTTATTGTCTGCCGCAAGTATCAATTATGAAAGCAAAGAATATGAGGGAGCGATAAATAATTACATCGATCTTGAGAAAATTGCAGCCTATGATATCAATGTTCTCGAAGCGAGAATTGGTCTCATGAGAAGTTACTTTTTCACTGGCGAATATGATAAGGCCCTGACCTATGCAGACGCGGTTATAGGAGATGATAAAACGCCAGATCAAATTGGCGTAGAAGCTCATCTGTTCAAAGGAAAAATACTTTTCACCAATGATAACCTGGATAAAGCACTCATGTCTTTTGAGAAAGTTACAAAGCTATCTGAAGGGAAATTGGGCGCAGAAGCAAAGTACAGAATCGCCTACATATATTTCGTTCAAGAGAAATTTGAACAAGCAGAGTCAGAAGTATTTGATCATTTACAAACCTATTCCGCATATGAATATTGGAAGGTTAAAGCATTCGTCCTTCTGGCAGATATATATGTTGGAATGGAAAATTACTTTCAAGCAAAATCAACCCTTCAGAGTATTATCGATAATGTGGATGATCTAGCGGTGAAGCAACAAGCGGAGACTAAATTGGCTGAGGTAATAGCCATGGAAGAAGCCAAAAATAATCCTGAACCAATTCTGGACGAAGATGAGGATGAAGATGAACTTTATGAAGAATAGAACAATGGAGAAGACGAATTATTATTTGACCAAAAGCGCTTTCATCATTGTGATGTTATTATTGCCATTTATTGGTAATGCACAGTATGAGCAGGATATTATTTCCATAGGAGATAGAAAGCTCACCATCCGTGAAGCATATAAGATAAAGGACATTCCTAGTTTCAAGGATACCATCGTACAAATAGATAAGTTGGATTACTCGGTAATACCAAAAGTAGTACCTACGACTTATGAATTGAAAGGTATAAAAGCGGCAAAGGTAAAAGTTCAATCTCCTTTAAAGAGGTTATATCGTGGATACGTGAAGGGTGGAGTTGGAACATACACAACACCATTATTGTCATTTCATCTTAACAGTTTGAGATCTAGGGATTGGGCGTATGGAATGAACGTACATCATTTTTCTTCAAACGGGGGGATCAATGATTATGCACATTCTGGTTATTCGGAAAACGAATTTGGTGGTTGGGGGAAAAAGTCTCTCAAAAAACACACGCTATCTTTTGGGGCGAACTATGAAGCTGACAAGGTTCATTACTATGGATTCAAGCCACAAGATCTGGCAGATGAGATGGAAATAGAGAGCTTGGAGATAGATAAAAAAGATATTCGACACCGATTGGGAACGATAAATTTCAATACAGGTTTAAAAAGCTACTACACGGATTCTACAAAAATAAATCATGATTTCACCATCGCCTATAGAGCGAGTAGTGACAATTTTGATTCGAGAGAACGCAACTTCTTGTTGAGTGGTAATGTGAATACATACAAAGGCAAATTCAAGTTCATATTGGGAACTAGACTCGATGCTAATGCCTATAGAAGCAAAAGGGTCATACCGTTCGATTTCTTGAATCAGGAATATGATAGAACAGATATTTTAACAAATAGGGATAACAATACCATATTCGAATTGGCGCCACAAATTAACGCTGTGGTTGGTGATCTTCGTGCCAACATTGGGTTGGGAATTGCCTTTGACATTGACAACACCACGGCCGTCAGAATTTTTCCAAGAGGATATGCAAAGTATAATCTCTTCAGTGATTTATTCACCGTATATGCTGGTCTTGAAGGGAGTTTAGATCGAAATTCGTACTATTCCTTATTCAACGATAATCCATTTATTCAAAATGAAATTGAACTTACAAATACGTTCAATAAAGCGGAGTTTTACGCAGGAATAAGAGGGACAATTTCTAAAGACTTATCCTTCAATGCGAAGGTGAGTACACGCAACTTTTCTGACATGCCATTGTTTGTGAATACAAATGAAGGCGATACGCTTTCTATCGTTGAAAATAGATTTGATGTGATCTATGATCAAGGAACAAGCTCACAAGTTGTTGGAGAATTGACATATCAGCAATCGAAAAAGTTAAAAGTATTTTCTCGCTTGGAGCTCAACACTTATAATTTGGATAGAGAAGAAGAGGCATGGCATACACCGGGAAGAAAAATAAGTTTGGGAGCGAGCTATAACCTGTTGGACAAGTTCATTATTTCTGCTGACCTCTATTCCGAGGGTAAACGATATGCTCAAACATTGGAAACCATAGATGGTGTTAATGCAGATGATGATGGAATTTCAATTCGGACATTGAAAGGCTTTGTTGATTCCAATTTGAAATTGGAATATCGATACACCAAAAGAGTTTCTGCTTTCCTTCAAATTAACAATATAACAGGAGGTAAGTACAAGCGATGGAACAACTATCCAGTGCAGCAGTTGATGTTGCTGGGTGGATTGAGTTATTCTTTTTAAACACAAAATAAACAACAGCAAATGCATTTCCCCTCTTTAGAGGAGGGGTGTGTTTTCGAATCACATGCCTTGCTTTGAAATTGGTTTAGACAAATACCTTGGTCGTACTAATTATACGAGCAAGTCCTCACCGAATTAGTCCGACTTTATACAACTAGTGTTCAATCTCCCCCGCTGCCCTTTTATTCCCTGAAGGGAGCCAGCCCACAAAGGCAAATCACAAAAAAGAGAATGATATCTCCAAAAAGAGGATAATTTCCAAAAAGAAATGGACACTCTCCTCAAATTAATCCTTAATCCCATCAAATTACGAAATAAATATTCCTTCATTTCAACCATATATTTTTCTATCAAACCTTTAACTTCGCAATATCAATTGCAATTATGAAACTACAAACAGCGGAAAGAGTATCGGGTGAAGATCCAACGGACAATTATGTGTTAAAGCGTTCTGCCTTGGCATATGTCGAAACAGCTAAAATCATTTCAGGAAAATGCCTTGAAATCGGTACTGGAAGTAGATATGGTTTGGAGGTTGTTGTACCTAGTTTAGATCAATTAACAACCATAGATAAGTTTCAGGTCGATACGGATATGACCGATGAGATTAGAAATAAAGTTGAGTTTGTTCAAATGACAGTTCCACCGTTTAAGGGATTGGCTGATAATACCTTCGATTATTGTTTTACATTTCAATTGATTGAACACATTCAAGATGATCATTTATTAGTTCAAGAAATCCATCGTGTGCTGAAACCAGGAGGAAAGCTAATCTGTAGTACTCCGAATCGTACAATGTCCATTACAAGGAATCCTTGGCACATTAGAGAGTATATTCCAGCTGAACTACACGCTCTTTTAGGCAAATATTTTTCTCATGTGGATGGAAAAGGTGTTTTTGGCAATGAAAAGGTGATGAAACATTACCAAGAAAATGTCGATTCAGTGAAAAAAATAACCCGTTTCGACATCTTTGATTTACAACATCGTTTGCCTCGTCAGCTGCTTCAAATTCCATATGACATACTTAATCGATTCAATAGAAAAAAGCTATATAAAGAAGGGGGAGGTTCTGTTTCTGACATCAAATTGGAGGACTTCTACATGGATGAAGCAAAGGAAGATTGTCTAGACTTGTTTTATATCGCTCAGAAGTAATCGGAGGTCATTATTTGACGTAATTTCGAACCTATTTGAAGCACTTTCTCATACTTATTTAATGTTGTCTTACAGGTGTCGTGATCTATTTTAGTTTCACATCAACCTATGCAAATGTAAAGTATTGACTGTTAATATTTTGCCATAAAAATAATCTGTATTTTCTTAACATTTCACTCTTGATTTATGTTAATAAATCAGAAATTCAGAAGCCCAAAAATTGGGCTTTAGGGACTGGATTTTTTATATTTGTTGGTCTTTAAAAAATTAAAGTTAAGAAGCGAAAATATGGGTAAAGAAAACGAATACTCAGCAGAGAGTATACAGGCATTAGAGGGAATGGAGCATGTAAGAATGCGACCTTCAATGTACATCGGTGATGTTGGGGTTAGAGGATTGCACCATTTGGTGTATGAGGTCGTGGATAACTCTATCGATGAGGCGATGGCTGGACATTGTGACAGAATAGAAGTTACGATGATGGAAGGTGATGGTATCAAGGTTCGAGACAACGGTCGTGGTATTCCAATTGGGATACACAAGAAAGAGGGCGTTTCTGCACTTGAGGTTGTTATGACTAAGATTGGTGCGGGTGGTAAGTTTGATAAAGATTCTTATAAAGTTTCTGGTGGACTTCACGGTGTTGGGGTTTCTGTTGTGAATGCCCTTTCAATTGATCTGAATGCTACTGTTTATCGAGATGGCGGATCTTGGGAGCAAGATTACTCACAAGGAAAAAAGAAATACGATGTAAGAGAAATCGGACCATCAGATTTTGTTGGAACTGAGGTTGCTTTTTATCCAGATCCTGAGATTTTCGATGAGAGAGAATTCAGCTACGAGACACTTTCAACGAGAATGAGAGAGCTTTCGTTTTTGAATAAGACATTGACGATTATTTTAACAGACGAAAGAAACAAAGACGAAGAAGGAAATTTTGTAACAGAAACTTTCTACTCTGAAAGAGGACTTCCTGAATATGTTGAATTTCTTGACGCAACGAGGCTGCCATTAATAAGTCAGGTAATTAGTGTTGAGGGAGAAAAGAATGGTGTCCCTGTTGAAGTAGCGATGATCTATAATGATTCATATGCTGAGAACCTTCACTCTTATGTAAACAATATTAATACCCATGAAGGTGGAACACACCTTGCAGGTTTTAGACGTGGATTGACTTCTACATTGAAAAAATATGCGGAGTCTTCGGGATTACTGGATAAACTGAAATTTGATATTGCTGGGGATGATTTCCGTGAGGGATTGACCGCAATTATATCTGTAAAAGTTGCTGAGCCACAATTTGAGGGTCAGACAAAAACGAAACTAGGGAACAGGGAAGTAACCTCTGCGGTTAGTCAAGCTGTTTCTGATATGATGACAGCATACTTGGAGGAGAATCCGATGGATGCAAAACAAATTGTGCAGAAGGTTATTCTTGCAGCTCAAGCGCGTCACGCGGCTAGAAAGGCAAGAGAGATGGTTCAACGTAAGAACGTTTTAACCGGATCTGGATTGCCTGGAAAATTGTCAGATTGCTCTGATAAGGATCCACATAACTGCGAAATATATCTTGTCGAGGGAGACTCGGCAGGTGGAACTGCCAAACAAGGTAGAGACAGATTCTTCCAAGCAATATTGCCATTGAGAGGTAAGATATTGAACGTTGAAAAAGCAATGCAACATAAAGTTTTTGCCAACGAGGAGATAAGAAATATCTATACAGCATTAGGTGTTACAATTGGAACAGAAGAGGATAGTAAAGCACTAAACCTTACAAAATTAAGATACCATAAAGTCATCATCATGTGTGATGCCGATGTAGATGGTAGCCACATTCAAACTTTGATTATGACGTTCTTCTTTAGACACATGAAAGAACTGATTGAGTTTGGTTATTTATACATCGCAACGCCACCACTTTATTTGTTGAAGAAAGGCAAGCAACAACGATACGCTTGGTCGGAAGAAGAAAGAGAGCAAGGGATGAGAGAGATGGCAGGAGAAAGTGGTGCTAAAGTGGGTATTCAACGTTATAAAGGTCTTGGAGAGATGAATGCGATTCAGCTTTGGGATACAACAATGAATCCTGAGTTTAGAACATTGCGTCAAGTAACGATAGAAAATGCAGTAGACGCAGATAGAATCTTCTCAATGCTTATGGGTGATGAAGTTCCACCGAGAAGAAAGTTTATTGAAGAGAATGCAACTTATGCAAATATCGACTCTTAATTTGTTAGAAGAAATACATTTGAAAAAAGAACTCAATCAGGGGTTCTTTTTTTTTGCTTAAGATTTTATATTATCCAATTTTTCCAGAGGATGGTGCGAGATAATGCTCGATCGTAAATACTCACGATCAAGGTGCGTATAAATTTCTGTTGTGACAATGGATGCGTGTCCAAGCATTTCTTGTATGGCTCTTAGGTCCGCACCACCCTCAATGAGGTGTGTGGCGAAACTATGTCTGAAGGTGTGCGGACTCACATTTTTCTCAATACTCGCTTTGGCACACAAGTCTTTGATGATATTGAAAATCATAACTCGACTAAGTCCTTTTCCTCTGCGGTTCAGAAATAGAGTGTCCTCATGTTCACTATGGATCACTTGATGTTGTCTGACCTCATTGCGATATAGATTAATATGTTTCATGGCCAATGAACCGATAGGCACAAGGCGCTCTTTATCTCCCTTTCCGATGACACGAACAAAACCATCGTCAAAGTGAAGATTGGAGATCTTTAGTTTTATACACTCCGTAACCCGCAGACCACAACTGTACAAAGTTTCTAAAATAGCTCTATTCCTAGTTCCTTGAGGAACACTATGATCTATGGCTTTCATGAGTATTTCTATCTCATTGACACTTAAAAATACGGGAAGTTTTCTGGTGAGTCGTGGGCCTTCAATCAAACTTGCAGGGTTGCTATCCACAAGATTTTCAACCATGAGATAGCTATAGAATGCCTTTATGGCTGATAGCATTCTCGCTTGACTAGCGCTGTTGTATTTTTGATCGTGAAGATGAGCAACAAAATCACTGAGTTCGTTATAGCCCAAAGTCAAAGGGGATTTTTGATCTTTCTCAATCATAAAATCTGCCAATAATTTGACATCTTTTACATAAGCCATCACTGTATTTTGTGATAGCGATCGTTCAAGCTTTAAATAGTGCTCGAATTCTTTTATGATTATTTTCCAGTTCATATTACCTAACTAGACAATTATAAAGATATTTTGATTTCCTTCGTAGTATGAAAATTTTAATTATCAATGGTCCGAACTTAAATCTCTTGGGGCAACGCGAACCTGAAATTTATGGTTCAAAAGGCTTCGATGGTTATTTTGAAAAAGTTCAAAAAGAATTTTCAGACCAAACGGAACTATCCTACTATCAAAGTAACGTTGAAGGAGAGATAATTAATGCATTGCACGAGAATATGTCACAAGTAGATGCCGTTGTTATAAATGCCGGTGGATATACACATACTTCCATAGCTATTGGAGATGCGCTCGGAGCAATTGATAAGCCATGTATAGAAGTACATATCTCTAACGTATATGCTAGAGAAACATACAGGCATGAGTCTAAATTAGCAGCGCGCTGTATTGGTGTTATTTCTGGATTGGGCTTGGATGTTTACCGATTGGCAATTGATCACTTGATAAGACATGAAAAAAATTCTTAATCAAATAATAATCTTCCCAGTTAAGATTTACCAATGGACTATTTCTCCAATATTCCCAAGCAATTGTAGATATACCCCTTCATGCTCGAACTATATGATAGAGGCAGTAAAAGAGTGGGGAATTTTCAAAGGCACTTGGCTGGGATTAAAACGTATAGGTTCATGTAACCCATGGGGCGGAGATGGTCATGATCCAGTGCCTAAAAAATAGGTGAAGCCTATTTTTTAATTACGAATTACGAATCGGGGAATTACGAATTTGGGGGTGTTCAACAAATTCACTAGTACAAATCGATGAGGTCCTGAAACTCATTCATCAAATCCACAAGCTTTTGCCTTTCTTCAAATCCTGGGAATTTCTCTTCAATATAGTACTCTGGAGCAAAAGAGTGAAAGGTTATATATTTCTTGCCTTGGAAGATGTTAAAATGATAGTCGGATCCATGTGACACTCCACCTTCAATAATTTCAAGGATGGTACCGTTTTCTTTATCAATTTCTTTTGCGCTTCTCCTGCGCTCAATGTTAAGTTGGGATTCTTCTATGTGTAGTTTCTTTTCAAGGATACATTTATTTAAGAGGGCCCAATAGAATTCATATTCCCTTTTCTTGATTTTCTTACGATTAATCTTCGGTTTTAATGTCTCAGTTCTTAAATGATAAATGAAATATTTTTTTACTTTTCTGTTATTTAGAAAAACGACATAATTCGTAGATGAACCGATTTCCTGATCACCGGTAATGGACCATTTTACAATGAGCGAATTATTGTCTTTTACTTTAAGAAGATCAACATATTGATTAGTGCTATCTAAAACACCTTCCCATTCAATTTTTGGAATTAATGAGTCCTGAGAGAAACTTTGAGAGACGGAAAAAGCGAAAACAAAGAATAGGATATTTTTCATGATGCTAAATCCTTAAACGTTAAGTTTTGATATTCAAGAAGATGATTTGTAATTCGTAATTACTTTTTTAAAAACCACTGCCACCATTACATCAGAGTACGATTCACACCCAACAAAATTCGTAATTCGTAATTCCCCGATTCGTAATTAACTAGTACATTTTTTTCCTCTTAATCAAATACGATGTTAGAATCGGAGCAATTCCTGCTCTAATGTCTGCTTCAATAAAATCGATGGCATATTGAGCACATTTCATTTTCAGATTGTTATAAAACTCATGTGAGGCTTTAACATATGATTCCTTCACTTCACTGGGTTGAACTTTTATTTCCTTGCCCGATTCAATATCCTTAAAAGTGTAAGGCCTATTTTCGAATTCAAAATCCTTCTCAGTTTTTTTATCATGAACATGGAACAAAATAACCTCATGTTTGTTATGTCTCATGTGCTGCAAGGCGTTGAATTGCTCTTCAAGATTTTTAGCATTGCTGTCCATCATATCAGAAAAGATAATAATGATCGACCTACGGTGTGTACTTTCTGCTACCTCATGGAGGGCATCTAAAGAATTAGTCTCTTTTGGTTCACGCTCTTTGTTCTCATCAATTAAGTCCTCAAGTGTATCGTATAGATATCTTATGTGAGAGAGACTAGTTTTTGGCTTACTGTGAGCAGTAAGCTTATCAGAAAATAGACTCAATCCAATGGCGTCTCTTTGTCTACGCAATAATTCTGTAAGTGCAGCAGCGGCATATACCGAGAATTTTATCTTATTGAATTCAGCACCCTTAAGGTCAAACTCCTCTGGATAATACATGGAAGTGGAGGTGTCAATAACTATTTGACAGCGAAGGTTTGTCTCCTCCTCATACTTTTTGGTGTACATTTTATCTGTACGACCATATAGTTTCCAATCTATATGTCTTGTAGATTCCCCAGGATTGTATTGCCTATGTTCAGCAAACTCAACAGAGAAACCATGAAAAGGACTTTTATGCAAACCAACAATGAATCCCTCAACTTCATGTCTAGCAAAAAGTTCAAGATGAGATACTTCTCGTAATTTGGTTCTATCTATAGGTACTGGCATATTGACGACTAAGTTAAGCGTAAAAAAAAAACTCCCTAATAAATCAGGGAGTTTTTAATGTTTTATCTGGTACATCCCTAACTTGAGCAGATTAGTACCAAAATGTTTTACATAAGGCTTTTATTCAAAACCCACAATTCATTATACGTGAGCGCTTAACTTGTCAGCAAGAACTGTTTTTGGAACAGCACCTACTGCCTTATCTACAATTTCACCATTCTTCACAAACAGAACTGTTGGAATATTTCTGATGCCATATTTGGCAGCAAGTTCCATATTGTTATCCACATCCACTTTACCAACAAGGGCTTTGCCATCATACTCATCAGCAATCTCTTCTACAAGAGGTCCGATCAATCGACAAGGTCCACACCATGCAGCCCAAAAATCAATTAAGATTGGCATATCTGTATTTGAAGTAAGTTCTTCAAAATTGCTGTCGGTGAATTCTATAGTTTTAGACATAATCTAGAGATATTTTTATTTTTAATAGGTTTCAAAATTAATTAATAATTTATAGGACAAATATATTGCCAAAGTAGTTAATAACAATATTTAATCCGCCTTCTATGCTATTTTGTCATCAAAAATACGCTTTTTGACATCGAAAGTCGGAGGCAATTATTTACTTTTACATCTCGAAACTAGTATAGAACCATGTTTGATAATTTAAGTGATAAGTTTGATAGAGCCTTTAGTTTACTAAAAGGTCAGGGTACGATAACAGAAGTCAATGTGGCTTCTACGTTAAAGGAAGTGCGTAGAGCACTTTTGGATGCGGATGTTAACTTCAACACAGCCAAGGAGTTCACTAACAATATCAAGGAGAAAGCCATGGGATTGGATGTTCTCAATGCGGTAAAGCCGGGTCAAATGATGATCAAGCTTTGTCACGATGAGCTCAAGGATTTGATGGGTGGCCAGATGGAAGGCATCAATCTCAAGGATAAGCCTACCATCATATTAATGTCAGGTTTACAAGGTTCTGGTAAAACTACATTTACTGGAAAACTGGGATTATGGTTAAAAACTCAGCATAATAGAAGAGTTCTGTTGGTTGCTTGTGATGTTTATAGACCTGCCGCAATCACTCAATTGGAAGTTGTAGGGAAAAGTGTTGGTGCTGAAGTGTTTTCTCAGCCTGAGAATAAAAATCCTGTAGAAATAGCAAAAGCGGGTGTTGCTCATGCGAAAGCGCAAGGGTACAATGCCGTGATTGTTGATACCGCTGGTCGTTTGGCTATAGATGATGCCATGATGGAGGAAATTGAGCAGGTCAAAAAAGCCATCAATCCATCTGAAACCTTATTTGTGGTTGATGCTATGACAGGTCAAGACGCTGTTAATACCGCGAAGACTTTCAACGATAGACTAAATTTTGATGGTGTAGTGCTAACAAAATTAGATGGTGATACCAGAGGTGGTGCTGCTCTATCTATTAAGTCAATTGTAAATAAGCCAATTAAATTCGTTGGTACAGGGGAAAAAATGGAAGCCCTCGACATTTTCTATCCTGAGAGGATGGCAGATAGAATCTTGGGTATGGGTGATGTTGTATCGCTTGTAGAGAAAGCTCAAATGCAGATCGATGAGGTCGAAGCGAAGAGACTCGAACGTAAGATGCGTAAAAACACTTTTGATTTTGATGATTTCTTAAAGCAGATTCAGCAGATTAAAAAGATGGGTAATCTTAAAGATGTTATGGGCATGATTCCTGGTGTTGGAAAGATGATCAAAAACACAGAGATCGATGATGATGCTTTTAAAGGTATCGAAGCCATGATTAAATCAATGACCTTAAAAGAAAGACAAGATTATACGATCCTTGATATCAGCCGTAAGAAACGTATTGCAGGTGGAGCAGGAGTGAAGGTGGAGGAAGTCAATGCCTTGATCAAGCAATTCGTTGATATGAGAAAAATGATGAAGCTCATGTCCAATAAACAGAATATGATGGCCATGATGAAGAATATGAAAAATGCAGGTGGCATCCCAAGATAATTAACAAAAAACCAAAATATATGACCCTCCTAGACGGAAAAGAAACTTCAAATCTGGTGAAGGATGAAATAGCCGAGAAGGTTAAGGTTATTTTAAATTCCGGAGGAAAGAAACCACATCTAGCTGCTATTCTAGTTGGTGAAGATGGAGCCAGCCGCACCTATGTAAACGCAAAAGTTAAGGCCTGCGAAAGGGTGGGATTCGAAAGTACTTTAGTGAGATTATCTGCTGAGACATCACAAGAAGAACTACTTTCGGAAGTGCAAAAGCTCAATAATAATGATAGTATTGATGGATTCATTGTCCAACTGCCACTACCCAAGCATATCAATGAACAAGCGGTTATAGAGGCCGTTGATCCTAAAAAAGATGTCGATGGATTTCATCCTGTTAATGTTGGGAGAATGGCTTTGGGATTACCATGCTTTTTACCTGCTACACCGTACGGAATCATGCAGATGTTGGAGAGATACAAAGTGGAAACATCTGGTAAAGATTGTGTCGTAATCGGAAGAAGTCATATAGTAGGTTCTCCGATGAGTATTTTACTTGCACAGAATAACTACCCTGGAAATTGCACGGTTACATTGACCCACAGTCGGACTCAAAATTTAAAAGAAATTTGCGCCAATGCGGACATTATAGTCGTTGCTTTAGGGAAACCAAAATTTTTAACCGCAGACATGGTTAAAGAAGGAGCTGTTATTGTGGATGTTGGGATCACGAGAGTCGATGCTTTAGACACCGTTAGTGGATATAGATTATTTGGAGATGTGGATTTTGAAAATGTCGCCCCCAAGTGTTCATTTATAACCCCTGTTCCAGGCGGAGTAGGCCCTATGACTATCGTTTCATTGTTGAAAAACACCCTTAAAGCAGCTCACTCAGAGACATCAATGGATCTTTAATAACATTCAAAATGGATGATAAAAAGAAAGTCGAAGATGTAGGATTCTCAACCCATGGCAGTGCTAGCATAAATCGAAGCATTAATAAAAATGGCTCTTTTAATGTCGTCAAAAGGGGAAACAGAAGTGTATATAAAGACGTATTCCATTATTTAATATCGGTCGGTTTAATTAAGTTTTTATTGATCATCTTATTATTCTATTCCATTGTCAATCTAATTTTTGGGTTGGTGTACTATTCAATGGGAACAAGCCATTTTACCCTTGATCAATCCACTTCTGAAATCTCAAATTTTTTAAATAGTCTTTTCTTTAGTTTCCAAACTTTTGGAACGATTGGATATGGATATATTTCGCCAATATCTGTTTGGGCCAACAGTATTGTTGTCCTGGAAATATTTTTGGGGATGGTTAGTGTTGCTCTTCTTGCAGGACTTGTTTATGCTCGCTTTTCTAAACCGAAGACAAGGATTTTATTTTCCAATAATGTAATTTTTCATGAAAAGGATCCCAAGTTTACATCTTTGAAATTTAAATTGGTAAACAAAAGAAACTCGATTATGATTGATACAGAGATTAAGGTCATATTGGCGATTAGAAATAAGGAAAATGATGTGATAAAATATAATACGTTAAAACTTCATGTAGACAAGATTTTGTTTTTCCCCTTGACATGGACAGTGATGCATGTCATTGATGAGAATAGCCCATTATTCACAATGACAAAAGAAAATTTCAAAGATTTGAATCCTGAGTTGCTAATTCGCGTAAAAGGATTTGACGACAAGTATCATCAGAATGTATATGCCAATTTCTCCTATCATATAGAGGATTGGGTTTGGAACAAAAAATTTGTTAAAAATTTCGAACCCAGTGTGGATGGGATGTTACATATGGATGTTAATGATGTACATAAATATAAGTGAAATAATATTTAGGTTATGAAAATAAGTATAGGAGCGAGAGTTAAACACCCAACATTCGGAGAGGGAATCGTTACAAATGAAAATGTCACCACATGGAAGGTGTTTTTTAGAGGAGAGGACAAAGAAATAGCTAAGTCCTTCGAGCATTTTGAGGTCCTGGAATACGGTCAAGAAATGCCAAATGACAGCTTGGAATTAAAGGATGTTGAGAAAGCATTGAAGAAAGTGCTAACTGACTTCACCGATATTCAACATGTTGTTGAAATGGGGAACAAATGGAATGGTGGAACCATGTCACTGCAACCTGAGAATCTAGATCTGAAGCCAAAGGAAATTCCAATTGAAACATTCTTTCATAAGATCGTAATGATAAGAGATAGAATGAGGGTTCTTGAGCAAAATATTAATAGTCATAAAGTTTTGACAGACGAAGAAAAGGTTCATCTTCAACAGTATGTAAGCAGATGCTACGGTAGCTTAACTACGTTTAATGTGTTTTTTACTGATAAAGAGGACTATTTCTCAGGAAGTTAAACTGATTTCACAAGAATATTACCGTCTATCCCAATGTTGGGTTTATAATCATGTAGGAAAGAGAATTCATTGATTTTTTGGTTAAATTTGATTCCAATCAAATCAAAAGCGATGTACTACAGACTTCTAGCCCTAATTTTTTTAATACCAACAGCGTTATGTGCTCAAATGACTTGGTCATCGGATATTGCCGAAATAGTCTACAGTAAATGTACCGCATGCCATAACGATAATGGAATTGCACCTTTCTCGCTTATGGAGCATGATCTTGTGACCGCGGTCGCATTTTCTATTCATGATGCCGTATCAAGTGATTATATGCCGCCTTGGACTGCGGATGATTCTTATCAATCATATGCACATAGTCGAGCATTATCTCCAACACAAAAGGCAAATATATTAGGTTGGATAGATGATGGTATGCCATTAGGGAATGCAGAAGAAGTACCACCACCACCGGTGTACACAAATCAAGGTTTTATTCAGGCACCACCAGATCTCGAACTTATAATGGATATGTATACAAGTACTGCAACTTTCGCTGACGATGATTACATCTGTGTTTCTATGCCATCTGGATTGTTAGAGGATAAGGTGTTGAAGGCATTTGAGGTAGTACCAGGAAATCCATCGATTCTACACCACTGCTTGGTTTATATTGATGATAGTGGTAATTATCCAAGTAATTTTGGAGGAAATTGTACAGGACCTAATAATGATGAAGGATTGATTGGCGGATATACACCAGGGTCGGTACCAACTGTATTTCCGAGTAACGGAGAAGATATCAATATGGGAGTTACAATACCTGCTGGGTCCAATATAGTTTTTGCCATGCACTATCCTCATGGCAGTGCAGGAGAAGTTGATCAAACAAAAATCAGGATGTATTTCTATGACCAAGAGGTTGAAGTTAGAGAGGTAACAACATATCCTTTATTGGAGAATTGGAACTTTTTTGTTCAGCCAAATACTGTTCAAGATGTTGCGGCTTCCTTAAATAATATTACCGAAGACATATCTATTCTTAGTGTATTCCCACACATGCATTTGGTAGGTGATTATATAAAAGCATATGCTCTTGATCCAGATAACGACACAATACCTTTAATAAGGATAAACAATTGGGATTTTGAATGGCAAGAGTTCTATTTTCTGGAACAGATACAGGTAATTCCTGCGGGATCTGACTTGCGTTCTGAGGGGGCGTATGATAATACTAGCAGCAACCTAAGTAATCCCAATAGTCCTCCTTTGGGAATAGGACCAGGGCTAAACACAACGGACGAAATGTTTCTTGTCTACTTCCATTATTTACCATATGTAGATGGTGATGAGGATATAGATTTAAGCGAACTAACACAGTATCCAGTGGGATTGTCAGAGCTTGAATTGGCCGAGAATAGCTTTTTGGCAGTTTATCCTAATCCGAGTGCAGGCTTGGTAACATTTGATTTCGATTTGAAAAATTCGGTCAATGCAAGCTTGTTTATTTATAATACACAAGGAGAATTGGTTGAAAAAATAATCGAAAATGTTCAAGTACCTGTTGGAACATACAGAGGCACATGGGACAGTCAGAATGTGGCGCCAGGGGTCTATTTTTATTCTTTGATGTTGGAGGGAAAAAACTATAGTGGGAAGATAGCAGTGAAATAGATTCAAGTTGTTCTAAAGAATGAAATAAAATAATTGGTCGAAAATCATTCTTAAAATTTGTTTTAATTGTGAAGAATAAATATATTTACATAAGTTCTTAAACAATATTATCTCTTACAAGTTTTACATTTTGGAAAGCTAACAGGTTTATTATTGGACTAATCTCGACTTAACAAGGGCGGGCCTCATTTATCATTGATAAATACCTTATGGGTACAGAGGATTACCGAATTAAGATGGTAGGTCCACAGATTTTTTACTCGAGTTTTCTCAAACTCTTTAACTTGTAAGAGTTTTTTATTTTTAATTCGTTGTTTGCGTTATAAAACATCTCTTTGTTTAAATTACTTTTTCGATCAACAATCCATTTATTAATCCTCGCTCAATATTTTCTGATGAGTCTTTGAGTTTGTTTACTTTTGAACCAACTGAACTAGGGTAATCTATAAACTACATGTCTCTAAATAAATTAACAACTGAATCGTTTCCAGTGATGGAACATTTTTATACCATTCAGGGTGAGGGGTATTGGAATGGTACTGCAGCATATTTTATTAGACTTGGAGGTTGCGATGTCGGTTGTTCCTGGTGTGATGTTAAAGAAAGCTGGCCGATGGATGGACACAATACGCTTACAATATCTTTTCTATTGGGAGAAATTAAAAAGTCAGGAGCAAACCATGTTGTTATTACGGGGGGAGAACCAGCAATGTATGACCTTCAAAATTTAGTGAATGATATTGCCAAAATGAAGATTGAGGTTCATATTGAGACTTCGGGAGTATATGCTATGGAAGAAGATTGGCACTGGATTTGCCTTTCACCTAAGAAGTTTAAGGCTCCGGATGCTGAAAATCATGAAAAAGCTCATGAATTGAAAGTCATTGTGGTGAATAAAACCGATTTTCAGTTTGCAGAGGAACATGCTGCTTTGGTAAATGCCAATTGCAAATTATTTCTTCAGCCAGAATGGAGCAAAAGAGATAAAATGATGCCTTTAATTGTAGAGTATGTAAAAGAAAATCCAAAATGGAGCATTTCATTGCAAACTCATAAATACTTAAACATTCCATAGTATGATTGTGACACTAAAAAACATCTTCATTCTTGCATCAAGTATTTTTCTCGTACAATGTTCATTGGCTCAGCCTGGTATATTAGATAAGAAATCAGAAAAGTTATTTGAAAAAGCTAAGACGGCTTATCAAAATAGAGATGATCAAGGTGCTATGAATTTGTTGATGGATGTCATTGATCGTTCTCCAAAATTTCCTGATGCACACATGCTGAAGTTTCAGATTCATCAGGAAGCCAGTGATTTTGAAAATGCAAAAAAAGAGTTAGAGACAGTGGTGAACATTTCTCCTGATTTCTTCAAAAATGCCCATCTCTTTTTAGGGAGAATTTATCTGTCGGAAGGCAATTATCAAGCATCACTGGAACGTCTTGAATACTTTGCGAGCTATCAAAATTTGAGTCAAAACTTGTATGATGAAGCGTTGAGTCATACCATGACATGTAAGTTTGCGATCGAGGCCATGGAAAACCCAGTCCCCTTTGATCCGAAATCAATGGGTGAAGGAGTGAATTCCGAATTCAGCGAATATTTCCCAAGTTTGACTGGTAATGATAAAACGATATTGTTTACGCGAAGAGTTAAAAAGCTTAATTCAGAACAGGAGCAAGAGGACTTCTATATATCGGAAAAGGTAAACGGGGTATGGTCAGATGCACTACCAATGAAGTTCATTAACACACCAATGAATGAAGGCGCACCATCAATTGCACCCGATGGGGAACTAATCGTTTTTACGGCTTGCGAGAATGTATATGGAGAATACGGAGGAGATAGAAGAGGTCTTGGAAGTTGCGACTTGTTTTATTCTTTTCGTGAAGGAGATTCCTGGACTAAACCAAGAAACATTGGTGCCGAGATAAACAGTAGAAACTGGGAAACTCAACCATCTCTATCGGCAGATGGTAGGACTATCTACTTTGTCAGAGGAATTAAGAAAAAAGAGGGTCTTAAAAATTTGGATATATATATAAGTAGTCTTGGCGATGATGGTGTTTGGACAACAGCTGAAAGAATGAGTGATGTTATCAATACGCCAAAGGATGAATCATCTGTCCTTATACATCCTGATGGCCGAACACTTTATTTCACCTCTAATGGTCATTTAGGAATGGGAGGAGAGGATGTGTTTTTATCTCGTATAGACAAAAATGGAGAGTGGAGTCTTCCAGTTAATTTGGGTTATCCTATCAACACTTTCAATAATGAAAATAGCTTGGTTGTGAGCACTAGTGGAGAGTTGGCTTATTTTGCCTCCGATAGAACCGGTGGGATGGGAGGTATGGACTTATACCAATTCGAACTGTACCCTAAAGCTCGACCAGATGTTGTTAATTATATGGAGGGCTTTGTATATGACAGTTCAACTAAAGCTCCAATGCAGGCATTATTTCAACTGATTGACCTGAAGACAGAAGAGATTATCATAGAATCATATTCTAATTCGATAGATGGTAAATTTCTAGTTACCCTGCCCACGAAGCATGAGTATGCATTAAACGTATCGGCTCCGAATTATCTTTTTTACTCAGAACATTTCGAATTCTTATCGGGATCACAATCGGATCCTTTTTTGATTGATGTTCCTTTATCTAAGGTTAAAATTGGCAGTAAGTTAGTTCTGAAAAATATATTTTTTGAGACTGATAAGTTTGAGTTAAAAGGGGAATCTTTTGTTGAGGTGAAAAAAATCATGGAATTTTTACAGGAAAACCCAAATCTTTCAGTTCAAATTGGCGGATATACAGACAACGCAGGATCTATTGAGCATAACAATAAGCTGTCTGCCAATAGGGCTAAGGCAGTAGCAAATTCGCTAATTAACGCTGGAATTGATAGTAAGAGAATCAGCTATAAAGGATTCGGAATTCTTCATCCCATTGCAGATAATGGCACTGAATCAGGAAGAGCTAAGAATAGAAGAACCGAAATGGTAATACTATAAACTGTTATTTTACAGACACCTTTCTAGTACCGATAGCTACTTTATCTTCGAATAAAGTTAAGAAATAAATTGAAGGTTTAAGATCATCAATGTTGATGACCGAATCTAATAAAAGACCTTTTTTGACAAGACTCCCAGTGGAATTTCTCAGCTCAAAAGTGATTTTGTTATTTAGATTATCTGATTGAATGAAAATGTGATCTTTAGAAGGATTGGGATACACGGAGAAAGAGGCAGTTTGTTGAACAGATACTATTGCTAGAGGAAGATTGGCTAAATCAATTTCTTGTTGCGATGTTAACAAGGAATCAAATTTGATAACGAGTACACTAGTTAAACCTTCAACTGTAACTTCAGTTTCCCCTACACAGATAAATCCACCATCTATTGTATTCAGGGAATTGACGAATTTATCTTTACCATTACCATTATCATAATCAAATTCTGCTGGGCCACCGCCAGCATTTACTTCCCAGCCATCATTTTGCTTCATATGAAACCAAAAAGCATTGTAATCCAGAGTCTCTCCAGTCATAACGAACGAGATTTCGTTTTTCTTTAGAATCCCATAAAGAATTTGATTTGCTATTGTTCGTTCCCAAAGAAATGCATTGGACTCATCCATTCGCCAATAACTGCAGTAAGGAGCATTTGGACTATCTGGAAAATTACTCATTGCAATGATTTGGTTATCAATCAAAACAAGATCTTGACCAAATTCGTCATATCCCTCACCAAGATCTCTCGTAAACTCCCAAATCTCATCACCAATTGCATTCACTTTCATCAGCCATGCGTTACTAAAGCTATTTCCAGAAAGCTTTTGATCACCTATAAGTACAACATCCCCATCATTAGTAATGTCCATTTTCCGGAAAAGTTCATTGCCATCAGTTCCAAAAGTTTTTTCTATTAGAACATCACCTTCAGAATTAACTAAAAGCAGATAGGCATCATTATTTCCTTCTCCAAAACTATAAGTTTCACCCACGATATAGAAATTCCCTAAAGTATCATCTTGCATATCCCAAGCAAACTCCCAATCGTCCCCGCCATATGTCTTCTCCCAAATGATAGCTCCATCCAATGTTAGCTTTGTTAAGAAGATATCATAACCTCCTTGACCTATACCATTGGATTGACCAAGAACCAGTAGTTCATTATTTGCAGTATAGATTATGTCAATGCCGATGTCAGTTTGAGCCGTTCCGTAACTATTTGTCCATAATACAGCACCATTTTCGTCAATACATAAAACAAGAATATCTGTATTGCCTGTTGAGGAGCTGCTAGTAGACCCCACGATATAGAAATTGCCACCGGGTCCTTCAACAACATTATTCCCTCGATCAATCCCATCATTACCGTAAGCAAAATTAAACTGTGTACCTTGAGATAGTAAATGTGCAGATACACTGCAAAATAGAAGGCTTATAAAAAAGTTTTTCATCTTTTAGTTAATTTCGAGAATTCAAAAAATGAGTTACCCCAAGAGATGCTGCCATACCATACCCATTGGAGGAAATCCATCCTGAAAGATAAGAAATATTCGTGTTTATCATCCAATTATCTGTTGGGGAATAATAAGTCAGTAGATTAAAATTGGCCTTTCCGTATCCACCGTATTTTACACCTGCACCTAAAAATAACTTAGGAGACATCCCTTTGAGTCCAGCGAGTGAAAACTCTGGTCTCCAAAGATTTATATGTTGACTTTCAAATCCAATGTTTATTGTCGTCTTTTCACTCAAGGTCTTTAAATAATTTAAACCAATTCTTACGGGTAAGACGCTCACATTTTCTCCATTCTCACGTTCTGTAGTAAAATAACTGTTTAGAATGGGTACTGTATCACTTTCAGAACTTGGATCAAAAAACTCGTTAAACAATACTCCTTCAAAATTGTATAAGCTATCTGCTATTATTTTTTCACCCCCATCGGGCCAAAACATTAATCCAATATTAGAGAAATTCAGAAATAGATTATCCATTATATTTTTAGGAAGCAGGTTTATCTTTCCATTGAATCCTACTCCAAGTCCACTTGTTTTAGCCCTATCAGCCAACCCATATTTGTTGTCAAACAAAGAAGCATTTATGTCCGCATTAATTGCTGTCCCATCATTTTCTGTGAAAAGAGAACTATTATTTATACTGAAATTTCTATGAGAAGTACCACGATATACGTTAAAAGTAATTTGAGATTGATTGTGGATATTTAGCATACCAAATCCGATAGACTGAAGACTCCAACTATTAAACCTTAATTTGTCGAGCTCGACTTTTTCACCACGAAACATCTCATTTCCAAAGAAAAAGAGATTGTATGAGTCTTGATTGAGATCAAAAACATAGGCGCTTTCTTGAAAGATTGAAATAAATAGATTCAAACTGTCACTCTTGAATAATTTATTATCATTAAAACTAAGATTCAATTTTGAGCTCGCAAAAGAGCCAAAACGCAATATAGAATTATCGTTTTTTGGCACGGATGATTCTCTAATTTCTCGATCAATAAACCCACCTTCTAAAAATGCTTTGGCTAGGCCACTATTTATTCCATCAGAGTCATATCCTACCTCAATGTCAAGATCAATAAACTGGTGGGTATTTTCATTGATCACACTTGAGAAATCCAGCAATTGCTGCCCCATAAGATTTGGGAGGAACAGTGTGGTAAGCGGCATAGAAATCCACACTAGAAAAAGTATTTTATTTTTAATCATTGTTTGGAACACTAAAATCCAATATTTACTTTACCGTCAAGAACCGCTTTTAATGACAATTTTTGATTTGGTCTGAAATGGACAATTCCATCCGTGGAAAATTGACCTGAAATCAGCATTACACCTGTTTCTAATAATAGATTAACTTGATCTTTAGTGAGTTCTATATTCAAAACACTTTGATTATTCAAGCAATCATTGGCGGGATCAGAGCAAGATAAAATGTCTAAATTCTCAGCCAACGGGATTATTGTTTCTTCCGAGTCTATGGACAGGTTCAACTCAATATCAAGAGGAAATGAGTTGTCAGCGTATAATGTAAGTGTACCAGCCTCATATTTACCGAAAAGGTCTTCATCAATATCGAATTTCAAAGTATCATTTAAAATTAAATCTGAAATCGCCAATGACAACGGAATGTTAAGGTCGGCATCTAATTTTACACCATGTTCCTTATACACAAAATCATTAAAACTGCTTGAATTGCCAAGAGGATTGACCTCTAAAGTTAGCATAATGTTAAATGAGTCAGGGGCTAAAGAAATTATATCAACTAAATTTGAGTTGGTTTCATCCAGATGCAAGACTTTATTGGTGTATTGAGGAGCTGATCCTAAATCAATGGCTCGATTGATATTAATATTATCATTCAAATCATCATTCTCAATCAGTAGGGTAAGTTCATTGTCAACATTATTAGCAAGATACTCAGACTCAAGGATTCTAAAATCAACTCCGATGCCATTTGAGATATTTAAATCTAAACTCACTTGTTCAACAAGAATGTTTCCAGGACTAAGATTCAACATATTCTCCAGAACAAAATTTCCCTGCTCGGTGATCTCCATACTACCCAAATATCCTTTCACATAAGTCAGAAACATATTTTCTATGGCGAGATTAAATCTAACCGTGTCTAGGTTAGAAATTGTAATCAGATCTCCACTATCACTATTGCTAACCGTAAGAGATTGGGTCAATTCATTGCTCGAAAATCCACTTTCTCCAGTCAGGTTCATTTCATAATCTCTCATGTCAAATTCCAGAAACTTGATGGTGGGGTTGCTGTTAGTCCCAGGAAGAAGTGAATCACTTATGCTAAACGGAATGCCATCTAAACTTAAACCGTTGATCGTGAAATCAATGATTATTGTAGTTTCGAGTGGATTGATCATTTCAACAATAATTAATCCTTCGCATATACTTGCTTCTTTAATAGAAATACCATTTCCTGGATTAACTTCAATGGACCCGTCATCAGACGTAAAAGGAGTGCCCGGAGCAAGAGGAAAAGCCGTAAATGGAATGGAATAGGCATTTGAAACAGTTGTATCAGGAATTGAGGCCAAAGTATCCGGTTTTAGACCGAGTAAGTCTGAATTGATTGTGAGAACAAATAGATCATTATCATTTGTACTTAAATTCGAGTCCGGCAGTATGTCCTCTAGCATAAGTTCCGCTTGAGCAACAGGCCCAATTACATCTATATCCCAAGTGTTTCCCTCCCTTTTGCATCCCAAGAATACAAGCATAGCTACGATGAAGAATGATACTCGATTCATATCTCAAAGATAGTTTGTCTACGGTTATGCCCAATTATATTATTAACATAAATGTGTGATTCTTGTATTGATAAGTTCTTAAATGGGTTTGACACGGGCTCATTTTCGCATTATATTTGTTTAGAATTTAATCACTTTAACTAAATAATGTTAAAAAAAGAGTTTCTTTTAGTATGGATGATAAGCTCATTAACGATGTTAGGAATGTCATATGTATGGCATGGGATCATTCTTAATGACTATCGATTTATCAAATTACCGTTTATAAGCTTTATATTGCTTCAGGGCATTGTTTATGCGGTAATTGGTTTTGTATTAACCTTTGTATACCATTACACCAATATAAACCGTAAAGTGAAATATAAAGGGTTTATGATGGGAGCCGTACTGGGTTTTTTCATATATCTTATTGCTTATGTTTTAGGCATCTCATTCAAAACAGGAGAATTTAATTATGTTATAGTGGTTGATTTTCTTTGGCAAATGGGAGAACAGGCTCTTGGAGGAGGAGTTGTCGGTTTTGCATTTGTCGTGTTAGAACGTGTGGAGAAACTCGCAGATGTCTCCTAATTATTTACCCCAACGTTTTAATTGTTTGGCTTTCATGGCCTCTTCTTTTAGGTTAGAACTTGCTTCGTAAAACTTCTTTTCTTTAATTTTATCAGGTAAAAAATTCTGTTTCACAAAATTCTCATTGTAATCATGAGAATATTTGTAAGAGTTTCCATAACCGATATCTTTCATCAATTTGGTAGGCGCGTTTCTAAGACCTAAAGGAACTGGATCATTTGGGCTAATCTTTACCGCAGCTTGGGCATTGTTTATTGCCATATAAGCACTGTTGCTTTTATCTGAACAAGCGAGATAAATACAACATTGTGATAAAATAATTCGACTTTCGGGCCAGCCAATAACATTTACAGCTTGGAAACAATTATTGGCCATTACCAGCGCTGTGGGATTGGCAAGCCCAATATCTTCCGAGGCTAAAATAATTAATCTACGTGCAATAAATTTCGGATCTTCTCCACCTTCTACCATCCTAGCTAGCCAATACACAGCGGCATCTGGATCACTTCCTCTTATCGACTTTATAAATGCGGAAATAATGTCATAATGCATCTCACCACCCTTGTCGTATATTGTAAGATTCTTTTGTACGACAGACATGCATAAATCATTGGTGATTTCAATATCATTCTCCAGTGAGGATTGTGATATTATTTCCAATGTATTTTGCAATTTGCGTCCATCTCCTCCAGAAATCTGAAGCAAAGCTTCGGTTTCTTTAATGACAATATTCTTCTGGGATAAGATTGGATCCTCCGTTATCGTTTTTTTTGCTAATGCTAAAAGCTCCTCATCTGTTAGATGTTTAAGGATATATACTTGGCAACGAGATAATAATGCGGAAATAACTTCAAATGAGGGATTTTCAGTCGTTGCTCCAATCAATGTTATTACCCCTTTTTCAACTGCATCTAACAAAGAATCCTGTTGAGATTTACTGAATCTATGAATCTCATCTATAAACAGTATCGCATTATTACCTCCAAATAATCCCTGATTTTTAACTTTATTAATAATATCACGAATGTCCTTAACTCCAGAGTTAATTGCACTTAAACCATAGAATGGTCTTTTGACAGAATTTGAAATAATTTGTGCAAGAGTTGTTTTACCAACTCCTGGAGGACCCCAGAATATCATAGAAGGTAAATACTTGCTTTCAAGAATCTTACGTATAGGGCCATCTGGACCAACAAGGTGCTGTTGTCCGGTAAGCTCCGCCAAGGTTTTTGGCCTTCTTCTTTCTGCTAATGGAATTTGATTATTCACCGTTCACGATTTATGGGTGTATGCTTCCATCTTTTATGTGTCCACAGCCAATATTCCGGTGCTTCATAAATATGTTTTTCGAGTCTCCGAGTTATTATTTCTGTTATTTCACCGTCTTTATATTCAGAAGGATTTTCAATTATTTTTTCATATTCTATCTCGAAGTAACCTCTCTTTACTTTTCTTATCGAACCGAATACTATCGGTAGATTATGATTTTTAGCAGTGCGTTCGGTACCAAATAGAACCATACTATCTTGATTTAAAAATTCCATTCTGTAACCACTACCTTTTCTTGGTGACTGATCAATGGAATATATATATGCACATGGCTTAGATTTAGCGAGTGAAAACAAGTTCTTGTATTGTTTCGTAGAAACCAACTTCATACCACACTTCTCCCTGCTTACTTTCATTTTTTTATTAAAAAACTTGTTAGACAAAGGGGTGAATAGAGCAACTAGATCGTGATGATGTTGTTGGGCAGTATAAGTAAAAGCTTCCCAATTTGCATAATGACCACCTGCAATTATAATGTCCTGACCACTGTTGAAGTATTCATCGGTGAGTTCTGGGTTTACAACCTTCATCCTTCCATGGGCCGAATTTTGTGATATACTAAAGGTTTTAATCGTTTCAAAAATAAGATCGCTAAAGTGCCGATAGAATTTTTTTATAATACCATTAATTTCATCTTCTGATTTTTCAGGAAATGAATTTATAATATTTTCTGTAACAACTTTTTTTCTGTAACCAA
>JBLIMR010000013.1:0-59634 GCA_047638815.1 Gammaproteobacteria bacterium
ACAGTAATCCCCTGATCCTCAGCTTCAGCTTTTACTTTTTCACTTAAGCCCACTCCATAATAGGGCCCAAATACAGCAAAAATATTAAGTTCATCATTCAATTCGAACGTAGTTTTAAATAAAAGAGGTATATCGAGATAATAAAGAATCAATTTTGCAGTACCATCGACCCCCTCGGAATTTTCTTCTATTTTCATTCCCTTAGTTGTGAAAATTAACCCAGATTCAAATGATAAAAAACCATCAACAGAAATATCAACTGTTACGCCCAGATGAAATCCTGGATTCATGAGATAGTCATCGCTGTATTCGTCATCATCATCTTGTTCATGCATCTTTGAAAGATTTAAGCCTCCCTTTATTCCAAACCTTGTTGAATTGTTTTGATTTTTAAGTTCACCATTTGATGAATTCGTGGGAGAAACAGTTTTAGTCATTTTCTCCTCATTAAAAATATCCTTTGTCCCGTTTTCATAACGAACTATTAACACGTCAGATTTTAGTATCGTAAAAATCGGGCCATTTATGTTGTCAGATTTTTTGAACTTTATTTCTGTCGTTGTTACTTCAAGAATTTTTGCTTCAATGTCTTCGCCTGATTTCTTAGTGATCATGTCCTGTGAAAAGCAAAAAGTAATTGCGAAAATTAAGGTCAAAAGTGTTAAGATGATTTTTTTCATTTTGTTTATTTTTTAAAAACTGTCCTACTTATTTGGCTTTTCGGTAACGCCTCGTTTTTTAAATGGTTGTCGAACTCCATTAAATATGTTTAGGACTTTAAACTCTGCATTGGATATTTCTATCGACTCACTATTACCATAGCAGCCAACACATTAATGCCAAAAGCAATTCCCCAATTGGTCCAAACTTTGTCTCGTTTGATTTTCTTTGCTTTATAGGTGTATCCACGATAATATTCTCTGTTATCCATCAATTCCGATTTAGGATAATGGAGGTATGAATCTTTTGGATGAGTCGCGGAAGTAGTTATAGCAGGTAAAAGACCAACTAAAGGTGATAATAAACTAACAACTAAAGTTCCTGTAGCTGCTTCTTTGTATCCATCATAGTGCTTTATTGCAGCTTTTTCACCATTGAAATAAGGATTGACATAAGATGCAGTTATTTCAATTGGATCAGTTTCAATCTTATCAGCCTTCGTGTCATTAAAAACTTCGTGGGTCCCATTTTGATAACGTATGACTAGAATCTCATGCTTTGGTAATCTATAAATCCGCCCATTTGGTCTTTTAATCATTTTGAACCTAACAAGAGATGTTGTTATTTCAAGAATTCTTACTTCAATTTCTTCTCCTGAGCTCTTGGTGATAATGTCTTGCGAGTAGCAAAAATTCAACATCAGCATTGAGGTCAAAATAATTAGACTGATTTTTCTCATGTAATTTTATATCAGATTTTGTCAAAAACAAATGTTTTCCGCCATCATAGATTTAATTCTTAGAAGAAAAAATCAAGAGATATTCAGTTCGATTCATTTTAACCTTAACACAATAATAACCAATATTTCTTTAATAGTAAAGGAACGTTCGAAATTTCAGTCACAATTTGACACTCCAATAGAGCTAAAATTCAGCAATTGGATCAACTATCCTCCACCCCAAATAAAATAATAACTTTGCCTCATGATTAGTGTGGAACAAATAAAATCCCTGGAAACAAAGCTCTCTGCTTTGAGGGAATATCTTTGACATCGAGCATAAGCTGGAGTTGATTGCAGAAGAAGAAAAACAAGTTCATGATCCCAATTTCTGGAATGATTCTAAGAAGGCGGAGTTGGTCATGAAGAAGATAAGAAACATTAAGGTCTGGACAGGAACCTACGCAGAGATAAAAGAAAAAGTGGAGGACCTCGTTGTCCTTCAAGAGTTCGCAGCGGAAGGTGAGGCAGACGAAAAAGAACTTGATGAGGCTTACGAAAAAACCATCACACTTCTAGAGGATCTTGAATTCAAAAACATGCTTAGTGCTGAAGAGGATGCTCTTAGTGCAGTATTGCAAATAACTGCTGGGGCAGGAGGAACCGAGAGTTGCGATTGGGCGAGTATGCTCAGCCGTATGTATGTCATGTGGGGAGAGAAGAATGGACATAAGATTAAAGTCCTCGATACGCAAGATGGAGATGTGGCGGGTATCAAAACTGTTACATTGGAGTTTGAGGGGGACTTTGCGTTTGGTTACCTCAAAGGCGAAAATGGTGTCCATCGTTTAGTGAGAATTTCTCCTTTCGATTCCAATGCAAAAAGACACACCTCATTTGCCTCTGTATATGTCTATCCCCTAGTGGATGAAACGATACAAATAGAAGTTGATCCTTCAAGTATCTCTTGGGATACATTCCGGGCTGGAGGAGCTGGAGGTCAGGGAGTAAACAAAATTGAAACGGCCGTGCGATTGAAACATGCACCTACGGGCATTATCATTGAAAACAGTGAGACTAGAAGCCAGTTAGAAAACAAAAACAAGGCGATGCAACTTCTAAAGTCGCAACTTTATGAATTGGAAATGGCAGCGAAAAACGAAGCTCGAGCTGATATCGAAGCCAGCAAGAAAAAAATAGAGTGGGGATCACAAATCCGCTCTTATGTAATGCAACCGTACAAATTGGTGAAAGACGTCCGTACCCAACATGAGACATCCAACATCGATGCAGTCATGGATGGATATATTGACGGATTCCTCAAAGCCTTTTTGATGCAATCAGGAACAGGTGCAACAAAAAAACATAATACTTTATGAAAATTTACCACAACCCAAGGTGTTCTACAAGTAGGAAAGCTTTGAAGATGATTGAAGATCATGGCATAAAGCCCGAGATAATTAAATACCTAGATGATGTTCCTACAGAGGCAGAATTTAAAAAGGTTTTGGTCAAACTCAATCTAAAAGCAACGGACGTACTTCGAAAAAGAGAACAGATATACAAAGAACATTACGCAGGTAAAAATTTCACTGAAGAGGAGTGGATTACTATCATGTTGGAGAATCCAAAACTTATAGAAAGACCAATAATTGTGAAGGATAATGCTGCGGTAATTGCAAGGCCAATGCAAAACTTAGAAGACCTTTTGAATAAATAATTTAGAATAAAAAAGAGAATAATAATGGACTACAGAATTGAGAAAGACACTATGGGTGATGTAAAAGTCCCAGCAGAAAAATATTGGGGAGCTCAAACAGAAAGATCGAGAAATAATTTCAAAATAGGACCAGAAGGTTCGATGCCATTAGAAATAATCAAAGGCTTCGCTTACCTAAAGAAAGCAGCAGCATATACCAATGCCGCACTAACAGATTTTCCAGAAGAAAAACGTGATCTTATTGCCAAAGTATGTGATGAGATTTTAGCTGGGGATCATGATGATCAATTTCCATTGGTTATATGGCAAACGGGTTCTGGAACACAGTCCAACATGAACGTTAATGAAGTAATCGCAAATAGGGCACATGTTCTAAATGGTGGGTCGTTAACTGACAAGAAAAAGTCAATTCACCCGAATGATGACGTCAACAAATCTCAATCTTCGAACGATACATTTCCAACAGGAATGCACATCGCTGCGTATAAAAAGATCGTAGAAGAAACGGTTCCTGCCATCCAGAAATTACACAAAACACTAGCAAAGAAATCAACAGACTTTGATAATGTTGTAAAGATTGGGAGAACGCATTTGATGGATGCAACGCCATTGACATTGGGACAAGAATTTTCGGGATACTCTTCTCAACTCGATCATGGATTGAGGACTTTGAATAACTCGCTAGCACATTTATCGGAAGTGGCATT
Source organism: Gammaproteobacteria bacterium (assembly GCA_047638815.1). Taxonomy (GTDB): domain Bacteria; phylum Bacteroidota; class Bacteroidia; order Flavobacteriales_D; family JABDKJ01; genus JAJRRH01. Next base: position 3,806 of record JBLIMR010000013.1, read on the forward strand.
GGGAGGAACTGCTGTTGGAACAGGAATCAATACCCCAAAAGGATATTCAGAAATGGTCGCAGATAAAATTGCGGAATTCACTGGATTACCATTCGTAACTGCAGAGAATAAATTCGAAGCACTTGCAGCCCATGACGCTATCGTTGAAGCGCACAGTGCGTTAAAAGTAATTGCAGTTTCACTCAATAAAATTGCTAACGATATTAGAATGCTAGCTTCAGGTCCTCGATCTGGAATAGGAGAAATCAGCATTCCAGCAAACGAACCTGGATCTTCAATCATGCCAGGAAAAGTTAATCCAACGCAATGTGAAGCATTGACAATGGTATGTGCTCAAGTGATAGGTAATGATGTTGCGATTAGTATTGGCGGTGCTCAAGGTCATTATGAATTGAACGTATTTAAACCTGTGTTGGCATCAAACATATTACAAAGTGCAGATCTCTTGGCTGATGCTTGTATTTCTTTCAATGACAATTGTGCTGTTGGAATCGAGCCCAACCATGCAATTTTAGAAAAGAACCTACAGAATTCTTTAATGTTAGTAACGGCACTCAATACGCACATCGGTTATGAAAAGTCCGCAAAAATTGCGAAGACTGCTCACCAAAATGGAACAACCTTAAAAGAAGAGGCTTTGAATTTAGGATACCTCACTGCGGTGGAATTTGACGAGTGGGTTGATCCCAGTAAAATGGTTGGTAGATAATCAATTGTGAATTCTCTAGAGTTTCATGTACCCCAAAGTGTGAAAGAGCCCTTCAGGGCAGATAGGTGGGCGGAGGATTGAACAATGGTAAATCAAAAGCCCTCGAAATACCGGCCCTTCGGTGGAGTCATGCTCCACATGCTCAGGGACCTACATTTGCTTTGCACCTCCAGTAATAATTCATTGGATCATCTCATCAAATACATTTTCCCAAACCCTTTTTTAAAGTACTTGCTCGCAGAAGTCGCTCTGTAGTCAATGTCTTCTCCCAGGTACTGAATGGATACCTTGTAGATATAGATTCCATTCGCCAATTGATCGCCAAAGTCATCTCGGCCATCCCAGAAATAATCTGTGATATTTCTACCAATTCGAATAGGGCCTAATTCATCTTGAAAAATGGTTTTGACAATCCTACCAGAAACGGTCATGATTTGAATTTTGACAAAATCAGGGATATTATCACCACTTAGTGTAAATACAAAATGTGTTTTTGTACTGAATGGATTTGGGTAATTCAAAACTTCTGAAATTCGACTTTCGTGGTCAACTTCAAAATTAATTTCATAGTTCAAGTCTCCAGAAGCATTACCACTTTTATCCGAAGCAATAACAAGTAATTTGTGTTGACCGTCTAACGGTAGAATAGGATTGAATTCTAATTTGGATACGTTTTGAACGCCATTCGCTGGTGTGAAAATGAGGCTGTAATTTTCATTTTCTTCAAAATTCATTCTGGTTTGAATATCATTCGGATCAGTAAGAAAAATGGTAAAAAAGGCTGTGTCGTCAGGTTCGTCCATTAGTAAATACGGATTCTCATCATCGAGAGTTATGATGATGTTGGGTCTGCCTGAGACGAGTTCCCCATCCAGAATGTGGATGCCATCAAAGACCACATCGAGAATTGGATTCTCCTCATCTTCCGTAACGAAAAATGGTAATTGAGCGATGTTGTTGAAGTGATATTGTTCCAATTGATCGTAACATGCTAACGAATCAATGTATGGATTTATTTCTATCCAAAATTTATTCAGTCCAACAAACCCTTCTGTGTCAAATGTGATTGTATCAATGAGTGATTCTCCAGCAGATAAAGGAGCTGATTTAGGATAGTTTATGACATGTTTCGTCTGATTGTTTGACTCTACCCAATAACTCACTAATAGGCTATCCATATCGACATCGCTGATGTTTTCTATAGCACTATGAAAACGTAAAGTTTCTCCTTCACTAAGCGTGTCCCCGTGAAATTCAAATGAGATTTGAGGATTGATGGCAGCATCAGGAGAGAGACCATAGTTGACATGCCAAGCATCAATTTGTGCAGGCGTTTGCGTATTGATATCCTCAAAATTTGCTTCTAACCTGAGGTATGGATAGTCCTCCTGATTGATGTAATTAATTAGATTTTCTTCGTCCGTTTGGTCCCCATCAAATATGGCCAAAGGAATATCTATTTCATTACCATTTTCAGTGATACCTATGATAGAAATATTTGTCACGTCATTGAGTGGAACTTCCAATGGTGTTGTATCCCACCATAAACGATCCCAAGAATGAGCAGGGCCTATCCTTCCCGATCTCATTCTACCAGAGCTCCCTGAAATGTCTAGGTCATAATATAATTCAATATACGAATCTATTGTATCTCCAACAATTTCTACAGAGGAATTGGGGTCACCCATCTTAGTCATAAATATAAACGGTCTTTGACTTTCGCCAGTGCCGATTTCGTTGGCGCCCAAGTCTATAAACTTATCATATAACCAAGGTGCTTGAGAATCCCAATTGCTATAGCTTGCAAATCTCCAGGTATAGATCAATAGGTAGTGTCCGACTGGTATTTTATTGTCCAACAAACTCTGGAGAGAGTCCATTTGATTTGTGCTATTTTGTTGGAAGATGAAATAATTCTCGACACGATTTCTACAAGGCCCTCCACCTTGATTTAGCTGTCCGAATTCATTATTCGGATTCAAGCCTTGATAGTTTGTTCCCCACACATCCAAAGTCTGTGGATCTATGATTGCCACATGTAGAGCAGCGGTATTGGTGCAGCCACCATATTCTATTACCTCGGAATCGATATTGTATTGCGAACTCTCTTGACTGGAAACATTATTGCCTCTTACTTGGCATTTCAGTTCTCTACTACCCGTTAGAAAATCAAGTTGATCCGTACCTGTATTGTAAATGATATTGTTGAAATTGTTTTTTTCCAATTGATCAAATCGTGCTTGCGACCAACCGCCTTGACCGGCTATAAATTGAAAGCTACTCTTATTCCATTGATAAGGAACTGTAGCACTGCTATCAACACTAACACGCCAATAATACACCGTACTGTCTGTTAATGAAAAGGGGAGAGGCCAATTGAGAACACCGCCTGTTTGGCTCACGTCATGACTTTGCTTGAAATTACTATTGAACGTAGAGATTGTATCAATTTCAAAACGATAGTTTTTTTCCACTTCAAAAGGATTTCCCGTACTCGCTTTCAGGCTAATATTTTCTTCACCTACAATTGCAAAATTATAAGGGTAACCTGGTAAGACCGACCCAATAGAAATAAGAACAGCGGTACTCCCTGTATTGTTGCTAAAATCATCGAGTTCTGCTAAAGTGTTCTCTGGGAGATCTACACTAACGTCAAAAGTATTTAGTCCGATTGTATTTATAAAATCAAGTGGTATGGTAAAGGTAATCGTGTCTTTGTAAAGTAAGCCGTTAACGGCTTGAAAATATGTTGAATCTTCTTGACCAGAAGGAAAATGACGAATGAGTTCAACTTCGAAAACTTCAGTTGTAGCTTTGCCAATATTCGTTAAAATCACTTTGACATCGAGACTATCTGTTGTGATGTCAAGATCTTCTTCATTGATCAAAATACTAGCATCACTTATGCTTATGTCTGCTTGGCTTGGGGAATTAATAATTAATGATGGGTCACCTTCTAATGTCATCCCCAAACTTGTATTTATTAACTGACTGTTTGGGGTTTCACCCTGTATGTCAATTATAGCTTTTTGAATTTGTTCTCCAATGGATTTTCCATAACCTTCGAGCGCTATTTGATTGTACAAACTTGAGGTGTAGATGTTAAGCGCTGAGCTGAAACCTAGATTCACATTTGCTAAGAATGCGATCGCTCCTTTGTTTGGAATCAACACATAATCTTCACTTGTTGAAAGTTGATCAGAGAGGTGAATATTCCCGGTATAACATGAGTTTCCGATCAGTAATGGGTATTTTTCATTCCATTCAAGATTGGCAGGATTATCAATACTAAAGTCAAAACTATTACCGCTCGCATGTCCGAAAAAAGTCATGATGGAAACGCCATTAGCAATAAGATCAGAAATGGAATCTGTCAGTGTCACTTCTATTGGTAAGGTAGAATTTTTCAAAAAAGTATGAACTGATCCACTATAACAGGTATCCTCAATTGTCGATTGATATCCTTCTAAATAGCTTTTGAATAAGTTTTGTTCAGAAGCGTTTACACCACCACCAAAGTGCATAATGTTTTTCATCCATTCTGCGACTTCTTGGTTCTCGAAGTCCGAAACTTTCTGAAGATAGTTTTCAACCTGTATTTCGTTGATGGCGCTAATTCTTCCAGTGGCTATAATTGGTTCGAGTAGGCTATTGTTAAGTCCAGCAGTTATCAAATTATCACTTGCAGGCCAGCCAAAAGAAGGGACCAAATTATTAGCGAAATTGGTTTCGTTTTTTCTACAGCTGTTGTGTTGAATCGATTTCCCAAGTAAAAATAAATGAGCTGGTTTTGAGTCCCAAGTATCGTAAATGTTTTCTGCGAATCTTCTTGTTGCAATCTCATGATTTCTAATCCCACCGCCATATTGATGATAAAGTTCGTTTACAAAAACAACAATAGCATCTCGCTCAAGATTGCTTCGATATTCAGCATACGTGTTTGCTGAATTACTCAAGCTTGGGTGGGTGATAATGACGAATGCTGAATCTAAATTTAAAGAACTGTAATTATTGAAAAAGCCATTGGAGCCGACAGGTGAAAGATTCGCAATAGATCGAATATTATCTACTCCCGAAAGGATACATGGTACGTCCTCTCCGTTAACAGGAATGAGAGCATCAATAAGACCAGAAGTTATTTGAGGAATAATTTTTTTTGGCTCCTCACCAAAAGAATAAATATAGTCATGGCCAAGACCATCATTCATAAGAGATAGATGAATAAAATCATTAGCATTTCCTGGAGTTATTTCGAAATGAAAATCGGTACTGTCATTCGCCCGCAACTGATGTGGATATTTCAGGGAAGTCCAAGACAAAGTGGAGTAGTCTGCCTCAAGACCGAGATCATTGACTACTTCATGAACGAATGAAGTAGAACCCTCACCTAGTTGATTTAAATTTAAGAGGATGTTGTATTTTTTTAATTGATATCCTTGAAAAAGACTATCGGAGATGATATTGTTATTCATTGAGATCCGAATATGATGATTGGGATTTCCGCCACTACTGGCATTATTCATTGTCGCAATGACAGTCTTAAGGATGGGGTTTGGGAAAATTGATCCAGAGGTTTTGAATGGATTTTGGAGAACATCTGTTTTTGTTAATGAACCGGAAGGAAAACCATAACGAAAAGAACCCCAACCTTCACACTCCTTAAAGTAATGAGAACGCTCACCATTAGCACTCGCGGGACCGCCCCAATAAACATTTCGGTAGATGTTTCGAGATTCCGCCCAAACATAATTTGTCGCTTCGTAATCAGAGAAATTTGTGTTGTTAATAATTTCTATTCGTTCATTATCAATGGCATTGTTCCATGTGATAAAATAAGTTAAAGTATCGTTATATGTACTATAATGTGGTTGATTTAACCATTCTTCTTCTTCGTATATAAGACTGTCGAGCCAACCATCATTTCGGGATGCGTAAAACTCTATTTTTTCATCACCATCAAAAACACCATCAGCTTCTCCTTCGATCAAAATTGGCACTTCACGTTCTCTAGAAAAAATCTGAATGTTTCTAGGATCGATGGACGAAAGGGGAATGCCTGCTTCTAATAATTTGTTGTAATCAATCCGATAAACACCATTTTCTATAATATCAAAGCTATAGTATTGTTGTGAAAAATCGATCCACTCGTTTCCGTACGGTTGAGAATAGCCCTGTAAACTGCATAATATAATCATTATGAGGGTTAGGTTTTTCAAGAGATCAGCTTATAATTCGAAACTTCAAAGAGAATATATTACTCTTGACAGCTACCGATTGATCACCTATATCTGAGAAGGCGTAATCTAGTGTAAATCTGCGTAGGTTTAGTCCTACGCCAATGTTTGGTTGAAAGGTAAGGACTTTCTTTTCCAAGGTTTCCTGTTCGTATTGGAAGTTTCCGATGCCACCTCTTAAAAATATGAGATTGCGGTATCCAACTTCGAATCCCGCATGAGGATCCACACTTATAGGGTCCGCACTTATTAGCGTGTTTCTTTCCCCATCTGAGCTTACGTCTAAATCTATTGCAGCAAGTACCGAGAAGTTTTCATTTATTTTGAAGTTTCGTCCACCACCAACAATTAGTTTTGGCAGTGTGATCTCCAAACCGTTTTCTGGTACTTCATTGCCCGTGCGAAGAAATACATCTATCGTATTTTGATCCAAAGAATAATTCCAAGCGTTGAATGTACTGGTCGCATCTCTCAAAACTGCTCCCAGTTGCCATTTTCCAGTATGATATTGAACGCCAGCATCCAATCCGAATCCCCAGGAATTACCGAAATCACCAACAACCCTGCGTATCACTTTAAAGTTGGCGCCCAGTCTAAGTTTTTGCTTCCATTGCCTAGCATAAGAAAATAAGAAGGCGTAATCTGCTGCAGAGAACGGTGTGATTCGGTTAAAATCTATATTCCCTTCAGCATCTATAAGTTCAGTGGTGTTAGGTATGTCATCCACGCCAAATCGCAACATTGATATTGCAAAAGCTTGCGTTGAATCTATTCTCTTAACGAACCCGGCAAAATCGTACTTGGCAATACCTGCAAAGTATTCCGCATGCATCAACCCTACTTCTGAGCCTTTTTCCACACCCAGTATTCCTGCTGGGTTCCAATATCCAGCAGTAACGTCATTGACAATGCCTATTTGAGTATTGGACATACCTAGGGCACGAGCTCCAACACCAATGGATAAGAACTCATTAGAAAATTTTCTCGTTTGAGAAAAAGAGTCGCCTGCAATAAGTGTCAGACAGAACGCAAATATTAAGGGAAACCGGTTCATATAATGTGTGGAGAGCAAAAGTATTAATAAAACCCGTAATCTGGAGGGTATCTTTTATGATTTGTAAACTCTCAAAAGGTCAAAAAATTGTTTTATTATTTAACTAATTTCGCATTTGATGAAGCGTCACATACCTAATATTATTACTCTAGGCAACCTATTATGCGGTAGTCTGGCAGTTTATATAGCGATCCAAGGAAATATAAGAGATGCTGCAGCCCTTATTTTACTGGGCGCTATTCTTGATTTTTTTGATGGATTGGTTGCGCGTTTGCTTAACGTGAGCAATGAATTAGGCATGCAACTTGACTCACTAGCGGATCTTATTACATTCGGTTTAGCACCTACTTTTATCGCATTTCACGTATTAAAAGAGGCGTTGGTTGATCAACCCATGAGTATTCCATTTATCGAGTACATGCCTTTTCTCATAGTTTTACTCTCAGCCATGCGTTTGGCAAAATTCAATATTGATGAGAGACAAGTGGAAGATTTTATTGGCATGCCTACACCAGCCAATGCGCTATTGTGGCTCTCGATTGGTCTAAGTTGTTTTTACTTTCCAGAAGGTATGATCGCAAATATTTTTGATAATCCAGGGATAGTCATCATGACGATAATTGTTTTTTCGATTGTTATGGTTGTTGAGTTGCCAGTATTTTCTCTAAAATTAAAAAGCCTTGGTTTTAGGGGCAATGAATGGAAGATAATATTGTTGATAATCAGCATTATTCTGCTCATATTTTTATCTATCGAAGCGGTACCATTGATAATAATATTATATTTAATTTTATCACTTATTAAAAACGTCTTGGCTAAACCTGATGACAAGAAGTATATAGCATAACAACATGAAGTACAAAGCAGAAATTGACATCATGCCTCTACCGGCATTATTGGATCCACAAGGAAAGGCCGTTAGTTCAGGAATGAACAGTATGGGATTGAGTGAAATAGATAATGTCCGCATAGGAAAGCATATTTCGTTGGAAGTAGAAGCTGTTAGTGAAGACATTGCAAAATCTAAAGTAGATGAAGCGTGTAAAAAATTGTTAGTGAATGAAATTATGGAAGGTTATACCTTCAAGTTAGAAACTGTTTAGCCATGGGATTTCTTGGTGTATTTTTACTTGTTGTTTTAATCCTTCTTATATTCATTTACAACGGACTTGTTGCGAAGAAGAATAAAGTAGAGGAGTCAGAAAGTGATATAGATGTCATGTTGAAAAAGAGATTTGATCTCATACCTAATTTGGTTGAAACAGTTAAGGCATATATGTCTCATGAAAGAGAAACATTGGTAGAACTTACTGAGCTTAGAAGCCAAGCGCAAAGTGGTGGATTGTCAACATCTGAGCAGAATGAAATTGCTTCCAAAGTGAGTCGAATGGGAAGGGGGCTGATGGTTCAGGTGGAAAATTATCCAGACTTGAAAGCAAGCAATAATTTCCTGCAACTTCAAGCATCTTGGAACGAAGTAGAAGAACAACTATCTGCTTCAAGAAGAGGTTTCAATGCTGCGGTTAATAGCTATAACAATGGCTTGGAACAATTTCCATCAAACCTTATGGCACAAATGATGAACTATGTGACCAAAGATTACATTGACGTGCCCGAAGAAGAGAAAGGAAATACTAGTGCGAAGGAATTATTCAATAACTAATGTCAGAAGCTTCCGATAATGAACGGGAAGCTTTGAAAGCACCATTTTCAACTTTTTATAATACTGAACTTATGCCTCATCTTCTGGAGTTAGAAGAGGAGCGTAAAGAAATTAAAAACACACTTATTTTTCCGGCTGTTGGTATTGGGATATTGGTTGTGATTCTGATATTTATTTTACCCAACCTAGGCATTCAATCACTAATTTTAGCAGGCATAACGGCTACCGGATTATGGGTGTGGTTTAAGACGAAAGCATCGAAAGATTACACAGCTAAATTCAAGACTCAGATAATTGGAAATATTCTCAAGTATATCAATCCAAAATTTACCTACAGCCCTTATGGTCGTTTGGACAGGAATGAATTTGTAAGTACGGGTATTTTCAATAGGCAACCTGATAGATATCAAGGTCAGGATCTAATTAGCGGTAAAGACGATCAAACTGTATTTAGTTTTTCTGAAGTAAATGCTCAATACTATACGAAGGATCACAAAGGTCGTAGAACATTAAATACTTTGTTCAAAGGGCTAATGTTCAAGGCAGACTTTCATAAAGATTTTAAAAATCGCACAGTCATATTGCCAGATGCAGGAGAGAAATATTTTGGTTCAGTGGGGAGAGCTTTACAGAAACTAAACTTCTCAAGACCCGATGTTGTCACAATGGAAAATGTCGATTTTGAAAAAGAATTTGTGGTTTACTCAAGTGATCCGCAAGAAGCACGATATTTATTATCTCCATCTTTTATGGAGAAATTACTAGCATGTAAAAATCGCTTGAACACGGACATTTCTCTTTCCTTTCATCGATCGAGCATATATATAGCTATGCCAATCTCGAAGGAATTTTTCGAGCCTAGTATTTTTTCTACAATCATTGATGCTAACAAAACTGAGTTATACTTTAAAGATATGGAGATGGTATTGGAGATTATTGATGAGCTGAATTTAAATACTCGCATCTGGTCGAAAATGCCCACTTTTGAAGAACCTAAGATTAAAAACACCAACCGAATTATCTAAAACACTAAAATGAAAACGATATCTATAGCCATTGTAATTGTAGTATTAGTTGTTTCCTGTACTACTCAAGAGGATAAGAAATCTAACGATCATAAGGAGACTACCGAAAACCAAGCACCCGGAAACAACACCGGTGCCAAGAAAATCACCAAACAGATTTCAGTTTCTGGGACAAGCATAATGAAGAATGTGGATAAAGCGGAATTTGCTACACTTATTGCCAAGGTAAATGGCACCATTTTGGATGTAAGAACTCCTGATGAATTTGGAAAAGGAAACATCGAAGGATCTATAAACATTGATATATATGATAATACATTTGTAAAGAAGGCAAAGGAAATAGATTCGAAAAAGCCAATTTATATATATTGCCAAAGTGGAGGGCGTAGTGGACGAGCGATGGGCGAATTGAAGAAACTAGGATTCTCAGAGGTTTATAACCTAAAAGGAGGTTATGGTGGATGGATTAAAGAATAAAAAATTTCTGAATAAAAAAAAAGCTGTCACGACTTTACGAACAGCTTCTTTTTTCTTAACCAAAAACTATGAAAATAACCAGGACCTCTCCTGATTTGTGCTTTAGATCGCACTTTTCAAATCCGTCTATTATACAATCGGAATAGTAAATACCCTACCTGATTAGATAAGATACTTTCATTATTATGTAATAATTTAATTTACAGTAAGTTATGGCCTATTTCTTTGTGGGCCAATTTTTCACTTACCAAGATTCTGAAAGAAAATTGAAATTAGGGTAAATGCTTGAAGGCAGCTTTTAAGATTGTTCGGGCAATTGGATCTTCAGAAATCAACAAACAAGACGCTACAATCTTTAAAACTACTCTTCCTCCATTTCTAGTTTATCTGCTTTCAAAATGTCTTCTGGATTGATCTGATTGAAAGTGTTTGTCGATTGATTGAAGGCTCCAAGACCGTTAATAAGAAGTGAATCATGACGTTCTTTGCTTGAGAAAAAGTATCGTGCGTTACTTTCCCAGATAACGCCATAAATGTCTCTGCCATTTCGAAATTTGAAACGACAATGATTGCCTAAGAAAGTAGATAGTTCTTTAAGGTCCATCTTAATTTTAGTTAGAAGTAGTTGGTTGTACTTTTGAGCAAAGCTAATTTAAGATAAATAATGATCCTTGTCCAGAGATTATTAATAGGAGAGTGGAATATGCTCTAACATGAAAATATTATGATAACAAACCCTTTAACTTCTAAAATTCAAGGGAATAGAGTATGGTTTCCAGCCGTTTCATGTATTCTCGCTTGTTAAACTTTGGAGCAAACATAAATCCTTCAACCGTAATTATCCTATTTTTCTTCGGATCGTGAATGGATATGGATGAAAATGGACCGCCCATTAAAGGCTCTTCAAACTTCCATAGAGATTTCAGCTCAACACCATAATTATCATTGAAATTAATCTCCTTGTATAAAGGGTCAAAAAGCTTTTCAAGGATTAAACCTTTATCTCTGCTACTGGTTATTATGGCATTAGTTTTGGTATTAGTTTCTTGTATGATAAAATTCTTGCTGAATGCACTATCATTACTGAATGGCTCTACTTTTATAACAATATTCTGAACAACTTGATAAGCCTTGCCTGACCGATATTCCATTTTCTCGTTCTTGAACCATAAATGATTCTCACCTTCAGCGGCAAAGAAATAATCACTTGGAAGATCCAAAGATATACCAAACTTGTTTTGAAGTTTTTCTTGAGTAACAGGATCCGTAATTCCCCTGTTAATCTTTGCATACCTTTTCCGATCTTCAAGATTGAAGGCTTCTTTTATTCTAACTGCTTGATTTCTAAACTGGCTAATTATTGCTGAGGTATCTCGGCCATTAATTTGCACCACCAATTGACCATTCGCCCATATATTTCTTCTGTATACAGTACTGGGCTCTTTTATGTCTCTGGCAATCTTAACAATGATGAGGTTTCGAAACTGTTTTATCAGCTTGCTTATTTTACTTGGATCGAACTGATCCACATCAAACTCAGGCTCGTAAGTAAGAAACTGTTCGCAAGGACTTTGAAGTTCCGTTAAAATTACCTGGCCTGTAATATCATCTTGATGCTCTTGATTAAGTATTAGAATCAATTCACCACTGGCACCTTTGGCATTTGGAAGAAAACTGGCATTTTGCACATCACTAGAACAAGAACTTATATACACAGTAAAAAAGAGTGCAAAAATGCCTAGCGTTTTATTCATCCTCCAATAATTATTTTTTGTCCTGGTTTCAATCGTTTATCGTTCAGGTTGTAATTCATTCTCTTGAGATCTGAAACAGATACTCCTGAGTATAACTTCGCGATGTCCCACAAGGTGTCACCACGCTGAATGGTATGATAACGCTTATCTCCATCAGATGTTGCCACATTCTTACCGATTTTACCCGAAGCCGTTACATTATTTGCATTGGCTTTTGATCCCTTTATTAGTAATTTTTGTCCGGGGTAAATTTTATTTCCCCTTATATTATTCCAAGCTGTCAGTGATCGTAGACTTACATTGTTCCTTTGGGCAATAACCCCTAATACATCACCACTTCTTACCTTATAGTAATAACTTTCGCCTCCATCATTCGATTTCGATGATGATTTCGATTGAGCCACTTTTTTAGGGTTAAGACCATACATATTTTGTTCATTAGAGATGAAGTCCCCAATAAGATCTCTTGGTAATGTTATGGCATTTGGCGTCTGAGATTCAGGTATGATATTTCTATAATATATCGGATTAAGATATTCCAACTCTATTGTAGAGATTTCCATATATAGCTTTATATGGTCAAATGAGATGCTTTTATGGACATGCACTGTATCGACATCTGCGTAAGTTAATCCAGGTTTTATTGGAAAAATATTGAATTTTTCTGCATGACTCATAACAAAGTTCACGGCAATAAAACTTGGTACATAACCTCTTGTTTCCCGTGGTAAGTAATCTTTAATTTGCCAAAAATCTCTATACCCTCCAGATCTACGTATAGCCTTATTTACGTTTCCTGGACCTGAATTGTAAGCTGCTAATACAAGATTCCAGTCACCATATATTTTGTACAATCTGTTAAGGTATTTACAAGCTGCTTTAGTGGATTTTATTGGATCCATGCGTTCATCTACATAAGAATCTATCTTGAGCCCATTTTCTTTTGCTGTTGGATACATAAATTGCCATAATCCGGTCGCACCAACTCTTGATCTAGCTCTAGGGTCTAAAGCAGATTCTACAATAGATAAGTATTTAAATTCCAATGGAAGACCATTGTTATATAATATCTCTTCCATCATTGGAAAATACAATTCGGATTTTCCTAAAACCCGAGAAGTTCCTGATTTTCCTGCCGAGGTATAATAATTAATCGATTGTCTTACGCGTTTATTGTAATCTAAGCTGAATGGTGAATTGTCATCTAAGACCTTCATCATTTCAATATATTCCTCATCTGTGTAAGTTGGTGTCTTTCTGAACAGCGCTGCTACGGCCGTATCAAGATATTGCGTTACATTGTTCTTTTTGGTGTCAGTTACTAGACTGTCCCATTGGTCCAGAATTGGATCATCAATATCTCGAACATCATGTTCAACAATGACCGAATCAGCCGAAATCGTGTCATTGGCAACGGGTGCAATATCGATTTTCATCAATAAACTATCCTGTGCATATGCCTGTGAAAAACCACAAAAAATTACGGCTAAGGGCAATGCGATTTGTTTAAACATGGAGCTAATATATGACATAATTCAGTTTTTGAAACGACCTATTTGGTACTTAATTATGTTACTTACGTTAAAAATCAGAAATTGTTCATTAATTCTTCAGAAAAGTTAAGTAGTTTCTTTTCATCGAACTGATTAGCAATAAGTTGAGTCCCAAACCCAAAACCATTTGAATGTTGGTCCAAGGGCAATGAAATGGCAGGCATACCTGCTAAATTTGCATGTACTGTGAAAATGTCTTGGAGATACATTTTTATTGGATCTTTTATACCATCTTTCTTGAATGCTGTTGTTGGTGTTGTAGGCAAAAGAATAAAGTCTGACTTTTGTAATATTTTAGATGTCTCAGTCTTAATAAGTCTTCTAACTTTTTGAGCTTTAGCGTAATACGCATCGTAGTATCCTGAACTTAGAACAAATGCTCCCAACATTATTCTTCTTTGCACTTCTTTTCCAAAGCCCTCAGATCGTGATTTGACATATGTGGATTCAATGTCTTGAGATTGCCCACTTCTATATCCGAAACGAATGCCATCGTAACGGGCCAAATTTGATGACGCTTCCGCGGTAGTCAACACATAGTATGCCGGAACCATGTATTTCAAATAAGGAAAACTGACAGCTTTGACTGTGTGTCCGGCATTTTCAAGTTTTTCAAGTCTTGACTTCATTGCGGCAACTATCTCAGGGTCATTCCCTTCATGTTCTACTGCTTCCTTTATATATGAGATGGTGTACTTTACATCACTTTTCTTTGGTCTGTAGTCATCCACACCTTTGAAACTCACAGTACTATCATAGTCATCCGCACCTGACATTACTTCCAGTAATCTTGCAGCGTCTTCAGTGTTTTTTGTAAACGTACCTATTTGATCAAAAGAGCTGGCATAGGCCAATAGTCCGTATCGAGAAATTCTACCATAAGTTGGTTTGAGGCCAATAACATTACACAAGGAAGCAGGTTGACGAATGGAACCGCCTGTATCACTTCCTAAGCTAGCCATGCATAAATCAGCAGCAACAGCAACGGCAGAGCCCCCAGAAGAACCACCAGGAACATAATCCGCATCTAAGGGGTGAGCTACAGCGCCAAAGGCTGAATTTTCGTTTGAACTTCCCATGGCAAATTCATCACAATTCAAGCGTCCAATGATTATTACATCTTCGTCAAGCAGACGTTGAATTGCAGTAGCATTGTAGATGGATTCGAATCCCTCAAGAATTTTGGAGGAGGCACTTACTTTATGGCCATTGTATGACATATTATCCTTTATGCCAAGAACCATACCCGCAAGCTTGCCTGCAGTATTATTCATGATCTTGTCCTGAACTAATTTGGCTTGAGATAATACATCTTCCTCAAAAATCTCAAGAAAAGCATTGAGTTTGGAAGATTTAATTTTTTGCAGATAACTTTCAACAATGTTCGGCAAATTAATATTACCGTCTTTTATATTCTGTTGAACTTCAGTGAGATTGGTGTAGTTTTTCAAGGACTTTAAAAATAGAAGTTCTCAATTATTTTTCGGTACCATCCTCTTTGGTGGCATCCTTAAACTCTTTCATTCCTTTTCCTAATCCCTTCATTAATTCTGGGATTTTACGACCTCCGAACAGCAGTAGAACAACCAAAACAATAAGAACCATTGATTGTATTCCGGGCATTGCCAATATGACTAGTGAAGTATTCATAGCACGTCTAATTTAGATACAAAGTTAACAATAATATGACTAAGGATGTATTCAATTCGCAATCCAAAACGATGGATTCTCTTTTTCCATCCCCTTAGATGTTATTTTCCAGATTTCTAAGTGAGCCGTAGATTGATTCCCATCAATCTTCAAAACACCAATTTCTTGTTTTGTATCGATAAGTTGACCCTTTTCAACGGAGACATTCTGCAGATTGGAATATACAGCCCTGTACTCTCCATGTTTTACCACTACAGCCATGCCAGATCCTGGTATTGTTATGATTCCGCTTACTTCTCCCTCAAAAATGGCTCTTACATCACTGTTCTTCTCAGTGGCTATGTCTATTCCGTTATTCACTACTTTTATCCCAGCCATGGTCTCATGGGCACTTGTTCCAAAAGAGCCAACGATAACACCTTTCTCCACTGGCCAAGGTAATTTCCCTTTGTTTTTGGAGAAATATTGAGATTGTAATTTTTCCTCTGGTGTAAGACTGAAGCCTTTAGTTGTTCCTGTGGATTTGTTTTTCTTTATTTCAGCGGCCAATAATTTCTCGATGGCTTTTTGAAGATCTTTCCTATTCTTTTTTTGTTTGTCTAATTGGGCCTTTAATTTGTTTTCGTCTTTATTAATCAGAGCAAGGGCATCCTCCTTTCTTTTTTTATCCTTATCAATGGACTTTTTTACATTAATTGCCTCAGTCAAAAGAGCTTCCTTTTCACTTTTACGTATTATCAAACCTTCGTTCTTGGTTGTAATTTGAACCTTTGTGGTAGTAATTAGATCCCCCTGATCCTTTCTGAAATTGGTTAGGTCTTTCAGAAACTGGACTCTTCTTACGGCTTGAAAAAAATCATCTGCGGCAAAAATATACATTAGCCTATCCTGACTATTTCTGTTTTTGTAACTGAGAAATATTAATTGAGAGTATTCCTTCTTAAGTGCTTCCAAGGACTCTTCCAGATCTTTGATCTCTTGTGCGTTATCTTCTATTTCTCGTTTTATTGAGCGTACTTCTTTGTCAATGTTGTTGATTAAAGATTGTCTTAGCCTAATTTGTTTGCTTAGGGTTTTTATTTCATTACTCGTAAGGGCCTGGCTTTCTTGATTTTTAGCAATAAGTTGATTCGTTATTTTTATTTCTTTAAGAATCTGGCTTCTTTTTTTCTGTAATGCATTTTTATCCTGTGCTAGAGTAGTGAAGCTTATTATGAGAAAAAGAAAGATCAAGAAATTTTTCATGTTACTTTTTATTTTCAACTTCTAATCGACTGAAATCTTTTGGAATCGTGAAGGGAAAACTCACTTTCTGATTCAATTTCAACTTACTATACTTCAGGTTGATCTTTACTGAAGATTCTTTTTCAGAGAAAATATAATCGATTTTTCTGGGAAAGTATATACTATCTTGGAACAATTCAAAATCACTGTAATTTGCCACGATATTTCTATCGTATAATATATCAGATATTAGGGTTCTGACTGCCCTTGAATAATCTGGTGAAAGCCAATATCTCTTAATGATTAAGTCTTCTTCCACATTTTTCTTTATTGCCTTTCTGTATTTCTTTTCATCTATTTGGAGTAAAACAGTATCCATAGTCATCACGCCACCATCTTTACCATTCAGTAACCCAACAGCTTTCCGAACCTTTCTCTTGGTTTTAGCCGTGATCATATAATTGTCCTCTCCCTTGATGCTTTTGAATTTTTCTGTGGGGTCAAACATTAGGGCATCGGCCACAATCATTTCTTGTAAAACGCTAAAATCAAGATTGATATTTTTCTGTTCACTTAAATAATTTAGATCTCCTTTGAAATATTGATTGTTTATCTTGTCAATAAACTTGATACTATCTGGTGTAATTATAACTCTTGCCATCTCAATGCCCAATAATGGTGAAATAGATAACCAAATCATGCTATCTTTTCTTACACGTACATTGGTTTTAAAGGACTTCTTCGATTTTCCGTCATCAATTGATGTCGATAGTTTTGTGCCGAACCAATCATAATCCAGTTGTGATTCTTCCAGATTGTCTACCAAACGGATGTTTCGTACCGCTTTTAATTTCGCTGTATCCTTATGTGCTCTACACCCAACTAATAGTGCAATAATGGATATGAAAATCAGATACCTCAAGCGATTAATCAATAAGATTTTTAGTGGATATTTTCTCCAAGAGATTGTCTGAGAAATCCCCTTTGTCCTTGGCCTTTTTCCAGTTTTCTAATGCTAAGTCCTTTTCCCCTAACTGGAATAAAACATCGCCAAAATGCTCTAGCACTTCGCCACTTTCATTACCTCCATTATCTATGGCCTTTTGAAGCCAAATTTTTGATTCTGAATATTTTCCACTAGCATATAGAACCCAGCCAAAGGTGTCTTGAAACGATGTGCTATTTGGTTCCAATTCATTGGCAAGTCGAGCCATGTTTTCAGCTAGTTCGAGTTTTTGTTTTCTTATTGCCAAATAATAGCTGTAGTTATTAAGTACAAAAGCGTTATTAGGATTTATTTTTAGCGATTTGTCAAAGTAATTGTCAGACTCTTTGTGTTTATTGAGCTCGTGATAATTATCACCCAACGCACTATAAAACTCTGCTTCTAGTTGGACGTCATTAACGATCATTTCTTTACCAGACAGGAGACTTTCTAGGGCCTTATTATACTCCTCGTTTTGACCATTTGCAATACCATTGTAATAATAAAACATTGGAGCCATCGGGAAATATTCGAGCGCTAATTCTGAATCGGAAATTAGCAGATTCATATCATTTAACTGGGCATCTAAAGCAATGAGTTGACTCCAAACTGCGATTTTTGAAGGATCCAATTCACTAGCTTTCTTAAAGGCATCTCTAGCCTCTTTAACCTTCCCATCTTGCAAAAGAAAATCGCCACTTATGGCATGACTCTTTGCTTCTTCTGGATGGGTTTTTTTCAAGAGATTAATAAGTTGATAGGCATTGTCCAATTCCGTGGGATCTTGCGCTACCAATTCATAATAGCGTAGTAAAATTTCCATCTTTGTATCAATGTCAATTTGGACATTATCAAATGCTTCCCGTAAAGTTTCATTCGCTTTTTCCTTATCTCCTTTTTTATAATAAAAATCGTAGAGATATAGTTTTACTAATCCATTATTGGGATCGAGCTCTTCAACTTTTGCCAGATTCTCCATCACCTTTTCATCGTTATTCTCAAACTCGTAAATACTAGCCATCATGTTGTAGTATCGAGATTCCTGAGGATCGTTGTCGATAAGTTTTTGCACTTCTTTTCTTGCGAGCTCAGGCTTCTTAAGGTCTAGATACAAGGACTGCTTTTCGAAAATTATGTCTTCGTTAAACCCTGTCTTTTTTTCGATTTCATTCAGAGCATCTATGGCATCTTCGAAATTACCCAATTGCATCCGAATACTAGCTAGGTCGTAATTAAACTCGAAATTATCTTCGTCTGACTTTATCAGATCCATGTATACCTTCTCTGCAATTCCAAACCTATTAGTCCTAGCGTAAAGTTGTCCTTTCAGAACTTTATACCAAGTATTACTTGGGTCTAATAAAGTTGCCTTTTCTACCTTTTTGATTGCGGAATCATACTCGCCTTTTCTCTCCAACATCATTGCTTGATCAAACAAGGACGCATGGTGGTTAGGATCTATTTCCAAAACCCTATCAAGCAGGCTCATTGCTTGGTCGAAATTTCCAATATTCTTTTGGGTCTGAGCATCTATAAACATGCCCTTCATTTTAAGAAATGTAGGTTCGTCTATCGTTATGGTACTCTCCGTTTTGTCAGAAATAGCACCAATGTTTTTAGAGCCATTGCAGCCAATTAAAAGAATACTGATTATTATGTAGAGAAATACTTTCAATCAATTTTATTTACCAGTTATTAAAAAAACTTACACACTGTATTCTTGTCAAACGGATTCTTACAAAAATTGACAATCCATCAAAGTTATAAGATCCATTAAGGTAATTTTGTGTTGAATCACTTATTACTTAACGCCAGTATGTCCAAAACCACCAGCTCCTCTTACTGTTTCATCAAGTGAGTCAACAACCTCCCATTCTATCTTTTCATACCTAGCGATTACCATTTGCGCAACTCTCTCACCATCGTCCACAGTGATGTCCTCCCTTGAGAGGTTAACAAGTATTACTTTTATCTCACCTCTGTAGTCTGCATCAATAGTCCCAGGAGAATTCAAGACCGTTAAACCTTTCTTAAACGCAAGACCACTTCTTGGTCTTACTTGTGCCTCTGTACCTTCTACGAGAGCTATATGTATTCCCGTAGGAATCAAAATTCGTTCCAAAGACTTTATTGTAACCGGGCCATCAAGGTTAGCTCTAAGATCCATCCCTGCAGAAAGAATGGTAGAGTATGATGGGATTTCATGTTTTGAAGTTGACTTTATGCTTATCTTCATTTGTGTTTAATGATTTGAATTATTCGCTCAACCAGCTTATGTCCAGTTTTCTTTAAAAGCGAAGATATTTATAAAAAACTGATTCTAGTTGACCGTTAATGTATCTTTTATGGTCATGTGTTTTTCCAAGAACACTTCCATGGCTTCATAAAACTCGAAACGATTTTCTTCATTGTGAAAACCATGACCTTCATTTTCTTTAACCAAATATTCTACATGCACGCCTCTCGCCTTTAAGGCCTCAACCATTTGATCTGATTCTGCTATATTGACCCTTGGGTCATTTGCGCCTTGAGCAATAAAAAGTGGAGCAGAAATTTTGTCGGCATTCAATGCTGGTGATGTTTGTTCCAATCTTTCCTTGTCGTTTTCTGGATGGCCCACCATTTCGTGTAACATGGCAAGATATTGCTCCCAATAAGGAGGAATAGAGTTCATAAATGTGAAGAGGTTTGATACCCCAACATAATCAACTCCACATGCATAAAGGTCAGGAGTATATGCCAATCCAGCCAATGTTGCATAGCCTCCATAACTTCCCCCGTAGATGGCAATTCTGTTTTTATCAGCAATACCTTCGTCAATAAGCCATTGGACACCATCAGTGATGTCATCCTGCATTGACAAGCCCCACTGACCAAATGATTTTTCCCAGAACTCCTTACCATAGCCCGTTGAGCCTCTAAAGTTAACCTGAAGAACTGCATACCCTCGATTGGCCAAGAATTGTACTTCAGGATTGAATCCCCATGAATCTCTAGCCCAGGGTCCGCCATGTGGATTTACCAATAAGGGAAGGTTTTTAGCATTCTTTCTATTATAACCCAATGGTAAGGTTAGATAACCATGAATGTTTACACTATCTCGAGAGGTGTAGTTTATTGGTAACATGTTTGCCATTTTGGTTTCATCTATCCACGGAGATAATGATTCGATGTGGTTTAAAAACTTTTTATCCCAATCCAAAAAGTAATAATCTCCTCTTGTTTTATCACTATAAGTTCGGACAATGAACTTGTTTTCATCCTTATTTTTAGAAGTGATCGCAATTTCAACATCTGGCAATTCGTTTATTAGAAATTCATAGATACTTTTGGTTGAGGCATCAAAAAAGTGTCGTTCTTGTTTCCAGCCTGTATAGCTTGCTGTTGTCAGTTTCTCATCTTTTTTTGAATAAGCTAAACCACTGATGTCATAATCTTTATTGCTGAAGAGTTGTTCTTTTTCTTTACCAGTATTTGGATCGAATATGACAATAGATAATTTATCTCTTCCCAAGTTAGAAAGGGCAAACACGTCCTTATTGTCAAACGTGAAGAAGAGCGGGCTAAGTGTATTTTTAAAATTTGTGTTCAAGATTTCCTTGAATTCATCATCTTCAGTTTCTCTATAAAGAATGCCTGTGTTCACCCCATCGGTAGTGCTTGCCATGCGAAGTTTGCCATCATGATCCGTAATCCAACCTGAAATGCTTCCAGGGTTTTCGTACAGCAACTTTAGTTCACCAGATTTTATGTTCAGTCTGTATGGATCAAAAACCTGAGCGGTTCTTTTGTTTAATCCAACAATGATTTCATCTTCATCATCATCAAGTTTGTCAATAATTTGAGTTCTTACGCCATCAAAATCAGTAAGTCCAATTAAATTAGTCCCATCGGGGTTTATCCCAAACAACTTGAAATTTTCATCCCCACCAGTATCTTTAAGGAATAAGATTCTATCGTCATTCGCCCACATGTATCCAGAAATATCTCGATCCGTTTCAAAAGTTATTTGATTGGCATTTTCAGTATCAATATTCTGTATATGAATGTTCATCCTATTATTTACTGGCGCTAAGTATGAATAATATTCTCCGTTCGGAGAAATGGAGAACATGCTTTTTTGAGGGTTTTTGAAAAAATCTTCAAGGGTAATTTTCTCTGCTTTTATCATTTCTTTAACTTCTTTATCGGATTTACACGAGATCAGAATCACTAAAAGCACGATTATATAGGTCTGCAATTTCAGAGAATTCATTAATTTTCGATCTTTTTTGAGATGCAAATTTAACGCAAAGAATTTCAAATGTTGATTTAGATTTGAACAAACAGAATCTATGGCAAATAGAAACTAACTTTGCGCTTCGTTTAAACAGAAATGTATGAAAAGGACAAAATTTATTGTGCCTAATGACTTAGTGTCCTTGAAAGATAATTTGAAGCCACTAACAGGACTTATTTTTGAGTTATCTAAAACCAATTCTATTTTTTTATTGAATGGAGAAATGGGGTCTGGTAAAACCACTCTGATGGTTGAAATAGGCAGACACTTTTCTATTTCCGATCCCATTAGTAGTCCAACTTTTTCTATTGTTAATGAGTATGAAACTCACAATGGCACCTTGGTCTATCATTTCGATCTATATAGACTTAAAGATGAGGAAGAGCTCTATGATATTGGATTCGAAGATTACCTAAACAAAGAGGCATTAGTTTTCATTGAGTGGCCTGTAGTAGCTAAGAATTTTTTGCCAGATAATGCCGTTAGCATACAAATTGAACAAGTTCTTAATGGAAGGGAAATTATCGTGCAACATCAATAAATTAATTAGAATATTTATTTGAATGTTACTGCGCACGCGATTGTCAGTTTATTTTCACTACCTTTATTCTAGCAAGTTATCAAGGGAAATTGACAGATGTTGACAAGTAAGGAAACAACCAAACTATTAGCCAAGGAGGCACTTCTATCTCCTCAAGAGGAGACTTTAGAAATCAGAAGAAGAAAGCAGAATTTGTTCATTGGGGTCCCAAAGGAGATTTCAATGCAAGAAAATCGAGTTGCTTTAACTCCAGATGCAGTGACTTTGTTGGTGAACAATGGTCACCAAATACGGGTCCAGAAGGATGCAGGTAAAAAAGCCAATTTTACAGATAACGATTATAGTGAAGCTGGGGCAGAAATTTGCTCTTTGAGTGAAGTGTTTAAGGCAGACTTTATTGTTAAAGTAGAGCCACCAGTGGATAGAGAGATTGAATTGATGTTCCCAGGACAAACTTTGATGTCTGCGTTGCAACTGACTGTGCATCCCAAAGAGACCCTAAAAAAACTTATTCAAAAGAAAATCACAGCGCTCGCTTGGGATTTCATTAAAGATGAGGAAGGCACATATCCAGTAGTTAGAATCATGAGTGAAATAGCAGGGAACACTGCTATTCTTATTGCGGCTGAGCATCTTAGTAATACCAATGATGGACTTGGGGTCATGCTAGGCGGGATAGCTGGAATACCATCTAGTGAGGTTGTTATTATTGGAGCAGGTACGGTTGGTGAATATGCGGCTCGTGCTGCAATTGGACTTGGGGCTACGGTAAAAGTGTTCGATAATTCAATTAGTAGACTTAGGAGAATTCAAAGCAAGTTGGGGCAAAGAGTTTACACCTCGATAATGGCTCCAACAACTTTGTCAGAATGTTTGCAAACAGCAGATGTAGCAATAGGTGCGTTAAGAACTCCAAAAAGAAGAACTCCAGTTATTGTGACGGAAGAAATGGTGCAGGGTATGAAATCTGGATCAGTTATAGTGGATGTCAGTATAGATAGAGGGGGATGTTTTGAAACCTCTAGAATTACAACGCATAATGATCCAATTTATAAGGTACATGATGTGGTGCACTATTGTGTTCCAAATATTGCATCAAGAGTTTCAAGGACTGCATCTTATGCTTTAAGTCAAATATTCGCACCGTTGCTTTTAGAAATGGGTGAAATGGGAGGCGTTTCAAGTTTAATTAAAATCAATCCGGGATTTAGAAACGGGACATATATTTACAAAGGCATTCTTACTAACCAATTATTGGGAGAGGCCTTTGATTTAAGATACAAAGACATTGAACTTTTAGTCGCAGGCCTGTAATGAGTTTTTTTCAAAGATTTAAAAGATATTTAATCGGAGTTGCCATAGGTGTTGTGCTATCTGGCGTATTTTTCAAAGAGCGTCTTAGTGTTTTCACCTCTTGGCTACCTGAAAATGTTATAAAAAACACACTTAAAGATGCAAACTTATTAATCTCAAAAAAAGCCAATTGTCAATTGGATGCATATCAATTGGAGGAAAAAATAGTTGACGAGGTTTTGGATAACGGGGATGTTGATTTTAGTCAAAGTCAAGTTGATGTTAAGCCATACGAATACATCATTATTACTAACGATAATAAGTACAATTTTAGATTCAAAGTTGAGCGTGACAAGAATGAGCTTTTAGAGATAATAGGATTGAAAGAAACCACAGAATGTGACTAAGATTTAATCCTGTACAGATGAGCGATATCTGCGCTTTATTTTTAACATCTCAGAGAACATATGAAAGAAGTAAGACATTTTCACTTTAGAGTCTCCAGGATCAACGTATCTTTTTAAAGGAATTTCTAGCATTTTTTCTGAACCATTTTTTCTGTCGTACTTGATTAAAATCCTGAAAAACAGTTCAACATCAAACAACCAGGTAGATACAAAGGGTTGCTCAAATAGTGTCTTGATTAGTTTTCGGTCAAAAACCTTACATCCACATTGAGTATCATAAACTTTTATTTCTAGTAACTCCGAAATAAGTGTTGCAAATACTCGACTTATAAAAAATCGAACACGGGACCTTTTTATCTCCGATCCTAGTTTTAATATTCTGGAAGCGCAACAGAATTCTATAGATTCGTTTAAGTGACTTTTCATAGCAAGACACTCTTCTAATGATACTGCTAAATCTGCATCAAGATAGGCATAGTAATCCGTTCGCACATGTTCTTCACAGTACATTGCGCCTCTCCGGATGGCTTCTGCTTTACCAACATTAATACTGTCATGCGAGATGTGAATTTGCTGGAGGAATTTCTTTTGCAAGGATACTAGAGTCTCTAAAGTATTGTCTTTTGATCCATCATTCACAAAACACAAGTAAACCTCTGGATGCGCTGCGATGAAATCAGTGTATTCCTTCATTCTAAAATTTGCCCCCTCGTTATAACAAGGTATTATGATGCAAATGTTAGGGTTCAGGGACATTAATTGGGAGGTAGATTAAATTCGAATCGTATTAAAGACTAGACGTTTCTAATGCTCTATTTATCTTCTTGAAGAGGCCTTGTAAAACCCTTCCAGGTCCTACTTCTTGAATTTCTGTAGCACCATCTCCAATCATATTGTTCATTATTTCTGTCCATCTAACTGGTCCCGTAAGTTGGTTTATCAGGTTGGTTTTGATGGTCTCTGGATCACACTCTGCTCGTGCTGTAACATTTTGATAAACAGGACATTTTGGTGTGTTAAATGTTGTCGTATTAATGGCCTCTGCCAAGGCTTCTTTTGCTGGTTCCATTAATGGCGAGTGAAATGCACCACCAACAGGAAGTATAAGTGCTCTCTTAGCGCCAGCTTCTTTCAGTTTTTCACAGGCTTCTTCGACTGCCTTCAATTCTCCTGAAATTACCAATTGACCTGGACAATTGTAATTTGCGGCAACAACAATTCCATTAGATTCTTCGCATACTTTTTCCACAACAGCATCCTCAAGACCTAATATTGCTGCCATGGTTGAGCTTTGCTTTTCACAAGCGCTTTGCATGGCAAGCGCTCGTGTCTTAACAAGCCTAAGTCCATCCTCGAAGTCTAGGCACCCTACTGCAACAAGAGCCGATATTTCTCCAAGGGAGTGTCCCGCAACCATATCTGGCACGAATTCCAATTCTTTGACTTTTGCTAATATAGTTGAATGAAGGAAAATTGCAGGTTGAGTAACCTTCGTCTGTTTCAATTCTTCTGGTGTACCCTCAAACATAACATCAGTTATGTTGAATCCTAATATTTCGTTTGCTTTATAAAAAAGCTCTTTTCCAACACTTGATTCTTGGTATAGATCTTTACCCATACCTGTATATTGAGCCCCCTGGCCCGGGAAGACATATGCTTTCATATATTCAATTATTTACGAGCACCAAAACTACATTTTTTTAATCGCTCAGAACTCTCATTCCTAATAATTTTGCCACCTCGACTGGATCGCACTGAGAAATTTCCTTACTTTGCTAGGTAGATGAAGAATGTCATTAAATATTCTATTCTGTTCCTTGGGTTGATCATTGGGCTGGGACTCAAGGCTCAAGAGGAAAGCAGTTCCTTTGAGAGGATTTCCGTGAAGGAGGGCTTGTCGCAAGTTTCAGTCTATTCTATAGTTCAAGATAAGGATGGATTCATGTGGTTTGGGACCGATGACGGACTAAACAGGTATGATGGATATGAAATAAAGGTTTATCGAAACTCAAGTCTTGACTCCAATTCATTAAGTAATAATACTATTAATTCACTTTATGTCGATAAAAAGGACAACCTCTGGATTGGTACAAATCAAGGACTTAACCTATTCGATCCTTCAATAAACGGATTTGTAAAATATAACTTTAACTATAAAGATTCTTTAAGTCTTAGTGGAAATGTGATCTGGTGTATGACTGAAGATACACAAGGTCAGTTATGGATAGGAACTAACAATGGGCTTAACAAGTTCGATCGAGAACAGAATAGTTTTACACGCTATAAACAAGAACCAAATAATCCCAACAGTTTATCCAATAATAGTGTCAACGCCATGCAGATGGATAGTAGAGGCCGTTTGTGGCTTGGGACCAATAAAGGACTCAACCTTTATGATCCATTAATGAATGAATTTGATAGAATTGGTACACTTGGGAAAAATATCGAAGAATTTTCCGGAGCTGATGTCATTCAATCATTCTCTTTATATGATGAAGATAAGTTTTTGGTAGGAACTAATAAAGGCCTATATTCTTTGGAAAATGATTCTCTATCATCATATGGCAGTAAATATTTGGGTAGACAAAGAATTATTGCCATGCGCCAAGATTCAAATGGTGATATATGGATAGGAACAGACAACGGAATTGTAAGGTATATCAAAGATGAAAATAGATGGGTGAGACACAAACATAATGTAGATAAATTGAAAAGTTTATCCAATGATTATGTCACATCAATATACGAAGATGAAACAGGTATTATATGGATAGGGACATATAGTGGTGGGGTCAACAAATATTATAAAGAACAGCAGCAATTTGTTCATTTTCAGAAAAATAATTCTGACTTTAGAAAAGTACCGTCAGATAAAATTTTATCATTGATGGAACAGGATAATCAGGATCTTTATATAGGGACCATCGATGGGTTGATAAAGCTTAATTTGGAGACATTTAAACTGGATAAGGACAAGATGGTGCGGTTAGTGAATGGGATCGGAAGTCCTGCAATTACAGCATTGCAAAAAATTCCAAATGATTTCATCGCGGTAGGAACGTCAAGAGATGGCTTGCTTTTTTACGATCGCAAAGAAAAAAGTATTCAGCAATTTATGTCTGACCCTGAAGACTCAACAAGTCTTTCCGAAAATGGAATAACAAGTTTGTTGTATGCCCACAATTATTTATGGATTGGTACAGAAGGTGGCGGGCTGAATAGATATTCGTTTTTTAACAAGAAGTTTAAAAGATTTAAATATGATCCGTCAAATGAATCATCAATAAAGGGGAATAATATTTCGTCATTGGCTAAAGGTAAGGATGGAGAAATATGGGTCGGTACGGAAACTGCGGGAATTTTTAGATTGAAATTGGGCAGTAAAGTTTTCGAGCAGTTTGATTTTAAACCTCTTGACGAATCAGGATTGTCTGATAATTACGTCTTGTCATTGCATTACTCCGCTGGGGTCTTGTGGGTTGGAACTAGGGGAGGAGGTTTGGATAAGCTTGTTACCAAAGACACAACCTGGACAAATTACAATGATTCAAGAGGTCTTTCAAATAATGTTGTTTACAGCATTGTAAAAGATAACGATCAATCAATATGGTTAACTACAAATAAGGGTGTCTCAGTATTTAATCCCGAATCTGAAAGCTTCATAAACTATGATGAGGTGGACGGATTAGGAAATCAGACATTCAACCCAGGTTGTGGTGTGTTGACTTCAAAGAATCAACTTTTCTTTGGAGGTATTCAAGGGATAGATTTAATAAATTATCAGGAAATTCAGGCCAATCAAATTCCGCCCAAAGTGGTATTTACAGAGTTAGAAGTTTTTAATGCGGATAGCAACGTATACGAACAGGAGTTTATTCCAGGATTACTTTCAGAGATTGATAATTTCAAATTAAATCCCGAACACCAATTAATTAATATTGGTTTTTCGGCCATTAGCTATAGACAATCGGATAAGAATCAATACGCATACAGAATTAATGGACTTAATGATGAGTGGGTATACATTGGGAATAGACATTATGTAACGCTCTCTAATTTGCCGCCAGGTAATTATACATTACAAGTCAAAGCAGCTAATAATGAAGCGGTGTGGAACGAAGAACCCAAGGAAATTTCGTTCGTGAAAGAACCCGCATATTATGAGGAAAATTGGTTTAAGTTTCTAGTAATTGTTGGTGTCTTAGCTTTAACTTATGCACTTTATTTAATAAGAGTGAATAGAGAAGTAAAGTATAGTAAAATGTTGGAAGATAAAGTTGAGACGAGAACAAAAATTATCGCTCAAGAGAGAGATGAAAAAGCTTTGCTGTTACAGGAAATTCATCACAGAGTAAAAAACAACTTGCAAATCATTAATTCTCTTTTGCGATTACAATCACATTTTGTTACCGATAAAGAAGCGCTGTGGGCTTTGGATGAGAGTCAAAATAGGGTTCTTTCGATGGCTGATATTCATGAGAAAATGTATAAGACTGATAATTTATCTGATGTTGATATTCGTGAATACTTTAATGAACTAGGAGCACGATTGATTAGTACATATGATCTTAAAGATAGTATCACTCCAGATATTGCCATTTCAGTTCGAAACCTGAATCTTGATACACTTACGCCCTTAGGTCTTATTATGAATGAGATCATTACCAATAGTTTGAAATATGGTTTCCCAAACCATCGAAAAGGTGTGATCAAAATATACCTTGATAGATATGAGGATAGCAACAAATTTATACTTGTTATTGGAGATAACGGAATCGGCCTGCCCCCTGGCGAATTATTCGGCTCTGAAATGTCTATGGGCAGCCAACTGATTATTGGACTCTCCGATCAAATAAACGGTGAACTCAAAAGACTTCCAGAAGAAGGGACTGTTTACCAACTTATTTTTGAGGAGATTAAATAATTACTCTGGGCAGACAACTTTTATCTTACTTGTAATATTTAAGTCAATTGTTGGCCATAGTTTACTTTTACCATCCTCCCCTTTATGTAATAGGCTACAAACTTCATTCAGCGCATCAACAGCAGGTATAGCGTCCCATGCCGCCAAGTCTATATTTCCTGATAACGAAAGTTCTTCTCCCTTTAACGTATATGCAAGATTCACATCCTTTACCACACCATTCATATTTAATGCAGCGTTGCAACGTCCTGTTCGGTTTGTTCCTTTAGCATCTTTTATTATTCCCGATATATTGTCACCACCGGTCATTGCACCGAAAAAAGATTTCACTATTTTAGTGTCTCTCTCCGGGTTTTTTGAATTAATAGAACCAGTTAATATGATGAATTGGGTGCCGTTAATTAGTCCTGGTAGATCTTCAGTAATATTCTTGTTTCCTCCAACTCTACATTGGTCAAATGTTCCACCAACACCAACTTTTTCCGTAAACTTAAAAGCGGTCCAATTAACGGAAGCACTACCTCCAGGTCCCAATGCATATGTGCATGAAGCTTTTTTCTCTTCATTTTTCTTTTCAGTGATATTCTCCGTTTTAGGTTCAGAAGAACATGAGAATGTTAGTGTTGCAAGAATTATAATGTATAGCAGGTGTTTCATTGTCTTATTATTTAGAATGCGAAAATAAACAAAATAGAGAGAACAACTTTTTGTAAATATGCTATGCGCGCATAGTAATATTCATTAACTTCACGATATTATGAAGCAGGAGGATACAGTTGATTTTCAAATACGAGGAACTTGGGCAAGAATTTCACGTATCTACAATAATGAGGCAGTGAAATTTGGAGGAACCATGTCCTTAGGATATATCTTGCTAAACATTGATAAGGACGGAACACCATCGACAAGCCTTGGCCCAAAAATGGGCATGGAGTCAACAAGTCTTACACGTAGTTTGAGAAAGATGGAAGATGAAGGTTTGATAAAACGTGTGAAAGATAAAATAGACAAAAGGAGAGTTAAAATTCATTTAACTGAAGAAGGAAAAAAAATGAGAAAGGTTTCAAAGGACGTGGTACTTCAGTTCAACAACAATTTGCGGAGTAAAATTTCCAAAGAGAAATTGGCAATATTTCACGAGGTTATTGGAGAATTAAATGAAATCTTGGACGAGAATAATATTTTTAGTTAGACACTATATAGATAAATAAAATATAATAGAATGAAAAGAACGATTAAAAAGGTAGCAGTCTTAGGTTCTGGAGTAATGGGATCAAGAATTGCTTGCCATTTTGCCAATATTGGATTGGAGGTTGTTTTGTTGGACATTGTGCCAAGAGAACTAAACGCTAAAGAGAAGAGCTCAGGAAAAACTTTGGAAGATACTCCTGTCCGTAACCGTCTTGTGAATGATGCTTTAACTACTGCGCTTAAGTCTTCTCCTTCACCTATTTATAGTAAGAGATTCATAAATAGAATCACTACGGGTAATTTTGAAGACAATATGAATCTTATTTCCGATTGTGATTGGGTGATTGAAGTTGTCATCGAGAGGTTAGATATCAAAAAAATCGTTTTTGAGCAAGTTGAGAAACATCGTAAGCCAGGTACACTTATTTCAAGTAACACCTCGGGTATTCCCATACACCTCATGTTAGATGAAAGAAGCGATGATTTTAAAAAGCATTTCTGTGGGACACACTTCTTTAATCCACCAAGATATCTGAAACTTTTTGAAGTTATTCCAACACCTGAAACGGATAAGGATGTAGTCGATTTTTTCATGGAGTATGGAAACAAATATCTTGGTAAGACGACTGTCTTATGTAAAGATACTCCTGCCTTTATTGCCAATAGAGTGGGTGTTTTTTCCATACAATCTCTCTTTCATTTGGTTGGGGAGATGGATCTCACTGTCGATGAAGTTGATAAACTTACCGGACCTGCAATGGGAAGACCAAAGTCGGCAACATTTCGAACATGTGATGTGGTTGGTTTAGACACCCTAATCCATGTTGCAAATGGGGTCAGAGAAAACTGTCCACATGATGAACGAAAAGATGTTTTTGAGATACCAGCTTATCTTAAAAAAATGGCTGAGAACAATTGGCTTGGAAGTAAGACGAAACAAGGATTCTATAAAAAAGTTAAAAATGAGTCTGGGAAAAGTGAAATATTAAGTCTCGATCTTAAAACTTTGGAATATGGTCCTAAGCAGAAAGTAAAGTTTCCTACACTTGAGTTGGCAAAAACCATCGATGATTTAGCGAAGAGAACAAAGGCCTTGTATAGCGGTATGGATCGAGCGGGAGATTTTTATAAGAAATCATTTCACAGTCTGTTTTTATATGTTGCTAATAGAATTCCAGAAATTTCAGATGAATTATATAGAATAGATGATGCCCTCAAAGCTGGTTTTGGATGGGAGATCGGAGCTTTCGAAAGTTGGGACGCCATCGGAGTGAAAGAAGTTTTGAAAAATCTAGAAACAAATGACACAAAACCTGCTTCTTGGATTTATGAGATGATTGAATCGGGCATCGATTCCTTCTACACCTTGTCTAATGGAAGGAGGATGTATTATGATATTCCGACAAAAAAATATAAAGAAATCCCTGGTCAAGATGGTATGATTAAACTATCGAACCTAGAGGAGGATAAGGTTGTTTGGAAAAACGCTGGGGCCACGATTAAAGATATTGGGGAAGGTGTTTTGAATATCGAATTTCATACCAAAATGAATACCATTGGTGCGGATATTTTGACCGGATTGAATAAGGCAATTGATCTTGCCGAAGCGGATTATAAAGGATTAGTTATCTCAAATGAAGGTCAAAATTTCTCAGCTGGGGCGAATATTGGAATGATATTTATGATGGCTGTTGAACAAGAGTGGGATGAACTTGATTTTGCTATTAGGACTTTTCAAAAGACCATGGGTAGAATGAGATTTTCATCGATACCTGTGGTGGCAGCACCACACAACATGACACTGGGCGGTGGATGTGAATTGTCAATGCATTGTGATAAAGTAATAGCACACTCAGAATTATATATGGGATTAGTCGAGTTTGGCGTAGGTCTTATTCCTGGTGGAGGAGGAACAAAAGAGTTTGCCCTGAGATTATCCGATGAGTGGCACAATGGTGATATGAGGATCAATCAATTTAGAAATAGATTTTTAACCATTGGTCAGGCACAAGTTTCAACTTCTGCAGAAGAAGCCTTTGAGAAAGGATACCTAAGAAAAGGTATTGACGAAATAGTTGTTTCTAGAGATCATCAGTTGGCTAGAGCAAAGGAAGCTTGTCTAGACCTTGCAAATGGTGGATATACTCAACCCCTTGAGAGAAAGGACATCAAGGTGTTAGGAAATGAGGCGATGGGAATTGTATATGTGGGAGCAGACACCATGGAGAAAGGAAATTACATTTCAAAACATGATGGATTGATATCAGAAAAACTAGGATATGTTCTTGCTGGTGGTGATTTATCACAAATAACAGAGGTGTCGGAGCAATATCTCTTGGATCTAGAAAGAAAAGCATTTCTTGAGTTGTGCACTGAAAAGAAAACCTTAGAAAGAATTCAAAGTATAATCCAAACAGGGAAAATACTAAGAAATTAAGGGAGATAATAAGATTTTAAGATAATAAGACTGCAAGAAATAAAAGACAAAAGAGATCAGAAAATAATAAGACTAATAGATTTTCAGACAGTAAGAAATAAAGAACAAAGGAGACCAAGACCAAAAGAAACAGAAGACCACATTGCGTAACAACTTGCAAATAGTCTGAAAGTCTTAGCATCTTAACATCTAAAAAAACAAACATGGAAAAAGCATATATAATAGGAGGGTATAGGACAGCCGTTGGTAAGGCTCCAAGAGGTGTTTTTAAGTTTTCACGACCAGATGATTTGGGCGCGGCAGTAGTGAAACACTTAATGAAAGATTTTCCTCAATTGGATCATAAAAGAGTGGACGATGTTATCGTTGGTAACGCAACACCAGAAGCTGAACAGGGACTGAATGTCGGGAGAATGATTAGTCTAATGGGTCTTGATACAGATACGGTTCCTGGAATGACTGTCAATAGATATTGTTCTTCTGGGCTAGAAACTATAGCAATTGCGTCAGCAAAAATAAATGCTGGAATGGCAGATGTTATCATTGCCGGAGGCGTTGAAGTAATGTCTCCAATACCTTTTGGTGGATGGAGAGTTGTGCCAAATGCCAAAGTGGCTAAAGAAAATCCAACATGGTATTGGGGAATGGGATTAACAGCGGAGGCTGTAGCCAATGATTTCAATATTACTCGTGAAATACAAGATAAGTTTGCATGTGAATCTCATATGAGGGCTATGGCCGCTATAGATAAAGGGAAATTCAAAGATGAGATTGTTCCAATAGATGTAGAGGAAGTTTTCTTAAAAGATGGCAAAAGAACCGTGAGAAACTATACTGTTGATACAGATGAAGGACTGAGAAGAACGACTACTGAGGAGGCATTAGCAAAGCTAAGACCGGTTTTTGATACCAAAGGATCTGTGACTGCAGGTAATTCTTCTCAGACCAGTGATGGTGCAGCGTTCGTTTTAATTGTCTCTGAAAAGATGCTCAAAGAATTAGGTGTCGAGCCCATTGCTCAATTAAAAAGCTATCATGTTTCGGGTTTAGAGCCAAGAATAATGGGCATGGGGCCAATGTATGCCGTGCCAGAAGCGATTAAAAAAGCAGGCTTAAGCAAGAATGATATAGAATTATATGAACTAAATGAAGCTTTTGCGTCACAATCTGTTGCAGTTGTCAATGAATTGGACCTCGATCCAGCCATTGTTAATGTTAATGGAGGTGCTATTGCACTTGGGCATCCACTTGGTTGTACAGGAGCTAAATTAAGTGTGCAACTATTTAGTGAAGCGAAACGTAGAAAAAACAAATATGGCATCGTCACAATGTGTGTTGGAACCGGTCAAGGGGCCGCTGGGGTATATGAAGTATTTTAAGTAACAGAATAAGACATTAAAAACAAAATAATAATGAGTAAGGCAATAACAGGAGGAGAATTCCTAATACGTGAAACACAATGCGAAGACATCTTTATTCCAGAAGAATGGACGGAGGAACAAAAGATGATAAGCGATATGTGTCGTGAATTTGTAAAGAAAGAAATTTTCCCAAAACTGGAACAAATTGATGCAATGGAGGAAGGACTTATGTCTTCGCTTGTTGAAAAAGCTGGTGCATTGGGTATGCTGGGTATTTCGGTGCCAGAAGAATTAGGCGGAATGGGAATGGATTTCTGTACTTCATTATTGACTGCAGATGTCCTAGGACCGTCACATTCATTTTCTGTGGCATTTGGTGCTCATACGGGAATTGGGACATTACCAATTCTATATTATGGTAATGATGAACAAAAGAAAAAATATATTCCAAAATTGGCTTCTGGAGAATGGAAAGCGAGTTATTGCCTAACTGAACCAAGTGCTGGATCGGATGCCAATAGTGGTAAAACATCAGCTAAACTTACTGAAGATGGAAAGCACTATATAATCAATGGACAAAAAATGTGGATTACAAATGCAGGATTTGCAGATGTATTCACTGTTTTTGCTAAAATTGATGATGATGAGAATTTGAGTGCATTCATTCTTACAAAAGGCATGGAAGGCCTGACAATGAACCCTGAAGAAAAGAAAATGGGGATCAAAGGATCTTCAACAAGGCAAGTTTTCTTTAATAATGTGAAAGTTCCTATTGAAGATCAGCTTTATGATAGAGGTAGGGGATTTAAGATTGCAGTGAATATTTTGAATATTGGTAGAATCAAACTGGGAGCTGGTGTTTTAGGTGCTAGTCGTGAATTGATAGATATTTCTGTGAATTATGCTAATGAACGTCAACAATTTGGCAGATCTATCTCTAAGTATGGTGCCATAAGACAAAAGTTGGCCACAATGGCTATTAGGACATTCGCACTTGATTCAGCAATATATCGTGCTGGACAAAACATTGATGATGCCATAGCGTCATTAGTTGAGGGTGGTTTGGATAAACATGCAGCAACTTTGAAAGGAATCGCAAGTTTTGCTCCAGAATGTGCTATTCTAAAGGTATACGGCTCTGAAGTCTTGGATTATGTCGTAGATGAAGGAGTCCAGATTCATGGAGGCATGGGTTATAGTGCAGAAACTAAAGTTGAAAAGGCCTATCGGGATGCGAGAATCAATAGAATATTTGAAGGAACCAATGAAATCAACAGGCTTTTAACATCTGAAATGATTTTGAAAAAGGGATTGAAAGGAGAGTTAGACCTCATGACACCTGCAATGGCAGTTGCCAATGAGTTGACATCTGTTCCTGATTTTGGAGGTGCTCCTATGGATGATTTCGATAGGCACAAGAAGGTTTTAGCCAATTTCAAGAAGTCCATCCTTATGGTCATGGGTGCAGCAGTACAAAAGCTTGCGGCTACAATGGCTAAGGAACAGGAGGTCTTGATGGCTGCTGCGGATATGATCATCCAAGTATATATTGTGGAATCAACGCTGTTGAGAGTTGAGAAGATGTCAAAGATGAAGGGAGAAGAGCATGTAAGCCTTCAGAAAGACATATTGGAAGTACTTATGTATGAATCATCTCGTCTTTTGAACGATAGAGGAACTGAAGCGTTGATGTCATTCGCGGAAGGTGATGAAATGAAAATGATGATGATGGGTCTTAAACGTTTCACCAAAACAGAGATATTTAACATAAAAGAGTCCAGACAGAGGATTGCACTAGCCATAATTGATAAAAATGAATACTGTTTTTAGGAGAAATAATAATAATTTCTCGGAATAAATAAAAAAATATCGCACAATCTTTGAAGCCTATTTCGCGTAAGCGGGATGGGCTCTTTTCACGTCAAAAGCCCCGTGATATATGGATTTTTGATTTTTCACCTGACAAGTGCTAGAAGAAGTCAGGGGTAAATTGGTCTAAATAAAACGCAATTTAATCGAAGATTTCGGCAACCTTTTAAGCTTGACTACGTCTAATAGTCAAACAAATAAATTATTGCATATGGAGTTTTTCACTAATATATACCAAGTTATGACAGATACCTTCGGGGGATCTATATGGGTAATAATACCTATAGTAACTTTCATCTTAGTTGTTGCTCAATGGAGATTATACGCTAAAGCAGGTCAATCTGGTCTTCAATCCATCATTCCTTTCTGGAATTTTGTAGGATTTATGAAAATTGTTGGTCGTCCAACATGGCACAGTTTATTTATTATTGTTCCTTTATTAGGGATGATTGCAGCTTTTATTGCTGATGGTTCAGATCTTGTTCAGCTTGCTGGAAGCGGTTTTGCAAGTTTCGCTGAAACAACAGTTTCATCTGTTGTTTTTGGAGTCTCTGCTTTTGCATTCTTAGTTTTCATGTTTAGAGTTCATATCGACCTTTGTAACTCATTCGGAAGATCTTCAATGATTGACTATGTAATGATGTTCGGATTAAACATTCTATATGTTTTATACCTAGGACTAGATTACGAAATTGAATACAGCGGTCCTTCATATGGTCTTGAAGCTGGATACCAAGATTCAAATGCATACGCATAGAGAATTAAAATACTATTAACTTAAAAAAGCGATCTCGTTCTAACGGGATCGCTTTTTTTGTTTTATCACTTTTCATATCATTTATTAATTTAATATGTTTCTTTTGTAAGATACTCCCAAGACATAATTAACATCAGGGTCAATTAAGAGAATGAAAATCAACAGAATTCTTCATAATAGCCTTGCCTTATTGGTGCCATTGCTCTTAGTAGTAATTCTGTATGGTCCAATTCTAACAAACCCATCAGATTATTTCTTTAGTGACAGTGGGGATGGGATAAAGAATTATTATGCATTGGCATGGTTTGTAGAGCATAATGTTAGCTGGACTAACCACACTGGGATGAACTATCCTTATGGAGAACACTATATTTATACAGATGGCTTTGTTCCGTTGGGATGGATCTTAAAGGCCATTGGCGCTAATGGAGTGCAGTCAATTGGAGTTGCAAATTCACTCATGCTACTGAGTTTAGTTTTTGGATCCTTTTTCTTATTTAGGATTTTGAGATGCTATAAAGTACCTGTTGTTTTTGCAATATTAGCATCCTCAGCAATAGCCATTCTCAATCCTCAAGTTATTCGTATGGGGGGCCATTTCTCACTATCGCTCATGTTTTTCTTCCCATTGACCCTTTGGATGTTTATACGATTCAAACAAAATATGTCATCTTGGTTATGGACCTCCTTGATCGCACTTAGCATATTGTTTTGGTTGTTTATGCATCCTTATTTGGGCGTTATTCTGCTTTTGTTTCTACTTTGTGTATGGTTAATTATAATCATAATGGATCGTAAAATATTATCTAATGTGGTCGTTTTGATTCAGATGTTAACTCAAACAGTCATACCGCTTTTAGTATTTAAAATGTTTACGTTAATAACTGATTATCATATTAATAGACCCTATAAGCCGTCAGGATTTTGGGAAAGTAGCTCTTCGTTGAAATCGATTTTGCTGCCAATCAAGGGCCCCATGAGTTTTGTCACAGAATGGTTTGATATCTCTAAAATTAGTTGGGAGGGTCGTTCTTATATTGGGTTGGCAGCAATCTTATTTGTAATCTACTATTTTGTTCATTCAATTATTAATGGACAAAATTTAAGAAATAAGATCAAACCAAAAGAGAGATTCGAAATATTTTTAATACCATCTATCCTAGTTCTTATATTTTCTTTCGGCATTCCATTTTATCAATTTCCAATATTGGCCGAGATTCTCTCTCCAGTACGAAACTTTAGAGCATTGGGAAGATTCGCATGGCCATTCTTCTATATCATAACATTATTTTCCGTTATAAAATTGTATCAGTGGTCCGTGTTAATCCAAGGTAGGAAGAGAATATTTCAGTTGTCATTAGTCGTGTTGATTGGAATTATGTTTTTTGAAGGAATTGGTCAGCACATAAGTTTTGCTAAGAAAGTTGTTCAAAATAAAAATACTTTTAAATATTCTAATCTTTCCGAGGATATGAAGAATATGATGGAACATGGCAAACGAAGGTCATATTTGTCAATATTACCAATGCCATTCTATCATTTGGGTTCAGAACGATATTCTATTCTAGCTTTTGGGGACGGGTTATATAACTCTATGATTTTATCTTATCACACAGGACTACCAATTTTGTCCAATCTCTTACCTAGAACATCTTTGAATGAGACAAAGAAGAGTATCATGACAGTCTCACCAATTTACTATAAGAAGGAAATTTGTCAGGAAATTCCTCAGGGGGAATTATTAATCATTCATTCTAAAGGTGTTTTGAAGGAGGCAGAAGAACGCTACCTCCAAGACTCTAAAGAATTAATGTCAGGAGATGTTGGCCTAAGATCAATTAAAACCGAAGCTATATGTGAGGTTAAAACCAGTGTAGGTATGGTTGATTCATTGTTTGACAATCGGGGGTCGTTGTATTTCCCAATTGGCAGTAAGAATTACCTCGAATATTTCAATTTTAAAGACAATGACTCTAAGGGTAGAATTTTTAATGAGAAAAATACTACCATCAAAGATTTTGCTCCTGGCGAAATTTCAGAAGGTATCTATGAGGTAACCATTTGGTATAAAAACCCCGAAGAAGTTAGTCCTAATGACGCATTCTTTTTAGAAGTGAAAAACGAAGATGGTTCTGGTGATTCTTGGAAATCATATAGGACACTTGACAAAGCAGCAATGTTCAGTGGAGATAGTCTTATTTTCACTAGAAAGATTGAAATTAAGAATGTAAATAAGCGGTATAAAATAATGATAGAGAAATATAAAACGGATCCTGTAAATTTAATTTATCTTAACATGCTAATTAGAAAAATGGATCAGGATGTATATATTAAAAACGGGGATAGTGTCTCTGTGAATAACCACCCATTGATTCTTTTAGAATAATAGAATAAGCTAACTTCTGTATTAAGCGATAAGTGTTTTTGCTTTTTCAATGGCCTCTGAGATTCCGTCAGGATTCCGTCCACCAGCTGTTGCATAAAAAGCTTGACCCCCGCCACCACCATGTATGGCTTTAGATATTACACGAATAATGTTACCAGCATCCATTTTCTTATCCTTTATCAATCCATCAGATAATGCCACTGTCATACCCACCTTTCCATCATCGGTAGCATTAGCCAAGACTATGAAAAGATCAGGAACTTCACTTTTCAATTCGAAGATCATGTCCTTCAATGACTTTTGATCCAGATCAACTTGTTCACCGAGAAAACTTATCCCGTTTATTTTCTGAATTTTGGCTTTCAGATCGCCTTTCAAATCCTTCGCAGAAGCTTTATTGGCATTTGCAATTTGGTTCTGCAGATTTCTGTTTGCCTCGATCAATTCCTGTACACTTTTGGCAAGGTCATTAGGGTTCTTTAGAAGACCTTTAATCTCATTCAGTATTTCACGTTCCCCGTTTATAGTTTCAAGTGCTCTTTCTCCTGTGACAGCTTCAATTCTTCTAATTCCAGAAGCAACTGAACTTTCTGAAAGCACTCTGAAAGTTCCTATTTCGCCAGTATGCTTAACATGAGTCCCACCGCAAAGTTCTATCGAATCACCAAACTTTATCATCCGTACTGTGTCACTGTATTTTTCACCAAACAAAGCCATTGCGCCTTCTTCGATAGCTTCATTGAAAGGTGTATTTCTCTTCTCAATCAAAGGATCATTTTTCATAACCAAAGCATTGATATCCGCCTCAAGTTTAGAGACATCTTCAGGCTTCAACTTTTCGTAATGAGAGAAGTCAAAACGTAAGTAATCGTCATTAACTAAGGAACCTTTTTGTTGAATGTGTGTTCCGAAGTTATCTCTTAGTGCATGATGCAATAAGTGAGTTCCTGAGTGATTTTTTTCTGTTGATCTTCTTTTCTTTTCATCAACTACCGCCTTGAAATCTTCTTCCGGAAACACAGGAAGTTTGTCACAGAAATGTAAAATGAGATTACTCTCTTTTTTAGTATCTTGTATGTAGTATTTATTCTTGCCATCATCGATATGACCTCGATCTCCCACCTGACCACCACCTTCAGGATAGAAAGGTGTGTAATTGAAAACCAACTGGAATAATTCCTTGCCTTTCTGTTCAACGACCCTGTATCTCGTGATTTTCACATCTGCCGTTAATTGATCGTAACCAACAAACTCCTCTACTTCATCTACAGCAACCACGATCCAGTCACCTGTCGTCATCTTCGCATCCTTTTTCGATCGGGTTTTTTGTTTCTCTAGCTCCTTTTCGAATTCTTTTTCATCAAGGGTCATGCCTTCTTCACCGAGAATAAGTGCTGTGAGATCTACAGGGAATCCATATGTGTCATAGAGTTCGAAAACTTTTTCACCACTTACTTTTCCCTCTTTATTAATTGAAGCAGGGTCTTTAGCGATATCGTTCAACCTTTTTATTCCTTTCTCGAGTGTTCGTAAAAACGACACTTCCTCCTCTTTTACGATTTTGGCAATTAAATCTTTTTGCTCTGATAACTCTGAGAAGTGCCTTCCCATTTCAGTAGCCAAGACGTCCACCAACTCATGAATGTATGGCTCTTTCTGATCCAGAAAACTATATGCATACCGTATGGCTCTTCTGAGAATTCTTCTGATGACATACCCAGCACCACCATTTGATGGGAGCTGACCATCAGCAATGGAAAAAGATACAGCTCTTATATGGTCTACAATAACCCTAATTGCAATATCACTTTTGCTATCAGTTGATTGATATTTTATACCAGTAATTTTTTCAAGTTTATTGATTAAAGGAGAGAAGACATCCGTATCGTAGTTTGACTTTTTATGTTGTAAAACAGTACAAAGCCTTTCAAATCCCATGCCCGTATCGATATGAGTCTTTGTTAGTTCAACGAGACTTCCATCAGACATCCGGTTGTACTGCATAAATACAAGATTCCATATTTCAATGACCAATGGGTCATCCATATTCACTAAAGATGCGCCATCCACTTTCTTGCGTTCATCATCCGAACGGAGGTCAACGTGAATTTCCGAACATGGACCACATGGACCTGTTTCACCCATCTCCCAGAAATTATCCTTCTTGTTTGCTTTGATAATTCTGTCTTCCGGTAATATTTTTCTCCAAAGATCATAAGCTTCTGAATCCAAGGCTGTTTTATCAGCTTCATCACCTTCAAAAATGGTAACGTATAATTTATCTTTATCTATCTTATAGACATTGACAAGCAGTTCCCAAGCCCATTCAATAGCTTCCTTTTTGAAATAATTACCAAAAGACCAATTGCCTAACATCTCAAACATAGTGTGATGATAAGTGTCTACTCCAACTTCTTCTAAGTCATTATGTTTTCCGGAAACCCTCAAACACTTTTGACTATTGGAAATTCTGGCGTTAACGATCGGGCTATTACCTAGTATAAGATCTTTGAATTGATTCATACCAGCATTGGTAAACATCAGAGTAGGGTCATCCTTTATAACCATTGGGGCGGAGGCCACAACTTCATGTTGCTTTGACTTGAAAAAATCTAAAAATGCTTGGCGAATTTCGAAACTGGTCATCATGTTAAAGGCCTGTCAGGTATTAATTTATGTTAAAAAAAGTAAAGTACTTCTTAGGATGGGTGCAAAAATAGATTATTTTCTATATTTGTCACTACCCAAAAAAATAGAATGTCAAAAACCCAATTTAAATACAATCCAACCACACTCAATTACGAGAAGGTTGAATTAAGTACGTTAGATAGGTTCAAAAAGGCATTACTCTTCATAGGAACAGGTTTATTCTTTGCCGCTGTTATATTGGGTCTTGCATATTCCTTTTACGATTCTCCAAAAGAAAAAGCACTCAAAGAAGAAAATGTAGCGCTTTTGGATCAATATGAAGTATTGACAGAAAGGCTCAATCGATTGGACATGGTTATGGAAGATATGGAAGAGCGTGACGATAACGTATATCGTGCAATTTTTGAAGCCGAACCCATTGACCCCAATAAAAGAAAGAGTGGAGTGGGGGGTGTTAATAGATACAAGTATTTGGAGGGTCGTATATCTTCTGCACTAACAATTGACCTTAATCAACGTTTGGATAAATTGTCTAAGAGAATGGTCGTAGAGTCAAAATCATTGGATGAAGTTATAGAATTAGCGAAAAATAAGGAGAAGATGTTGAGCTCCATTCCAGCTATTCAACCAGTGGCTAACAAAGACCTAAAGAGAATGGCATCAGGGTTCGGTTATAGAATTGACCCACATTACAAGGTGTCCAAGCATCATGACGGAATGGATTTTACCGCGAGTACCGGTACAGAGATTTACGCTACAGGCGATGGAAAAGTGACCAGGGCTGATAATAATTCTTCGGGTTACGGCAACCATATTAGAATAGATCATGGATATGGATATGTTACGCTCTATGCTCATCTCAGTAAGATAAATGTGAGAGCCGGGCAGAAAGTGAAGCGTGGTGACATCATTGGACTTGTAGGAAACACAGGTAAATCTATGGGTTCTCACTTGCATTATGAGGTTCGAAAAGAATCAGTGCCAATCAATCCAATTAACTTTTACTTTAACGATCTTACACCAGAGGAATATGAAATGATGATTGAACTGTCAAATAATGCAACTCAATCATTTGATTAATTCTTAATTTGTGATTTAAAAGATTTCTCTTACTTTCACGAACCATTAAAACCAACAATCTCAATTTAAATGCCTTACAAGGAAATTACGGCTACAAAATTATATCATTCGATTTCGGAGGTTGCTAAGATGTTTGATGTAAACACATCTTTAATAAGGTATTGGGAGAATGAGTTTGACATTATTAAACCCAAGAAGAATAAGAAGGGTAATAGAATGTTCACCCAAGCTGACATTGATAATCTGCATATTATTTTTCACTTGGTTAAAGAGCGAGGGTATACTTTACAAGGGGCGAAGGATAAATTAAAGGAAGGCAACTCGAAGGTCAACGATAACATGGAGGTTATAAAGAGACTTAAATCAATAAAGAATTTTCTCTTAGAGCTTAAAGAAGAGCTCTAATAATATTCGTTCTTCATCAAATAATTTTTCACATAATCATGTGCCCCGTCTTTTAAACTAATAAAAGGCTGTGTATACCCTATGGATTGCAACTTAGTCATGTCTGCCTCAGTAAAGTATTGGTACTTGTCCCTTATGTCCTCGGGAGTGTCAACGAAGCTAATGGCAACATCTTTTTCCATGGCTTCGAAAGTGCTTACTGCGAGTTGATGAAAACTATCTGCGGTTCCAGTACCAAGATTGTATAATCCACTATCTTTTCTATGATTCATTAAAAAATAACAAACAGAGACGACATCTTTTACATAAATGAAATCTCTTAGTTGCATCCCATCTTGATAATCTTCTCTGTGTGATCTGAAAAGCTTCATCTGATTCGTTTCTGATATCTGTCTATGCGCGTGAAGGATTACAGAGGCCATTCTACCTTTGTGATATTCATTTGGGCCGTAGACATTGAAAAACTTTAGTCCTGCCCAAAAGAAAGGTGACTTTTTCTGTTTCAAAACCCATTTGTCAAAATCATTTTTACTATCACCATAAGGATTAAGAGGTTTAAGGTTTTTGACGATTTGATGGTCGTCTTTAAAGCCTAATTCCCCTAGGCCGTATGTAGCACCTGATGAGGCGTATACTAACGGAATCGAATATTGAACACATTTATTCCATACATCGATGGAGTAATTAAGA
This sequence comes from Gammaproteobacteria bacterium, assembly GCA_047638815.1. GTDB lineage: Bacteria > Bacteroidota > Bacteroidia > Flavobacteriales_D > JABDKJ01 > JAJRRH01. The sequence goes on from JBLIMR010000013.1 coordinate 47,403, forward strand.
TTCAGTTTGTCAAAAATATTAGTGTCAAATTCTGTGGTATCAGTCCGAGCTCCAAGGTGAAAGATAAAGTCAATTACATCTTCATTTTCGTCAACCCAATCAATAAAATCAGTTCTTTCAATTTGCATTTCAAATTTCTTTCCCGCAAAGTTTTTATTCTTTTCAGGATAGGAGAAATCATCCACCAAAACAAGATTATTATAACCTTGTTTATTCAGGTAAGAAACAAGCACACTTCCAATAAACCCAGCAGCCCCTGTAATAACAATCATAATGACATTTTAATTAACAATAAAACCAATATCAATTGGCGAAAATCACAAAGCGAACGAACCTATCTTCTTTTGCCTTTATTCTTATTATAAAAGTATACAATGACCAATAAAACGGCCATGACTCCAAAAATTATATTTACCATGATTCAAAGATAAAGCGATTCTTATTATGCAACTAATGATATTTAATATCTTTTGAAATTATTCAAGTTTTTTACGTTATGATAGAGTTGTTAATTTTTTGTTAAAATGGCATGGAGATTGAGGATGTAAACATGGAATTGTAGATGACATTTCATGAAAGCTCACCTTTCTACAATCTTCATTCTACTACTGATTACGGTGCAAAGCCAGAAAAAAGAACCTGATATCCGACCTGAAAAAATATAGGTATGGAGTTATTATGAATGCAAATTATAATGTTGAACGAGATTTATTAGAGAAAGATATTGAAGAATATCTGGGTAAGTACGGCTATGTTAAATCTAAAAAGCCCGAGGATGGTATGTTGTTTCGTGTTAAACATGGCGGAGGTTATAAAATCTCATAAAATCCACCTAAAGGTCAATCACCCGAGAAAGAAATGGGTGTTAAAACGGAAGCTGAAGAGCCTTTGCTGAAGACCAAAAAACAGAAATATAAAACCGCGTATTTTACGATCATTCGGGAACTTATATTAGATGTTGAAGGGAAAGTTAGCCTGGATGTATTTTTAAATGAAAATTCCTTCCCTACTCCAGGGAAGGATAACAAGATTCATAGAAACTACTTCACTATAAACAAAATGTTTTATGAGCTTAAGAATCATTTATATGTTCAATATCATGAGGATTTCGTGAAATTTCCTGAGGACCTTATGGCCCGCGTTAACAATTTCAATAATAACAAAAAAAGTAATCGAGGGAAAATAGAGCTACAAAATTATTAGAAGGTAATCCCACCTCCAAATCCCCATTGAAATGATTCGCCAAAGTTATCGGATCCAGGATATTTCTGAGATAAATACTTCCGGACGAAAGGGGATATTTGAACACCTATTTTTTCAGTTACTTGATATTTTAATGGTAAAGTAAATTCTCCGTTTGTCATGATATTCGATTCGCTTTCGGGATTTGTGATAACTGCCTGATCTAATATATCTGCAGATGGAGAATTTGCAGTCGATGGTATAGTTTCTTGATTATTGATAAGATCATTTTTTTTCCAATCGTTTATTTCATTGCCTACTCTGAGAATACCATGGATGCCGATTGATAATCTATTGAATTTCATCAATTCCAAGCCAACTCCTAGCCCTCCACCAATGTTTTTGTTCGCATTTGAAAAAATAGTTCTGTCATTTACCGTAATGCTACTTGTTTGCTGTCCATATTCCGCAGAGAAGATCAGGTGAATACGGTTCCTTATTTTTTTCTGAGCTTGAAGATCAATCCAAATTGGTTTGTCATTGATATAATTAGATTCAACCTTGTAGTCCAAATTTGTTAACGTAAAGCTTTCGTTTGCACTTGCGAGACGGTTTACACCAATAGTTTTGTTGTCAATAAACCCCTGCTTGAAATTCGCGCTAAATGCCCAACTGTTTGAATTAACCTCAAGGAGATCCAAGTCCCTATTGATTGGAGAGGGATTTCTTGTGTTTTCTATCTCAGATACGTTTTGAACGTCCAGAAAATAAATTTCAGTTATAGCTTCCATATCTAAAATATCACCATCATGAAATGATGAACTTGAGTTATCATGATCAATTGCCAATCCATCGCTTGAAATATCATTTTGAAGGATATCAACTAGACCTTCTGTTTCTTCCGCGTTCGCTATTTCACGATGATTATCATTTGAATTTTTGGAACTCACCTCGGGAACTTGTTTATTGTTTAATGTCTCAGATTCATTTTCTCGACCATCATTGCTAACCGTGTTTTCATTTGATTGAGGAGTTCTTCTTAGATCGCTGTCTTTGACTATATCTGCATCACGCTGTTCGGTGACTAGTTCATCGTTCAATTGTTTGATAGATTCTAATTCATAAGTAATTTGAGGAGTTTTATCATCTGAATTTATCTGTTGCTCGTCTAGCTCTTTGTTGATTTCAGAAGAATCTATTTCGTTCAAAGTTGGGATTACTTTTTCGACAATGTTATTTGTATTTTCATTTGTTGAATTTTGAAGACCGTAATATCCCAATCCAAGTAATAGAACAACGCCAGCAGCAGCATAGATCCACCAACCGATAATTTTATCATCATCGCTATCCAATGCACTATCTATTTTATCCCACACTGCTGGAGAAGGATCCTTGCCAAACTGGTCAAACCGTTCCTTTAAATCATCCATTACTTAATTTTTTATTGAGTGCCAACGTTTCTTCATTTATCATATTCATTAGGATCTTTCTTGCACGAGAAAATTGTGACTTAGATGTGCCAGTTGAGATATTTAGTTTCTCCGCAATTTCATGATGTTTGTAGCCTTCAATGGCATATAAGTTGAATATAGTTCGGTAACCAATTGGTAAACTTTGAATTTTCTCAAGGAGCTCACCCAACTCCAAATGATCAAAGGATATTGAGTGGTGTCCATAATCAGATAAATCTGCTTTACTTGTGTCAATTACGCTTCGTTCCTTTTCTTTTTTTCTCCATCTTTCTATTGCTGTATTGACTGCTATTCTCCTTATCCAGGCCCCCAAATCACCATCTCCCTTATATTGTTTTAGTGTTTTGAAAACCTTTATGAATGTATCCTGAAGTAAATCTTCCGCATCTGTTTCATTCTTTGTATACCTTAAGCAAATCCCCATTACCATGTAAGAATTTTGGGTGTACAATTCCTTTTGAGCAATTCTATTATGCTCAAGGCAGGCTTTAACTAAATTCTTATTTGTTAGTCTGGTTAAAATCTCTTCTATATTTTTGTAGTTTAAGGTATGTTTACAATCAAGTTTTCGCTAAGAATTATTCATAAATCATTGATAGATCATCAGGTACCAGTCCCATTCTTCTGGATCTCCAATGCCAACGCCTGGGGTATACTTCAATAGTGCTAAGTGCACCTCATTTTGCACATAATTTGCTACAGACTCTAAATTGGATATTGCACCCCAAGTACTTTCAAAGTCTATAATTTCTAAATCTTCACTGTTACTGGAGTTAATCATGTTTAAAGTGAAGTTTTCAGGCAAGGGGGCCGGCCCTAGGAGAGGTGAGCTTACAAAGCTAGTTGCTGGAGACATAGTTTCTGGAAATATTCTTTCGCCTAAACCAGACCAAATAACGGTGCCGAAGAATATGCTGTCAGCTGTTGGACTATGTAGGATAGTGATATCCCCGAAATCTCCTGGTTCATTAATGAGAACGCTCAGAGGTATGCTATCGTATGAGCCAAGAGAGTTGAAGTTGAATTCTATTCCCTCCTCGAAGACTAGGGTTGTATAATCGATCTTTAGCATAAGCATTTTGTTATTATCTGATACTATTATTGGATCGACATCATTCAACTGATTCTCTTTTGAGCAAGAGATTAGGACAATTGATAGGGCAATTAAATATAAAAATGATTTATTCATCGCTATAAGGAATTTAATGTATTGAAAGATAATCTAATATTTCACTGTCGGAGGTGGCAATGTCTACTAATCGTTCTACAGAGGTCCCTAAGGAGTCGATTTCAAACAGGATTTCTGATGTTGGTGGATCCGTATATATACAAGCGTAACATGATATAGAACAGGTAATATCTGGACAATTATTATTTAGCCTATTGACAAGACTATAAAGATTGCTTTCATGACCAAAAGGATCAAAAAAGCTAGAATAAGGCTCCAGGTCAACGCATAAGTTGCCGATTTCTACTGCTAGTTGATCATTGTTTCTCTCAAGCAGCCCATTTATAAGAATGTCACAGTTGTTATTGGGTAAAGAGGAGAGGCATTCAAGCTCAATTAACGGCCCATCCGCTTCCGGAAAATCCGCCAAAAACAGATTCTTATTTTCTAAGTAATATTTGTAACCAAATCCTTCAAAGAATAGAGAATCATCGGTGTAGGAAAGCTCATAGGTTCCAGTGCTATCTAGGTAGGGATATAGTGCAGACATATTATTCTCTATCTGCAATTGACCTATGTCACTATTGAAAGTCCATACGTTGTCGCCATTATTAAGAAAGATGGGTTCACATTCACAAGACAAGAACTTATAACTCCATGCACCATCAAAAGGTTGTGAAAGCTCCTGAATTATAGGAGATTCTAAGCTTTCGTCTGGTTCACAGGAACCTAGAAAAGAAATTAGAGCAATTGAGAATAATAGTTTTTTCATTTTTAAATGGATTATACAATACGTTGACGATTACTTACTCTATTTGGTTGCATCAGAGCCAATAATATGCTCAATAAAGATACAATTGATATGGGTGATTCAAGAAAAACATGCTTCATAATTTTATATCTTTGATCTATTAATCAAGTGAAATATAAGAAAGAATGAGTGAAAGTAAAATTGTGCATTTCACCAGAAGAGAAAGATTTAGTGCAGCGCACAAACTTTGGAACCCAAATTGGGATAGTGAGAAAAATCATGCGGTTTATGGCAAGTGTGCCCATGAGAACTGGCATGGACACAACTACATTCTTTTTGTGACTGTTAAAGGAGTTCCGGATGATGACACAGGCATGGTTATTGACCTAAGAGACTTGAAAGATATTGTTAAAGAAAAGGTGATTTCTAAATGTGATCATAAAAACCTAACATTAGACGTGGATTTTCTTACAGGAAAAATAAGTACAGCAGAGAATGTTGTGATCGCAATTTGGGATCAAATAGTAGGGCCACTTAAAGAAAAAGGGGTTGACCTGCATAGGGTTAAGCTAGTAGAAACAGAGAATAACATTGCCGATTATTACGGATAGATATGGCGTATAAAAAAGAAGAAAATTACGATGTTGAGGTAACAGAAAACCTCATGAAACATTATAAAAATGTTTTAACTGAATTGGGTGAAGATCCAAAGAGGGAAGGATTGATAAAAACTCCTGAAAGAGTCGCTAAGGCCATGCAATTTTTAACGCAAGGTTATGATTCTGATCCAGCGGAGATTCTTAAATCAGCAATGTTTGCTGAGCCATACAACCAAATGGTTCTGGTAAAGGGAATTGAGGTATACTCAATGTGTGAACACCATATGCTTCCATTTTTCGGTAAAGCACATATTGCTTATATTCCGAATGGACATGTTGTGGGACTGAGTAAAATACCTAGAGTAGTAGACGTTTTTGCAAGAAGACTGCAAGTGCAGGAACGATTGACCAATCAAATAAAAGATTGCATTCAGGAAACGCTTAACCCTCAAGGGGTAGCTGTCGTGATTGAGGCGCAACACCTATGCATGCAAATGAGAGGTGTCGAAAAGCAGAATTCAATTACTACGACATCCGCCTTTACTGGCTCCTTTATGGATGATGATAAAACAAGGAAAGAATTTATCAATCTACTTAGTCAGAAGATTAGTTAACTTAAGAGGCTGACGTTAAGGTAGATATGGAGGCGTTAAAAGGTAGTGCTAAAGGTGGTGTCATAGGGATTATTATTGGGGCTGCTATTGCAATCTTCTATGTTTTCAAATTCGCGATTCCATTTTATAAGTGGCTTTTCTCCTTATTGTGTAGAATCGATTTTAAAACCGGTTGGGGAATTTTTTATCTTGTTATCTTTATTCTTTTAACAGTGGCACAAAGCTGGTTGTTTTACATGCTGTATGGTATTGTCTTTAATAAACCTCCAGTTTACAATGGGACAAATTAGGACCATATTAACGGAAAATTGAAATAAAATGATACTTTTAACAAGCTTTGTCAGCAATTCTATTAAGGAATGACAAGTGCTTTAAACATAACAATAGGGCAATTAATTAAAACATCGTTAACTTAGTACTAAATAAATAACTGAAAAAATATGGATAGTTTAGATTCGCAATATGTCATGCTTAATAGAGCAGACGCAATAACAAGAGTAGATTTCATAAAAAGAACCTATAAGCACGTGGCTGGATCGGTATTAGTATTTATTGTGCTGGAAGCTTTTTTGTTAAGTATGCCTGGCGTTGAGAACTTAATCAACCTTATGATAGGTGGTCGATTCTCATGGCTGGTTGTTTTAGGTATTTTCTATTTGGCGACCAACTACGCAGAAAAAATGTCGGTACAATCGCATGATATCAAAAAACAATATATGGGCTTGGGTCTTACCATTGTAGCTTATGCGGTTATTTTTCTTCCAATAATATTTATTGCGATGAATATGACGGGAGACACATATTTAATTAGACAAGCGGGAATTGTAACCTTGGCATTGTTTGGAGGGCTTACATTGGTGGTGTTTACGACCAAAACAGATTTTTCTTTCTTAAGAGCAGCCATATCTATGGGCTCTATGATTGCAATGGGATTGATCATCGGAGGGATGATATTTGGTTTCACTTTAGGGCTTTGGTTTTCAGTTGGCATGGTAGTTCTGGCGGCAGGAGCAATTTTATATCAAACTTCAAACATTGCACACAAGTATAGCACTGATCAACATGTTTCAGCAGCCTTGGGCCTGTTTGCATCTTTAATGTTACTCTTCTTTTATATTCTGAATATATTCATGAGTAGAGATTAAACATCTTATCTGCCGAAGCTATTTTTGCTAGAGATACTTGAATTCATTGAGTTAATCTTTAGAGGATTACTAAAATTACCGTTCTCCTTTGCAAGGACTTGTTATTTGAATTCATGTTTCTCTTAGATATTCATTTTTCTGATCAAACTGTTTTCCTGATGGTGGTAATCGGAGGACTCATATATGGTCTATACAAATATGGAATTTCATTGATTAAGGCTATTTTTTATTTCTACGCTTTTTATTTTTTACTATTTAAACACAGGACAACAAAAACGGCAAATGGAGTAATGAGTATTGTAGGTTTAGTTGCAATGAGTGCAGTTCAATTAATAATCGGATACTATCTTTATACACTGGTGTCGGGGTTTATTTATAGTAGAAATATTAATCTAAATATTGTCCAAAATCAGTTGATATAGGGGAGTCATGTAGGATGTTTACCCTCGGGAATAGCCTCATGCAATAAATAGCGTTTTGTGGAAAGCAATGGCCCCTTTCTAACTCGTCAATAATTCTTACTTTTGCCCCTCATTTTATTACAGCGGTTTCTTTCATTCTTTGGGAGTACGCTAGATTATAATTAAAGCTAAAAATTAGACCATGCCAAAAGGAGTATACCAAATACCACTTAGAAGTAATGAACCAGTAAAATCATACGCTCCTGGTTCTCCAGAGAGAGAAAGCTTGCAGGCTACATACGATAAGATGTACAACCAGAAACCTATCGATGTGCCAATGTACATTGGGGGTAAAAAAATCAAAACCAAAAAGAAAGTACGCATGTCATGTCCTCATGATCATAAGCACACTTTGGGGTACTTCAATGAAGGTGGTAAGGCTGAGGTGACAAAAGCAATCGATGCTGCACTTAAGGCTAAGGAAGATTGGGCGAACATGCCATGGGAATCTCGCGCTGCTATTTTCTTAAAAGCAGCAGATCTTTTAGCAGGACCATACCGTTATAGGATGAATGCGGCTACCATGCTTTGTCAGGGTAAGAACTGTTTTCAAGCGGAAATCGATGCAGCCTGTGAGTTGATTGATTTCTTGAACTATAATGTTGCATTCATGCAAGAAATCTATGAAAACCAACCAGAATCGGGAGAAGGCATTTGGAACAGGATGGAATATCGTCCACTAGAAGGATTTACTTTTGCTGTTACACCGTTTAACTTCACGGCTATTGCTGCAAATTTGCCTGCTAGTATGGCGATGATGGGAAATACTGTTGTATGGAAACCAGCAGATAGTCAGGTATATTCTGCTAATGTTATTATGGAGCTTTTCATGGAAGCTGGACTTCCTGATGGCGTTATTAATATGGTTACTGCTGACGGTCCTACCGTTGGTAAAGAAGTTTTTGCACATAGAGATTTTGCAGGTGTTCACTTTACTGGTTCTACAGGAGTATTCAAAAGCTTTTGGAAAATCATAGGGAACAATATGGACAATTACAGAACCTTCCCACGAATAGTTGGTGAAACAGGAGGTAAAGATTTTATTTTAGCCCATCATTCTGCTAATGCAGATCAGGTGGCTACAGCGATTTCAAGAGGTTCTTTTGAGTTTCAAGGACAAAAATGTTCGGCATCTTCAAGAGTATACTTGCCAGACAACATTTCAGATAGAGTCATTAAGAAAGTGGTTCAACAAGTTTCAAGTTTCAAGATGGGACCTCCATCTGATTTTGGAAACTTCATAAATGCAGTAATTGATGAGAAAGCATTTGACAAGATCTCTGGATTTATCAAGTATGCTAAGAAATCTAAGAATGCAAAAATCGTTCAAGGTGGTGGATTTTCGAAAGAGAAAGGATATTTCATTGAGCCAACTGTTATTGTCACTACAGATGCTAAGTTCAGAACCATGTGTGAAGAGATCTTCGGTCCTGTGGTAACGATATTTGTTTATAAGAAAAACGATTTCGAGAAAACATTGAAAATCTTGGATGAAACTTCTGATTATGCATTGACGGGTGCTGTTCTTTCAAAAGACAGATATGCAATTGACATTGCAACAAAAGCTTTAGCAAACGCAGCAGGGAACTTCTACATCAATGACAAACCAACTGGTGCCGTTGTGGGACAACAACCATTTGGTGGAGCCAGAGGATCTGGGACAAACGATAAGGCTGGGTCATATCTCAATCTTTTAAGATGGGTTTCTCCTAGAACTATTAAGGAGACTTTTGTAACACCTACAGATTATACATATCCGTTTTTAGGATAGCATTAAATAAACTTTGAGCCTTCGGGCTTAGACGTGAAATGAGATATGGTTTTAGGACGCTATCTCATTTCTCGTTTTAAAAAAAATGGACAAATGAAAATTTCATTCAACTGGCTAAAAAATTATATTGACACTAATCTTCCGGTAGAAAAGGTTTGTGAGATATTAACGGACACTGGGCTGGAAGTGGAGGGGTTAGAGACTGTTGAGTCTGTCAAAGGAGGATTGAAAGGTCTTGTAATTGGAGAAGTGCTTGAGAAATGGCCTCACCCTGGTGCAGATAGACTGAACGTGACTAAGGTCAATTTAGGAACGGGAGAACCTGTTCAAATAGTTTGTGGTGCACCCAATGTTGATGTCGGGTTGAAGGTTGTTGTTGCGACTGTTGGAACAGAACTTTATGGTGAAGATGGCAGTTCATTTAAGATTAAGAAATCGAAAATAAGAGGGGAGGAGTCACATGGAATGATCTGTGCAGAAGATGAAATCGGATTGGGGAAATCCCATGATGGAATTATGGTTCTTGATGCAGAAGCGAATGTTGGAACTCCAGCAGCAGAATATTTTTCGCTAGAGAGTGATAGTATCATTGAAATTGGGTTAACACCTAACCGTTCAGATGCAATATCACACATTGGTGTTGCAAGAGATTTGGCAGCTTTTCTAAATCAAGAAATCGACACAAAAATTGTCTGGCCTAAGATTTCGAGTTCTAAACTTGATGGTGCCGATGATATTATTTCGATTGATGTAAGAGATAGAGAAGGAGCGCCACGTTATTGCGGAGCAGTTATGGAAAACATATCGGTAGGAGAATCTCCTGATTGGCTGAAAAACGTTTTGAAAGCTATTGGTGTAGAGCCAATAAATAATGTGGTTGATATTTCCAATTTCGTAATGCATGAATTGGGGCAACCCTTGCACTTTTTTGATGCAGATAAAATAAAAGGGAAGAAGGTTGTCGTAAGAAGGGCTAAGGCGAAAGAAAAATTCATCACATTGGATGGCGCTGAACGTGAGCTTCATGAGGAAGATCTAATGATTTGTGATGAAAATGATCCAATGTGTATCGCTGGAGTTTTCGGAGGGATAGAATCTGGAGTGTCAGAAACAACGAAGAATATTTTTATTGAAAGTGCATGTTTCAATGCAGTGAGTCTAAGAAAATCTGCCAAAAGACATCAGATGAATACAGATGCTTCTTTCAGGTTTGAAAGAGGTGTGGATCCAAATGGATCAATGAGGGCTTTAAAAAGGGCTGTTCATTTGTTAGAAGAGTTTGCAGGGGCAAAGTTAGCATCCAGTTATTATGACCAATACCCTGTGAAGGTTGAGCCTTTAGAGCTCACTGTCAATATGGATAGAATCTATACTTTGATAGGAAAGGTATTAGAAGAGGATAGCGTAAAAAACATTTTGCGTTCTCTTGATATTGATGTCTTGGAGCAAAAATCAGCGGAATGGAAACTTGCGATTCCAACATATAGAGTTGATGTCACAAGAGAGGCTGATGTGGCTGAAGAGATCCTTAGGATTTATGGCTATAACAATATCCCATTACCAGATAGGTTAACGACTTCTTTGGCTTTTAACGAATCTCCAGATAGAGAGAAAGTGAAGAATAACCTTTCGAACATGTTTACAGGAATGGGTTTCACAGAAATGATGTCTAATTCACTGACCAATGCAGAATATGCTTCTTGGATGGTGAAGGAGGAAGAATCAATTGTGAAAATCCTGAATCCCTTAAGTTCAGAATTGGGGATATTAAGACAGTCGATTCTTGGAAATGGACTTGAGGCTATTGCATATAATCAAAATAGAAAAAACCCAGACCTTAGACTTTTTGAATTCGGAAACATCTATTTCAAAAAAGAAAAAGGATACGCTCAAAGAGAAGTACTTGGTGTATTTATGACCGGAATACGTGCCGTTGAAAATTGGGATAATCAAGACCAGGGAGTTTCGTATTCTGATCTACAGGCGGTTATTAATCAAACATTAGGCAAGTTTGATTTGCAAAAAGGAACACAATCGAATGGAGTGCAAGTACCATACCTGCAAGACGGTATTGAAGTAAGTAGACAGAAAAAAAATCTTGTGAATTCAGGTTGGGTTAAACAAGAGATCTTAAAGTCATTCGGAATTAAAAGCGATGTTTTCTATGCAGAATTTGATTGGAATGAATTGTTGAGACAGTTCAAGAATCAAAAAATAAAAGTAAAGAGCATCTCTAAATATCCTAAAGTAAGAAGAGATTTTTCATTGTTGCTCGATGAATCTGTGCAGTTTGATCAAATAAAAACGATCGCGACAAAAACAGAAAAAAGATTACTCAAAGAAGTTGATCTTTTTGATGTTTACGAAGGGAAAAATTTACCGAAAGGAAAGAAGTCTTATGCCGTAAAATTCATTCTGCAAGACGAAGAAGCAACCATGACTGACAAAAAAGTTGATGGCATTATGGATGCTATTTTGAAAGGACTAACCAAGGAATTAGGGGCTGAGTTGAGGTAAAACAATTCGTTCCCGAAACTTCGGGACGTAATTCGTAATTGATTAAAGGAATCCAACTTCCTTCATCCAATCATCATTAAATACCTTTCCAACATATCTAGACCCATGATCATGGAAAAGAATAACAACAACAGAGTCTTCATTCAACTCATCTTTTAATTGACGAACAGTCTGAAAAGCGGACCCTGCTGAATACCCTAATAAAAGACCTTCTTTTAAAGCCAATTCTCTAGTAACTAAAGCACCATCCTTATCAGTCACCTTTTCAAAGTGATCAATGATTTCAAAGTCAACATTCTTTGGAAGGATGTCTTCACCAATACCTTCTGTGATGTAACTGTAGATCTCTTTCTCATCAAACTCTCCAGTCTCATGATATTTTTTATAAACAGAACCATACGTATCCACTCCCCAAATCTTGACATCAGGATTCTTTTCTTTAAGGTATTTTCCAACCCCAGATATAGTTCCTCCTGTACCAACACCAACTACAAAATGCGTAATCTTTCCATCTGTTTGATCCCATATTTCAGGACCAGTAGATTCATAGTG
>JBLIMR010000014.1:0-55022 GCA_047638815.1 Gammaproteobacteria bacterium
GTAGCAGTCCATGTAGTTACTCTAGTGTATGCATCATCACATGCTCCAGGAGTATTATTAGTGCTAACACTAAAATCAGGGTCATCATCACAGTTGTCTAATGCAGTTAGAGCTGGTACTTCAGGAATATTATCACATTCAGCCGTTACATCAGCAGGCATATCACTAAGTACTGGAGCATCATTATCTTCAATAGTTATGATTTGTGTCGCAGTTGCAGTATTACCACAAGCATCAATAGCTGTAAATGTTCTAGTGATAATAATTGGACAAATACCAGCAGTTACATCACTAAAAGATTCAGAAACAGTTCCACAGTTGTCAGAAGCTGTTGCTTGAGTTACAGGAATTGCATCGGTACAATCAAGAGTCACATCAGCTGGCACAAAAGTAAACGTTGGGTCTGTTGTGTCAACAACCGTAATTATCTGAGTACAAGTAAATCTATTTAGACACTCATCATCAGCTGTCCAAATTCTTGTTATAACTTGCTCGTCAGGACAATCCTGGCTTTGCTCTGCGCTTTCTTCAAAAGTTACTGGAACAACACCACTGCAATTATCAAGTGCAGTAATTGTAGGAACATCAGGAATTGCGTCACACTGTACAGTTATGTCACTAGGACATTCAGACATTACAGGTGGAGTTACATCATTAATGTTTATTATTTGAGAAACACTTGTGCCATTGCCACAATCATCGTAAGCAACCCAAGTTCTTGTAATAGCATATTCACAAGATGGTTCAGTCATTGAACAGTTCGTGTCCATGTTAACGTCTCCATTACCTTCTATATTAGCATAAGCTGTTCCATTCACATTTAGATTACCAGTGAAGTTAAACCATGAAGACATTCCATAGTTTGCGTTAATATTATTAGCCGCAAGGCCAACTTGCCACCCAAAGTGTAATGAACTTGGAGCATGAGTTAGATTAAGAACAGATCCATCCAATCCATCTTCACCTATTAGAAAAGACATTGCATCATCAAAAATGTAATAATCCCAAGTCTCCCACAACATTCCTGCTGCTGCAAGACCTGCGTCATCTTTGTAAGTTCTAAAGCCACCTACTGGAACTGTAGGAGATGTACTCCATTCCGTCCAGTTTTTCTTTTCCTTAGCTGTAATTTCAATTCTGAAAACAAGGTTGGGATCATTTGAAGCATGAACCCTTCCTGTTAGATGAGCAGTTCCGTCAGCGAAGGTTGTGAATTCAGCCCCGTCAGCATCCAAAATCCATCCGTCAACCAGTCCACCTGGCAGGCCAACTAAGTATATAGACCAAAAATTTGAATTTGAACCAATTGCGTCAATTCCTTCACATGTTGTTTCACCTTCAGAACCGTTAGAGCTAATAAACTGAATAGTAACATCATCATCGCAGTTATCCGTTGCCGTAACTACTGTTGGGGCAGGCATGTCAGATTCACAGTCTACATTGATGACTGGCGTAACAGAGCTCACTATCGGAGCTTCGTTATCCTCAATAGTAATTATTTGAACACATATTTCGCTCCCCAATTTTGGTTCGTCATAATCAATTGTGAATGTTCTTGTAATTATCTCTGGGCAGAGACCATTGCTATCATCACTAAAAGTTATAGTGGCAGGATTTTCAAGCCCGGTTGGATTACCGGTATTTGAAGGGTCAGTTGATTCACCACAATCAATGGTTATATCACTTGCACATTCAATTTCCATAGATTGATTATTTGAAAGCGCACTTTCATAGTCAAATTGATTATATGCATCAGCATTTAGATAAGGCCCAGTTGGGCTATCAATAGAAGTCCCTGTCAAATTTTCGGCAGAAATGTTTAGTGTAAACATAAAGGCAAATAGCATAACCGCTGCTGACTTTACTTTTATACTATTGGATCCTAATAGAATGTTGGAACAATTGTATAGATTTTTCATATGTAATATATAATTATAGGTTTAATTAAATGAATGAAATAATAATCTTTAAAAACTCACTTATTATCAAATACACGACCAATGTAGTCATATTACCTGCAAAAGTACGCCAACTATCGATAAAAGGAAAGCTTTTTTTCCTGTAGGCTGGTGAAAATTCTTGATAAATTAAATGTGACTTATTTAATATGCTTGTAGTCAGTGTGTTGAATCTAAATTGGAGCTAAAAAATAGATGAATATTGTTCGTTAAAACTTGATTCTATATCGACTAAGCATCAAATATCTTCGATGAAAACGCAATTTTTTCGATGAAAAACGACATTTCTATTTACGTAAAATTGCATAAATATTATAGGTGGTTTTTGACTAGTTATCCCAGCTTTACTAACATTCATGGAAATCTAAAGATTAAGGTGATTTTGCTAAAATTATTAGCAATTTGTCATTGTTAAAAACAATATATTGAAGATTGTAAATAGGTTACAATCATCCTTCGTAACATTGCAAGTAGATGATAAAAATCAGCGTATAGTAATGGAGTCAGGAGTACATTTTTTAGAGGAAAACAATAAATCACCCTTTTTTGAGGGGATTAATCAAAATGAGGAAGCGATCTCTATTGATGGGTTTAAAGGTAAAAGGTTGATCTTATTCTTTTATCCAAAAGACTCAACCCCAGGTTGTACATTGGAAGTTCAAAATTTGAGAGATAATTTTTTGGCACTAAAGGAGATGGGGTATGAGGTGCTTGGTGTCAGTGCTGACAGTGTTTCCAGACATAAGAAGTTTATTGAAAAACATAATCTGCCTTTTGATCTTTTGGCAGATGAGCAAAAGGTAATTATTAATGATTACGGTGTTTGGGGTGAAAAAAAATTCATGGGTAAAGTATATGATGGTATTCATAGGACCACATTTATTATCAACGAAGAGGGGGTTATTGAATCAATCATCAAAAAAGTTAAAACTAAAGAACACGCGCAACAGATATTTGCGCTTACAAAATAAAATAATTTTAAAACTAAAAACATAACAAGATGGCAGTCAGTATTAATAAAGATAAACTAAAGGCATTGGAATTGACCATTGCGAAAATGGAAAAATCATATGGACGTGGTGCGGTCATGAAGTTAGGTGATTCTGCTATTGAGAAAATAGAAGTTATTCCAACGGGATCCATTACTTTGGATATGGCTCTGGGGGTAAAGGGATTGCCAAAAGGAAGGATTGTTGAAATATACGGACCGGAGTCTTCTGGTAAGACTACTCTTGCAATTCATGCCATAGCAGAGTGTCAAAAATCAGGTGGTATCGCTGCTTTCATTGATGCAGAACACGCATTTGATAGATTTTATGCTGAAAACTTGGGTGTCGATACTGAGAATCTATTTATTTCGCAACCGGATAATGGAGAGCAGGGATTAGAAATCGCTGACAATCTTATTCGTTCTGGTGCAATTGATCTTTTGGTCATTGATTCTGTTGCTGCTCTTACGCCTCGTGCTGAAATCGAAGGTGAAATGGGAGACTCACAAATGGGATTGCAGGCTAGATTAATGTCAAAGGCGTTAAGAAAATTGACAGGAACGATAAGTAAAACAGGATGTTGTTGCATTTTCATCAATCAACTTAGGGAGAAAATTGGCGTTATGTTTGGAAATCCTGAGACAACTACAGGAGGAAATGCTCTTAAATTTTATGCCTCAGTTAGATTAGACATTCGAAGAATCGGTGCCATCAAGGATGGGGATTCTATTATAGGGAACAGGACAAGAGTGAAAGTGGTTAAGAATAAAGTCGCACCACCTTTCCAAAAGGCCGAGTTTGATATAATGTATGGTCAAGGGATCTCTAGAAGCGGGGAGCTTTTGGATCTAGCAGTAGATATGGAAATTGTTTCTAAGAAAGGATCGTGGTTTAGTTATGGTGAGACAAGGCTTGGCCAAGGGCGTGATGCCGTCAAGCAATTGCTTCAAGACAACCCTGAGTTGATGGAAGAAATAGAAGGGAAAGTCATGAGTGATGATCCTGTTGTTGAAGAGGCTGAGGTAAAACAAACTGCTGATAAGAAATAAGAGTAGCATATTTGATATTGTGACTTGTCATCTAATCATTGGTCGAATTTTAACGATCAATGGTTAGATGATTTCTTTTTTAATTATATAATTTAGCTCAATGTGTAAAAATAAATTTCTAATGCTATGTCTACCCATTATGATAGTAGCTTTTTTATCATGCGAAACTGCAGATAAGAAGAAATCGAAGATGGATTCTGAAACAGAATCTATGGTCGGAGATATGGACCTTTTACAAATCCTCAATGGTAAAATTGTGGAGGATTCATCGAATGAAAATTTGTACCATGAGCGTGCAAAATTGTTGATCTTAGACAATAAATTGGATGAGGCAGCCAATGATATGAATCGGTCAATAAAGTTGGATTCACTGGTGTCAGCTTTTCATGTTACAAGAGCGGAGATTTCAATTCGTCAAGGAAATTTAGCTTTGGCTAAAACCTCGTATGATAGGGCAGTGGGGATTGATCCAAATAATGAAGATGCGCATTTAAAATTAGCGCTTTATCATTTGGGGTTAAAGGATTATAAGGAAGCAATTAAGTCGGCTGATAATGGTTTGAAGTTGAACGTCAATAATTCTAAGACATACTTTATTAAGGGGAGAGTATTTTTAGCGGCAGGAGATACAACTAAGGCAATGTCATCCTTTCAGACTGCCATAGAGATGGAGCCTGATTTTTTTGAAGCTTATCAATTGTTGGGCTTGTTGTATTCTGAGAAAAATGATGATCTTGCGATCAATTATTATAGGAGTGCTTTAGAGATCAAGCCTAATGATATAAAAGCTTTATATGGTAAAGGTCACTTTGAAATGAAAATGAATGAGAAGACCAAGGCAATGGATACGTTTAGAAAGATCACAAGTCTAAATTCTTCCGACCCCATACCGTACTATAATATTGGATATCTCCATATGTCAGATAATCAGATTGATTCTTCCATATTCTATTTTGGTTTGGCTATAGATAAAAGTCCAGATTATTTTCAGGCACTATACAACAGGGGGCTTTGCTACGAGGCGCAAGAAAATTTTGAGCTATCAGTCAATGACTATAAAGAGGCACTTAATATTAAACCGGACTATAGCCTGGCTATAGAAGGTTTAAATAGGTTGGAAAAATAAATTTATTCTTAAGAAGAAATAAAAGCTATTTGTATCCATAACCATTCTGGTAATATCATGGTATATTACAACAGTGATTTCATGCCAATTCAAATTTCAGGATGATTATTTGGCTTGAGAAGTTCTGATAAAAAAGAAAGGCTCCTTGAAATTAATCAAAGAGCCTTTTAAAAATTTTCTGTAAATTTTATTTCACCTTATCTACAATCGCTTTGAAAGCTTCAGGGTGGTTCATTGCTAGATCGGCTAAAACTTTTCTGTTTAGCTCAATACCAGATCTTGAAACTTTCCCCATAAATTGAGAATAACTCATTCCATGTTCTCTAGTTCCAGCATTGATTCTGGTAATCCACAATTTTCTAAATTGTCTTTTCTTTTGTTTACGCCCTTCATATGCGTATAACATTCCTTTTTCAACAGCATTTTTGGCTACGGTGTATACATTTTTTCTTCTTCCGTAGTATCCTTTAGCTGCTTTTATTATCTTCTTTCTTCTTTGTCTAGAAGCGACCGAATTTACTGATCTTGGCATTTTTTCTAATCATTTTTGGTGTTTAGCGATCTATTAAGATACTTTTATTTTTGGCTAAATACCGGGTTAATAAATTGAACCAAATTGAATTGACTATTTAGTCAACATCAATTTAACATTTGGTAAATCTGCTTTACTCACATCATCCCATTTCGTCAAATTTCTTTTTCTCTTTTTTGACTTCTTAGTAAGAATGTGACTCTTAAAAGCTTTCTTTCTTTTGATCTTACCAGTACCTGTGGTTCTAAATCTTTTTTTGGCACTGGAGACCGTTTTCATTTTTGGCATCCTGCTATATATATTAATTAAATTTAATTCTTCTTTTTAGGAGAGATAAACATTATCATTCTTTTACCTCTCAATTCTGGCATTTTTTCAACTATGCCAAATTCTTCAAGTTCTGTGGCTAGCTTTAATAAAAGAACTTCGCCATGTTCCTTGTATACAATAGATCTTCCTTTGAAAAAAACATAGGCCTTAACTTTAGACCCTTGTTCCAGAAACTTCTTTGCATGATTCAGTTTGAACATAAAATCATGTTCATCTGTATTCGGTCCAAACCTTAATTCTTTTATCACGGTCTGAACGTGTTTTGCTTTTAGTTGCTTCTGTCTTTTCTTTTGATCGTAAAGAAACTTCTTGTAATCAACCAAACGGCATACAGGAGGTTCAGCGTTAGGAGAGATTTCTACTAAATCGACTCCCTGTTCGTCTGCAATTTTTAATGCTTCTGCCAAAGAAAATACATCTGATTGGAAATCTTCATCTCCAACAACTCTAACTCTTTGTGCTCTGATATTCCTGTTGATTTTGTGCTCAGCTTCCTTTTTACGAAAGTTTCTATCAACTGATCTCTTTTTTATAATTCTATAATTTAGTCCCAGTAAAGGGCAGTTTATTCTAATCTAACTTGGCAAATGCTGCCATTTTCTCATCTATTTCACCATTGATCAATCCAGCAAAAGTTTCTGCTGTAAAGTGACCCATATCTCCTTCTTTATGCTTTCTAATTGATAAGTTGTTGGTTTTCACCTCTTCTTCACCAATTATAATCATGTAAGGCACTTTTTTCAATTCCGCCTCTCGAATCTTCTTTCCGACCTTTTCATTTCGATCGTCAACGAATCCGCGAATATCGTAATTTTTTAGTAAAGCTAAAACTTTTTGGGCATAGTCA
Organism: Gammaproteobacteria bacterium; assembly: GCA_047638815.1. Lineage (GTDB taxonomy): Bacteria > Bacteroidota > Bacteroidia > Flavobacteriales_D > JABDKJ01 > JAJRRH01. The sequence continues at coordinate 6,832 of JBLIMR010000014.1, forward strand.
TTGTATTTATCCGAAATTGGCAAGATACCTACCTGTTCAGGGTTTAACCATAAAGGGAATTGACCGGCACAATGTTCAATGAGAACAGCTACAAATCTCTCTAGAGAACCAAAGGGTGCTCTATGAATCATGACTGGCCTATGCATCTGGTTATCACTCCCTTTATATTCTAGTTCGAAACGATCTGGTAGATTGTAATCCACTTGAATAGTTCCAAGTTGCCATTCTCTACCAATGGCATCTTTTATCATGAAATCTAACTTAGGACCATAAAAAGCTGCTTCACCATATTCAACAACCGTGTTAAGGCCCTTTTCCTCGGCAGCCTCTGCAATGGCTTTTTCTGCATCTTCCCACTTGTCATCATCTCCGATGTACTTGCTTCGGTCTTCTTTTGATCTAAGAGATATTTGTGCGGTATATTCTTTGAAATCCAGCGCGTTGAGAACCATCATTACAAGGTCAATAACCATTTTAAACTCTTCTTTGACTTGTTCCTTCGTGCAAAAAATATGCGCATCATCTTGAGTAAATCCACGTACTCTTGTTAGACCATGTAGCTCGCCACTTTGTTCGTATCGATATACCGTACCAAATTCAGCTAGTCTTATTGGAAGATCTTTATAAGATTTAGGAGATGATTTGTATATTTCACAATGATGAGGGCAATTCATTGGTTTTAAATAGAACTCTTCTCCTTCATTTGGAGTCTTAATTGGCTGAAAAGAATCCTCGCCATACTTCTCATAATGACCGGATGTCACATATAAATTTTTATGACCAATGTGTGGTGTGATGACTCCTTCGTAGCCCATGGCGTCCTGTGCATTTTTAAGGAAATTCATAAGTCTTTCCCTTAATGCTGCACCTTTGGGGAGCCAAAGAGGTAATCCTTGACCTACGTTTTGTGAGAAGGTGAATAAACCCAACTCCTTTCCCAATTTTCTATGATCACGTTTTTTTGCTTCCTCAAGCATGGTCATATGTTCCACGAGCTCTTTTTGCTTAGGAAAAGTTATGCCATATACCCTTGTGATTTGCTTGTTTTTCTCATCACCTCGCCAATAAGCACCAGCGATACTTGTGAGCTTAACAGCTTTAATGAATTTTGTATGAGGGATGTGAGGGCCTTTGCATAAGTCGGTGAAACTCCCTTGAGTATAAAAACTTATTTCACCATCCTTAAGATCCTGAATTAGTTCAAGCTTGTACTCGTTATTTTGTTTTTCGTAAAATGAAATAGCATCTGCTTTAGAGACATTTTTACGAATAAATTCATTCTGTTCTCTGGCAAGTTCCAACATCTTATTTTCGATCTTGCCAAGATCTTTGTCTGAGATTGTTTTGTCTCCAAAATCCACATCATAATAAAATCCACGTTCAATAGCAGGTCCTATGGTCATTTTTGCTTCAGGATAGAAACTTAAAAGAGCCTCCGCCATTAGGTGAGCTGAGGAATGCCAAAATGTAGATTTGCCTTCCTTGTCATTCCAAGTAATTAAATTAAGATTCACATCATTTTCGATGGGTCTATTAGCATCAATGATCTCTCCATTGACATCAACGGCCAAAACATTTCTTGCCAAACCTTCACTTATGCCTTTGGCAATATCCATCCCAGAAGAACCTTTTTCAACTTCTCGGATCGCACCGTCAGGCAAGGTAATTTTTATCATAATCTCAAAATAAATTAGCTAGCAAAAATAATAAAATAATCAGTACTGCGCAGGACTTTTTTTATAGCGCAATATATGCATCTATTATTTTTATTAGTTGCAGATAACCAGCGGTTAAAGTAAGATTAAATGAAGTATATAGTTAAGCTAAAAACAGAAGTGCATATTGTGAATGGGTTTCATTGGAAGTGCCATTTTACAGAACCGTTATTTTAGTAAATCAGGCCTTCTTTCTTTCGTGCGAATAATGGATTGTTCCATTCTCCAATCTTCAATTCGTTCAGCATGTCCCGATAGCAAAACGTCTGGAACTTTCATTCCATTAAACTCTGCCGGACGAGTATAAACAGGAGGCGAGATTAAATCATCTTGGAAGGAATCGGTTAGTGCGGAGGTTTCATCATTGAGTACACCAGGTATCAATCTTACGATGGAATCAGAAAGTACAGCGGCAGCTAATTCACCCCCGGTTAACACGTAGTCCCCGATTGAAATTTCTTTCGTGACGATATTCGTTCGAACCCTCTCATCAATACCCTTATAATGCCCACACAGTAAAATGAGGTTTTTGAATGTGGAAAGATGATTGGCCATACTTTGAGTAAGTAGCTCACCATCAGGGCTCATGTATATTATTTCGTCATAATCTCGATGACTTTTAAGATGTTCTATACATAAGTGAATTGGTTCGATACACATCACCATTCCGGCACCCCCTCCAAATGCATAATCATCTACCCGATTATGTTTGTCGTTGGAGAATTTTCGCAAATCATGTATTTCGATGGTAACCAACGATTTGTCTTGTGCTCTTTTTAGTATTGATTCACTAAAAGGGCCGGCAAGAAGTCCAGGTAAAGTTGTAATAATATCAATTCTCATTTCACATAAATTATTGGTCGAATGTATGTAATTTTTTAGGGTTTTATGTTTGTATAGATTGGATAGTTAATTGTTGAAAATTATCAGGGATTATGATGGTTAATTGGGTTTAGGCATTATATTTGCTTTATACATTTTAGAAAACCTATAATCCAATTTTTATTTAGGAATTATAGTTAAATGAATAGGACAAAAATAAAGAAGATGAAGAAAATACTTTTAGCCTTTGTGGCGATTTCAATTGGGGCTGTAAGCCTTTTTGCTCAAGATATGGTAGACCTTACGGAATATGATGACTTAAGAGTAATGTTGATGGATGAGGATTATGAGAAATTAGTCAAAAAGGCTACCGCCATAACGGAGAAGGATAAACGTAAAAAGGAACCTATGCCTTATTTGTTTACCTCCATGGCATATTATGAGATGTCTAAGGACGAGAAGTTTGCAGAAGATTTCCCAAAAGCTTTTGACTTAGCTTTAAAGTATGCTGCAAAATACAGAACTAAGGATAAAGGAAGTGATTATGTAGATTCGAACCAGGATTTTATCGATGATATCCGATCTGGAGCTATGGAAGTAGGAGAGAATTATGCAGAGGAAGAAAAATGGTCCAAATCTAAGAGGTACTATAAGTATATAACAAAATTTGATCCTATGGATCCTGGTGCTTGGTTAATGAGAGGTTATACTGAAATGAAAGGCAACGATCGATCTGGAGCCAAAATATCAATAGAAAAGTTTGCAAAGCTTGGCGTAGATGAGTTTGATAGTTATAGTAACGATCAACAAAGGTTGGTGAAGTATGCATTAATTACATATTCTGAGCATTTGTACCAAAACGGGATGAGTGATTCTTCCTCGACAGTAATCTCGATGGGAGAAGAGCACTTTCCTGAAGATAAGGAGTTTAAGATGGCTCTTGAAGATTTTAAATAAATAATTATTAAAGTAACTCAGCGTACTTTTTTCGTAAAAGAAATACTAAATTACCAGTATTTAAAAAATTAATGGGACGAAAGTTAACATTTTTAATCTTTTTTATAATTCTTGCCTCAATATCAGTTGACGCTCAAAAATTAGAAAAAGGCTTCAAGGCACTAAGTGAAAAGGATTTTTTTAAATCTAAAAGGATTTTCACTAAATCCATGTATGGATACCCTACAACTGGGGCTTATGGCCTGAGTTTAATGTATTATGAGCAGCAAAATCCATTTTTTAGTTTGGATTCGGCATTGAAATTTATTGTATTTGCAGATTCCGCGTTCGCAATGGCTGATAAAAAGGAGATAAAAATGATAGAGTATTTCTCCTTATCAAAAGAGGTATTGTACAATCATAGACTGAAGATAGCCACCAAAGCATATCAATTGCTACCAGCGGATGCAGATATTAAAGTTTATCAAAAATTCATTAAAACATTTTCGTACGCAGATGAATATGTTTTAGCTGTAAATAGAAGAGATTCTATCGCTTTTTCTAGGGCGAGAGAGGAAAATACTTATGATGCCTTTCGCGATTTCATTATTAATTATCCGGGATCAATATTGCGTTTGAAGGCAGACTCTCTATATGCTAAAAGTTTTTTCAAAACGAAGGTGGGAGATGGTGATGTGTCAGCATATAAGCAATTTGTTATGGATTTTCCCGCTAGTCCATACATTGAAGAGGCCTATGATCAGATCTTTTTGAATGTAAGTGCACTAGACACAAAAGAAGCTTATAATGAATTCATTGTAGAATATCCAAAAAATTCCTACACTTTGTTAGCATGGGAAAATTTAATAGGATTGACTTTAAAAGATGAATATTCAGAAAATTCATTGGCTGGGATCTTAGCGGATTATCCATTGAATCCATTAAATAGTCAAGTAGAGAATGAATTAAAAGGTTATTTCGTATCCTTTTTTCCACTGAAAATTGATAGTCTATGGGGTTTCATTAGAGGGGATGGGGAATTGTTGATAGATCCGATTTATGAAGCTGCCGGAGATTTTGTAGAGGGTTTGGCAATTGTTCAAAAGCGTGGTAAAAATGGCTTTGTAAATAAGAAGGGTGATGTGGTTATTACCATTGATTATGATGAAGTGTACAACTTTATTAACGGTGTTGCGGTAGTAGAGAGGGGCGGTAAGTATGGTGTCATAGACCGAAGAAATAAAATTATATTACAAATGGACTTTGATGATGTAGGTCAATTATCCGATGACAGAATCCTAGTTGAACGTAACGAATTGATTGGATATTATAATAGCACAGGAGAACTTGCTATAGATTTAATGTATGAAAATGGTGTGGATTTCAAAAATGGCTTAGCGATTGTAAAGAATGAAGGACTGTATGGAGCTATCGACATTAACAATGAAGTTATTGTTCCATTTGAGTATGATTGGATAGAATCTACTGATCAAGAGCGGTTTAGAGTGAAACAAGGAAGTGCTTTTGGACTGCTATCAAAGTCAGGAGAACTCCTATTGCCCTTGGAGTATGATTGGATTGGACTGATTAACGGCAAAAAGCCAATTTTGTTGCAAAAGGATGAGAAAATAGGGTATCTCAATAACGCTAATGAGATTGTTATTCCGATTTCTTATGATCTGGATAAAAATAACGCAAGGTTGCATGATTTTAATGGGGATTTCACTAGAGTTAAGAAAAATGGTAAATATGGCGTAATAGATATGAACGGTCTTATAATCCTACCGATTGAATACGATTCGCTTGGATTGCCTTCAGAAAACTTTGTGTCATTCAGGAATAAAGGAAAGTGGGGATATAGGGAGCTGCAGAAATCAAAAAGAATTATTGAACCAATTTATGATGAAGTGTTTGGATTTAATAGGGGAATCTCTTTGGTAAGAACGGGTAATCTATTTGGTGTTATTGATCCTAATGGCATCAATGTTTTGCAAGAGGAATATTCCTGGATTGTTAGTGAGGAGAGCATTGGGTTGTTGATTGTAGAGAAAAATGGATTGAAAGGACTTATCGATCGCGATAATAATTTAATTCTCGGATTCAAGTATAAAGAAATTGAAGTTAAGAATTATCGATATGCATATGCTGTTGACTCTGAGGGGATTGTTAGCTTTTATGATCTTCAAAAGAATAGATTTATTTGGCCAAATAAAAAGTAATCGGAATCAATCGTAAATCTTCTAACGGATATTACTTTAGTATTATAGAGCAGTTTTTTTCATTTAGCCATTTACTCCATTCCTTATCGTATCCATGTACATCGTTGGTAGTATCATTTTGAGAATCTAAGAGAGTGCCTGATTCATTGGCCCAAGAAAAAACTCCTCCTTTTAGGTTGTAGACATTTTGAAACCCTTTTCTTATCAGCCTTTCGCCAAGTTTTCCACTTCTATATCCGACAGAGCAGTATGTTACAATTGTTGCACCTTTAGGAATATCTTTTATTGATTTCATTTTGAAAAAAAGATATCCAACGTGCAGTGCGTTAGGAATATGGCTTGTCTCGTATTCCACCAACTCTCTTGTGTCTAGAATATAGATGTCAGTATCCATTTTCTTTTGAAGACCCTCTGGATTAATATAAGGCACGGTATCCTGAACTAATTCTGAGATCATCTTGTCATAGCCTTCAATATTTTGAGCAATTGACGTGCTGTTAATCACGGTCAAAATAAATATTAGACAGAATACTTTAGGATGATTTCTTTTCTTCAAAGTTGCTTATTTCTTTTTGTTACTATATGGGATAAATAATGCTGCCCAAATTAATCTAGATAGTCGAAATAATAATGGCACCAATACTATGGTTGGAAGAATTATAGCCGTTACATAATTTGTAATAGTTGGCTTATCAACAAAGAGGTAGACAATAATGACAGCGGCTACAAAAAGTAATACATTTAGTCCATAGCTAATATATGCCGCACCAAAGTAAAATCCTGGTTCAATGGTATACTTTTGGTCGCACAATGGACAGTTCTCATGCATTTTCCCAAAATTTTTGGGACTGTATGGGTTCTTTGAAACAAAAAAATCACCTTCTCGACAAGCGGGACATTTATTTGTAAGAATAGCGCTTAATTTCGATTTACTACCAGACATATTATGTCAAAATTACGTTAAAAAGAAAGGACTTCAGCAGATCGAACTATTTTATGTGATCTTTTAGAAATTTGGTTTGTGCAGATACTTGGAGTAGAAGTTTTCAATGTGGTTTATCACCTCATCTATGTCATCTGTAATTATGAACAAATCATCATCTTTAGGGCTAATTGTTTTATAAGTATCCCTTAAGGTTTCCTTAATCCATTCAACCATTCCGGCCCAAAATTTAACGCCAAAAAGGACTATTGGAAATTTGCCAATCTTCTCTGTTTGAATAAGAGTCAATGCTTCAAACAATTCGTCTAAAGTTCCGAAGCCACCTGGCATTACCACAAATCCTTGCGAGTATTTCATGAACATTACCTTTCGGACAAAGAAATAATCAAAATCTATGCTTTTATCATTATCCACATATGGATTTGAGTTTTGTTCAAATGGGAGCACAATGTTTAAACCTACGGAAGTTCCGCCTCCTCTTTGAGCACCTTTATTTGCGGCTTCCATTACGCCAGGACCTCCCCCCGTAATTACGCCATAACCTTTCTGTGTAATGTCATAGGCTATTTGTTCGGCTTTGATATAATATTCTTCATTTGGTTTGGTCCTTGCTGAACCAAATACTGTTACACATGGTTTTATTCTAGCAAGTTTTTCAAAACCCTCCACAAATTCGGACATAATTTTAAAAATAGCCCAACTATCATTTGTTCTGGTCTCATTCCAGTTCACTCTTTCAAAGGACTCTCTGATTTTATCTTCGCTTTTATCCGTCATATTTTCTTGTTATTTGTTTGGCATGTTGTTTCTCGCTCGGAATCTGCTCTAAATTAGATTTAATTTTATTAAAAATGAATCAAGGATTCATTACTTTTCCTATTTGCCCCTGTAATAAAAATACTCTTTTAGATTCAGTTCTATTTTGAGTTAGTTCAATTCCATTTTAAGATATTTGCCAGTTAAACTTTTCTTGTTTTTCATAATACTTTCTGGAGTTCCGTTGGCAATGATATAACCACCTTTCTCACCGCCTTCTGGACCAAGATCAATCACGTGATCCGCAACCTTTATTATATCCATATTGTGCTCAATGACAACTAGAGTATTGCCTTTGTCCACAAGCTTGTTGAGTACCGAAATTAATTGTTTTATATCATCAAAGTGCAATCCAGTAGTAGGTTCATCTAGAATGTATATTGTAGAACCTGTGCTTTTTTTAAACAGTTCAGAGGCCAATTTTATTCTTTGTGCTTCGCCACCAGAAAGGGTAGTTGATGATTGGCCTAGTGATAAATAACCCAATCCAACATCAATTATTGTTTTTAAATGATTTGAGATTCGGGGATGATCTTGGAACATCGGGTAAACGTCATTAATGGTCATATCCAATATGTCCGAAATAGACTTTCCTTTAAAACGAATTTCTAAGGTTTCCCGATTATACCTTTTTCCGTTACATGTATCACATTCGACATAAACATCGGGAAGGAAATTCATTTCTATAGTTCGCATTCCACCTCCACGACATGTTTCACATCTTCCCCCTTTGGTGTTAAAGGAGAATCTCCCTTTTTTGTATCCTCTAATTTGTGCCTCTGGAACCTTTGCAAAAAGATCTCTAATATGATCAAAAAGCCCAGTGTAAGTAGCAGGGTTTGATCTAGGTGTTCTCCCAATAGGCGTTTGATTAATCTCGATTACCTTATCTAAGTGATCAATACCAGTTATTTTCTGATACGGTAAAATTGATCTATGCGCTTTGTAAATGTGATTATTTAGGATAGGGTATAAGGTCTGGTTAATTAGTGAAGATTTACCGCTGCCTGAAACTCCAGTCACACAAACAAATTTTCCTAATGGAATTTCGAGTGTGACGTTTTTTAGATTGTGTCCTGAACAATCACTAAGCTTTAACTTTTTGCCGTTGCCCTTTCTTCTCTTTTTTGGTATTTCTATTTTATTTTCATTGCGCAAATATCCATAGGTTACCGATTCACTCCCAATTAATTCAGCGGGGGTGCCCTGACCCACTATCTCACCGCCTAACTTACCTGCTCCAGGACCGATATCAATAATGTAATCGGACTCCATCATGATGTCCCGATCATGTTCAACAACGATGATGGAATTGCCGCTATCTCTTAGTTTTTTCAGTGATGAAATAAGTCTGTGGTTGTCCCGTTGGTGCAAACCAATACTTGGTTCATCTAGAATATATAAGACGCCAACAAGTTGAGAGCCTATTTGTGTTGCTAATCTGATTCTTTGGGCTTCTCCGCCAGACAGCGAAGTTGAACTTCTATCCAGGGTGAGATAATCTAAACCAACATCGACCAAAAAGGACAATCTATTTACTATTTCCTTTAGGGGATCTCTGGCAATCTTTAATTCACGTTCACTCAGTTTGTCTTTTATGGTGCTCATCCATTCAAAGAGAGAAGAAATGTCCATGTCTACTAATTCTTGAATATTCTTCCCATCTAATAAAAAATATAGAGATTGCTTTTTGAGACGACTGCCTCCGCATGTTGAACACGGCACTTTATTCATAAAACTAAGTGCCCATTTTTTAATGCCAGCGGAATTGCTTTCCTCAGCCTGTCTTTCTACAAAAGTTACGACCCCCTCAAAGTTTAATGACATTTGATTGATGCCAGAGTTGTTTTCAATTTTAAGGGCCTCATCCGTTCCAAATAAAATCTTATCCAGCGTTTCTTCTGGGACCTCTTGTAGGGGAGTACGAAGGTTTTGTCCAGATTTTTTCAAAATGGCTTCAATCTGTCTATGCATCCAGTTATCTCTATATGCACCGAGTGGAGCAAGACCTCCTTGACGTATCGATTTTTTGCCGTTTGGAATGACTTTAGCTTTATCTGGTTGGGCAATTATGCCTAATCCGTTGCATTTGGGGCATGAACCATAAGGAGAATTGAATGAAAAAAGATTGGGTTCAGGATCGGAGTATGAGATGCCAGTAGATGGGCATACTAATGCTTTACTGAAGAACTTCACTTCTTGAGTAACATCTTCCAAAATCATTATTGACCCCTTGCCATGATGCATTCCTGCAGCAATAGATTTTAATAGTCGTTGATCTTCTTTTTGAGATAAGGCGATTTTGTCAATGACAATCTCAACATCATGAATCTTGTATCGATCCAATTTATAATTATCAGTCAGATCAACAATTTTTCCATCGACTCGAGCCTTCAAAAAACCCATTTTCAGGATACGATCAAAAAGTTCACGATAGTGCCCTTTACGACCTCTTACTACCGGGGCAAGAATAATGATTTTCTTGCCTTTGTACTTACTAAGAATGATATCTGCTATCTGACGCTCGGAGTATTTGACCATTTTCTCGCCCGTATTATACGAGATAGCCGTTGAGGCTCTTGCAAATAGTAATCTAATGAAATTATAAATTTCAGTAATAGTCCCAACAGTGGATCTAGGATTTCTGCTGATCGTTTTTTGTTCAATGGAAATAACCGGACTAAGACCTGTGATTTTATCCACATCGGGCCTATCCATATTGCCCATGAATTGCCTTGCATAGGCAGAGAATGTCTCAATATACCGTCTCTGACCTTCTGCATAAATAGTATCAAACGCCAAAGATGACTTTCCGCTGCCACTCAATCCTGTTATGACAACAAGACTATCTCTGGGAATTGAGACATCAATATTTTTAAGATTGTGAACCCGTGCTCCTGTTACCTCAATAGTTTCTCTGGACATAGAAAAAAGGAACTAAATTACCTTATTTATTTAAGGCCTTTGTAATCCTTTGCAGGAATTTTTAGTTCATAGATTTTTCCTGAAGTATTATTCAAGAACGAATCTCTTAGCCAAGGGTTAAGGATTTTAAGGGTCTTATATGTTATCCCATATTGATTGGCGAATGTTGCGAAGTCATCAACCGAACTGTCAATATTAATTGTTCGTGTTTCATAAGGTTTATAAAGATCCTGAGGTCTAAAGTGAAAGCCATATTTGTTAGAATTAGAAAGGATCTCCTTTATTGCCATAATTCTAAACACGTAGCGAGAAGTCTCATCCACTAAAAGAAGGTCATAATAGCTACTTGTTTTTTGTCGTGCAATTTGTTTATCAAGGTTGCCCTGTCCAAGATTGTATGCCGCAGCAGCCATAGTCCATGATCCATATTTCTTATTCAATTCCTTCAACATTTTTGCAGCTGCCCTTGTTGATTTTTCGACATTGTACCTTTCATCTATGCCATCTCTTATTTCAAGTTTATATTGCTTTCCAGTACCTTTTAGGAATTGCCAAAAACCGACTGCGTTTGCAGATGAAATAACATTGGATAATCCACTTTCAGCAACGGCTAAATATTTGAAATCATCTGGGATACCTTCTTCTTCAAATATTTGTTCAATAGTAGGAAACCATCTATTGGCTCTTTTATGGAAAAGAAGGCCTTGAGATTGCCAGTAAGTATTGACCAACATTTCTCTATCAAAACGTTCTTTTACATCAACCAAATTCATTGGTACTGATTCGCCAGCGAAGCTTAAAGTGTCTGGCATATCAAGAGCGAAAATTTTATAATGCTCATTGATGTAGTTTGTGTATTGACCATCATCTGTTTTTGAAGGAGTGGAGAAATTCAAAAACTGTAATCCGAAATAACATGTCATAACCAACGCCAAAGTGAGAAGTAAGTTTTGTGTTTTGCGGGCTCGGTGATTTGTCTTATAAGTCATGTGATTTTTTTCTATTGTAATAGGTAATGTAAAAAAATGAAGTCAGAAGTAAAAGAAAGTATAATCCATAAATCATGCCATGCCAATTTGTCCAATTATTAACACCCAGTGTGGCGTAAGCTATCAAAGCTAAATTCACTATTGAGATAGCAATATATGTCAATCCCACTTGACTGTCCGAGAGGCCTATATATGATAGGTTATGTGATGTGTGATCTTTTCCCCCAACAAATGGTGATTGTCCCCTTCGAATTCGATTTACAAATACCACCGTTGTGTCTACGATGGGCAGTGCGAAGACAATCAGCGTAAGGTATATTGACTTACCGCTAAATATAGCACCGATTGAGGGCTCGAAATTCCAAATGTACTGTATGCTTGTCGCACCAAGGAATAACCCTAGAAACTGGCTTCCGGTATCTCCCATAAACATCTTTGATGGGCTCCAATTGAAAAATAAAAAAACGATAAGAGAAGTGAAGACTCCGAGGAGTAAGACAAATTGAGGCGCTTCTGTCATTTCTTTGTTCATCATTAAGCCAATAATACCCAGTATAATGAAAGCAGCGGTGATGGTCGTAATCCCATCCATATTATCCAATAGATTTATTGCATTCATTATAGCGATAATCCAGATAATAGTCAAAGCTATATTAGCATTTTGGGATTCAAATGCATTGATATAAATACCACTCCATATAAGAATAGCTCCGCAAATTATCTGAACACCAAATTTTAAAAAGGGCCTTGTGTTGTATGCATCGTCTGCCAATCCCATAAGGAATGCTAAAGAACTGGCAACTAAAATTCCTACTAGTTCACGATTGTCATTAATGCTGTTTGCATCTACCAAAATAAGATAGGAGACGAAGGAAATAAGGAATATGGTATAGAAACCAATACCGCCTAATGCTGGTTTATTTCCTGAGGCCCATCGGACAACTGTATCATTGTCTCGTATGCCAACATTTTCAGCTAGTTTTAGCAGAATGGTATTCAGGATAAAGGAAAATATTAGTATCCCAAAAATAAAGATTGGCAAATAATCATTCATTTTTTAACCGCTTGTTTAAATTTTGTTTCTTGCACAGCAAGAAATGCAATTCAGTTTGTAAATGGGCTATCAAATCTAATAAATTCTTCGGCATCGGAGACATCTTTCGCAGACAATATTGGGTTAACGATGTCCCAGTCAATTTTGAGTGTAGAATCATTCCATATAATTGATCTTTCAGCCTCTTTAGCGTAGAACTCATCACATTTATAGGAGAAAATAGTATCATCAATCAAACTTAAAAAACCATGTGCAAATCCTCGAGGAATATAAAGTTGTTTATTGTTTTCTGCTGAAAGTTCAATTGAAAAAGACTCACCATAAGTTTTGGAGTCCGACCTTAAATCTACTACAACATCTAGCACTTTCCCATATAAAACTCTAACTAACTTGGCTTGGGCATGAGGTGGAATCTGAAAATGAAGACCTCTCAGTACATTTTTTTTAGAACAGGATTGATTCTCTTGAACAAAACTTAGATTGGGCAATACATCATTAAGAATTTTTTCATTGTAGGATTCAAAGAAAAATCCTCTATCATCTTCAAAAATTCTAGGCTCCAATATAACGAGTCCTTCTATGTTGCTATACGTTATCTTCATCTAAAAAAAGAACGAATTTTTTGCCCAATTGACTTGCTGTTCGAATTTTGTTCTTCATCGAAATACTCGCCAGAGTTTTTAGACATTCCAACATATCCATAGCCATATCCAATTTGACCAGTATATCCTGAAGAGGATATGTCAACACAGTTTAATAATGTTGTCATGTTTTGCAATTTATTTTCATGAATAAGTCTGTCAACATTTTGAATAAAACTTAACCTAGAAACTTCTGATTTGAATATGTAAATTGGGTAATCAACCATATTTAAAACACTATATGCATCTGAGACGAGTCCAATTGGTGGAGTATCAATCAATATAAAATCATAATCCTTTTTGAGTTCTTCTACTATATCAATTAAGGTGGCTTTATTTATTAATTCGAATGGGTTTGAAGGTAACGGCCCTGAAGTGATAAAATCTAGATTAGGGTTGTCGGACTTTCTAATACTGTCTGCTAAGGATAATTCATTAACAATTACATTACTTATTCCTTTGCTATTAGTAACTCCAAATCCATCGTGAATTTTTGGTTTTCTAAGATCCAGATCAAGAACGATCACCTTTTTATCAGATAAGGCTAAGGTGGCACCCAAATTGATGGAAACAAAAGTTTTTCCTTCACCCGAAATAGTTGAAGTTAAGCCAATGCTTACAGGTCCTGAAGAGCTGTCTATTAATTGAAGGTTAGTTTTAATACTGCGCAATGACTCCACTAGAATGGTTTTTTCTCCAGGATTCACAAGAAGTGTCGCTCTATCTGTTTGAGTATTGATTTGTGGAATGAGACCAAGAGTTTTAATACTACCCCCAGAATATTTAACAATGTCATTGAGTGAATTTATTTTGTCATATCGCAAATAACGAAGAAAAATAAAGAGCGCACCAATGACCAATCCTAAGCCAATCAATGTGCTATAGATCATTGATTTTTTTGGATACAGAAGTTTCAAATCAGATTTGGCCCTCGAAAGAATCTTATTTTTAGAGACGTATCCAGCCTTAGATATTTTATATTCTGTTCTTTTCTCTAGGAGTAAGTTGTAGTATTTCTCACTAATATTGAATAGTCTCTGATATCTTGCTAATTCCACTTCTTTGGAAGGAACGTTCACAAATTGTTTCTCAACGATATTTTTTTTCGAGTTTAGCAGATCTTTTTTCTTTTGCAACTTGTCTTTTAGTGAGATAATGCTTTCTTGAATTAACTTTTTTTGAATGCCAATACGATAATTAAGCGTTTTAATTGACTCGTTCTCTTCCGTAACATCATACTTGTATCGTTCTCTTGTCTTCAGGAGTTCGTTAAGTTCTCCCAGCATACCTTTAAGTGCAACTTCATAGTTTGATCCGATGATCTGTGCCATAAGATTGTATATATCAATGTCCTTGTCATCTTTTCTCGTGATACGTTCAAGCTCTTCTAGGATGTTTTCCTGATACTCTAATTCTACACTTTCATTGTCATACTTATCTATATCTTTAAAAAGGTTAGTTGGTTTACCGATAAGATTATTTTCACTTCTAAAAGAGGATAGCAATCTTTCTGCGTCCTGCAAATTTTTCGAAACGGTGTCCAGCTGATTTGTGATAAAAGATAAAATGTTTTCAGCACTTTCATTTTGCCTATTTTGTCCATATCGCATATATGAGTCTACATGCTTATTAACAAAATCTTTCGCAAGTATTGGGTTCTGGCCTCTTGCTTTGATTACAATACTCTTAGCTCGTGAATTGTAAGGTGAAACTCTTAATTGATTTTGAAATTCATTAACTAGCATCTCGTTTGAGGAAACTTTGAAATAATTTTTTTGACTTTCAATACCAAAAGAAACCTCTTGTTTTAGGCTTACTTTTATGCTCAAGTCATCAATTTCTTCATAAGCACCTAGTTTCAGGCCTTGGTACGTTTGTTCTCTAATGGATAAATTATATAAGCCATCTTCAGAGAAATTGATGTAAATTTTTCCACCATAAAGATTTCTGTTTTTTAATGAAATTGAATCAACTGTATAGAAATAATACGGATATTTTTCATGAGTCAAGAATTGTCCCTCTGTGAAATATCTCACAGAAATAGGCATGCTCTTAACAGTATGATCTATCAGGAGCTTTGATTGTATAAATTCAATTTCTGCAAACATATCATCTTCTTCGAAAAGTTGATTGACCTGTAGGATTTTGTTCGCTTTATCATTTTGGCCTAGTTGAATAATACTACTAGCTTCATAGATGGGGCTCGTCCATCGTATAATGCAATAGGCGGCAATCACACTCAAGGCAAGGAACAATAGTGCCGTGGAAACAGATTTTTTTAATACATGCAACAAGCGACCAAATTCATTTTGGTCAGAGATTCTTTTTAAACGTCCTAGGTAGCCACTTCTATCTATTCCCTGATTGTTGGGATTTTCCATCATCGGTTATTTAGTGGAAAGAAAGTTTAGAATCACGAATCCACTGGTAAGTAGAGAAACGATAGGAGCTACGTCTTGAAGCAACTCACTTGCCAGCCTAGGAACAGGTTCCACGTATATAATGTCGTTTGCTTGAATTATCATATCACCCATCTGAATGCCTTCAATAGTTGACAAGTCAACATGGTACACTTCCTTATCGCTAATGCCATTTCGAATAACTTTAATTTTCGATGAATTACCTCGATCATCAATTCCTCCTGCTAAAGCCAAAGCTTCAATCAAGGTGATGTTGTTGTTCTCAAGATCTATTACCCTAGCGGTTCCACCTGAGCCTGTTGAAACAATTGCTCGTTTATTGATTACCTCTAAAATAACGAATGGCTTTCGGTAAAATTGTGAATATTGATACTCTAAATATAGTTGTGATTCTCTAATGCTCATTCCTGTTAGATTCACTCTTCCAAGTGTAGGGAGTTTCACAAGCCCATCATTTTCAACTATATAGCTAACGGTTGACTCGCGATAAATGCTACTGCTTCCGCCACTTCCTTCATCACCAGCTGTTAAATCAATTAATACAAACCCATCATTTGTAAATAAACGAAATCGAAGCATATCATTAGGAGATATGTTATATTCTGTAGAATTTCGTTCCAACAGTTCATTAAATTCAAAATTTGTTGGTGTTTTGAACATTAGATCTCTGTTCACCCCACAACTGCTCAATAACAGCGAGCAAATGCAAATGATAAAAACAAATTGTAAACTGGATGTTACTGATTGGGCTCTTTGAGTGTAAATCATTCTTTAAATTGAGATTACAGGCAAAAATAGAAAAAAATAGAACGCCTTGCATGATAAGATGCTAGATACGATTTGTTAAAAGTTTATACTCATGGAACAATAAACTGAAATCATTGAAGCAATTGATTGTAGAGCCTATTCATATCGCTAACTAGTCTGGTGTAATGATATTTCTTTTTTACATATCCGACTCCTGCGTTACCTAGAGATTCTCGTAGGCTATTATCTTCCACTACTTTGAGCAAATTCTCATGAAATAAGTCTTTGTCATGAACTTTGGAGCAAAGTGCTGACGAACCTTCTAACACAACATCAGCCACGCCTCCAACAAGTGTTGAGACTATTGGTTTTCTTGCAGCTTGAGCTTCAATAAGACTTACTGGTGTGCCTTCGTTTTTTGATGTAAGTGTAATAATATCTAATCCGGCCATTACCTCATCCATTTCAGTCAAGAACGAGGTGAAATGTAAGCTGTCGGAATTGTTCTTAGGGTCGCTTGAGAAGCAAATATTCAACTCCCGAGCCATTTTTTCAATCTCATTTCTGCTTTCACCATCCCCAATTATGAAAGCTTTCCATTTCTTTTCAGTATGATCTTGTAAATATTTTAAACTGGTTAGAAATAGACTATGGTTCTTAATAGGAACGATGCGACCAACAATCCCTATAGCCAATGTTTCATCATCCAATCCGTATGTTGATCGAAATTGAGCTCTTTTTATTTCCTGATTCTCAAAGAATTTATCCAGATCAAAGCCTAATGGTATCACCTCGAATTTGTTCTTGTCAGCTATCTTATAAACTTCCGCTAATTCCTCTTTTTGAATTTCGCTGATGGCGATTATCTTACTTGATTTTTTTGCTAGATATCTTTCAATCAAGACATAAAGCTTACTCTTCAATTTGGAGAAGTAGGAGTGAAAAACATGACCATGAAATGTGTGAACAATTGCCTTTACCTTATACTTACTCGCTGCCAACCTGCCCAGGGCCCCAGCTTTACTTGCATGGGTATGGACTATGTCAGGTTTATATTCCTTTATGACGTTCGAAATGTGTTTATAGGCCTTGAAATCATTAATCAGATTTAATTTTCTTCCCATGTGTGGAACGATGACGTATTTCACATTGAGATCATCTAATATTTTGAGGGAATCCTTTTCGCTAGGCTCATTTTCTCCACCCATCAGGAGAGATTCGAACTCCGGAGCTTGATACTTGCATAAGTTTGCAGCATTGTATATTGGTCCACCGATGTTATAGCGATTCAATATTCGAAGGATTTTAGGCATTCAGTGGTGTTTAATCAGCGAAGGTAAAATATCTATGAGGATTCGAATTAATATGCAGTGAAAAGTTGATTTATTATTTCGGAGTTCACATTAAGAGAAATTCCGCTTCGCGATAAGGTTTTAATTTCCTTTCGTTGGAACATGACATCTGAACTCCTTTCGGAGGCGATACTTTTTTCTGAAAGTTTTTTCTCCATTATCTCTATTTCTGCTGAATTTTTAGGAAATTGTTCTATCAGGCCAGAATTTGACAGAGAATTTTCTTCTACTTCAAAAACTTCATCGGCAGATATGTTTTCATCATCAATTAAATTTTCTGTCTTACTGGTGTTAATAGCATTTTGCATTTCGGAGTTATCATTTTCAGCGATGACATTTTTATTATTTAAAAACCCATTTTGGTCACTTTCGTCTTCCTGACTTATTGGTTCCATTTCATCGACCGGTTCAATATCATTCTGATCTTTATCAACTCGTATGTTGTCCATAATTAGCGTTGCATAAGCATTATCACTTGCTCCAATATTTTCAGCTACCATGTCAGTAATGTTCGAATTTGTATGAGATTCCACTTTGTTTTCATCCGAATAAGAACTGCCAATCTTATCACTCATTTCAATTTCATTCTCTAACGATTCAAATTCAATATCTACCGATTCTAAGTTCTTCAACTCATTTGTCTGACTCTTGTTTTCTTTTAAAACCCTCTCATTACTAATTTTTGGAGGTATATTTTCTGCCTCTTCAATATTGGCGTCCGCCAAATTCTTATCGGTATCAACAATATTTTGAAAGGTAAAAATGACGCCTAGTAATAAAACGATAGCAAAAGCCAATTGAAATCCTGGAGCTTGATGCCATTTGGCTTTGTCTGTTCCAAATCCGAAAAAAGTATTGAGCCAAACACGCATACTTTTTCTATGATATTCTTTGTGTTTTTTTAAAAGATTATTCCTAGTGGAGGAATCCATTTCCGGAATGTCATCCCAATTGTTATTCTCCACATTTAGGAGCAAGGATCTCATATTTCGATACTCATATTCTGACTCAATATGATTCAGTATGAACTCGCGCTCTTCTTCGAGTAGGCTTTCAAAAGATTTATTTCGAAGGAGCTTTTCTATGTCTTCAGGTTCATATTTATTTTTTTTTATCATAACTCTGATTTAGGATTATAAACTGACAGTTCAGTGGAGAGTTTCTTTAACGCATAAAAAAGCCTCGATTTCACAGTGCCTTCTGAACATTCCAAGCATTCAGCGATTTCTTTTATTTTGAATCCTTGTTTGTACTTCATAATAAAAGCTATTCGTTGTTCATCATTTAGCAAGTTCATCGCCTGATCAAGATCATGTTTGAACAAGTTAGCGTCTGTTCTTTCATCATTTAGGCTTACGTTAGAGTCTCTGTATTGAATCTCAATTGCTGCGCGGGACCTTACTTCCACGCTTCTGTATTCGTTTTTACACATGTTAGCAGCAATACTATAGAGCCAAGAAGAAAACTTATTTCCCTTTTTATATCTTTCTGGTTTTTCAATTATTTTACTAAAAAGATCTTGCGTGAAATCGTTGGCTTTTTCGATGTCATTCCAAAGCATCCTGTAGAAATAGTGATACATTTTTTTTGCATATCTATCATAAAGATGGGTAAATGCGCTATTGTCACCCATTGCAGAAAGAGCCATCAAAGCTTCATCCGTCATTTTTCTATGATCCTTCCGCAACATACTCTTCGCTTATCGTTTAGGGAGTGATGTGATAATTATACTTTTAAGTGCTTGAATTCTGTTTTTCCTTTCTTCACTCAAGTTGGTTTGGTGGTTTTCCAGAAAATTTAAAATAGGAATATAATTCCTATTTAGATCTCGCACTTCCAATGGCTTCAGGGACTTGTTGAATAGATATGTCAAATTCATTTTATTGTCGAAATTATTTTCACATAACGTAATGTTGTCAATGGATTTTGTAGAATACTGAAATGTTAAACCACTTAAGTAGAGGTTTCTTTTCAATGAACCCAATATGTTCTTATTCATGGTAAGGGCTAAATACATCTTATAACCTAGATGTTCATTTTCCAGATTATCCATAATTTTTGTAGTAATAGTTTCCCCAAACTTCACTGAAGTCCCCATTTTTTCAGTCATTAATTTTTTATATGAATCATAATTCAAAAACTCTTGGCTTAAGACAATGATGTCATTTTTAATATCCTCAGTATAAAGAGTGACCAATAATGGGTATGTGTCGAATTCACCATTTACAAATAGTACTGATTTACTTTCCATTGATGCGATGACATTACGTTGATATCGATAGACATCAGGATGGTATTTATCAGATTGTTTTATTTTTTTTGCCATTGACCTGGCCTTAGATTCATCTCCTTTAATTTGGTAA
The DNA here is from genome assembly GCA_047638815.1 of Gammaproteobacteria bacterium. Classification (GTDB taxonomy): domain Bacteria; phylum Bacteroidota; class Bacteroidia; order Flavobacteriales_D; family JABDKJ01; genus JAJRRH01. The sequence goes on from JBLIMR010000014.1 coordinate 26,774, forward strand.
TAACCCAGCATTTCATCCCAAATTTCTATCTCAGATGGTTCGAGAAAGTATGCTTTTTTAAGAAATGACAACCCATTTTCTGATCCTTTATTATGAAGATATTGAATGTAATTTGATTCAAAATCATTCGGAGCAATTTCCATTAATCGATTGGAAATATCCTCAAGTCTGCCCTTTGAATCACTTGAAGTACTAACCCTATTCTCAAAAAGTAGACTTATGTAATAGTTATAGAGAATTTTTGGGGAGGATATATTATTAAGGTTTTGCGCGGAATTAGAATTGGTAAATGCCTTGTAGATAGCCAATTTATTGCGGTCGAAGTGATTTGACATTCGCGTTTCTGGGTCAATCTGTTGAGTGAAACCTATATTCATCACGGATGAACAGATGAATATTAGTAGTAAAAGCCTAAAATGGTATTTTGTTAATCTGGACATTTATGTTATTTCTTGTAAGCAGCAAACAATGCTTCTCATTATGTTATACACTCAAAACCTTATAAAGTTCAGTGAACATTGAGAGGATAAAATTAATTACTTTTGTCGAGTAAACCGAGTTGAAGTATGGGGGAAGATAAAGATAAGCTAAGAAAGATATTAGATGATACGCATGATTGGCCGTCAGTGTATTTGTATAAATTTATCCTGAAGGGTGATAACAAAAGGATTGCTCAGATTGAAGGATTATTCACAGATTCGGCCCAAATTTCAACAAAAGAATCATCGAAGGGCAGCTACATTAGTATAAGTGTCAGAGAAGTTGCGATGAATTCGGATGAGGTTTTGGTAATATACGGTAAGGCAAGAGCAATTGAAGGAGTGATGGTATTATGAGTTGGTTTGCAGAAATAGAAACAGGTCTGTTTATCACACTCAGCTTGCTATTGTTGTATGTGGTCTATCGTACAACATTGAAATATTGGGGTAGGGGCAGAATCATTGATCAAGTCATTGTCGAAGTCCTCGATGATCCATATAATGTTTCTGGCATTCAACACTTTCATTTTGAGGTAAGCTCTGTTCGACCAGTTACCTTCTCGATTCTTGACAGTAAAGAGTCCTTGATAAGTGTGCTCTTGGATGAAGATGTCGAAGCTGGAAAACATACTGTTCAATTGGACAGTTCTACATTAAAATCTGGATGGTATTGGTACCAACTAACTACAACCAAGCAAATTATCACAAGAAAATTCAAAATTTCATAGCGGAATAAAACATGATTATCTCCTGATTATCATGGGGTTAAATGGTGTTAGTCAAATAGAGGTAGTATCTTTGAAATGGAATAAAATATTTTACTAAATAACTGTTTGTAGAAGTTTATTACCTAAATTTGCAGCTTATAATATATTATTTTACAATGAATAAAGGTACAGTTAAATTTTTCAACGAAACGAAAGGGTTTGGATTCATAAGTGAAGAAGAATCAAATAAAGAATATTTCGTTCATGTTTCAGGACTAATCAATGAAATCCAAGAAGGTGATGCAGTTGAATTTGAATTAAAAGAAGGTAAAAAAGGATTAAACGCAGTAAATGTTAAAGTTGTTTAATCTTTAGTCGAAAATTTTTTTATTAAAAAAGAAGCTTGCCATGTGCAGGCTTTTTTTATTTCCTATCTTTTCTAATACAAATATTCATCTTCTAATGATAGCCTAGCAGAGGTGATTTCATCAATGGGTGAATTCACATTTTCATTGAACAGCATATACCCAGCTATTCCAATCATCGCGGCATTGTCCGTGCAATAAGCCAGGGGAGGAAAGAACGTTTTTACTCTCAGTTTTTCACCCATCTCAACCAGTGCCATTCGCAACGCAGAATTTGCCGAAACACCACCAACCATGGCGACCGACTTCACACCGGTGTCTTTCACCGCGCGTTTCAATTTAGCGATCAATATTTCAACAATACGTCTTTGGTAAGAAGCGCATATGTCGTTCAGATTCTCTACTATAAAATTTGGATTAAACTGAACTTCGTCCCTTATGAAATATAGGAAAGCTGTTTTTATGCCACTAAAACTAAAGTCATAAGCCGGAATATTGGGATGAGGAAATGTAAATCTTTCCGGGTTTCCTTCCTTGGCATATTTATCAATCAATGGACCTCCAGGGTAGGGTAGTCCTAATACTTTGGCAGCCTTATCAAAAGCTTCACCGGCAGCATCGTCTCGCGTTTGACCTAATATTATCATATCCATGGCGCTATTCACTCTAACAATTTGAGTATGACCACCCGAAACGGTTAGACATATAAACGGAAACTCAGGCGAATCTCTTTTTTCTTCATCCTTAATGAACAAGGACAATATGTGGCCACGCATATGGTTTATTCCTATATGAGGTACTTGTAGCGCCTGAGATAACGATTTAGCAAATGAAGTCCCGACTAACAAGGAGCCCATTAATCCGGGTCCTTTCGTGTATGCAATGAGGTTGATTTGATTTAATTCAACATTGGCCTCTTTTAAGGCTTCGTGCACGACAGGAATAATATTTTTTTGATGCTCTCTTGAAGCTAATTCAGGTACTACACCACCATACTTAGCATGGATATCTTGGGTTGCAACAAAATTGGCAAGTAATTTGTCATTACATAATACCGCGGCAGCAGTATCATCACATGAGGACTCTATGGCAAGTGTATAGGTAATCGTAATAGGATTAGAGATTGAAAATTTAATGCAAATCTATCGAAATATTACTATTAACTACCAATCAAATTATCGGTAAACTAATGAATAAAAGGTCATATTTTTGCGAGTAGTGGGTAGAAGAATAAAAAAAATATTGTTTTGGGGATTTCTACTTATCCTCTTGTTGATTGGAATGGGTGCGATTCTGGTCAATACCACTTGGGGTCAAAATCAGCTGGTTAGGGCAGTAACGAATAAGCTATCGAAGGACCTTCAAGTTGAGGTTTACATTGACAATGTAGAGGTGAATTTAATTAATGATTTTATAATTAATGGACTTTACATAGAGGATCAAAAGGGGGATACGCTGCTTTATGTTGAGCGTCTATTGGGAAAAATTAATTATTTAAAAGTCACACAAAAGGAAATAAGCTTTTCTGAACTTTTTGCAAAAAAACCAATTTTCAATTTGAGAAAATATGGTGGTGATTCAACCTACAACATTAATTTTATTGTTGAAAAATATTTCACCAAACAAGTGGAAGAATCTAAGAAATGGACCGTGGGAGTGGGATCAATAACGGTAGAGGACGGCACTTTTTCTAGAAACGATAATAATAAAGTAGCCCTGAATAGTTTTGATGCCAATCATTTATTGATGCATAAAGTAAACACTAAGATTTCTGGAATTAGCACGAAGGATTATCAAATTGATTTAAGATTGGAGTCTTTGAGATTTCAAGAGAAGAGTGGGTTGGTGGTAAAATCGACATCTTCAAATATCTCTCTATCAAAAACCGATATAAACTTGGAGGATTTTCAAGTAGTAACAGCAAATAGTTTAATATCGTTTGACGGTAAATTGGCATATCCCTCGGGAGAATATTTCACTAATTTCAAAAGTGATGTAAAAATTATAGGAAATCTAAAGCAAGGCTCTACAATAGGGGCGAAAGATTTACAATGTTTTGCAACAGGGTGGGGCAGAAGTAATGAGGAGTTGCATGTTTCAGGGAAAATAACGGGTACGGTAGATAGATTAAAAGGAAAGGAATTAGAGATGTCCTTCGGGAATCGATCGAGATTTAAAGGAAATATGTCATTTGACGGGATACCAGGCCTTAAGAAGACATTTATAAACTTTAAGGTGAAAGAGTTGGTCACTGATTATAGTGATATTCAGGATCTTGATTTACCTTTTTTGAAAAAAATAAAAGAGGCTTTACCCGCCAAACTTTCAGTTTTAGGATTTATTAGATTCGATGGAAGCTTTACAGGTTTTCTAAATGACTTTGTTGCCTATGGAAATTTCAGAACGGATTTGGGAGTGATCAATTCGAACCTTGCACTAATTAGGCGACCTTCAGATAACTTGTACAGAATTAAAGGAAGGGCGTCAACCAAATCATTCAACCTGAAAGATTATATGGATAGTGATAATTGGGGGGTGATAGCTGCCAATTTGAAGCTTGACGCCAAAGGTGAAACGCTTAAGCAATTAAGCGCAGACCTACAAGGTAGCGTTGATCTCGTGGAATATAAAGGCTACAAATATGAGAACCTGAAAATCAACGGGTTTTTGGATAACGATCTATTTGCAGGTGAGTTAAGTAGTAACGAAGAAAATTTAGCCTTCGATTTTACCGGAACCATAAACTTGAAAGATAAAATACCTGAATACGATTTCAATCTATCCCTCTTGCATGCCAATCCCGTTGCTCTTCATTTGTCAAAATTTGAAAATTGGAAAGATATCTCAGGTGACATCCGTACCACCATGAGAGGAAATAGTTTGGATAATCTCGAGGGTCAAGCAGTAATCAAAAACATGTCATTTGTTGCAAAAATGGATACGGTGAGTTTTGATTCATTAACCGTATATGCCACAACAATTAATAAGACTTCAAGGGAAATAGTATTAAACTCGGAAGTGGCGGATGTAAAGCTGTCTGGAAATTATAAATCCAAGAATGTCATCCCAAGTTTGAAAAATATTTTGCAAGACATAATGCCCGCTTGGTATGAGGAAGAATATGAAGTGCTGGAGCCTATTAATTTGATTGCTGAAGTAACAATTAAAAAGGCAAATACACTTTTAGATGTCATGGCACCTGGGCTTAGTATAAGCAGCGGCACTAGGTTCACAGGTGAGATTGATCCATATCAGAAGAATTTCTCACTGTCAGGTTTTAGTGATAGTTTATCATTCAATAAGATAAAACTGTATGATCTGACCTTATCGGCCGAAAGATATAGTGATAGAGCATATTTAATGTTTGAAAACAAAGAGACCGTTATTTCCGAAAAAGTAGGATTTAAAGATAACATCTACACTGCGTATATGTATAATGACAGTTTGGAATCTGATCTTACTTGGAGTACCGATAATCTAAATTCATCTGGATTTTTCTCTACACTTACAGTTTTTGATAGCTTGACAACTGGCACCCTTAATTTCATGCCTTCGGACGTTGTGATAAATGAAAATTACTGGTCTATTGCAGAAAATTATCCCATTCATTTCAGCGGAAAGGAAATAGATATTCAAAATTTCGAAATAGCAAGTGGCATTGAAAAGCTAATTATGTCAGGCGATGTCTCTGCGGATCCAAGCAAATGTCTAAATTTTAATTTCGCAAATTTTGAACTTCATCATCTGGAAGGATTAGTAAGCTCAGATAGATTCAAAATTGACGGTATCGCTAACCTTCAATTTGCAATTTCGGATATTTATGGCAATCCAGGGATTGAGTCAGTGTTGACTATTAATGACATTATATTAATGGATAGGGAGATGGGTGACCTTATTGCGAAGAGCACTTGGAATGGCGGCCAAAAATCTTTAGGAGTCACTGGACAATTAACAAAAGATGGGAGGGAGATATTAGATTTGAATGGTGAATATAGACCTAAGGCTGAAGTCAACAAGCTCGAAGCAATTCTAACCGTTGATGAACTCGATCTTGGAATTTTAGAACTTACCGATGCCAAAGGGATATCTAACTTTGGAGGAACAGCTTCTGGCACTTTGAATGTGGATGGTCACTTTACAAGGCCTGCTGTGACTGGAAAATTAAATTTGACGGATGCCACGGTCAAAATTGACTATCTAAATACAACTTACAAATTTAGCGATGAGGTAATCGTTAAGAAGGACTGGATGGGTATCGACTATACGGAAGTATATGACGAGTTGGGCAATGTGGCTTATGTGAATGGTACTGTAGGCCATAACAATTTCCGTGATTGGAATTATGATTTTTCGGCAGATTTTGAAAATTTATTATGCTTCAATCTCGATAAGAAAATGAACGAATTGTTCTATGGGAGGGGATTTGTAAAAGGTATTGCTTCAGTTAGTGGATTTAATTCCAATATCTCAATTGAAGTAGAGGCAACCTCTAATAAGGGAACGTCTATCAATATTCCACTTGGAGAAGAGGGTGATGTTAAGATGGAAAACTTCATCACTTTTGTTGATCCGAATACTATAAAAGAGGAGCGATCAACAGATTTAACAGGTTTAGACTTAAATTTAAATCTTGATATTACCAGGGATGCTTTTATTCGATTAATTTTTGATGAACAAATAGGTGATGTTATTGAAGGCAGAGGAAACGGCCCCATCACTATGGATATTGACTCTCGTGGTGATTTCAACATGATAGGAAACTACACAATTGAAGAGGGCGATTATTTGTTCACACTAAAGAACATAGTAAATAAGAGATTTGAAGTTCAGAAAGGAGGGACAATTACATGGTTTGGAGACCCTTTTGAGGCATTAATTGATATCGAAGCTATGTATAAGGTTAGGGCTTCTTTGAGCGAATTTGCGGTTGAAATACCTGAAATAACTCAACGAAATGTCATGACATTCTGTAACATGAAACTTAAAAACAGATTGCTAAATCCAGATATTGAGTTTGAAATAGAGCTTCCGACATTGGCACCAGATGTGAGGAACCTAGTAAGCAGCAGGGTAAATTCAGAGTTGGAGTTGAACAGACAATTCTTCTCCTTACTAGTACTGAACAAATTTCTACCCAGCCAAAATTCAACAAGTACAACCGCTTTTTCTGCTATAGATGCTGGGGTAAACACGGGATTTGAATTTCTCGCCAATCAATTGAGTAATTGGCTATCTCAAATTAGCACTGATTTTGATGTTGGGCTAAACTATCGACCTGGAGATCAAATTTCAAATACAGAATTGGCTGTTGCTCTATCGACACAGCTTTTTAACGAGAGACTGCTTGTTTCAGGAAACCTTGGTGTGAGTGAAGGGAATACGCTCACAGGCAATAAATCTGCATTAATCGGTGATTTCATTCTGGAATATATGCTTACGGAAGAAGGTAAGTTAAGGTTGAAAGTATTCAATGAAACCAATGACTTCAATATAGCCAATACAGATCAGTATGGAACGACTCAGGGAATTGGTGTTGTTGTGTTTCGAGAATTTGATCCACTTATTAAGTGATAGAATTATATTTCAGTGAATTTTTTCTTCTTACCATAAAAATATGCCTTGACGATACTTTTTTTATAGATGCCATTCAAGTTTTGCTCCACTACATTCTTGCGTAAGATCCTTCTCTTTTTAAGCATTTTGGGCAATCCAATATACATTGAGATATGGGCTTTGAACACAGCGAATGTATGTTTAGGGTAACCATCCAATAGAAACTTCCAAGCACTTATTCCATCGAGAAAGAGACGAAAAATTATTTTGAAAAAGAACCATTTCGAGTAGTCATTTTTAATTAGGAGAAAGAGATTGTTTCGAAAATTAAGAAATGACTTTTGCCATTTGGCTTGATTCAAGGTCCCACCTCCCAAATGGTAAATTGTTGATGATGGCTCATACCAAATTTTATAACCTCTGTTTTTAATACGCCAGCAAAGATCGATTTCTTCCATATGCGCAAAGAAATCGGGGTCGAGTCCATTGACTTCATTATATACTGAGGAACGAATAAATAAACATGCTCCTGATGCCCAGAATATTTCTGAATCACTGTCGTATTGTTCAAGATCCTTTTCGATATGATCAAATATTCTTCCTCTGCAAAAAGTATAACCCCAACGATCAATATAGCCACCGGCTGCACCAGCGTATTCAAAGGATGACTTGTCTTTGTAAGCCAATATCTTCGGTTGAATGGCTGCAATCCTATCATCTAGTTCAAAGCGCTTAACAATACCATCAAGCCAGCCAGGGGCAACTTCTACGTCAGAGTTGAGTAAAACGTAAATATCTGCAGTAATTTGACTCAAAGATCTATTATACCCATCTGCGTATCCATAATTTTTATCAAGGGCAACAATTTTAACAGTCTTAAAATTATCTTGTATATAAGAAATAGAGGTGTCAGACGAAGCATTGTCCGCTACATATAGATCAATATTGTCATTGCAATTTTTTACAACTGAGGGGAGAAATGTTTTAAGCAGATCTTTTCCGTTCCAATTTAATATAACAACAGCTATTTTCATCAATGGAGTTAGCCGATAAAGATAGATTATTTAATGAGGAGGGGAAAGTCCTTAAAAAGACTATTGTTGGTTAAGGGAATAGAGAGAAGTTGTTTCTGGGATTATTGAACAATTCTTTATATTTATTATTGTTTCTCAATTGATCGAGATCATCATAGGGGGACCCATAACGTGCTTGATATAGTTCGCCAACCCACCTTGGATTTGCAACCCCATCTACTAGATTAGAATGCAATAAATAGAATTCTGATTGAATGAATTGCGGGGCGTAAAATACGAAGCGAAAATCTGAATCATAGTAATGCCAAATATGATATGGCCAGACATCTTCCGGTGATAGTTCCGCATGCATTGAGGAAGGTTTACCGTATTTGAGATAAATTCTCCCCATGTCAGTGTCAAATCCATGTTTGATTCTAGTATCAAAAAGCCGATTTGCGATTTTAACTTTTTCATAGTAGGCTAGCCATGCTCCTTCTGGATCAGTCTGATTCCTATCCAACCAGAAACTAAACAAAAAAGATTTAAGCTTTATTATATCAAATTCCTCAATTCTACGGATGAAATTTAAATCATCTGATTCACTAATTGGTCGGGCACTTTTAATGTAGAACTCCAAACTATCTCTGTTATTCATAGCACCTACGAACGTTTGGTTTATTTGTTCTTCATCAAGAGAAATATCAATCTTACTCTTTTGACGGAGTATTTTGGATTTTGTTTTAGAAAGAAGTTTGTTTTCACTGTCACGCACTTCCACAATAACATTGTAAGTGCCACTATACAACTTATCTATTTTAAAAGACCCAATTTGTGAGATAACCGGAGAAGCATTCACTTTTGAGAACTTCCTTAAATTATTAACTACTGTCTTGCTCGCATCGTCCTCAATGTAGTAGGATAGCAATATTTGTTCATTTGCCCCTACTTTCTTATCAATGTTGTACGCTTCAACATAAAACATCATTTCAGAAAATTCGTTGGAGTAAAAATTGGATAAATATGGTAAGAGGTCATAGCCAGACTTCGCCAATGTAGATCCTTCTTGCGCTTCTCTGTATCCAGCAAGGAGTTGAATGTCAGAGAAAAATGGTTTGTTTTTTTCGGATAATAAACGAACAGACTTTTTGAATAGAGATATTTTTCCTTCAGGATCATTTAGGTCCTTAATTTTAATTTCGATGTTGTAGTCCCCATCTGGGAGCAAGAATCTGTTTTGATCCAAGAAATTCACATACTCCAATGATTTTATCGATGGGCTGGTGACTTCTTTTTTTACATAATCGACTATCTCCGTTGCTCCCTTGGAGATTATTATGACCACTTCCAATTTAGCCTGAACAAGATCGTTTTCAGCTTGAGTGTACATAACCGTGGTCCCATCAAAGTTTAGATATGTTTCTAAGATACTTCCTTCTTCTGGAGAATAAAATGTTTTATAATCGAAATAGGCTACTAAGTTATTGGCAGAGAGATAATTGGTGCTTAGAATTAATGCTAATAGGAGCAATAATCGATTCATAGACTATTATTTTTTATAAAGGTAATAAATACTGAACGAGAGGATGAACAAATATGGAGCCAATTTACAGTTCTATGCTTGCATAGTGAACGTAAATCTCATCCATTTTTGTGCATTGATGACCACAATAGTTAGTATCAACCATGACGAGAAACAAGTAAAATTCAGATTTACAGCGGGTTGTGATTATTTTGGGAATATAACGTATAATTTGAAAATTGTCTTTCGGGTATAAAAAATTTATATAGTTTTGCAGCGGAGAATTGGCAGAGCGGTCGAATGCGGTAGTCTTGAAAACTATTGTGCCGTAAGGTACCGGGGGTTCGAATCCCTCATTCTCCGCATGTAGCTCGAAATCCATTGGATTTCGAGCTTTTTTTATGCGTTTTTTTGCAGGTTGGTCGAAAGCTGTATTCTTGAGAAGTGTTGTGCCTCGAGGGACCGGGGGTTCGAATCCCTCATTCTCCGCATGTAGGACTCCTCACAATCCATTTAATCAGGATCCCGACTGCGATTCTACATGTTAATCAAAATCCACTTGGCGAGGCTATGCTTCCAGCATTGTGAATAGCTTTCAAAATTGTATTTTTATGTGATTATTCGCAGTTACTCATGTAGCACCCATAATAGGTTTAGAGTTGTGAATAGCTTTCAAAATTGTATTTTTATGTGATTATTCATAATACGGATTATTCCGTTGTGAAAACATTTAAGCTGCCTCGTCTTACAATACGGGGCATTTTTTTTGAAATTATTCTCCAGTTATGAAGACTGTCTTTAATAGTTTCAGCTACATCATGTTTAATCAAAGACCGTTATTTCATTACTGCCTACTGACTGCCGAATATCTCATTGAGGGCATAATACTTAAACCTCTTTTCGCTGGTTTACCTATTGAATGCTCTAGGATCTCCTTAATATTAGTCATATTGCCATCTTTACTGACTTCTAGTAATGCCTGGGCTACTATCTTAGTCCAAATCACTTTACTCTTATTCTGGAGATATTCAAAATTGCGACCAAATTACCAACGAATGGGGTCAATACATTAAAAAGTACTGAATACAAAATGATCATCCAAAACAAAGTCCTGTATGTTAAATACATACAGGACTTTGTTTTTTTATCTAAGCTTAGATAAAAGATCTGCTCTGTTCCCTCTCAAAAATATCTAAAAGAATAACTTCTGCTACTTGTCGCTTAAATTATATTATTTACATTTGTCGGAGTATCAGGAACGCCTTTTAGCGTACCAACCGAGCACAAAAGCTACGGTGGTTTAGAATACGGACAGTCCAGTCAAAATAAATGATTATTCTCTGTTTCTATTATTGTCCTGATGCATAACATTTAAAACCATGCATTATGAAAACTGTAATTATTAATTTGAAAGAGGGTGAAATAATTTCCTCTCAAAAAATAACCATTAACTCAATTATCACTCTAGATTCTTCATTTGTTGATATGACTAAATATCTGAATGAAGATGAATTGGGTGCATTAATCCAACTTGATCACCAACGACCTGCTACTTTGCTAAATTTGACCGATGTAACGCCCTATGTTCTTTTATATTTTAATGAAAAATTAGAATTTAAAGGCGCATCATATAGCATTAAAAGTGGTTCTGGAAGTTTTACTATTCAAACTCAGTTTAAGAATATTCTTTTTGTAAGACTGCCTCATGATTTAAAATTGAACCAAATAATTAATCTAAACCAAAATTAGTATGAGCGAAGATAGAAAAGTGGAAGTGTCTGATGAGCGACTTGTTGAAATTCCAGGATAATATTCATAGATCTAAGATTCACTTCCGGTAAACTATAAGAAACTAGGGAGAACTATTTTGATCTTGACGGAGTGTAATCTGCTATTTACAGATCTTAATTTATTAGTACAATGAAACAAATTCTAAATCGATTATTGCGGTTAGAAAAGTGAAATTATTTAACCACGAACGTGATGTTTCAATAAGGTTTAACAACTCTTTGAAAGGAATTGGATATTACCAGCTGTCCATTGCCCAACACATCCAATTATTTTAACGAATTAATTATTTAAATTCGCCTAAAACCAATCTAGGGAAACATGGGAAAATCGGATATTGAAATAGCGCAGGCAGCAAATTTGGAACACATCAATAGCATTGCGGTTAAACTGAGCATAACAGAAGAAGACCTAGAGCATTACGGAAAGTATAAAGCAAAATTACCTTTGTCACTAATAGATGAAAACAAAGTAGGGCAATCGAACCTTATCCTTGTTACAGCTATGACACCGACCCCAGCTGGAGAAGGTAAAACAACAGTTTCAATTGGTTTAACAGAAGGACTGAATAAAATTGGTAAAAAATGTACCGTTGTTCTTCGCGAACCGTCCTTGGGACCTGTTTTTGGTATCAAGGGTGGTGCTGCGGGAGGTGGATATTCTCAAGTTGTTCCAATGGAGGATATAAACTTGCACTTCACAGGCGATTTTTCGGCAATAGAAAAGGCTAATAATCTACTGTCTGCCTTGATAGACAATAATGTGCGACAGCATGGAGAAAATTCCTTGGGAATTGATCCTAGAACAGTTACTTGGAAAAGAGTAATGGATATGAATGACAGGAGCTTGAGATCGATAGTATCGGGATTGGGCGGAAAGGCTGGTGGTGTCCCTGCCGAAACAGGATTTAACATTACCGCAGCTTCAGAGATTATGGCCATCTTGTGCCTGGCTGAAGATTTTAGTGATCTGAAAAAGAAGATATCTGCAATTTACATAGGAGATACTTTTGACGGAAAACCAGTATTTGCTAAAGAATTGAAAGCTGAGGGAGCGATGGCTGCGTTATTGAAAGATGCCATCAAACCAAACTTGGTTCAGACCCTCGAGGGTAATCCTGCCATTATTCATGGTGGACCTTTTGCAAATATTGCGCAAGGAACCAACTCTGTGATTGCAACCAAAACAGGTATGAGTCTGTCGGAATATGTTGTTACGGAAGCAGGTTTTGGTGCAGATTTGGGCGCTGAGAAGTTTTTAGATATTAAATGTGGCTACTCGGGAATATCTCCAAAAGCGGTTGTAATAGTAGCAACTGTGAGGGCATTGAAATTTCATGGAGGACAAGATTTGAAAAGCTTGACCACAGCAAATGTTGATAATCTCAAAAAAGGATTGGTGAACTTAGGCAAGCACATTGAAAACATGCAGCAGTTCGGATTGCCAGTTGTAGTGGCAATCAACAAGTTTGTTTCAGACACTGATGAGGAGATTGCAGCTGTCAAGAGTTTTGTTGAGAGCAAAGGAGAACGCGCTGAGCTATCCGAAGGTTGGGAAAAAGGAGGAGATGGAACTCAAGATTTGGCAAGAGCAGTTGTTGAGGCTTGTGCTAGCTGTAAAGGTAAATTCACACCGATGTACGATTGGAATCTGACCATCCAAGAAAAGATAGAAGCATTAGCGCAAAAGATCTACGGAGCAGATGGTGTTGATTTTGCTGCACCTGCCAAAAAACAAATGAGACGAATGACCGAATTGGGATTAGACAAACTGCCGATTTGCGTTGCTAAAACTCAAAACAGTATTTCTGATAAAGCATCATTAAAGGGAAGACCTTCGGGCTATAGACTAAATGTCCGAGAGTTTGAATTTGCTGCTGGTGCGGGTTTTATTATTCCAATAACAGGAAATATGTTAAGAATGCCAGGCCTTCCAAGCAACCCTGCATCTGAAGGTATTAGCATAGATAATGAAGGTGTAATTACCGGGTTATCATAATCATCAAATAGATGCCAGCCAACAAATATGCCCTCATACGTTATCGGAGCATCGATAATTGTTTGACGAATAAATATAAAACCTATCCAAGTAAAGAAGACTTGCGAGATGCATGTGAAGAGGCGTTGTTCGGAACATCTGAGGGTAATATTTCAATTTATACTATTGATAAGGACATTAGTGCTATGAGGAACGATACAGTCCTTGGCTATGAAGCACCTATTGCTTATAGCAAAGAGTATAATGGGTATTACTATCGAGACCCTCAATACTCGATTAATAAGTTCCCTATCAACGAGGACGGCATGGAGGCCTTGAATTTCGCTGCGCATACTTTGTATCAATTTAGGCATCAACCGATCTTCAAACAATTTGAAGAAGTCATTTCCAAGATCCGTGATAGTCTGGCCTTGCAACCAGATGGTCTGGATCAGACTTATAAAGATCACATGATCTTTGAAGAGAATATTTCTGTTGAGGGCAAAAATCATCTTACACCATTACTGAATGCCATAAAAAACAACATTTATGTCGCATTCGAATACAAAGCCTTTCAAGCGGATGAAACGAAGGAATACCTTTTCGCCCCATACTTACTAAAGGAATATAAAAAACGGTGGTATGTTATAGGAATGGATAAGGACGCGGGTAAAATAAAAACCTTTGGACTTGAAAGAATTGTCAGTCTCAAAATATCTGAGGATTATTTTTTAAAAGAAGAAGGTTTTGATCCAAGGGTATATTTTGAACACTCAATTGGAATTGGACATTATGGAAAGACCCCAAAAAGGATAAAATTGAAGGTTGAGAAATTGCAGTCAAAATACATGATGTCTCAACCCATACACCATAGTCTGAAATTAGTGGAAGAGAAGAAAGATCACAATATTTTGGAACTTGAAGTCATTCTATCTCATGAGTTGGTCAATGAAATTATGGCTTGGACACCCTTTGTTGAGGTCGTTTCTCCAAAAGAATTGAGAGATCTTGTTGTAGAGAGATTAAAAAACATTCAGAAAAAATACAGATTGTAAATACACTACAATCATGGCATGGTTCTTTGTATCAGTTAAATAATAAAGATATAAAGACATGACAATAGTAGAAGCTAAAAAACACATTGATTCATTTTCAAGACCAAACGGATTTAATGTCTACTCCTGGCGCGCTGTAAAAAAAATGGCATTTGGAGCATGGCAGTCTTACATTCAAGGTAAGAGGCAATACAGAACATATAACTTCATGTGCAGAGAGTTTTATGAAATGACCTGTGACTTAAATGGTCAATCTATACTATCCAAAAGAAGAGTTCACTGCCATTTTCCAGAAATCATTGGCTCTTAAGTGTCCCAATATCAGCGATCAGCATTAAAAATACAAGTTGGAATTATTTTTTTGTGACCTTACCTTATTCTTTTGTCTTAAATACGGAGGCACATTGTAAGTGGAGTTCAACTTCGCTTTTTGTCTTCATGAATAGTTGGTTGGTAGGTACAGATGTTATGCATCTGTACCTTTTTTTATATTCAATACTTTTCAGAATAAAATAATGTGACGAATAGTACTTGGGCCGTCTTAAGAATATAGACACTAAGAACATCCTTTGTTTAAGGGGATAAATGTCTTTTATGAATAGTTGGTTGGATAGGTGCAGATTTTATGATCCGCACCTATCTTTTTTTAATTTTTTTCAGAAATAACCACGAATCTCATTGAATATCTAACGGATCAAAGTAATACTACCTCTTTCCTCAAATCGTTCTAAAGTGCTTTCAGAAGTGAATATTAAATGCCAATTATAGACACCGTTAGGAGAGTAGAATTGTTTGTTATCAAGTCCTTCACCGTTCCAACCTTCCTCTGCCAACATACTTTCAAAAACAACATTCCCAAATCGATTATAAATTATAAATGAATATTCTCCAGTCTTAACGTCATTTATTATCGGTTTGAAAATATCGTTTACTCCATCCTCATTCGGTGAAAATGATGAAGGGATAAATATCAATACATCATCTTTAATTTCTACTGTTCTATTGGTAGAATCGGTACAACCTATTTCATTCTCTATGATCAATTGAATTTCATAAAAACCAATATCAATGGTAGGCGATGTTAGAATTGGGCTCTCTTCCTGGGAAAACCATAGTCCATTCGGAAAACCAAATTCCCAAGAACTCGCTATATAATTTTCTGATAGATTAACCGTTTCAAAAACGGGATTACTCCAGATTGCTGAAGGACTTTTGACCGTAAAGTTGGCATATGGCGGGGTAGGAGATGCAATACTCTGAGTTGCGGAAAATTCACATAAATTAATATCCCTTGCAATAATTTCATATTCTCCATTACACAAACTGGACAGTGTTGAATTACTTAAAAATGTGCTTCCACCATCAATGGAGTAGTCAAATCCATTCGCTGCATAGACGGTTATTTCTCCATCACAAAATCCCACACAAGATTCATCCATAGCTATAAGGCTATCTATCTCAAAAAAGGATGTCTGTTCCACGAGAAAGTTGATCTCAGACTGACAATTATTACCATCAGTGATAGTCATCGTACTTGATCCAGGACAAAGACTTACCGTTAAGCAAGCATTAGGACTAGAGATTCCATCAGCCCAGGAGCAGACATATGGTGCCAGTCCACCATCAGGATTTAATAGTTCTGCCTCACCGTCACATACACCTTGACATAAGGCATTTGTTACAACTAAATCAGAAGTAATCTGTGTAAAAAATATTGCCACATCACCAGTAATCAAACAATCAATTCCATCATCAATCGTCCAAGTCAAAGTGCCAAGTCCATTTTCATTTGAGGTGACCATTGAGTTGGCACTACTGATCGTTGTGAATGTGACATTGTCCATGGATGACCACTCTCCTGTGAATCCAGGTGGCAAGACCGCCTGCAAGTTATAATCAAGAGAGCAACTCACATCATCTAAGCCTGCATCGAAAACCACACCATTAGTCCCAGCTACAGTAACCATCTCAGAATTGGAACATCCAATATCATCAACTACTACCAGGAGATATTCATCAGCCGCCAAGTTATTAAAAATGGGATTTGACTGACTTAAGCCATTGAGTATATAAGTATACGGTGGTAGCCCGCCAGTTGAACCACTTGCATCGATTGATCCATCGGGTTCATTACAAGATGCATTTGTTATGTTAGGCACTACATCAATGCCAATATTGAAAACCAATGCAGTATCGGATATGAGTGCTTGATTTCCACAAAGGTCTGTCACTGAACCAAATCCACCAACTATTGAAAACGTAAAATCTTGTTCATTGTCTGGGATACTAGGAGTAAAAGTTAATGAAATTTGATTATCAAATAACTCACCTGTAGAACAAGCAGATTCGATAGATGTAACGTTGTACGTATCCGCGCCTTGTGTCAATAAGAAGTCATTCAGATCTAAAGAAGCGCAATCAATGTTTTCGCTAAATGTAATATCAATATTTTGGCAATTGGCGGTAATATCAGTTATAGTAGGATCTGTGAGATCAAATAGTTCCGCTGTTGATTCACTAAAATCTAATGTGTATCCATCAGGGGTTCCGCTCCAATCTGATATCATTAGCGCGAATGTTTCACCAGCAAGAACTGCTTCGTCTGCATTGAAAGGTGGACCATTAAATGATCCGGGCCCATTGCTATTTCCTGTGCCTCCAGATGAAGAGGACATTCCCGTTTGTCCGTTGGCACCAAAATCACCCCAGGAGTTACAACTCACCAACAAAGATGGGTCGTTCGGGATATCCTCACAACTCGCATCCGTTATGTTGAATAAGACCCAATCATAATCATCAGTAACTTGATCAGGCTCTAGTGTAAAACTCAAATCACCATCGGTGCCCATGGTGAAAATATACCATATCGAGTTTGCTTCTCCACCAGTCAAGCAATTTCCAGGACCCACTTCATTCGGAAAATTCCCTTCAGAGTTACTAGCAACGGGTTGGTAATTAACATCGTCACAAATTGGCTGCGCACCGATGCAGTCTTGTGGAGAGGCAACAGGACATGGGGGGCAAGATCCACCACAGTCAATACCATCTTCACTACCATTTTGTATGCCGTCAGTGCAGGTGAAACAGGTAGCACAAGAGATGTTAATCACAAAACCATCAAGCTCCCCGGTGCCATTAGAAATGAATTGGATAGTCAGACAATCTGAACTTCCCTGCAGATCTAAAACCTGAAATAAAGTGTTGTTATCATACAAAACGGGAAACGTTTGATCTGGACCATCATATACTATTAGTTGTTCGTCTACCGTGAAAAACTGAATGTCAAGCTGCACACATTCTCCAGGGTTTTGAGGACATACTGTAATTATATAATCCTCGTTAGGGCCATAATCTCCTGTGCTGCCACCACTATCATAAATATCGCCACTGCAAGTTGAGATTGTACCGCCATCAGAGATAAGAAAATCCTGAGAAATTAATATTTGTGGCAGTAGGCATAAAAATAGCCCTACTAATAGATTTTCTAATATATTTTGAAGGACTTTCATTGGTCCCGAAGTTAAAAAATAAAATGATAGGAGGTAACTAATTGTCTTGACTTCAGACAAGTAAAATAACTTTTCAGCGAAAAAACATCATCGTAGCAAGTTCATGTTTAGGCATTTACTCAAAAGTATGCATGTAATTAAGGCCAAAAAAAGATAGATCTTAGGTTAAAAACGTAGTGTGAATAAAAGCTATTGCCCCGTCAATACTAATGGTTTAGGGGTTTTAACTTAGCGTCAATTCAAGGATTTAAATTTTGAAATTGAAATTTCCTGATTTGTTTTGAGGTTGATGACCATTCACAGTTCATTGTAGAACGGTTTTGAACCCACCACAATAAGTCGATACCACTTAGGGTTATTTATAAAATATTGTATGAGCAGGATGGTGAAAAAAATGTATAGAGTTGGTGTTGTCATCATTTCTTTGCTTGTAGGTGTTTCTTCTTTAGCCCAAGGTGTATTTGTAAAGCAAAATCCCTTGCCAGAGTTTTTGAGGGGGGAAGCACCATGGGCGGATGATGTCATTGATAATATGACTCTTGATGAGAAGATAGGCCAATTATTTATGGTTGCAGCCTATTCAAATAAGGGAGAAGAGCACATTACAGGATTAGAGGAGTTAATCGAAGATCATCATATTGGGGGCTTGATTTTTTTCAAAGGCACTCCTATCGCTCAAGCAGAAATGTGTAATCGACTGCAAGCCAAATCTACTGTGCCGATGATGATAGCAATGGATGCAGAGTGGGGCTTATCGATGAGGCTGGACAGTACTGTGAAATATCCCAAACAAATGACATTGGGTGCTGTTCAGAATGACACACTCATCTATGCCATGGGTAGTGCAATGGCGGATGAATTACATCGCATTGGGGTGCAAATAAATTTTGCTCCTGTTGTGGATGTCAATAATAATCCGAACAATCCTATCATCGGTTACCGCTCTTTCGGAGAGAATAAATACAATGTTGCCAGAAAGGGAACATCTTATATGAAAGGATTGCAGGATGGAAATATTCTTACAACCGCGAAGCACTTTCCTGGTCATGGTGATACTGATGCTGATTCGCATTTGGAATTGCCATTGATCGATCATGACAAAAGCAGATTGGATACTGTAGAGCTTTTTCCATTTAGACATATGATGGCGAGACAACTTTCAGGCGTAATGGTTGCTCACTTGTACATTCCCGCCCTTGATTCAACGCCCAATTTGGCATCAACCTTATCCCCGAATGTCGTGAAAGATCTACTGAGGGATGAAATGGGCTTTGAAGGATTGGCTTTTACGGATGCGTTGAATATGAAAGGTGTGTCCAAGTATTTCAAGCCTGGAGAAGTTGATCTTAAAGCCCTTTTGGCAGGTAATGATGTTTTGCTTTTCCCAGAAGATGTGCCATTGGCTGTGAAGAAGATAAAAGAAGCCATTGCGGAAGGGGTAATCAAAAAAGAAGAGATTAATCGGATATGTTATAGAATTCTTAAGGCGAAGAGTTGGGTGGGGCTAAATAAATATTCTCCGACATCGACAGAAAATTTGACCAAAGAACTCAACAACTATAATTCAACTAGATTGAGAGAACTACTGTATGAAAATGCTATGACAGTTTTGAAAAACGATAGTCAAATCATTCCATTTAGATTGGACGAAGAAATTGAGAAAGCAATATTAACTATTGGTGGAAAAGGTGATAATTTCACAAGAGAAATGAGCAAGTATGGTAAATTCACCTTATTGCAATTGCCTACAGATCCTACGCCTAGTCAAGTATTGTCAATGCGTAAAAAGCTAAAGAATACGGAGAAATTGGTTGTGTCAATAAGAGGTTTAAATAATAGTCCTAAAAAAGAATTTGGACTTTCAGATGCGACTGTGGCCTTAGTCGATAGTCTTAATAACAATCGCGAAACAACTGTTGTATATTTTGGAAACCCTTACGGGCTCAAAAAAATGAATTACGCGAGGAGCCTCAATGGACTAATTGTCACGTATGAAGACAATGAAACAACCGCTAAAAAGGCCGCGGAACTTTTATACGGCTATAGTAAAGCAACAGGGAAATTACCAGTTAGCGTAGGAGCGATATTTGTGGAAGGTGAAGGATTGAGCGTTAATACTAATAGGCCATATCAGGTTCTTCCCGAAGAAATAGGAATTCAAAGTTCCTGGTTACAAGATATTGATAGTGTCATTCAGGATGGTCTTGACGAAAACGCATATCCTGGATGTGTTGTGATGATTGCCAAGAAGGGCAAGATTTTCTACAACAAGGCTTTTGGGTACCACACTTATGATGAAAAACAACCAGTTAGGAAGGATGATATATATGACCTTGCTTCCATCACAAAAATAGTGTCCACCACGACTACTGTCATGAAGCTACAGCAAGAAGGCTTAATAGATATAGATAAGACGTTAGGAGACTACTTGCCAATGATAAGCGACACATCTGATTATAAGGATATGGTTATTAAAGATGTGCTTACTCATCAAGCGGGATTAGTAGCATGGATACCATTTTACCTAAGTACTCTGGAAGCTGGAGCTCCAAGTACAGCGTATTATAGTAAAAAAAAGCAAGACGAGTTTCAAGTTCGTGTATCTCAAAATTTATACCTGGACAAACATCAAAGTGATACAATTCTTGATAGAATATTGGCAACGAAACTTCGCGAAAAAAGGGACTACAAATACAGTGACCTGGGTTATTACTTGATCAAAGAAATAATTGAAAGAGTTACGGATGAAAAATTGGACGCCTATGTGGCCGATAATTTTTACACGCCTATGGGATTAAGTACGATAGGATATCACCCCCGCAAAAGATTTTCATTGGATAGAGTTGTACCAACGGAGTATGACATGTATTTTAGAAAACAAAAGGTTCATGGAGATGTTCACGATCCAGGTGCTGCTATGCAAGGTGGTGTCGGAGGCCATGCGGGAATTTTTGCGGATGGAAGAGATTTATTATCCATGATGCAGATGTATCTTGATTATGGAGAATTTGATAATGAACAATACATCGACTCCAACCAAATAGCACGATTTACTGATTGTCAATTTTGTACAGGCGAAAGTGATGAGAATAGAAGAGGTATTGGATTCGATAAACCCAATAGACATAATGGCCCGGGACCAACTTGTGATTGCGTAAGCTTCACCAGTTTTGGACATTCAGGATTTACAGGAACATTAGCCTGGGTTGATCCCGAGAAAGAGATCACCTATATATTTCTCTCCAACAGAATCTATCCAAGCGCGGACAATAGGAAACTTATCAAAATGAATATCAGGACGAGAATAATGGACGTTTTGTATTCTGCAATTGATAAATCAGAGGGCAAATTAAAAATTAATCCCGGCTTAAAATTGTAATTATCAAGATGCTTTAACCATGGTGAAGCATTTATTAATTATCTCAAATCTGCTTTCATTTTATTATCTTTGACTAGTGCATGTTGAATCGCTTTAGGAGTATAACTCCTAAAGATAATTGAAGTCATATGAAAATAGGAATGGTGCTCTACCCAACCTTCGGAGGGAGTGGGATAGTAGCAACAGAATTAGGGAAGTCGTTGGTTGAAAAAGGTCATGAAGTTCATTTTATTACATACCGAGAACCGGTTAGACTTGGAGACATCAAAAAAGGAATTTTCTATCATGAAGTTATGGTCTCAGATTATCCGCTCTTTGATTATTCCCCATATGAGTTGGTCCTCACAAGTAAGTTGATAGAAGTTGTTGAGTATCACAATCTAGATGTACTGCATGTTCACTACGCCATTCCACATGCTTCGGCTGCCTTCATGGCGCAAAGAATTTTACGTGAAAAGGGTATAGAAATACCATATGTTACGACACTTCATGGAACGGATATAACGCTCGTAGGAAGAGATAAATCTTTTGAACCGGTGATTACATTCGCAATTAATAAATCTAATGCTGTAACCGCTGTTTCTAATAGTTTAAAGCAAGACACCTACAAATATTTTGAGGTTGACAAAGACATAAGAGTAATTTACAATTTTGTTGATTTAATAAAGGCTGATGGTCTGAAAGGTAGCGATCTCAAAAAGCAGTATGCCCCAAATGGGGAAATTATACTATCCCACATTTCCAATTTTAGGAAAGTGAAACGAATAGGAGATATTATTCGAATTTTTTCAAAATTAAATGAAACAGTTCCAGCCAAATTGTTGCTGGTGGGTGACGGGCCAGAACGGTATGAACTACAGCAACTATGCAAGGAACTTGGGACTTGTGATAGAGTTACTTTCCTAGGTAAGTTAGAGAATCCGATGCACATATTGGCTATTTCAGATATGTATTTATTGACTTCACTTCATGAGAGTTTTGGGCTTTCAGCGCTAGAGGCTATGGCTTGTGGCGTTCCTGTTATCTCAAGTAATGTAGGTGGTATTTCTGAAGTAAATAAACATGGTTTTTCAGGCTATCTTTCAGAGGTTGGTGATGTAGAAGATATGACAAAAAATGCGCTCAAAATTTTGAGTAGTCCTGAAACGTTGGATACATTTAAAAAGAATGCCAGGATACATGCAGAGCAGTTTGAAAAGAAAAAAATTGTGGCGGAATATGAAGCACTGTATATAGAAATGGTGGAAGAAGTAAAAGCCACTGAAAGAAATTAAAGCAGGGAAATTGAGCAAGGAAAAATCAATAGGGAACAGAATTCGTTATGTGGAAGATGATGATGAACTACGTATTGAAATTCAATCTGGAGCCGAAAATCATAAAGTAAACATTCTGTTAGGTTGGTTGATACTGTGGATTGTTATCGGAATATCAATGGTATATTATCTGTTCACCCAAGAAATCACAGAACAAAATACTAAAATCGTGATCTATGTTTTTTTTGGATTTTGGCTCTATTATTTTTATAAAGTTTTTAGGTCATACAGGTGGCTTAGTAAGGGCGTGGAAGACCTGGTGCTGGACAAAGAGTTCTTTGTTATTACCAATAGGGTAGGTAGAAGGGGCCTGCCAATTCGTTATCCTATTAAGGAAATCTCAAAAATAACTATCAGACAAGTTGAAGTCAAATCCTTTCAATATCAAATGGAAAACTCTTTCTGGGTAATCGGAGGTGATAGACTCCAATTTAACAGTGGGAACTCATCGATATTTTTCGGAAAGCGATTAGAAGAACAGGAAGCGAGAAAGCTAATCAAACTGATAAACGAACGATTGAAACGAATCGTGAATAAAGTGGATTAATATCATTTCAGCTTGAAAGCCACTGAGCTTAATCTTTTTGTATTTACACCGTCTATTTCCTCCTCAAGAATCATTGACTTTGCTAGCTCAGAATTTAGAACCTTGTCCAAAGTTTTAATTTCGCCAATAGGAATAAAATTATTTTCACAAAATTGAAAAACTTCTAGATACTTTAATTCTTTAAGTGTTTTAAGAAGTATGTTATATAATGCTTCTCTATTTTCAACACGATATTTGTTCTTTTTGAAGCGTTCCTCCAATGACAGATTTAGAAAAGTACAAAGTAATTGAAACTGTTTGTCAGAACCAATGGCAAGGATGTATGATTTGGTATCAATGCTAGTGAAGATCTCTCCGTATGGGGCAATATTTGGATGTTTACTTCCCATACGTCCTGGGATGTGATTAGCCATTAGATAGTTACTCGATTGATTCACCAATGATGCGAGAGCAGTTTTTTCCAATGAACATTCAACATAATAAGCTCGAGCATCGCTTTTGCTTTGCCATAAAGCAAGTAGTATGCCTTCCTTAAGTTGATGCGCTGCCAAGACATCAATGATCGCTACAGGGAACTTTACTGGAGCACCATCTTTTTCACCAGTCATACTCATAAAACCTGCTTCCGCTTGCAGCACAGCATCATAGGCTACCCTTTTGTCGTTGGATTCAAACCCCGTAATTTGAGCATAGATAATGGTGGGATTTATCTTCTTCAAACTTTCGAAATCCACACCAAGTTTAATGGCCGAATCTTTTTTGAAATTGCTGATGAGCACATCACAATTGATTACTTCTTGCAAGAATATTTCGAAATCAGCTTCATTCGTTAGATCAAGGAAGAGCACCTTTTTTCCAAAATTCACACTGCTGTAATATGCCGATATTTCATCGGCATTTTCACTAGGGAGTTTCCAGCCACGAGTAACATCTCCTTGAGTTTTTTTATTTTCGATCTTAATGACCTCGGCTCCTAGTTCTGAAAAAAAAGTACCTGCTCTCGGGCCAGCTAAAACAGAAGCAAGTTCAAGGACTTTGAGATTTTTAAAAATTTCTTTCAAGAAAATTATTTGGAATGTAATTCTAAGGACTTATTGTCAAAAGTATAATAATAATCACTTGCTTTAAATTTCACATCATGCTTGCCATTATTGTCATCGAATAGGATCAATTTATTTCCGTTAAAAGTAAAAGTAAGCATGCCATTTTCGTTGATGATATTCGTATTCTTGGAGATATTGGTGTAGCGTTCCATCCTACCGTTGTCATCAGGAAATTGTCTTTTTTCCAATACAGCCATATCAATAAACCCAACATCACTGAATTGATTATCAATGAGTGAGTATACTTTCACACCCCAAGAATCATTTTCTCCTGTATTCGCCAATATAAAATATTGACCATCCTCGTTTCTGAAAAAAGTAGGGAACAACATGGGGCTATCATATCCTGGACTCGAGGAGTCTATAAGTTTTACTTTATTGTTCTTTCGTGATAACAACTGCAAACGTACACCCTCGAAGCTGTCTTCCATAGGTTGGGCAACAGCAATCACGGTTGTTTCATCAAGTGCATAACATATGTGATATATGATGCTGTCTTTTGGTGTAGGAATCATTTCGATTTCCTGAAGCGCTACACTATCAAATTTTTTATTTAGATCAACTTCTTTGGCATCTCTTGTTATTATTGGCGTGTGAGATTCTCCAATAATTTCTTTAGAATCAATTTCAGTTATTGGCTCAGTTTTGGCATTTTCACCGCCACATGAAAGTAAAATTATTGAGGCAAGAATAAATACGAATAGTTTCATAAAATATTGCATTCGGTTGTCAATTCAAAATTATTAATTAAACACTCAACGGAATAAGTATTTTATTATTTTACTCATAATCGGTGGTTGAGATGGAAAAGGTGAATTTCTATACCCCGAATTGTTTTAGACGATGATCGAGATGCTTTGAAAACATATTATTCCACTGCTCTGATGTTAGTTTTCCAAAAGAGTGTGATTCCATATTCTGAAAATGATCCGCACCTAAACTATGTGTTTTGTTGATATAATCAGTCAATCTTTCTTTTTCGATTTTAAAAATCTTAGGATCACTTATAATAAAAGAAGGAGCTGTTCGACCATTTTATTGGTATGGCGTGAGTCCGACTACAGCGTTTTTGACAAATGTCTTAACAAGGAATTTCTTTATTCCTGAAGGTTTAGGATGTTTATTTTCATATGCCATCTCATAAGTAACATTGCAGTGTGCCAACATCTGATCTACGCACATTTCACCCCAATTTGCCTTAGTTTCTGGGGTTAATTTGTTAATTCTATCTATGATCTCATTGTGAGCCTTAGCGCCAAAAACATTTTCCACAATAACTTTGAAATTACTGTTAAATATGGCTAAAAGTACTTAAAAGTCACCAATACTTAAGTGTCTTAACATGTCCTTACAGGTATTCAGCCAATTCAATCCACCGCTCACTTTTAGCGTCAAGTTCTTTATCAAGATCTCCAAGTTGAAGTGATAGCTTTACCAGTTCATCCGAATCTTGAATTTCGCTGAGTGTTTCCGTTATTTCAACTTTTTGCTGTTCGATTAATTCTATCTCGTTTTCGAGTTTTTCATATTCAATCTTCTCCGCATAAGTCAATTTAGTTTTGACTGAGTTTTGATTAGACGTTGATTTCACCTCTCTGTTTGCGACAGGTTTTTTTTCATTTTTCTTCTCTTGCTCACTGGCATATTTGTACTGTGAATAGTTACCTGGAAAATCTCTGAATTTTAAGTTGTCTTCCAATACAAAAGAATGTTCGACTACCTTATCCATGAAATGTCTATCATGTGAGACTACGACTACGACACCCTTAAAATCTAAAAGGTAATCCTCTAGAACGTTCAAGGTGTAAATATCAAGATCGTTGGTTGGCTCATCCAGAATAAGGAAATTTGGATTTTTCATTAGCACTGTCAGAAGGTATAATCTTCTTTTTTCACCACCACTTAATGTTCGGATAAAATCGAAGTGCATACTTCTAGGAAAAAGAAAACGCTCTAACATCTCTGCGGCTGTAATCTTTCTGCCTCCTGCCATTGGAATGACATCAGCGATATCTCTTACTGCTTCAATGACTCTGGCTTCAGGTTTAAACTTAATCCCAGACTGCGTGTAGTAACCAAAACTTACGGTATCTCCAATCACAACCTTCCCAGTATCAGGTTCAATCAATCCAGTAATGAGATTGAGTATTGTACTCTTACCTGACCCATTCTTACCTATAATTCCTACGCGTTCTTCACGTAAAAACGTGTAGTTGAGCCCACGAATAATTTCTTTACCATCAAATGTCTTCCCAACATTATGAAACTCCACGGTCTTACTACCCATCCTGGTGACATTGATGTCAAGAGTAACCTTATCCTTGTTAACCTTTTTACTAGCTCTATCTTTTATGTCATCAAAAGCGCTTATTCTTGATTTTGATTTCGTGGTACGCGCCTTCGGTTGTCTTCGGAGCCAATCCAATTCAGAATTCATTAGTTTTTTAGCTTTCGCGGTTACGACCTCTTGTAGGCTTTCTCGTTCAGCTTTCTTTTCTAAAAAGTACGTGTAATTCCCTTTATAGCGAAACATCTCACCGCCATCCAGCTCAAGAATGACATTACACACTTTATCTAAGAAAAACCTATCGTGCGTAACAAGGAGTAGGGTCATGCCTGTCTTAACAAAATATGATTCAAGCCATTCAATCATCTCGATATCCAAATGGTTTGTAGGCTCATCAAGAATTAACAAATCAGGATCATTAATGAGTTCTTTGGCCAAACCCAATCTTTTTTTCTGCCCACCAGATAAGGTGCCTGTTTTTTGCTGAAGATCTTCCAACTGAAGTTGAAAAAGAATCTGTTTCACTCGAGATTCATAGTCCCAAGCTTTTAGCTTATCCATTTCGTCAAAAGCATGCTGGTATTCTTCTCCCATATCTCCTTTTGCCAAAACTTCTTCATACTTTTTAATCGCTTTAAGTACAGGAGAATCACCTTCGAAAAGAGTTTCCATTAAATTTGCCTCAGGATCAAAGAATTGTTCTTGTGCTAGGTATCCAACTTTTATATCATTTCTAAATATGATTTTACCACTATCGGGTGGATCTATATTAGCGATACCCTTTAAAAGGGTTGACTTTCCCGTTCCATTTCTGGCGATTAAAGCCATTTTATCTCCTTTATCAAGGCCAAAAGAAAGATTCTGATATATTTTTTTAATCCCAAATGACTTGGAAACATCTTCGATAGAAAGGTAATTCATGGCCACAAAAGTAGCGCAATTGGTGAACAATCCATTTTATTCATAAATTATAAGTTTAAACTTTTTAAAACTCCGATAAACAGCCATATAACTATAATTTGAGAGTGTGTTAAAAGCGAATCTATTTGAGTAGTTTGAGACTATTTGTTCATTGATGTCAAGTTTATGATGCTTTAGGGAAAGAAAGATTGGTTATTATTTGGAAAAATTGCCATTGAAAAGATGATTATTTTAGTACCTTTATAATCTATTTATTCATTTAATGAAGAAATTGTTTCCTTTCCTCCTGTGTTTAGCAATCATGCTTAGTTGTCAAGTCCTGATTGCTTCTGGTGATACTGAAGCTGGCGAGGCGATTGTACAGTTTTCGAAGGATGAAGATGGAAAGGATATGAATGCATTCGCTTTCCCAAATCCTTTAACGATTAATAGTATTATTTCTTATGAATTGTCACGTGATTCAAAGGTAGTTCTATCATTATTTGATTGTCAAGGTAGATTAATCAAGCAATTGTTGGATGAAAAGCAGCAAGCTGGAAATCAAAAATATTTTATGGAACGCAGTGAGTTGGCTGCCGGATTATACTTCCTGAATATAAGAGCTGATGATCAGGTGGTATCTATTTCAATCGCGGTGGTTAATTAAAGATTAACCATTTTTCTTCAATAACTCAATATCCTCAATCAATTGATCAACTTCACGTAAGGATGTTCCGTCATAATACCCTCTG
>JBLIMR010000015.1:0-50224 GCA_047638815.1 Gammaproteobacteria bacterium
AACCTGAAGTGACATCTGGCAAAAGAAAGTCTGGTGCTTTGAAGCCCAATTCAATTTGTGTAGTAGGTGTTAAAGCCATTTCGTTTTTTTTCAAAGTTACACATATTAGAAAAGTGAATCCTTCGACAAGCTCTGGGACCGAATTAAAAATTAAAAATGAAAAGTGAAAGGTGAAAAATCCAATCTCCTTCTCGACTCTTTTATTCCTTAAAGTGACCCCGCGTGTATTAACCTTAAGACCATCAAAAATCAACAATCTTTATTCCAAATCCCTCCTTTAAAATCTCAAATCTCAAATCTCCAATTTTCATTCACTCTCCTCTCGAATTCCCTATCTTTGAAAAAAATATTAGATGAAGAAAACAGCACTCATTACTGGAGCCGGATCTGGAATTGGTCAAGCAACTGCAATAAAATTATCACAGGATGGCTATTCAATCATTGTTGTGGGAAGAAGACAAATTGCGTTGGAAGAAACAGTTTCTAAACTTGCCGGAGGGGATCATAAAATGATGAGTGTGGATGTTGGAAATAAAAAAGATTTTTCTGCAATGCTAAAAAACACATTAAGTGTGAAGGATAACTTGGTGGCAGTATTTGCTAATGCGGGAATAGGAGGAGAAAACAAATATGGCGATGAGGATCGTTGGGAAAGTATAATTCAGACTAATTTATCAGGGCCATATTATACAATTATGGAGTGTTTACCTTTTCTTGAAAAATCAACATCGGATTTCAAACATGTATTAATTACTGGGTCTTGTCTATCTCGATTTGGAGTACCTAATTACCCGGCATATATCGCTTCTAAGTCTGGAGTAAATGGTCTAGCGAAAGCATTGGCGATTGATTTTGCTTCTAAAAAGATTTTGGTTAATGCAATTCTTCCTGGATGGGTAGAAACTGACATGGCGAAGCAAGGAATACGATTGCTTGCGGAGGCGGACAATAAACCATATCAAGATGCTTTTGATGAGCAAATGGGATATGTGCCATTGAATAAAATGTCGCAGCCAGAGGAAATTGCAGGTTTTGTTTCATATTTATTTTCTGGAAAACAATCCTCCATGACCGGTCAGTCGATTGATATCAATAACGGAGCATTCATGATTTAATTTTAGCCTCATTGTCAAGAAATAGAGTACTCTTACTTGCTGGGTTCACACTCATTGTCTTTCCACTTATTGGGATCATCATACTTTATTTTTTCTCCGATAATGAGTTCCATTTAATGACGAGATCAAGAGAGAGTATTTGGATCCAAATACTTTTGGGAATTGTAGTTGGTGGGATTGCCGGATTTATGGCGTGGTTTATTTCTGAATCAAAGTGGGTAAGTCCACGTTCTGGCCGATATCTCAATCTTATTGGAGAAATGAATCTTCGTCATGTTGATATTATTTTCATTTCATTGTGCGCGGGCATAGGCGAAGAATTACTTTTTCGTGGGGCCATTCAACCATTTTTAGGAATATGGATCACAGCAGTTGTTTTTGTTCTTATTCATGGTTACATCAATCCAAAAGATTGGAGAATAAGTATTTATGGAGTAAGTATGACTGTGATTATTGCGGTTTTGGGTTTCATGTGTGACCGAATAGGAATATGGTCAGCTGCTATTGCGCATGCCATGATAGATTATGTCCTCTTGCAATTGATGGTCAAAAAGTGGTCAATAAGAAAATCTGAACTTCTAAATTTATCTATCAAAGACATAGAGGAGGAGGAATGAAATTCAGATGCACAAGTCAAAGTGCATGATTGAAATTCCAACGTGTAGTTGATGAACTAGGCTAGTCTTATCTTTGTACTTCATAAACCCATTCCATCCATTGGAATACTTATCTTTTTAAATATGAAGTTGAATAAAGTTATTAAGCGTATTGGAATTTTTAGTTTGGGTATATGCATGGTTTCATGTGCAAGCAAAAATGCCCCAAATGGATCCAATAATCCTGTCGTTTCCTCGGAGGAAGTTGAATTGATAGCTACATCGAAAGAGTTTAACGCTTATTGGTACAATGGTACAGCCGAGTTAAGCACTTATGAATTGAGTCAAGCTAGATATGGAGAAATGCACCCTGGAAATGAAGTCCTAATTTTTGTGACGGAAGATTATAATATGAAAAAGCAAGTAAAGCGTGAGTCTGTTTCCGATGACCAATATTCTTCGATCCTTAAATTGAATCGAATTAAAAGATTTACGACCGGGATTTATGATTATTCTATGATGACATCTGTGTTCAAAGCTGTGGATACCGAGAAACATCCAATGGCATTTAAGGTAAACTCTTCCTCACAAGATTGGTGTGGTCATACTTGGTCCAACCTAGTATATGATGAGAATGGTGGTTACACACAACACCTCGATTCTTATTTCGAATCAGAAGCGGGAGAGGATAAAAAGCTTGGAAAAGCAATGAGTGAGGATGCTGTTTTTACTCAAATAAGATTGGATCCAAATGATCTACCTCAGGGTAAGTTTAGAATGATACCGTCTATGAATTATTCTCGATTTTCTCATGTAGAATTAAAACCTGAAGAGGTGAGCGGTAAGTTGTTATTGGAGTCAACTGTTGATGAAACAGAATTGCATTCTTATACATTGGAGTATACATCGGGAAGAACAATTAAGATATATTTTGAGCCAGCTTTTCCCTATACCATTCAGGGATGGGAGGAGAAAAGAAAAAGTGGTTTTGGCGATTCGGCAAAATGGCTAACGACAATTGCAACCTTAAAGAATATTGTCAATACAAACTATTGGGCCAAGCATTCAACTTCTGATGTTGATATGAGAAAGATGTTGGGTTTGTAACAAAGACAAATAAATAAGGGTGCTCTTGATAATTCGAGAGCACCCTTTTGTTATATTAGTATTTGATTTTAGAAGTTATATCTAACGCCAAAATTCCATGTAGTTCCGAATCCGAAGAATACTTTATTACTCTTGTTGATTCCATTATAGATATCTTCTTCATTTGTTTCAGCATCAACAACATCATTAGTTGCCGATTCAGAAATGTAAACCGTGTCAAATACATTATTAACATTAAGTCTAAAAGATAACGATTGGGCATTTTTATCATCTAGCAATAACTTATAAGAAATTCCTGCATCCATTAAGTTATAGCTTGGTAATTTAAGTGCCCCAAGTTCTGGTTCTTCAATGAATAACCCAGAATAAAGATCGTCTACTAATCTCCAACTTGCATCTAGTGTTAAACCTCTTGATGGTTTGTAATCCAAACCTAATCTTGTTGTGAATTGTGCTGCGTCTCCAACTTTGATGCCATCAAGGCTGATTTCTTTTTCACTAATTATGTTTTCAATTGAACTACCATTGTCGTCAACGTAATCTGGTTCTACATTTCCACCATAAACCCAATTTCCAACGGAAAGCATTGCAAGTACCTTTAGCTTATCTGTAACACGGTAAGTCCCGTCAATTTCGAGTCCACGATGTATTTGTTGAGCATCGTAAAGACTCGCAAATGCTTCTACTTCAAGGGTGTCTCCGGTTGCTATCTCCAAAACATCAACATCCGTTTGTACAGGTATATATCTGTCTTTCCAAGACGTATTGTATAGATTCAAATTGGCAGATATTTTTTTTGTTCTTAGCCCATACCCTAACTCTACTCCAACAACTTTTTCGTTTTTAATATCGTCATTTAACACATTATCATTGTTTAAATATACAGCATCAAAATTAGGCTGCTTGGAATAAAATCCACCGTTGATATAAACATTGTGGTATTCATCCAAGTTGTAGTTAGCTCCCCCCTTTATATTACCACCAAGAATAGCTTTCCAATCAGTTTCTTGCAGTGGATCCGAATCTAGGTAGCTAAAATAATCTATTCTTCTAAAGCTCTGACTTGAAACAGCACCTTGAATAAAAGTTGTAAGTTGATCTTTGGAATACTCAAGCTGAGTAAAAGCTCCAGCCCATCTCACCAATCCATCATTATGATAATTTATCTTTTTATCATCATCAGTACTTCTAAATACGTTCCATAAACTACCAATATTTGAATCATATGTTTCACTCACTATATTCATTGGTTGATTAACATTCTCAGGATCTCTAAATCCAGGCGCACCTAATAAATCATCCAACCTTCTGTAATGAATTCCTCTATAGCTTCTTAAATCAATACCCATATCAAAAGTCAATTCATTATTGATTGTGGTAGAGTAGTTACTTATTACGCCTATCCAATTGTGAGAGTTTATTGAAGCTCTTCTAACTATACCGTTTCGACTAGTGATTCCTGGATGATAATAGTCATAACCATTACTACCTACCTCTGCGCTGTCTGCTGTGATAACATCACTATTAACCACATATGTATTTGTTTCTGGATCAAGGCTGTTTCCATAACTGAATGATTCATTGAACGCAAACTCTGTTCCTCCGTTTGATGCAGCAATACCATCATATTGGACATTCCCATTTTCATCCCTAAAATTAGAACTGCTAGCAAAATTGAAACGACCATTAACTCTACCAATGTCACCTGTTCCCCCACCTCGGCCATAAGAAGCATATGCGGCAGTTGAAATAGATGATTTGTCAGTAAGATTTAAATCCCAGTTCACAGAAGCAACAGGTTTGTGATAGAAATTTCTTCTCCAATTAAAATCTTTTGAATCTAGCCTTCCTTGATTAAAGTTATACTTTGTTCCATGGTCTAAATAATCCTCTAGTGTCGCCATGTTGAAAAAACTAGTAGTTCTTTGGTTATGAACTTGCGGAGCACCAGTTACCGTGAATTGCACATTATTTTTTTCATTTTCCCAACCAAAGCCTAAAAAATAATTGTACCCTTCAAATTCAGTTGAATTAGCATATCCATAACCAGAAGTTCTACTGAATAATGCAGATACAGCCAATCCACTTTCCAACTTCCCTGATGAATAAGACGCTGAAACTTTATTGTAACCATCGTTTCCAATTACAGCACCCATTGAACCTCCTTTTTTAGCATCAGTGGTCTTAGTAAGTATGTTAATCGTACCCCCAACAGAGGAGATGGCTAATTTTGAAGATCCCAACCCTCTTTGCACTTGTATTCCAGTTGTCACATCAGCCAAACCTGCCCAATTAGACCAAAAAACGGCACCGTTTTCCATGTCATTAACTGGAACCCCATTGATCATTACCGCAATGTTTTCTTGAGAGAATCCACGTATACTAATTCTTGAATCTCCAAATCCTCCACCTGCTTTTGTTGCATATACTGATGGGGTATTGTTGAGAATCTCAGGTAATTCTTGTGAGCCTAATTTGTCTTGGATTTCAGAAGCTTTAATTGTTGATACGGCAACGGGTGTTTTTCTATCTTTGGCAATATCCGCAACACCAACGATTACAACGTCACCTAATAAAGTTGAATTAGCAGCCAAACCAATTTTGCCTAAATTAGTCATCTCCCCAGAAGCAACAGAAAATGCTCGTGTAATGGTATTGTATCCAACGAACTTAATTTCGATAGCGCCACTCGCTGGTACCTCAAAATTGAAATTTCCATTCATGTCTGTAAAGCCACCAATATTTGTGCCTTTTATTGTAACACTAGCACCAGGCAATCCCTTATTGCCATTTATGTCAATGACGGTTCCTTTCAAGGTCCCTTGTGCTAACACAGCCGAACTTAAAGTCAGAGCAGCTAGTATTAACGAAAATTTGTAAAGTGATTTCATCTATGTTGTTTTTAATTAGTATTAATCACACAAATATTCCTATTATTTTAGATCTAAGCCCAAGATACAATAAGAAAGCGTTAATAAAAACATGGAAAATATCAACATAATTAGCGCTTTAAGCAAGATTATTTTAAGCTAAATATTGTGTTGAAATTTCTAAATAGGACTGGATTAGTCTTGAAAAATTAGAATTTCTTCCAGTGATTAAGAAATCGGAGACCGATAGATGATATTTGTGTCAAACTCAATTTGATACAGCAGTTTATTTAGTTTTTGAGCAATAACAATAAACTCTGTAAATCCTCCTTTTTTTAGAAGCTCAAACGATCCTTCCTTTTCATGGACAGCATCACCTGTATATGCAAGTAGGTCAAATTTGTTCTTCATCAGCCAGATGCGTGCATGTTCATTTTCATCGCCCACATATTCAGAGAATGCGCGCCATTCAGGCAATCTGTTTTTTAACATCCAATCACCGGCTTTTGTGCTACCCCACAAAAAATCCATAACACAAATCAACTCCGGATAACCATTATTGAATAACCATTTGGCTATTTTTTCATTTCCGGCAATGGCCTCAGACCACGCGATTAATATTTTGGAAGGGTATGCTCTCATTTGTTATAAGCATTAATATATGTGTCCCACTTTTTCAACACATTAACCATGTCTTCCGGCAATTCAGATTCAAAACTCATTCGTTCACCCGTTTTTGGATGGGTAAATCCTATTGATTTAGCATGCAGTGCATGCCTAGGAATAGTAGTAAAACAGTTCATGACAAACTGCTTGTATTTGGAGAAGGTTGTTCCCTTTACTATTCTATCTCCTTTATAAGTATCATCATTGAATAGTGGATGATTTTCATGTTTGAAGTGTGCTCTTATTTGATGGGTTCTTCCTGTTTCAAGCTTACATTCAACCAACGTAACATAACCGTATCTCTTTAACACCTTGTAATGTGTTATAGCCTTTTTTCCCATTTCATCATCTTCAAAGACTGCCATAACCTTACGATCTTGAAGGGAGCGACCAATATTACCCTCTATGGTGCCATCTTCTATTATGTCACCCCATACCAAGGCTTGATATTTTCGATCAGTTGTTCGGTCAAAAAATTGTTTAGAAAGATGAGCCATGGCAAATTCATTTTTGGCTATAATCATCAAGCCTGTTGTATTCTTGTCCAATCTATGGACAATGCCAGGTCTAGGCGTTATTGCATCCGAAGCTTCAGGTAGATTTTGAAAATGAAACATAAGCGCGTTTACCAATGTGCCAGTGTAATTGCCATATGCAGGATGAACGACCATACCTGCAGCCTTATTGATAATTGCCAAAGTGTCATCTTCGTAGACGATGTCTATTGGAATATCCTGTGCAATAAGTTCAAGTTCACGAACCGGGTACGGCATTTCTATTCTAATAACCTCGCCAGGTTGAACTTTGTAATTGGTTTTAACATTTTTGTCGTCAACCCAGATGAATCCGTTTTTTGTTGCATCCTGGATTTTTGAACGCGAAGTATTAGGCATCCGATCCATCAAGAATTTGTCTATTCTTAATGGTTCTTGACCAGGATCAACCACATAACGATGATGTTCGTATAGTTCTTCAGAGGGATTACTCTCACCTTCTGGATTCGTGTTTTCACTTAATGATGACAATTTTTTGACTTATGGATTTTTGTTTGTCTCTATCAATTAAAATAACATGATAAATTCCTTCCTCTAAACTACCGACATTTATTCGATTGCTCTCTATTGTTTTGTTGCCAACAAATCTACCCAATTGATCATAAAATTGAGCGCTCTGAAAGACTCTAGAACTATTGTGTTTAATATTAACAAAGTCCGATGTTGGATTTGGATATGCGATAAAATCGACCGGCAATAGGTTTTCTGAAACCCCTACATATTCGATGTCCGAAAGATACTGTGGTCTCATTAGTGCAGTGCCAGATAATCCACTTGGCAGAAATGAATCATTATTTAAATTGTAATATATTTTCTCTTCTGAACTTATCGTGTTTTTGTCAAGCCCTACAGATATAAAATCTTCAGAAACTTGTTTAAATCCAATATAGTATGACTGATCAACCAGTATTTTTTCAGCTAAAAAATAAACTTTATAACCCCCTATTTGATTTGGAAATTCTGGAGACAGGACATCTTCACTTTGATAAAGTATGGTCCCAGGAGTGCCATTTTGACCATCATCATCCCAGACTGTAACCAGAATGAGTCCATTTGTTAAGTTAATACCAGCCTGATAAAATGACATTTGTACAGCCTCAAGACTGTCTGATTGTAATGCTTTAACCTTAACGGCTATGTTTGCATTTCCATCTTTTATAGAAAGTCCAAAACTTCTTTCGGCAGAATTATCAGAGTAGTCGTAGTAGTTTAAGAATTTTTGACTGAATGAATAAGTGTCATTTTCAGAATTGCTATTTGGAGAACTCGTAAGAAATGCGGTTACATCAAATTCTGCGGAGATTGTATTAACATTAGGATCGAAAAAGTAATTGTTAGGACTAGCACCTATTTCTTGATTGATCGCTAGGTCAGTATATGCAGGTATTGATGGAGACGCAGCATCAGTGAAACTTATTTGCTCGGACCCGTTATATTCTACGGTCATTCCAGTTTCGTTAATGAATGCTAGTGAAGATCTCAGATTTCTGACACCAAGCGCTTTTTGATCAGTCGTTAGTGAGCTTGGGCCGTTGTTCATATAGTGGGTCCAAGGAATTGAGACATAATCCTCATTGAGTAAGCTATAAATGGGCTCGGCAAAGCAAATGTCAACCAAAGCTGTGTCATTTATATTTCTATTAGCATCTAATCGAAGATAATCAATGTTCCAATGATCAAAACTTCCATCAGCAGTGGCATAATTTCTAAATCTAAACTGAAAGTTGTCATGTAGGTATGTCGCTTGGTCAATGGGTAATATTATTTGCTCAAAATCGGTAAAGCCAATATTGCCATTCATGCCCCAGTTCCAATCCCAGGTATTATTATCAATATTAAAAAACTCCAAAATGAGAGAATCTCCATTGTTAGGATCATCACCAAGACCACCTGCCTGAAAGAAAAAACTTAAGAATACGTTTTGTTCATCAAGGAGATTAATACCAACTGAGGTCAAAGTGTCTGCATTGCTTATGTTCCCTCCTATGAATCCGTCATGTGGATATCCTGTAGCATTCAACCCATCTAAAGTAACAACACCAATACTTGGTGGGTTATCTCCCCAACTCAAATTTCTATTCGCAGTAAGTCCATTCCAAAGCACTTCGTTTCCAGCTTCATTTCCTTCAAAATGATCCTTTGAGAAGTCATCCTCAAAAGGAAGACCAACGGCATTGAGAGATTTGCTTTTATCGATACGCTTAATCCTTTGGGAATAATCTTCAGCAACATTGCTGTTCACAATAATGTCCATTTCTTGCAATTGAGCACTTGCTGCAAAAACAAAGAAAACGGAAAATATTAGGGAGATATTTTTCATTTTTTTAGGGCGTGTTTGGTTCATCTCTGCTTATTTGAATATTCACAGCTGCACCTTCATATATGGTTTTAGTAGAAGAGGGGTTTTGTTTTACTACAAAAGCATTTAGTGTGTCGTATTGTGTTTTACATCCCGTACAGTCTCCAGAAATACGCCCCAAATTGATGGAGTAGTTTATCAATTTGGTTCTAGCGTTAATTAGTTTAAGGCCTATGATGTTTGGCACTCCGACCGTTTTGTTGGACATTTTCCCCAAAACTACAGTTACTATACTTCCTCGCTCAATTCTTTCACCTTCTTTTAATCTTCTTCCATTGTATATCTGTTCTAGAACGCAGCCTCCACAGGTGTTATTGCTTTTGTATTCCAAAACAATATTCATCCCAAGATTGCTCAACTTACGTACGGCTATTCTTTTGGAGTCATGGATTAAGCTTGGCATGGAAACCATCGGAGGTCTCAGCTTATTTATGGTCAAATAAACCCTTCTATTTTCTTTCACCATATATGATTCCTTTTCACCTGTTTTCGGGTTCACAATAAATGGACCCGGAATTTGGGATACTACCATCCCGGGCATAAAGTTCTCCATGTAAACAGAATCTTCTATGGTATACTGTAACCCATTATCTTCCAATACTTTCTTGGCTTCAACAATACTCATGTGACTGAGATCGGGCAAAGGTAACTTTTCACCATGATGGGTGTAGCTGCCTAGCCAAGCAAATACTACATAAAGAAGTAAGCAAAATATAACCACCGCTAAGCTCAGGTGAATGAGAAATGTTTTACTTTTTAAGAATTGTAACATATCTAAAATAAGTTCGCTAAGATAGGATGTAGCATTGTTTTAACATATAAAATTGCACTATTTATTACTTAATCGAATCTTAATAAAATCATGGAGGATTGTCTAGAAACTTTGTGAGACAAAAAGTATTGTTCGCTAAATATCTTTTTTGTCTTAAACCAAGATTATATCAATAGATAAATGTCAAAAAATAATTTTTAACCCTTCGTGCTGACTTCTTATACCAATACCTTTGTTTGGATTACAAAATTTCATAAAATTCATGAAGAACATTGCAGTACTAACGGGAGGGTATTCGGGTGAGATCGAGGTGTCATTAAAGAGCGCTTCAACGGTAATGAAGTACTTGGATATGGGTCAGTATAATCCTATTTTGGTACATATTTTAAGAGATCGTTGGTATGCAAATTTAAAGGGTAATGAATGCCCGATTGACAAGAATGACTTTAGCTTTGTTTCTGATAATGAGAAAGTTGAGTTTGATTTCGCTTATATCGTTATTCATGGGACTCCCGGTGAGGATGGGAAAATTCAAGGTTATTTGGAAATGTTAGAAATTCCTTATTCAACGGGAAACGTATTGAATACCGCATTGACTTTCAATAAGATTTCAACGAAACAAGCACTAGATGAAATAGGCTATTATACAGCGGATTACGTTCATTTTCGACAGGGGGAGTTGTATGACTCGAATGATATTCTTAAGAAGTTGGGATTACCTTTGTTTGTTAAACCGGCCGAATCTGGCTCAAGTCTTGGTATATCAAAGGTAAAAGAGATGGTTGAGTTGCCAAAGGCAATTGAAGAAACTTTCAAATTTCATGATCAGTGTTTGATAGAAGGATTTGTTGAGGGGCGAGAAATAACATGTGGAGCATTTATAATGGATGGTACAGTGAAGGTTTTGCCCATCACGGAAGTTATAACCCAAAAGGAGTTTTTCGATTATAAGGCGAAATATGAACATGATCAAACGGTAGAAGTAACTCCTGCGGATTTAAGTGAAAAAGATTACAAGGCTTGTCAAGAAATGACAGGAAAAATATATGGTGATCTGGGATGCGAAGGCATCGTCAGAGTAGATTACATTTTGAGTAAAAAGGGATTGATGATCATAGAAATTAATACAGTGCCTGGACTGACGGATATGAGTTTCATTCCTCAACAGGTTAGAGCCGCGGGTATAGATTTAACCAAGTTTTTTGAGTCCAGCATTAAGTTATAAATGTACTATTATACGATATTTACCACTAAAATAGAGATGCCAGAACACAAATTAGATACTTATAAAACACTAAAAAAATGACACTAATAAAATCAATTTCTGGGATTCGAGGAACAATAGGCGGTAAGGTAGGGCAGGGTTTAAGCCCATTGGATGTTGTGAAGTTTGCCGCTGCCTATGGCACCTGGATCATGGATAGAAATAATGGATCGAAAGTGAAAATTGTTCTCGGTCGTGATGCAAGAATATCGGGTTTAATGGTTGAAGGTTTAGTCGTTTCGACTTTACAGGCTTTGGGAATTGATGTTCTTAATCTTGGATTCAGTACCACCCCAACGGTAGAATTAGCAGTTCCATTGGAAGGAGCACATGGTGGAATAATATTAACGGCTAGTCATAATCCTAAACAATGGAATGCCTTGAAATTACTCAACGAAAAAGGAGAATTCATTTCTGGTGCCGAGGGCGAAAAATTGCTCAAAATTGCGGACGATGAAGCATTCGATTTTGCAGACGTGGATAATCTTGGAAGTATTGCCACGGATGATAGTTATATGGACAAACATATTGAGCATGTTTTACAATTGAAGGGCGTTGAGCCAGAGTTAATTGCTCAGGCTAATTTTAAGGTTGCTTGTGATTGTGTTAACTCTACAGGAGGAATCGTGATCCCAAAACTACTAAAGGCTCTAGGAGTAAAAGAGGTTATTGAAATGTATTGTGAGCCAAATGGTCAATTTCCTCATAATCCAGAACCTCTTGCTGAGAATTTAACGGCAATTTCTGATAAGATTAAATCAGAAGGTGCAGATCTTGGGGTTGTTGTAGATCCAGATGTAGATCGATTGGCAATGGTCAATGAAGATGGTTCAATGTTCGGAGAGGAGTACACTCTCGTTGCAGTGGCCGATCATGTCTTGTCTTATGAAATTGGCTGTGCGGTATCTAATTTATCATCGACTAGGGCATTGAGAGACGTATGTACCCGTCATGGACAGAGCTATTATGCTTCATCTGTAGGCGAAGTTAATGTTGTAGATATGATGAAAAAGCAAAATGCAGTGATCGGAGGAGAAGGAAACGGGGGTATTATCTATCCAGAATCACATTATGGACGAGATGCCTTGGTTGGAATTGGTTTGTTTTTAACGCTTTTGGCGAAGAAAAAGATGACAATGACCGAGTTGAAGGCTTCATATCCAATTTATTTTATGTCCAAAAATAAGATCCAACTTACCCCGGACATTGATGTAGATGCAATATTGTCAGAAATGGCTCATAAGTACAGTAACGAAGATGTAAGTACTATTGATGGGGTTAAGATTGATTTCAAAAATGAGTGGGTTCATCTGAGAAAATCAAATACAGAACCTATCATTCGAGTCTATTCAGAAAGTAATAGTCAGGAAAATGCAGATGCAATAGCGAAAAGAATAATGGATGAGATTTTATTGATCACTGCATAAAGCACAGGATTAATCCCTGCTTATCACCACATTTAGTATTTTTGTCAAAATTTTGGAAACTTATGTCAAAAGTATATCTAGATAATGCCGCGACCACTCCCCTTGATCCTCAGGTCCTTGAAGCCATGTTGCCTTTTATGACAGAACACTTTGGGAACCCTTCTTCTATTCATTCCTATGGTAGAAAAACCAAGGATGCCATTGAAACGGCTAGACGGAAAGTTTCGGGTTATTTAAATTGTAAACCCAACGAAATTTGTTTCACATCGGGAGGTACTGAAGCAGATAACATTGCCATATATGATGCAATACATACCCATGGTGTTAAAAATATAATTACATCAAGAATCGAACACCATGCGGTATTGAATACTTCTATGGATTTTATTTCTAAAGGCATTAACGTGCACTTTGTTGATTTGGACGTTAATGGTAATGTTAGTGTAAATCATCTTGAAGAATTACTTCAAAATCATTCTGAAAGTCTTGTTAGCTTAATGCATGCGAATAATGAAATTGGAAATATTATAGATCTAAAGGCTGTTTCAATTCTTTGCAGAAAATATAATGCACTGCTTCATTCTGATACAGTGCAGACCATGGCTCATTATAATTTTGATTTGTCCGAACTTGATATCGATTACATTGCAGGTTCTGCGCATAAGTTTCATGGGCCAAAAGGAGTAGGATTCTTATATCATAAGAAAAAATCATCCTTCAAAGGCATTATGCATGGCGGTTCACAAGAGAGAGATCATCGTGCGGGAACTGAAAATTTATATGGTATTGTAGGCCTTGCGAAGGCCATGGAGCTAGCTTTTGAAAACTTGGATGAACATCAAGTTCACGTTCAAGGTTTGAAGAGTCACATGATCAACAAGTTGAAAGAAATGATCCCAGGAGTGGCCTTTAATGGTGAATCCGGAGGTGAATCTTTGTACACTGTTTTGAGTGTCAAATTACCAGAGAATGACAACAGTTCAATGTTGCTTTTTAGTTTAGATTTAGAAGGGATTGCGGTTTCAGGTGGTAGCGCTTGTACTTCAGGTAGTGATATCGGTTCACATGTTTTGCAGCAATTGAAAATGACGCATGATGGTCCTAGCATCAGATTTTCTTTCAGTAGAATGAACACAATTGATGAACTAGACTATTGCCTTTCAGTGTTAAGAAAAATGTACGAGTCTACACCAGTTTAATCCTTGGCAGTCGCTTCTTTCTTTTTCGCCTCTTTATAACCAAAAAGCTTGTTCTTTTTGATGATCATATCGACATAAGTTGGCACCATATCTTCCCATCCACTTTTGCCTTCTTTGATCATCTTGAGCACCTTAGTTGAAAAGATACCTAAAACGTCTTTGTTGCACTTCAGATCAATGACTCTTTTATTGAAAAGCAAATAATCATATAGTGGTTTAACCCGAGGATGAACATCAAGGTTTTCACTATTATAAAGTACATCATTTTTACTATCCATGAATGGATAGAGATATATCTTCACATCACGAGTAAAAAATATACCAAATGCATGCAGCATTCCGCCATTGAGATTTCGGTAATATTTTTCATTGAAAATCTCTTTCATATGATCAATTCCCATTATGAATCCTAGTCTTTTCTTGGTAAAGCCAGAGAGATACTCAGCAACTTTGTAATATTTTTTGTAATTTGAAATCATTACGGTTTGACCCAGCGAGCAGAGAATATCTGCACGATCTAAGAAATCATGTTCGTCAACATCACCTTCCATTAGAAGGTTGTTAAGTGTTATCTCAAAGAGGACTTGAAGATTTTCTTTATCAACTTTAGAATCTTTGACAAATTCCTCATATCCCTTAAGTATCATATCCATGTTAACTTTCGTTACTGGGCGAAAACTACCTCTAATCGTCAGAATATTTTTCTTGTATAGCAGATCAGCTGGATGCTGCATTACACCATCAGGAGAAAATATAACCGCATTGGTCATTCCATTTTTAACAAGCTTCAAACTCATCAAACGATTATCAACATTTTCAAATTCAGGCCCACGCATTATAATCGTATCCAACTGTAATTTGTCCAAAGAGATGTTGTCGTATAAGGAATCTAAGAATACATCAGGGTCATCCGAATGAAAATAACTTGCATATATGAGGTTTACACCCAAAATCCCAATTGTTTCCTGCTGAAGTCCTGCTTCGTTTTCCAATGGGTGAACAT
Organism: Gammaproteobacteria bacterium; assembly: GCA_047638815.1. Taxonomy (GTDB): domain Bacteria; phylum Bacteroidota; class Bacteroidia; order Flavobacteriales_D; family JABDKJ01; genus JAJRRH01. The sequence goes on from JBLIMR010000015.1 coordinate 14,933, forward strand.
GTAAAACGACTTCATTTGCCTCCTCCTCTGGATTGGCCTGAAATCTTATGCCTACCCACCCATGGCCTTTGTATTTCTTCTTGTAATCTATTGTTGTGATTGTATTCGAAAAGGCAAAGTATTTCAAGTCCTTACCTTTTTCCTTTGGGACCCGTTCCATAATCAGCCCATACTCATGGTCGATCATCTTCTCCACTCTCGATCTACACACGTATCTATTGCTTTCTTCAGGGCCATAAATGGCATCACTAAAGTCTTTATCATAAGCGCTCATCGCTTTTGCAATGGTTCCAGAAGCCCCACCAGCCCTAAAAAAATGACGAACAACTTCTTGACCCGCTCCTATTTCGGCAAAGGTGCCGTATATGGAGGGTTCCAAATTAACGCGTAACGCTTTTTGTTTTGTGGTGAGAATTGCTCTTTCCAAGGTCATAGTAACTTTAAGTGATGAACAAAAATAAATTGTTTATTCCACTAATTGGTGAAATCTCTTATAAATTTGTAAAAAACATCTCGTTATGAAAATTACTTTTCTTGGTACGGGTACTTCTCAGGGTGTGCCAGTGATTACATGTTCATGCGAGGTTTGTCAATCTGAAGATCAAAGAGATAAAAGATTGCGCTGTTCATTGTGGGTTGAAGTCAATGATCTCAATATTGTTATTGATGCAGGTCCGGATTTTAGACAACAAATGTTGCGTGAGAAAGTACCCGACATTGATGCCATACTCATTACCCATGAACACAAAGACCACATTGCTGGGTTGGATGATGTAAGAGCATATAACTTTCGACATCAGAAATCTATTAATATTCATGCTACACCATCAGTTCAAGAAGCACTTAAAAGAGAATATCACTATGTTTTTACACCAACAGGATACCCAGGGCTACCTAAAATGAAGCTAATTGATCTGGACGGTGATTTTAAAGTCGAAAACCAAGAAGTAAAAGTCATTGATTATTTGCACTACAAATTACCAGTAAAAGGATTTAGAATAAATGACATGGCCTATCTTACAGACATTAAGACAATTACTGAAAAGGAGAAAGGGAAGCTTGCTGGATGTAAGGTTTTAATCGTCAGTGCCTTGAGGAAAACCGAACACTTGTCACATCTGTCTCTTCCTGAAGCTCTGGAGCTAATAGAAGAATTAAAACCCGAAAAAGCATATTTAACACACCTAAGCCATCTCATGGGTAGACATGAAGATGTCAGTAAGGAATTACCAGCCAATGTGGAAATTGCATTTGATGGGTTGACGTTGCAACTTTAAAGTGGTTAAGCGCAAATAGCTGATTTTGGGAAGTTGAAATCGATTCGTTTCTGACCTAAAATGTGTGTAATCCAACCATAGGTCATATCGTTATCAGGGAAATTACAATCCGACATCCAATTTTGGAAGGATTTTGCAATTAGGGGTACGCCAAAAATCCTTAATATTGTTAATTGCCAAATTAATCAACAGATATGAATTTTCGTTATGCCCTTAGTTTTATCATCCTTATTTTCCTATCCAATACATCTTTCGGTCAGGATAAATATATTTCTTGTCATCATACCAAGAAAAAGATCAAGCCAGTCGCTTTGACAGATAAACAAAAAGAAGATTTGGCTAAAAATATAGCAAGGAGTGATACTTTTGATATCGTTCACTATGATATTCATCTTGATGTGCGGGATTATGCAGGTGATTACTTAATCGCGAAAACTAGCATAACATATGCTCCAAAAATGGATGGTGTAACTAGTATAACATTTGACTTGCGTCAGTTGGATGTTGATTCCATTACAAGTGGTGGTGTTCCAATGACATTTACTCATATTGGTACTGATCTTCAAATTGATTTATTTGACCCTACCGTGACGGGTGAAGAATCCATTATTTCGATTTGGTATCAAGGAGTTCCTTATCTCGATCCTCAATGGGGAGGGTTTTATTTTCAAAACAATTACATATATAACTTAGGTATTGGAATATCCACAATTCCACCAAATTTTGGTAAGGTTTGGTATCCTTGTTTCGATACCTATGTGGAAAGAGCATTATACGATTATCATGTGACCTCCGATGATGGTTGGAAAGCTTATTGTCAAGGAGAATTACAAGAAGAGGTTATCATTGATGACGAAACTGTTATGAGACATTATTCTCTAGATAAGCCGATACCAACTTACTTGTCTGCTGTCGCTATTGCCGACTATGAAAGCCATAATTATATTCATAACGGAGCCAATGGCGAAGTGCCAGTGAGACTCATAAGCAAGCCGGCAAATCAGGACGCTATGCAAGCCAGATTTGGTAACCTCGGTGAAGCGATTGACGCATTAGAACATTGGTTTGGACAAGAATATTGGGGAACTGTTGGTTACGTTATTACAGTTGATGGGGCAATGGAACATCCTACGAATATAGCATACCCACAATCAATGTTGGGAGCAAGTACTATTGCGAATGAAGATTTATTTTCGCATGAACTTGGACATCATTGGTGGGGCGATATGGTTTCTCAATCAACGTTTAATCATATGTGGTTGAAAGAAGGTCCTGCAGAGTATAGTTCACATCTTCTAAGAGAATGGTTAGGAGGGGAGGAAGCGTATATTGATATCGTAAAAGACAATCATGAAGTTGTTCTCAGTTCAGCACATATTAGTGATGAAGGTTTTCAAGTTTTATCACCAATTCCAGATGCACATATATATGGAGCACACAGTTATAACAAGGGGGCCAGTGTTATGCACAGTTTAAGAGGTTATATGGGTGACGAATTATTTATGGAAGGCCTTCAATTTGTTTTGGACTCGACTTTAAATGGCGTGCTTTCCCCAGAAAAATTTCAAACCATTCTAACATTGGCAACAGGTGTTGAGCTAGAAGATTTTTTCAATGATTGGGTATTTAAACCTGGCTTCGCATCTTTCGAAATCAATAGCATTAATGTTGTAGAAAATGGTGGAGAATTCGCGAATACCATTGAAGTGCAACAGAAGCTGAGAGAGTGCCCAGATTTCTATCAGAATGTGCCAATGGAGATAACTGCCTTTGATGAAAATTTTGACAGACATGATTTTGTATTTAACAGTGAAGGAGAAATTAGTACAGCGGAATTTATAACTGATTTTGAACCTATTTTTTATGTTCTGAACTCAAACAATAAACTGAATATTGCGAAGCTGGATCACTACCAGGAAATATTTGAAGAAACTGGTTCTGTGAGTTTGCCTTTTACAGATTTTAAAATGAAAGTGGAATTGATTGGAGATACCGGAAATGTATATGTTGAACACCAATGGGTCGGTGCTGATCAAGGGAACTTAGCTGATAATATTGATGAGATATCGAATACACATTATTGGATCATAAATGGGGAGTGGGATGAAGATACACACCTCGAAGCCACACTAAATTATAAGGGTTCTAACGTAGATCAACTTGACTACGATTTATATAATGAAACGGAGGAGTTTGCTATATTAGCATATCGTGAAAGTCCAGAGGAAATGTGGACGGAGTATCCTTTTTATCAGTTATTTTCAGGAAGCCTTACGAACGGGAATGGTGCTATGAGGATAGATTCACTGATGACAGGGGAATATGCTTTTGCTAATGGAGAAACCTTAATTGTAGGGTTAAATGAATCCGCTAATGTGATTTCAGATTTACAATTATATCCTAATCCCGCAGTCAATTTCCTTACACTTTCAACCGGTTATAATGAGTCCTTCGGTCTTGACGTTTTTGATAGTCAAGGGAAGAAAGTTATATCTTGGTTGCCATCAGTAGGACATCAAAAAAGACTCGATGTGTCTGAGTTAAGTATTGGTGTTTATCAACTCAATGTAACATCTAATTCAGGAACAAATCTTGTGACAAAGAAGTTCGTTGTAGAGTAGTTTTTTCAGACTATATTTTGACTAGAAACGGTAGATCATCGTTATTCTGAAATTGCACGGGTTTGGTAATATCAGAGACGCTATCTGTTTGAAGAATTGATATCTCCCTTTGCAAGAATCTGTACACGATCATTACTTTCATATAGATGATAAGTCAGATGTAATTTTTCTTGAATCTCATTTGAACCTTCTATCTTTGAAAGTGTATTAACCATTGATGGCCATCAATAATTTAATAACATAAAATGAAATTCACTAGATTTCTTCTCATCATACTCTGTTTGAGTATGGTGACTTGTAAAAGTATGAAAGACAAGACTACCGATAAAAACTACAAATCTGGATCATGGGCGAAAGTCGATTCACTCTCCCAAAAAGGTTTGTACCAATCTGCCTGGGATGAGGTAGATGTTTTATCGCAAAAAGCAATAACTGAAGATGATCTTGTCGATCAAATTAAAACGCTTTTTCATCAACTGCGATATAGTCAGATGATAGAAGAAAATTCCGAGCTAAAAGGCATAGAAAAACTAGAGGAAAGAATTAAAACAGCATCAGAACCTGTAAAATCTATTTTGCATGGAATTTGCGCACAGCAATATTGGGGATACTATCAGAACAAAAGACATCAAATATATAATCGAACCGAAGTTTCAGGAACCATTCCTGATGATGTTGAACTCTGGAGTGCCGGAAATTTTTTAGACAAAATCAATTCGCATTTCGAACAATCAATTGCAAAAAAAAGTAATCTGGAAAACCATCTTTTGAAAGACATTGATGAGCGTTTTTTTACAGATCAATATGAAAATTTTGAAGTAGCAAGTAAATCGATGATGCGTCATAGTCTATATGATTTGTTAGCGCAACAGGCTTTGGCGTTTTATAGCAATTCTGAAGCAGGCATAACCAGAACTGCGGATTATTTCGTGATTGATAATGAAGTTTATTTTTCACCATCTGATGAATTCCAAAATATAGATTTTCCAGCCGACAATAGTGATTCATTTGACTATCAAACAGTATCTATTTATCAGGATCTATTAATGTATTACTCGGAGAATTCGTTGAGTGACGCTCTTCTAGATACAGATTTAAAAAGGCTAAAATGGACGAATGGTAAATGTACATTGACGAATAAAAAAGAGTTGATGTCTACTGCTCTTAATACGTTGGCGACAAAAGATACGAAGTCAATTATAACAGCTGAAATTCAATATGAAAAAGCAGTTATGTTATCGGCTGATGCTGGACTTTATGATCCGATGCTTGATGATGAAACCAATAGATGGAAGAATAAGGATGCTATTAAATTATGTGATGAAATAATTGCAATGTATCCCGAAACGCGTGGTGCTGATTTAAGTAAAAATCTTAGGTCAAATATCCGAAATAGTAACTTAGGACTGAGCATTGAACAAATGATGATTCCTAATGTTTCAAGTTTAATGCGTTTGAATTACAAAAATGAGAATAAAGTTTATTGTCGTTTGATCAAAGCGGAATGGAGTCATAAATACAGTCGTAAAGAACAAGCAGAACGGTTCAAAGATTTGTTCAAAATGGACCTTGAGAAAGAATGGACGGTTGACTTAAAAAATGCAGAAGATTATCAAAGCCATTCAACGGAAATAATACTGCCGGCATTGGAGTCGGGATACTATGGCATTTTAGTTTCTTCTGAACCTACTTTTATGAGTGGAACATCAATGGCATATACTAAGTTCTGGGCTAGCCATATGGGTATCAATTCTCAGAATGATAAAGGAGAATCAAAATTTCGTGTCATCAATAGATTGGATGGTGAGCCGATGGAGGATGTTTCAATTGAACAGTTTGAAGTGACAGAGAATAGGAGAGGAGGAGAAGAGCGAAAACTCAATAAGTTAGAAACGTATAATACAGATAGAGACGGTGAGTTTGAAACTATAAATTATGAAGGTTATCGCCAATATTATCTGAAGTTCAAATGGAAAGGCGAAGAGGTTATAATTCCACATAATTTTAATGGTCGTTACCAAGAGAATAATAGAGAAACATATCAGACACATTTTTTTATTGATAGAGGGATCTATCGACCAGGGCAAAAAATACACTTCAAAGCAATCGTTTTAAAACGAAAAAACAAAGAAGTTGAGGTGGCCAAAAATTATCCTGCAAGTATTGTTCTTCGTGATGCCAATTATCAAGAAGTAACAAAATTGATTTTGACGACCAACGAATTCGGAACTGCGAATGGTGTTTTTACGCTACCTGATAATGGGTTAACAGGCCAGATGTCTTTACAACATCAAAATGGTTCTATTTATTTTTCGGTTGAAGAATATAAGAGGCCAAAATTTGAAGTGCAAATTGATCCCGTTCAAGGGTCATTCAAGCTGGGAGAAAATGTGTCAGTGGAAGGATCTGCAATTGCATTTAGCGGAGCCAATATTCAAGATGCGGAAGTGAAGTACAGTATTTACAGATCACCACAGATTAAGTATTTCAATTGGTGGTATAGATGTTATATCCCACCATATGCCCACTCTGAAAATGTGAAGATAAAAGATGGTGTTTTAGATACCGACAAGGATGGAAAATTCGCTGTAGGTTTTGTCGCCATAGATGGTGGTGATGCGGGAGAAGCTTGGTTGGATTATTACAACTATGAAGTGAGATTTACTGTGACCGATGTCAATGGGGAGACGCAAGAAAACAAGACGAATATCTCAGTTGGTAAACAAGCTCTTGTTCTTGGATTAGGAATTAGTGAGAGCGTTAATTTGAAGGCCGCGAAAGATGTTCCAATACAAACTAATAACCTAGGTGGTGAAGAAATCCCTAGTGAAGGAAAACTGACATTATTCAAACTAATCGGACCAGATGAAGTGAAAGTGGATCGCTATTGGGAGGTAACAGATCAGTTGAATTATTCGAAGGCAGATCTTTTTAATAAAATGCCATTTATGTCATTCCCAGGGGATATGAATAAATCGAATTGGGAGAGGACGAAAATCAAAGAATTGAATTTCAATACTGCGGAAAGTAAAGATATGCCTTCCGACTTCTTCACTCAACTCAAGGACGGAGAATATGTGGTGAAAATGGAGGCAAAGGATGCCTATGGAACGCTAGTTGAAAAAGAAATATTTTTCAAAGGATATGATGTAGATTCCAGAAATAGCTACTCTTATGAGCCATTTGAAATCATTGAAACAAAGAGCTCTTATAAGCCAGGGGAAGACCTAACTTTATTGCTTAATACTTCGTTTGATAATCTCAAATTGAAAATTGATGTTGAGCACGATGAACGCATCATCAAAGAGGAATACATGATGGTTACTAAAGGAAAGAAAACCTATTCCTTGCCGATTAAATCAAAATATCAAGGTGGCTTTACCATTCATTTTTCTGGATATAAAAACAACAGATACTTTTCTGAAAGTGTTGCAATTAATGTCCCCAGAATTGACAAACAGTTGTCTGTGAGTTTGGAAACATTTAGAGATAAAATGTTGCCTGGTTCGCAAGAAGAATGGAAGCTAAAAGTGAAGGCGGAAAATGGTGAAAAGACACTTTCCGAAGTGCTCCTTAATATGTATGATGCTTCCTTGGATCAGTTTGCAAGTAATAATAGATACTTCAATCCTTACCAGAATCATTATGCCAAAATGAAATGGAGAAATTACTTAGGGTCCCAGATTAATGGTGAAAGTCTGTATCGATACAATACAACACTGCCTGTGCGTTCGAGATATTACCAAATGCTTAATATGTATGAGTATAGTGTTTACGGAGACGGCTATGGTATGTTAACTAACGGAAGGCATCTTTCGTCAATGATTAGTTCGAATAATAAGTCACGATCTGCCACATCTATGGGTGGCGTTGAATTGATGGATGAAGATATGACTGAACCAGAAATGTCAATGGAAATAGCAGAAGTGGACCTGGAGAGAAAAGCGCCACCACCTGGAGCTACAGATAAGACAGAAAAAACAAATGGCAGCCCTTCACCAAGAACCAACTTTAATGAAACGGCTTTTTTCTATCCAGATCTAATGACTGATGCTGATGGTAACTTGGTCTTTAGATTTACTTTACCTGAATCATTAACTTCATGGAAGTTTCAAGCACTTGCGATAAGTAAATCGCTGCAATTCGGTTCAATGGAAGCTGAAATGATCAGTCAAAAGGATTTGATGGTAGTGCCTAATCTCCCAAGGTTTTTTCGTCATGGAGATAAAATTACTTTGAGTTCGAAAGTGGTAAACCTTAGTGAAGATAAACTGAACGGAGTGGCAGGAATTAAATTATTCGATGCCTTCACAATGGAGGATGTTACAAAAGAATTCATCAATGGCAGTAATGAAATTAATATTTCGATGGACAGTAAGGGGCAAGACTTGGTCTCTTGGGATCTCAATGTCGGGGATAGATTTGACGCCATCACATGGAGAATTTATGCTAAAACTGAAGCACATAATGATGCAGAAGAAAATGCTGTTCCGGTGCTAAGCAATCGATCGTTGGTTACGGAAACTTTACCCTTTGCTTTGACGAATAAAAAGGAGTTGACTTTGAGTTTTGACAAACTTAAAAATAACAATTCTAGCACCTTGAAAAACCATAGCTTAACGTTGGAATATAATGGAAATCCAGTTTGGTATGCGATACAAGCAATGCCGTACATGATGGAATATCCCCATGATTGTGCGGAGCAAATTTTTACGAGATATTATGCCAATGCACTATCGTCTCATGTCATGAATAAGAAACCGCAGATCTCGAAAGTGATTAAGCAGTGGCAACAGTTTACTCCCGATTCCTTTTTGTCTAAGCTGGAGAAGAATCAGGAACTAAAATCGATAGTGTTGGAGGAAAGTCCTTGGGTCATGTCAGCGCAAGATGAGACGGAAAGAAAGAAAAGAGTTGCACTTTTGTTAGACATCAATCACATGGCTTCAAAACGAAATAAAGCTTCCTTGCAACTGAAAGAATCCCAATTGGGCAGTGGCGCTTGGCCTTGGTTCAAAGGGATGAAGCCTAACTTATATATCACCCAACATATCATTTCTGGTTTTGGTCATATGGATAAACTGGGAATAGAAAGATTGCCAAACGAAGAGCAAATGGTCATGAAAGGTCTAGATTATTTGGATCGTGATCACTTGAGAAGATACCGCGAAAGAAAGAAAGTAGGCTGGGATAAAAAAGTCAATCATACGGGTAGTTTTGAAATACAATATCTCTACGCTCGTTCTTTTTTTATCGATCAAAATTTCAGAGCTGATAGAGAAGCATACAGCTACTACAGCGAACAGATAAAAGAATATTGGACCACATACAATACTTATATGAAAGGGATGGTTGCATTGATTTTACATCGACAAGGTGATCATGAAACCGCGCAGGATATTTTGAAATCTTTGTTGGAGACTAGCATCAGTTCTGAGGAGATGGGTATTTATTGGAAGAACGATATTTATAGTTGGAATTGGTACGAACCAACAACAGAACGTCATGCTTTATTAATCGAAGCTTTTTCAGAAATCAATCAAGATAAAAATAGCGTAAATCTATTGAAGACTTGGTTGATCATGAACAAGAGAACCAACGATTGGAAAACAACGAAAGCTACTGCTGAAGCCTGTTATGCTCTCTTGTTACAGGGAGATGATTGGACAGAGAAAACTGAATTTAAAATAACAATTGGATCAGAAAAGATAAATTCTACAGACCCTAAATTGAAACTGGAAGCGGGTACCGGTTATTTCAAAAAAGTGTGGCAGGAAGATGATGTGAACAAATCTATGGCTGATATTCAAATAAACAAGACTGGGGATTCGCCATCATGGGGATCTGTTTATTGGCAGTATTTTGAGGACTTGGATAAAACAACAAGTGCAGGTGGGCCGCTTAACATTAGCAAGGAAATGTATGTCGTAACAGAAACGAATGAAGGTGAAAAACTTGTTCCTGTGACTAGTGAAAATTTAAAAATTGGTGATCGTATTCGAGTGAGATTAAATGTGGTAACCGATAGAAATATGGAGTATGTCCACATCAAGGATCAAAGAGCAAGTGCATTCGAACCAATAGATGTTTTATCCCAATATAAATACCAAGGTGGGATGGGTTATTATCAAAGTACGCGAGATGCGGGCACTCACTTTTTTATTGATTATTTGAGAAAGGGAACATATACTTTGGACTATGATTTATTTGTTAGCCATGCAGGGGATTTATCCAATGGCTTTGCATTGATCGAATGCATGTATGCACCTGAGTTCGCCTCGCATAGCGAGGGGATTAGGATTAACGTTGCCAAGTAATTTGCCGCTTGTCATTTTCGGTTTTAACAAGAGGACTTAATTCTGTATTTTTGGGTTAAAATAAATTTATGATAATTACAACCACAGAAACTATTCCAGGTAAAACGATTACTCAGGTTATAGACATTGCTAGAGGAAGTACAGTGCGTGCAAGAAGTGTAGGAAGAGATATTTTTGCTGGATTAAAAAACCTGGTTGGTGGAGAAATCAGTGAGTACACTAAGTTACAAGCTGAAGCAAGAGAGCAGGCCCTTCAAAGATTACGGGCAGATGGGGAACGTTTAGGTGCTGATGCTATTGTTAATATTAGATTTACAACATCTATGATCATGCAGGGTGCTTCTGAGATTTTAGCGGTTGGAACTGCAGTAAAAATATCGTAAATTATGCCTTTATTTTTATCAGCCATTTTTTATGGTGGAATGGCTTTAATTCTAATTTATCTAATCTGGAAAAGATTGGAAGATAGAAAAAACGAAGATTTCGAAAAAAGAGATAACTAATGGAAAATCAAAGTCATTTATTTGGATTAGATAGAGATCAAGTATATCTCAACTGTGCTACAAAAGGGCCTGCACTTTTAGCGGCAAAAAATGCAGGTATTGAAGGTATAGAAACTTACAGTAATCCTTATAATCGGAGTGCAGACGATTTCTTTATTCATAATGTTAAATTAAAGAGATCGTTCTCAAAAATTATTCATTGTGACGATTACGAACGTATAGCCGTTATTCCTTCTGTCTCATATGGAATGACAAATGTGGTTAATAATATTCCTTTTAAGAAAGGTGATAATATTGTTATTCCAGATGGGCAGTTTCCTAGTAATGTTTATCCATGGATGGCCATCGCAAAAGAAAAAAATCTAGAGTTGAGAATTATTTCAGCACCAGATACTTTCTCAAATAGAGCAGAAAAATGGAATGAGAAAATACTTGACGCCATAGACGAAAAGACAAAGGTCCTTGCGATCTCAAATGCTTTTTGGTCCGATGGATCTCTATTCGATTTGAGAGCGATGAGAAAGAAAACCAATAAGGTGAATGCTTTCTTAATTATTGACGGAACACAGTCAGTTGGAGCAATGCATTTTTCTGTGGAAGAGATAAAACCAGACGCTCTGATATGTGCTGGCTACAAGTGGTTGCTGGGCCCATACTCAATAGGTTTGGCATATTACAGCAGTAAGTTTGATCAAGGTATGCCCATTGAGAACAACTGGATGACTCGAAAGGACAGTAATAAATTTGCACAATTAGTAAATTATCAAGAGGAGTATAGACCTAAGGCATTTAAGTATAGTGTTGGTGAAAGCTCTCATTTTATTCTTCGTCCAATGTTGCAAAAAGCATTGGATCAAATCCTAGATTGGGGGGTGGAAAATATTCAGCAATACACGGAGAAAATTTCTCAATCAGCCATTGCAGAACTCAGAGATCTCGGCATTGGTATTGAAGAAGATAAATTTCGAAGCAAACATCTCTTTGGATTGCGTTTACCAAAAAACATTGACGCTGAAAAATTTTCAAAAGAACTTTTAAGTAGAAAAATTCATGTAGCCATGCGTGGGGATGCTGTTAGAGTTTCTCCACATGTCTATAATACAAAAGAAGACTTCGAAGCACTGACCAATGCTCTGAAATCTTCTTTGCTAACAACAGTTATTTCCAATTCTTAATTTGAAAATAATTTTGTTTTTTTGTGCAAAATATAGACTAGAAATTGTCGAGATCTAACTTCCTAGTTACTCCAAACCATTTCACAGTTGTTTCCCCGATACCTGGTGCAGTAATGTGAAAAATGTACGCTCCACCTGAAATTTGAATATTGTTTTCATTATTTAAATCCCACTCAAGATATGTCAATGAATTATCCTTGCCGAGAGTACGTACAAGTGTACCCGCAGTATTGAAAATCTTGATCGTACATTCCTCAGGTAGGTTAATCAATTTCACCCTATTGTCCAAGCGGCTAGTTTCATAAAACGAAAACGCATAGTAGGGATTTGGCACAACATTAATCATATCCAGTGCTGAGCTTGCTGCGGTCAAATCATTAAGTGTCGTAGTTGATCCTTTGGTTGAAAATTGATAATAGGGGAACCAGTCGTTGAACGATAACGCTTCCATTTCATCACCATATATATCTAGTTCATTGTCTTCATAATTGGTAATGACATCTCCACCGATTCCGGTGCCACCATATGTAAATGGGGCCCCATTTTGCCAATTACCGCTTAGGTAATTGTAAAATTGTTGCGCGTTACCAGGGTCGGTCTGAGGGGCTGATCTTATACGATCATAGTATACAAATTTTTGCATTCCGAATCTTTCATTATCGATGATCATGTCCGGCTCGTCATCATTTGGATTCATAAACCCTAGGCCAATTCCAGGATATGGGATGTTGAAATCAGGACCGTCCCAGGTGCTTGAAGTTGAATCTATCATATTGTTAAGACCATCCGGATCCATATAGGGTCCCTCAAAAAAATCGATGCCGATAGCCGGTGGATTTGCTCCATATCCAACACTACCTGACGATTCATCGAAATCATCTCCATTGTATGCATAACCCAATCCACGTTGAACATCACATCCAACATAATCGTCTTCAGAATAGCCAATGTCAGGATCTGCATACTGCCCAAAGTATGTGTCATGAAGTTCTTGAACGCCTCTATTGATTAAGACATAATTGTAAAACGTCATGTTGTTTATTTCATTGGTGGTGCTATAAACAAATGTTTGTGCTTTTATTTTCATACCGATAGATTCACCATCAGTACTCTCTGTATGTATACCTCCATTGTCATTGAATACCCACCATAGGGTCTCATCACCGAATAATGGAATGGGATCTTGCGGTCCTCTCGTTCGACAATCCACCGTGCCACTTAAGTCGTATCCTGGATAATCCCCTTCGTCAGGGTCGTAAATTCCATTGTGTCCATCAGTGCCAATTCTTTCCTCAAATGGTGCTAGATTAAATTCATAATTTGGAGTGAAATTGTTTCCTGGCCATTCGTAAAAACATTCTGGAATGCTATATCCAAGCTCAAATGGAGGCGCTGACAATATGGACTCATCTGCACCATCAGCTACTTGCTCCTTTCTTTCAAACCATAGATTATGCAATTGCACATCCACCAATTTTGCTCTGTAGTGCCTATCATATTTCTGACACAAAATATTGGATGCATTTGCATCGCCTCTAATAGATAGTGGCCCATTCCAAAAATCTGTACCGTTTTCACGAAACTTTATTGCGGCTAATTTTAGTTGATTGTCAGGAGTTTTACCACCCATCCATAATCCTCCAGCGAACATAGAATTTATTCCACTTCCCTTGGGGACTTCGTATAAAGCATCCGTCTTATTATACCAGAGTAATCCACCAGATTCCAATCCATATCTAATGTTGTTGAGATCCATTGAAACGTATGCTGTTGGTGGAAAACAATTTTCAGCTTTTTCCAACAATTTCTTTGTTGACTCATTTACGGGTTTCGATCCTGGTTTTTTTTTTTTTGGCTTCTAATCCTAAAAAACAGAAGCTGCAGATATATAATAATACGATACTTTTTTTCATAACAAAGGTGTTAAATGAAAGCGCATATAACTTTCATGGTTAAACATAATTTCTTTGATGATTTGATAAATGGATTAGAAACTAAAAGTCTGTAATCAATTTTCTGTGTTGATACAGTTGTAGTTTGTTTTCATATTTTCGAGAAACACATCTGGTAAATGTTTAAGTCTCTCAAAATATTTCTTACGCAATTATAGAACTATTCTTTTAGCTAAAACAGGATATAAGGAAAACTAAAATGCTATTATTTCAGTTCAGACATATCCCATCATCTTGTATGTGATGGTTCCAATCCATTCGTGGATTAGAATATTCCAACGGCTTAAAGCATAAACACTTGGAAGAAATAAATAGTCAGGTTCGAAACGTCTTTCGCCCACATAATGATCAACACTATATGGAGTTACCGCAACACCAACCTTTTCAAAACACTTAACTGCTCGGGGCATGTGATACCCAGAGGTGATTAAAAGAATTTTTCCTTTAGGTCGATTTTTTTTAATGGTCAACGCACAGTTGACTGCATTTTCACGAGTGTTCTTTGATTTAGTTTCAAAAAGAAAGTGCTCTCGATCTTCACCAATTTTCAATAAAAACTTACGCATCAGTTCTGCCTCCCGATCTTCGGTTCTTAGTATACTACCTGATCCTCCAGAAATTAATACTAGATCAACATTTCCCTGTTTCATTAATTTATATGCGTGGAGAAAACGATCACTTGATTCGTGAAACCCTTCAAGAGATGCTAATGGGTCATAGGTCATGAACCCTCCTAAAACAACCGCGATATCATATTTTTCGTCTATTGTACTTGTTATTTCATCTCGTTGCTCATGCCATCTAAAAAACTCATCGACAATGAATGAGTTTGTGAAAAAGTATAAAACTACTACCGCAAGAATACTCAATTTCTTTTTTCTTATTTCTGATTTTGAGAACCATGCCCAGATAAAAATAGCAAAGACCCATGTTAAGGGAGATGAAAAAGTTGAGAGTATTTTGGAGAGGATAAAAAACATTCAGAAAACTATAATCGTTGTGCTAAAATTGTCGCTACATATTTACCTAAAATATCAAACTCAATATTTACAACAGAACCAAATTTCAAACTATTGAAATTTGTGTGCTCATAAGTATAAGGAATTATTCCGACAGAAAATTGGCCCTTGTATGCGTTAAATGCAGTTAGACTAACCCCATTGACAGTGATAGATCCTTTTTCGACCACCACATACTCTTCTGTCAAAGGCTCAAATTCAAAATCATATGTCCAAGAACCATCCTCTTCTGTTATTCCAACACAAGCAGCAACCTGATCGACATGACCTTGAACGATGTGTCCATCCAATCGTCCACCAAGTTTCATACTTCTCTCTAAATTCACTTTGTCCCCAGCCATAAGACCTCCAATGTTTGATTTCTCCAAAGTTTCTTTTATAGCGGTAACTATGTATCCTTTATCGTTTATTTCCTCAACGGTAAGACAAACGCCATTGTGAGAGACACTCTGGTCAACTTGCAACTCATCTTTAAAATCAGATTCGATTAGAAATTTAAGATTGTTTTTAAACGGATGCACATTTCGTACAATTCCTACTTTTTCAATGATTCCAGTAAACATGATTTATTCTGTATTATTGACTGAATTTTCTAATAAATGAACATAACCCGTTAAAGTAACAGGAACAATGCCTTCCAAGGTAGTCTGATTTACATCGACCACATAGTAATACACTCCATCAGACAAAATCTCTCCATTTTCTTGATTTAATCCTGTCCAATTAATATCTGGATCAGCTGTTCTGAAAATGATCTGTCCCCAACGATTGTATATCTTCATGTCAACATCCTTAATGCTTCTATAAGGGAAGGGAGTGAAAATATCATTGATAAAATCTCCATTGGCCGTAATGACATTTGGAAGCTTGTAAATTGGACATCCGTCAATACATAAAGTATCACTAACCACACTTTCGTTTTGAGAAAACTCTCCATCTGAACTTTCAAATAGACTATCTAATGCAGTGATTAAAAAACATCCTACAAAATTTTCTGGATCCAATTCATAGGTTGTAATGTTTGCTGAATTAATTGTCTCCAGTAAAGAAAATTCATCAATATGGGTTGGACTATAATATAGATTGTACTGGGTGACATCGTCAGCACAACTTTCATTTGGATTATTCCACAACAAAGATAAATTCTGATTTTCACATCGCCCTTCTTGGGAAAGAGTTGGTGGGCATGGTGGAGTCAAATCCAAAGGTTGATCGCATGATATCTGAGAGAAGTTAATAATGTCAAATGGAATGAGTGGATCATCAAAGAAGCCTTCAGAAACTACATAGTAGCAATATTCAATTCTATTTATCAAATTAAGGTCTTGATACTCCATATTAGTGGTCGAAGCGATCATTTCAAAAGCTTCTCCTTCTTCAGCACGAAATATTAGAAAGTTGTTATCGGTCCAGCCGACATCTGCGGTCCAACTCAATGCCAATTCATTATCGGATGGTGTTAAAGTAAGGAAGATAGATGAGCTGGGATAGGAGGAGTCTAATGGCTCATCATCGCTATAGAATTCCACTCTATATCGGTGGGTGAGTTCTTCTGTATTTATATTGCTATGCACGAATGTTAAGACACCTTGATCCAAAACGTTCGAGGGAGACGTGGTAAATATTGGGTCATTGGGGTAACTACCATTATCACTGTGATAGAGTGTGTAATGATATGGTGGTGGAAAATGGTCAGGATCCAACTCCAAAGGTGAAATCCATGATATAGTATCCACGCCTGTGTTTATGTCGGTTTCACCAATACTCACTTTCACCAATACTGGTACTTCTAAATCTATCCTGGAACAAGACTCTTCAGAAACAATACTTTCCGAACCATCAGGAAAACAAGCAACTATTCTGTAGCAAATATCGTTGCCAAAAGGAACGTCTTCATCCACGTATAGGGTGTTGTCTAGTCCGACCGAATTTCCAATAAGCTGAAAACCTTCCTCTTCAGGTATTCCAGTTTCACAATGTTCTGGGACGAAAGTACTCATGCCAAATTTCCTGTAGATTTTATATCCAGTAGCATTATCACAAGAGCTTGAGTCCCACGAAACCATGATGTCATTTCCAGCGGTGGTGGTTATGATATTTTCAACAGCTGGTCCGATAACCTGAATGTCAAAGGATGCAAAATCAAATAATTCAACCTGATCAGAATTATCACCAGCTTGAATAAGTACTTCGTAGGGTGATAATCTAATATTATTGCAGGAAGAATTCCACATAAAAACAGTTGTTCCATTATTATATGTTGAAGGATTAACATCCAATAAAAAAGTTTCACCAAAGACATCAATAGAGATGTCATCATTGTCTGGATCGGTCGCTGTAATTGTCAAAATTAAATTGCTTCCAGCGACAATGCACGTGTCGACCAATGGGTCAATAACTGGGGGTTCATTGGAACATAAGGAAAAAAGTGTAATCTGCATGTCTCTTATTGTAAACCCAATAAGGACTCCCTGCCGATATTCAGAGATTTTTATAGCAATATTATATTCTCCGTTCACACCAATAGTTTCAGGAACATCCCAGATTAATGAGCCAGTATTTGAGTCTAATGTCATTGGTCCATTTTCGACAATGCCGTTTTCACCCCATTCATCTGGCAGTATGTAATTTTCGAGAGGTAATCCACTCGCTCCCGTTGGGGTGACCAACTGATAAACCAAGCTGTCGCCATCAGGATCAAACGCTAGTGGATTGTAATGATAGAGAACACCCTTACATGCATCTCCCTTTGGCGGGTTAAACATTTGAACGGAGTTATTAGAAAATCCCAAACTTGGATCTGACGGAATAACCAAAAGGCTAGTGATGGAGAAAATAGAAATCGTGGAATTTACAATATTATTAATATCATCATTACGATTTGGATCTTCAACTAACATAAGATAGCTTGCAGCGCCATTAAAATCATGCTCTGTGATGTAATAGTTTTCTTCAATAGTGGGGTTTCCTATGACAGGTTCTGGACCTGAAAATCGAGGGATACTGTCTTGACCGGAGCCATCTCCCCATAAAATTGGGATATGTTCCCTATTAACATCAGATGATGCATCAACACATATTCTGACAGTAATTTCATATGTAAAGCCCTCCACATGTTTATAAGTGATCTCGCCAGCCCTATTGTGGGTTGCTCCAGCCTTATTAGCAAGGAAGAAGATGAAGAATAAAAATATAATTCCTATTACTTTTTTCAAGTAGTCTTAAATTTATTTAATACATGCGCTAAGTTAAAGATAAAACGCATGAAATCACTCGATATTTTGTTCAAGATCTTGTTGAGATTACGGCTTTAAGAAATCCAATATTATCTGGTGTAACATGAGTGGCTGCTGAGCATGAATCCAGTGACCAGCATTTGGGACATCAACTATTTCACTATCTGTAAATTGAATATGAATGCTATCAATGTCTTCATCAACAATATAGTCCGATAATAGACCTCTGACGAATAGAGTAGGTGAATCAATACTATCATATCCGACAGTGTCGATAATATTTATCATATTTTCACTAATTACAGGGAGATTCATGCGTAAAGCCAATTTGCCTTTTTCCTTCCAATATAAATTTTTAAGTAAAAACTGTCGGACTCCAGGATCCGTGACATACTTGCTCAAGTCGGAGTCAACTTCTTTTCTTGAATTGTAATTTTCAAAATTTAATAATTCAAGACCTTTTAATATCCCTTGATGGTGCATTGGGTATGACTTGGGTCCAATGTCAATAACCATCAACTTTTCAATTAATTGTGGATATAACATTGCAAATTTCATGGCAATTTTGCCTCCCATGGAATGACCAAGAAGATTCATCTTTTCTAAGCCCAGATGATCCAATAACTCCTTTAGGTCATCTGCCATTTCTTCAAAAGTCATGGTTTCGCTATGGTCACTTCTCCCATGATTTCTAGCATCTATTAAATAGATTTCAAAATCATCAGACCACTGTTTGCCTAGGCTCTGCCAGTTGTCCAACATGCCAAAGACGCCATGAATAATAAATAGGGGTTCACCCTCCCCATATTTTTTATAATTTAAAAGCATTATCTCAGTTCTCTTAGGTATAGATTGACAGTGTTTTCAAGCCCAAAATATAAGGCGTCACAAATAAGCGCATGCCCAATAGATACTTCATCAAGATTTGGTATGTTTTCATGGAAATAACGAAGATTTTTTAAATCCAAATCATGACCGGCATTAATCCCCAAACCCATGTTAGATCCTAATTTTGCTGCTGCGATATACGGTTTAATCGCTTGGTCTTTGTCGAAGTCATATTTCTGGGCGTAATCTTCCGTGTACAATTCAATTCTATCACAACCGACATCTTTGAGCGCGTCAATTTCATCAAGATTAGCATCCATAAAAAGAGACGTTCTTATGTTTGATTCTTTAAAAACCGCAACAATATCTTTTAGGTACTCTTTATTATCTGAGACTTTCCATCCGGCATTAGATGTCAATACATCGGGTCCATCTGGCACTAAAGTAACCTGATCTGGCTTTACTTCAAGGACTAAATCGATGAATTTTTTATTTGGATATCCCTCAATGTTGAATTCAGTTTTAACAAGACTTCTAATTTCGCGGACATCACGGTAGCGAATATGTCTTTCATCAGGCCTTGGATGCACAGTAATCCCTTGAGATCCGAAGGATTCAATATCTATTGTAGCCTGCTGGAGATTAGGATTATCCCCTCCTCGCGCATTTCGGAGTGTGGCCAATTTATTGATGTTTACACTTAGTCTAGTCACGGCATTTATGTTAGAGAGGTAATTTTATCAGGAAATTTTTGCAAAATTATAATTAATTGCATAACATTTGCTGTGATATTATCGTATTCTTAGTAGTTACAAGAACTAAAGATAATATTTGACAATTTATGTTTGCAAACGATTTGATTTCCAATGAAACCCCTCAGGTAAGGCTGACTGATTTATGCGGAACGGTTTTGGACTGGATGGATGAGTATGATGTATTGCATCTTCCTGTATTTGAAGGAAATAATTTTCAGGGCCTAATTTCGCAAAGTTGTTTGCAGGATCATCCCGAGGAAATGTCCTTGGATAAGATGAATAATGCACTACTTGATATCCATGTTACTTTAGAGGCTCATATGTTTGATGTTGTAAAGCTTATGAATGCAGCATCATTAAGTTTAGTTCCTGTTTTTAAAAATGAAGATGAATTCTTAGGAGTTATTAGGTATGTTGACATTATAAAATCTCTTGGTGCATCTGCTGCAGCAAAGCAGCCTGGAGCGCTATTGGAATTACAAATGACCAATGCAGACTACAGCATGTCCGATATCGCGAGAATTATTGAAGGAAATGATGCGAAAATACTTTACTCGAATGTCGTACGATTGGAGGAGACCAAGGACATTAAGGTTTATTTAAAGCTGAACACCTTGGATGTTAGCGGTGTTCTACAAACATTTTCGCGATATGATTACAAAGTGAAATCATCTGTTCAGGATACTGAATACGAGGAGGATTTACGGGATCGTTTTGATAGTCTAATGAACTATCTTAACATGTGATTCTTTGTTGGAAGCATTCCTATGTAGTAATTATTTGATTATAATCCCATTACTTTGGATGTAACACTGTATAATGATCCTACGGCTATCCACAATATTTTTTTTCTTAATGCTTTTCTCTGTGGAGCATCAAAAATTATACGGACAAGAGAACCTAAAAGTGATTTCGCAAATTGTGTACGATGGTTTAAAGAAAACCAAGGAACATATAGTTATTAGAGAAGTTGTTCTAGAAGTAGGAGATACTCTTACCCAAGCTGAATTAAATGTTGCCTTAGAACGTTCCGTTCAGAACATTAAAAACTTGAGATTATTCCTCAATATATCGAGTGAAGTATTGCCGCTTCCGGAGAACAACGTTATGATTTTGTTTACTTTAAGTGAGCGATTCTATACATTGCCGGCTCCTATTTTCACTTTTGAAGAACCAAATTTCAGTACTTGGTGGAAGGATAAAGATTTTGAAAGAACCAGCTACGGACTGGAGATATTCCAAAGAAACCTGAGAGGAAGAAATGAGACTGTAGTGGCGAGGGCTAAGTTGGGTTTCACTCAAAGCCTATCGTTCTCTTATCATATTCCTTATATCAATAAGAATCAAAAGTTAGGCATGTCAATTCGGACATTCTATAAGCAGAAAGATGATGTTGTTTATACGACTCAAAACAACGAGAGATTGTTTTTTAGAGATCAAAATCAAAAATCCAAAGAAGAACGATTTTTAGGTATGGGCATTACATTTCGCAGGGCTTTATATAATTTTCATGAATCAAATTTGTCCTATCGAAACATAGAGATATCAGACTCTCTGAGAAGTTTAAATCCTGATTATCTATTAAATGGTAAAACCAAAAGAGAATATCTAACCCTATTTTACCGATGGATTAATAGTCGAACCGATTACAATGCATACCCACTTGAAGGAAGGATTGCAGAAGTGAAAATCACCAAGTTTGGATTGGGACTTTTTAACGCTGATTATAACCTTTTGACCTTGAGACCAACATATAGTCATTATCAAAAGGTGAAAGATAAAATATGGTTTCACACTAAAGTGGCATTCAAGTATTCCTGGTTCAAAAAACTTCCGTACAATCTTCAAGAGGGGCTGGGATTTGGTGAGACGTTCGTTAGGGGATATGAGTTTTATATCATAGATGGACAACATTATTCTTTATTAAGAAATAACCTAAAATTTGCCTTGCTAACAAATAGAAAATTGAAAATCCCCTTGGTTAAATCAGAAAAAATAAAGCAGGTACCCTTTGCACTTTATTTTAATTTTCACAATGACCTAGGATATACATGGGATAATTTAAGTGGTAGAAACAATCCATTGAGCAATCGACTCATGAGAGGTTCAGGTGCAGGGATGGATTTAGTTACGGGTTACGATCAGGTTTTTCGATTTGAGTATTCCATCAACGATAGGAGTGAAACTGGGTTGTACTTTTCATACAGAAAATCAATATAGCAACATATAAAGTCACCTCTTCCTGTTTTTTTTGAGATTACTGCTTAGAATCTCATTTAAGCCTTGAATCGCAATTGTGTGTTTAGCGCTTTAATTTCTGTGGCAGTCTAGTCGAAATAATAATAACTTTGATCCATAGAAAGACAATTTTTTACGAAAGGCCCAAATGAAAATAGGATTATACGGAACTGAAAACAAAGAGGCAACACATATTGTAATGCTTCAGTTGATCGAGCTATTAAAAAACAGAGGTGTTGAGGTTTATATTTATGATAAATTTAAGGACCTGAGCACAAAAAGTGTTCAGGGTATCTTTAAGAATCAGAGTGATATTGAGGGAAATCTCGATTATGTTTTGAGTATTGGGGGTGATGGGACTTTCCTCAGTACGGCAACTTTGGTTGGTAATTCAGGTATTCCGGTTTTAGGAATCAATACCGGACGATTGGGCTTCTTAGCAAACGTTTCTAGGGATAATATTGAACACAATATAGATCTTTTGGTGGAGGGAAGATTTACAATCGATTCTCGATCGATGATCTCTTTGAATACCAAAAGTAAAATGTTTGGAGATACTAATTTTGCTCTGAATGAGATCGCCATTCATAAGAAAGACAGTGCTTCAATGGTCGTAATACACGTTGAAGCGGATGGCAATTTTCTAAATTCTTATTGGGCCGATGGATTGATTATTTCCACACCTACGGGTTCAACAGCATATTCAATGAGCTGTGGAGGGCCTATTTTGGTGCCTAGGAACAAGAATTTTATAGTAACTCCTAAAGCGGCACATCATTTAAACATTAGACCTATTGTAGTTCCGGATGATATTGAGTTGAAATTGACTGTAGAGGGAAGAGATAAAGAGTTTTTGGTCTCTTTGGATTCAAGATCTGAAAGCTTTAAGGCAACGGAAGAACTTATCGTGAGTAGAGCAAATTTTGATCTCAAAATGGTAAAACCCGAAGGAAGCACCTTTTTAAATACAATGAGATCAAAATTGCATTGGGGGATAGACAAAAGAAATAGTTGATATAATTATAAACCTATTGAGGATTTCAGCGTATTATTAAGCTGATTAGCGCAATAAAAATTGAATTTGAGCATTATAAAAACGATGAAAATAAGAATCACACTGATTTTGTGTTTCAGTTTACTGGGGTCGTCTTTTTTTGCACAGAAGAATGCACACACTTTTTACCCTGAAATAGGGATTATGGGTGGTGTTTCTTATTATATCGGAGACATCAACCCATATAGGCATTTCGGATCGGAAATGGCATTCGGTTATGCAGGAGTTTACCGTGCAAACATAACCAGACGACATGTCATTCGCGTACAAGCGTCAAAATTCAAGGTGCAAGCCCACGACAACCAAAATAAAGATGCCAGTTTGGTCAATAGAAATTTACACTTCAGATCAGACATTACGGAATTCGCTATTTTACTGGAAATCAATTTTCATAGCTTTAGAATTGGCGATAAGTATGAGGTTTTGACGCCCTATGTTTTTGGCGGAGTAGCCCAATTTACTATGGATCCCGAAGCCGAAATTGACGGAAGTTGGTTTGAACTTCAAACGTTGCATACTGAAGGTCAAACAATTGGTGGCAATGAAGGGGAATACAAACGTAGTCAATTTGCTTTGCCATTTGGCGTTGGCGTTAAATATGCCTTTGCCGAACGTTTGGCACTATCCCTAGAATGGGGCATGAGAAAAACGAGTACTGATTACCTTGATGATGTTAGTGGATTTTATGGTGACCCAGGTGAAATTAGGGAAAGTTCTGGAGAACTTGGTGCTGCCTTATCAGACCGAAGTCTGGAAACCGTTGGGCCAAATGGCACCAATAACGGAGTTTATAGGGGTAATCCTGATAACAACGATTGGTACATATACTCTGGTCTAATGTTAAGCGTGCGATTGGGTAAAAATTACACATCTTGTTGGCGTGGTGATAAAAGTGCCAAGAAATATTAATCTTCTACTACTTCATTATACGATTTGCTTAACTTTGCCGTTTACTTCAGTTAAACGATGACTAATCAATTGTCTCAACAAATCGAGTCAAATAAAATTCCAGAACACGTTGCCATCATTATGGATGGGAATGGAAGATGGGCTGAAAACCACGGTGAAATGAGGGTTTACGGGCATGTTAATGGCGTTGATTCCGTACGCGAAGCATTGGAAGCAGCGTCAGAACTTAAGGTGAAATACCTCACACTATATGCTTTTTCAACTGAAAATTGGAATAGACCTAAAAAAGAGGTTGACGCTTTGATGGAACTTCTTGTGGATACAATTGTAAAAGAGATCGATAAACTTCACGAAAATGATGTGAAACTATGCTCAATTGGGGCCTTAGAAAACTTGCCTGAATCCTGTCAGAAAACTTTACAAACGGCTATGCAAAAAACGGCTGCGAATAAAGGAACGAATCTGATTTTGGCATTGAGTTATAGCGGAAGATGGGAAATTAAAGAAGCGGTTAAAAGTATCGTTGAAAAAGCCATTTCCGGAGATCTTAAAGCTAGTGACGTTTCAGACGAATTGATCTCTGATCATCTTAAAACCAAAAATATTCCAGATCCGGAATTACTAATTAGAACCAGTGGTGAATGCAGGGTCAGCAATTTTTTACTTTGGCAAATTGCATACTCGGAGCTTTATTTTACCGAAACACTTTGGCCCGATTTCAAAAAAGATGATTTCTACAAAGCGATATTGGCTTACCAGGGAAGAGAAAGAAGATTTGGTTTGGTAGGATCTCAAAAAACCTAATACGCTTGCGCAAAATAATATACATGATTCAAGAAACTAATTTGATTAAAACACTAACTTTCATTTGCGTACTTTTTACTGTTTTCCTAGGTCACGCTCAGATCGATAATACTGAATTTGCAGTTCCAAAAAAGTATGTTGTTGCCGGAATTACGGTCTTAGGATCTGAATCGGCAGACGTCCAAACGATTAAATTGTTTGCAGGAATAAAAGAAGGAGATAAAATATTAATCCCAGGTGAAAAAATCACTAAAGCCATCCAAAATTTGTGGGATCAGGATTTATTCTCAGATGTGCAAATTGGTGTTGCTGAGGTCAGAGGTGAATCTGCATACTTAGTCATTGAGGTGAAAGAAAGAAGTCTTCTTGAAGGCTACAGTTTTCACGGAATTTCAAAATCAGAAGCAAATAATGTTAGGGATGATATAGATCTTCAAAAGAATAGAATTGTAAATGAAAACCTATTAAATAACACTAGGATTATCGTTAAAAATTACTTCTTGGATAAAGGCTATCTGAAAACTCGTGTCACCATTGAAAAAGAAGAATTGGACTCCGCACTTAAAAGAGTCAATCTAAAGATTAATGTTAATAAGGGCAATAGAGTAAAGATCAACGAAATCAATATTGAGGGGCTAACTGCTGTAAAGGAAAACAAGTTAAAAAAGAAAATGAAGGATACCAAAGAGAAACATTGGTATCGTTTATTTAAAAGATCAAAATTCAAGAAATCGGATTATAAAACGGATAGAAAAATAATTGTTGAGACCCTTAATAAAAAGGGATATCGGAATGCGAAACTTGAATTTGACACTACTTACTTTGCCAATGAAAATTCGCTCAATATCGATATTAAGGTAAAAGAAGGCAATCGATTTTATTTTAGAAATGTTTCGTGGTTGGGAAATACAAAGTATGAAACAAGAAGATTAGATAATCGCTTGGGGATATCAGAAGGAGACATCTATGATAAATCAAAATTGAGTGAGCGTCTATTTGGAAGCCCAAATGGCAATGATGTCAGCTCTTTGTACTTAGAT
Source organism: Gammaproteobacteria bacterium (assembly GCA_047638815.1). GTDB lineage: Bacteria > Bacteroidota > Bacteroidia > Flavobacteriales_D > JABDKJ01 > JAJRRH01. Next base: position 40,661 of record JBLIMR010000015.1, read on the forward strand.
AATGGTTATTTATCTTTTAATGCAAATCCTGTTGAAGTGTTAGTAGAGAATGACTCTATTGATATTGAGGTTCGGATTTACGAAGGGAAACAGTATCGAGTGAATAAGGTAATTATCAGTGGCAATAGTATGACTAATGAGCATGTGATAAGAAGAGAGATTCGAACTAGACCTGGGGACCTTTTTAGCCGATCTGATATTATTCGAACACAAAGAGAATTATCTCAATTAGGTTATTTCGACCCTGCCGGTTTTGAGGTTAACCCTCAACAAAATCCAACGGATGGAACGGTTGATATTGAATATGTTGTCGCTGAAAAACCATCGGATCAAATTGAATTGCAAGGGGGATGGGGTAATGGTCGAATAGTAGGTACCCTAGCTTTGAGTTTTAATAATTTCTCAATGCGTAAGGCCGTAACTAAGAGCAAAACTGGAAGTTCTCACTGGGCACCAGTTCCTAGAGGGGATGGGCAAAGACTTTCGTTGAGAGCACAATCAAACGGAATAGGATATCAGAGTTATAGTTTGTCATTTCTAGAACCTTGGATGGGAGGGAAGAAGCCCAACTCGTTTAGTGTTTCTGCAAGTCATTCAGTTTTGAGATCGGGACAGAAATTTATCAATAACTCAGAAGGTGATCGAATCCGTAATCCTGATGATGAGTTTATGAAAATATATGGTGGATCTGTTGGTTTTGGTGCTAGAATGAAAGTTCCAGATGACTATTTTCAATTTTTCGCATCAGTAAATTATCAGCATTATTTATTGCAGAATTATAGAAGAAATGTTGTTCAGAATATTGATTTTGATAATGGAAGCGCAAATAATTTATCCGCTACGCTGTCATTGTACAGAGACTCAAGAAGTGGCAACCCAATATTCCAGACTGGAGGATCAAAAATAGGAGCTACATTGCAGGTTACACCGCCATGGTCTAAATTCAATAAATTAAGAAATGTTGAAGATTTCAGTGAAGTTTCTGAGCAGGATATATACAAGTGGATAGAATACCATAAGTGGAAGTTTACCGCTGAATGGTATAATCCTTTATCACCGAGTGGGGAAACATCAGACAGTAAGTTTGTGTTGTTTACAAAAGTCGGAATCGGCTTCCTTGGTACTTGGAACAATCAAATTGGAACTTCTCCTTTTGAAAGATTCTACTTGGGTGGTAGTCCACTGTCTGGATTTCAATTCGATGGTAGAGAAATTATATCTCTTAGAGGTTATGATGATAACTCCCTGTCATCTGACAATGGAGATTCATTCATCAATAAATATACGATGGAGTTGAGATATCTGCTATCTCCTAGCCCAAGTGCTACTATTTATGCATTAGGTTTCTTAGAAGCTGGGGATAGTTGGTCAGATTTCAAAGATTTTGATCCTTTTGGAGTTAAGCGTTCAGGAGGTGTTGGTATGAGATTGTTCCTTCCTATGTTTGGACTGTTGGGACTTGATTATGGTTGGCGTTTTGATGATGTCTTCAATCAGCCAGGAATGCCGCAGGGACAGTTCCACTTTACCATTGGCACGAATCTTGGAGAACTGTAATCAAAATTAATATTAACTTCGCTCGCGCTTAAAAATTAGAACCATGAAAAAATTACTTCCGATAGTCGTATTTTTACTTATTGGACTTAGTACATCTGCTCAAAAGTTCGCTTTTGTAGATACCAAGTATATCCTTGAAAACATGCCGGAGTATGAGTCAGCTCAAAACGAAATTGATGATGTATCTTCAGGTTGGCAGGATGAAATAGCGGGTAGATATGACGTGATAGAGAGATTGTATAAATCTTATCAGGCGGAGCAAGTAATCATGACGGACGAGATGAAGGCTGATAGAGAGGAGGATATCATGAATAAAGAAAGAGAAGCGAAAGCATTGCAGAAACAAAGATTTGGTGTGGAGGGAGATTTGTTCAAAAAGAGACAAGAGTTAATATTGCCCATCCAAGAAAAAATTTGGGACGCCATTAGAGAATATGCGCTCGAAGGAGCCTATATGGCCATCCTAGATAAGTCTTCAGACTCTGGTGTGTTGTATGCAAATAGTAAATATGACAAAAGTGACAAAGTCTTAAGAAAGATGGGTATCAGACCAGGGGATAATAAGAAGGCTAAAGAGGAGTCGTCTGGTTCTTCTAAAGAGTCAACATCTCCTAAAAGTGATGCTAAGGGTGGTGTTAAATCGGCACCTTCAAAAAAATAATTCAATTCAATAAAACAATAAATTTAAAATGAAAAAATTACTAATCATATGTCTAGGCCTAGTTCTATCGGCAACATCGATGAACGCTCAGACTGCCCTTACAAAATTAGGACACATCAACAGTCAAGAGATATTACAAGCCATGCCTGCTAGAGCTGTTGCTGAAAAGCAAATGACGGAGCTACGAACAAAATTGGAGACAAGATTACAGGATATGTCCAAAGAATATGAGACTAAAGTTGTTCAGTTTCAAAGTCAAGATCCATCTACTCCTGCTGCTACAGTGGAAGCTTTGAAGAGTGAAATCATTGAGTTGGAAACAAGAATTCAAACGTACCAAGTAAGTGCGGAACAAGAATTGTTGAAAAAACAAGAAGATTTACTTCAGCCAATGCTTGAAAAAGTTCAAAATGCAATTGATGAAGTTGGTGCTGAAAATGGATTTGCTTATATCTTTGACGTGAGTACTGGTGCTGTTTTATACAAAGCAGGTGAGGATGTTGGAGTTTTGGTGAAAAAGAAATTAGGCATGATGTAAGCCTTTAATATTATTTGAAAGCGCTCTTCTGATACTAATCGGAAGGGCGTTTTTTTTTGCTTCAAATCAAAGCCTTAAACCTTACAAAATATTCAACAATTCATCCAACTCTTTGATTTCATGGGTGAAAGAATGTTCATGTTGATGCTCTTCCGGATTAAAATACACTTGATCCATTTGAACACCTTTAGCGCCAAGAAGATCGGCTTCTATACTATCTCCGATCATTAAGCTTTCTTCTGCTTTCGTTGAAGCAAGATTTAGCGCATGATGAAAAATGTCTGGATGAGGTTTGTTTTTACCAAACTCTTCAGAAATAATTACATGATTGAAGTACTTACTTAAGCCAGATTTATCCAGCTTAATGTACTGTACTTCTTTGAAGCCATTGGTAATAATGTGGAGTTCGTAATTTTTGTTTTTTAGTTGCTCAAGAACATCGATGGTATTTGGGAATAGTGCTGTCTTATATGGGCTCAGCTGTATGTATCGTTCTCCTAATTTTATCCCGAGGTTAACATCTTCAACACCAATAGATGCTAATGTTCTAATGAATCTAATGCTACGAAGAGATTCCTTTTCTATATCACCTCTTCGGTATTGTCTCCAGTAAAAATTATTTACTGCTTTATAGGTTTTGTAAAACTTATCGAATTGCTTTCCGCTCCTTGCTTCAATATCGCACTCGGAGTACAGCTCTTGTAATGCCAACTTTGAGTTGGTATCAAAATCCCACAATGTACGGTCAAGGTCGAAAAAAATGTGCTTGTAGTTTGACGTCATATTGCTGTCCTAATAAAGTAAGAAATGGAGGTAAGAACAAGAGACCATAAGCAATAACATATTATCATGTATGGTACCACCGTCTTTTTGTGGCTAAAAAACCTAGAAGCAATTATCGCGGTCAAAGGCACTCCGGCCAATGGTGAGATAAGAAATAAACCTCTTAAGCCCGTTTTAGAAATAAATCTGAGTGTCTTAAAAGTGGACTTAGAGATTTTTTTCACCTTTCCCTCCCTTCTTTTCTCAAGATAATTAAATAGGATATTTCCTAGAAAGTAAAATGACAGAAATCCAATTGCCGCACCTACTGATGTGACAACCCACGTGTATAAAAATCCGTTACCAGCGGTTATCATAATGGATGGCGTTAAAATAAATTTAACGATGGTCGCAAGGACCCATGCTATTATTGCTCCAATACTCATGATCGAAACAGATTATATCTTTGTTCCGTATGCCAAATCACCTGCATCTCCCAAGCCTGGAATGATGTATGAGTTTTGATCCAACGTATCATCTATGGCAGCACACCAGATATCTGTTCCATCTGGCAGATATTTCTTCACAGTTTCCACACCAGCCTTTGACGCTATGGCACATACAACTATGACTTTCGAAGGAATGCCTCGAGTCAGTAATGCCTCATATGCCAACACAACAGAACTTCCAGTTGCTAGCATCGGATCGGTGAGTATTAGTACTTTGTTGTCAATGGAAGGAGATGCAACGTATTCAACTTCAACTTCTATTTTGTCCCCTTCACCATGAGGTTTCCTGAAGGCTGAGATAAATGCGTTATCAGCCCTATCGAAAGTCTCAAGCATGCCATTATGCATGGTGAGACCAGCTCGAAGAATAGATGCAATGACCGGTTGCTTTTGCAGTAATTTACTTGGCGCTACGCCTAAAGGTGTTTGCACATCTTTGTTTTGATGACTGAGAGATTTACTTACCTCATAGGCCATTACAGATCCGATCCGCGATAGGTTTTTTCGGAAACGTAGAGGGTCATTTTGTATAGTGACATCTCTCAATTCGGCAACATAATCACAAAGAATCGAATAATTTTCGCTGCAGTCTACTATCATGTGAGCTTTTTCGGTTTGTTCAAAGGTAAGTATTCAATGAAATCTATCTAAAGTCAAAAAATTAAACTTTTAGTGCCGCATATTTTATAACACGATGAAAAACATCTCGCCAACCTTTCCAATTCCCTCGATTACTTAATGACTCATTGTGCCATAATAAGATGAATGTCCCATCCACTTTTCGTACAGTATCTACAAGCGAGTTTATTTTTTTGACCGCCTCATCTGGACTTAGTTTTAGGTAATTCTCACATGTCCCATCCATTACCGCTGTGGTGTAGATTATTAATTCTGTCGGTGATTCTGTGCTAAGGTCATAAAAAGTATAAGGTATACTTGTACTCGTCCTAAAACCCGGCTGCTCGGCATATGCCATGGAATAGTCTTCGGTGTATCCAAGCCGGCAGAGTTGCCGAAAACTTTCAGGCAATTCAAATTTCAAGTAATGATATCGAGAGTGATTTACTGTACGTCCAATTATTTTTTCAAGCCTTCTCTTTTCCTTTTCAAGTTGTACTTCGGAAGTGTGCACCGCATATGATGGATGCGATCCAGCAGTTTCGGAGTGTGATTTAATCAGTGTGGTAAGATCTGGATCGTGATGATGAAGATTTTTATCATGCTTGCCATAATCTCCGAGAAGGAAGAAATGTTTTTTATCTAGATCAAATTCTTTTGTTAGTCGATTGAAGTAATCAAAGGTGTCAAATGGATCAAGACCAGTTGATTTTGTTTTCCTTCGATCTTTAATTCTGTCCAGATTAAGGGTAAGTACATCCTTTGCAATAGACCTAAAGTTTCGCGCAAAGGAACGCCCTCGATAAGCGTATGCAACATCTACGTCCATGGTTGGAAGCAATCTAAACTTCCTTTTTGGCGCACTGAAATTAGCATAGATATTTGCAATTGCTGCGAACAAATCGTTCATCCAAAAATCCACAAGAGGGGTTTCTATAAAACCATGTTTGAATGCCAAACTGTTGTTAAACCGATATCTTCCGTGTTTGTCCTTGTCATGGGGTAGGTATTCTTCATACCGGCTTAAAAGATAAAAAGCGGCCGAAAAAAGATCAAACCCTAATAGATCTCCCGTATTAAGATATAATTTATTGATTCCGTCATTGGAAAAGGTGATGTCATGTTCACGTATGTTCTTTTCGAACAACAAAGTATGAGGTCTTATTTTAGAAATGCCCTCAATATCGGTTTCAGAATAATTCAACTTCACCCCATCAGATAGTTTGAACTGATCGAGATCACTTGTCAATGAAACTTCTATTCCATTCATCTGTGCGAACAGCACATCGACTATCCACAAAAGTCTCGGGCTAATATGTTCAGTATATATTAAGATCACAACATCAATTCTGGATCGTCAAATTATAAAATTATTCTGTAAAGGAAGGAAAGAAATTTTTCACTTCATATTTAATGTAGGGACAAAATTATTTAAGCCCTACATTCTTATAAACTGCGAAGTATATAATGTGGTTCGATTGATATTTGAGATTTGCCACATATCATGTCTGCAGATCTTTGGTATTCTTCAAAAACTTCTCTCCAAAATTTGAAGAACGTGTAGTTGCCTCTCTTGAGAACCTTACCATGAGTGAACCATACCAATATTGTAGTGCCCGCCATAAGGAATTTCCGCAGCGATTCTTTTAACCATTGCCCAAAAAACGATCTTCTTTCATGAAAGAAACTAAGCGTAAAGCACTGGAAATTTATATGTAACTCTTCGTCTATGAGTATCTGTTCGCAAAGCTTTTGAAGCAAAGTGGAATTACTAGAATCTCTCAGAGCTTTATAATAAACAACGGCAATGATCTCTGCCGTGATCAACACCAAAACCGAATTCTCTAGAGATGCTAGGGTTCTTAGTTTTCTGAAGATATCATCTATCCAATGCCCTCTTATCTTGGGGATATCATTCAATGTCAGGAATTTCCCTAAGACCTTTGCGTGTGATTGTTCTTCTCGAATAAAAATTTTAATGGTATTTAAATATTCTTCATCGCCCAAAACTTCTGCGTACCTCATTAAATTTTCACCTTCAGAATTTTCCCCACGTTGAAATTGCTGTAATGATGTCTTCAGATCTTTTTTCTCATCGGTTGTGAGTTGATTTCCTTCACTCCAATTGATATGATCAAAGTGAGTTTTGTTGATTGTGAAATAGTTGGTCCATTGAAGAAATTCCATTGTGATTGTTTTTTGGTTTTCTTCTGAACGTCCGAATTTTTCGGTTCTTGTGTTATTCACATACTTTAACTTTTGAGAGCTAAACGATTTTAAACGTGAGTCATATTACAGGTCTAACTCATTTATATAGGAGAAAGTTTGTTTCCCCTCTTGAGAGGGATTAGGGATGTGTTTTACTTCCTGTGATTTTAATATTTATAACCCTCATTATTTTTAATTCACAGTTGTCGATCATCTCTTGAATTTTCTCATGATCATATACTAAGTCATTAGATGTTTGTGAGCATAGTAATTTCGACTTGTCAAAGTATCCAAATTGAAAATTAATTTCATTTCCAGTCCCAATAAAACTTGTTGAGAACACATATCCGCTGCGCAGGATTTGCAATCCTGCGCTCACTAATCTATCTCTGAATAACAGTCATTTCTTTTCGTGAATTATGACCAAGTTAAAAAGTTATTCTCTTGTCTCAACTAAGATCACCTGTACAAAGTATCCCAATCACCCCCTATACCAACCCTTCATCCTTAAAACTATAATATCCATCAGCAGTAACAATAATATGATCCAAAACGGGAATGTCCAATACTTTCCCGGCTTCAACCATTTTCTCGGTCAGTCTTTTATCTTCATGACTTGGTGAATTATTACCTGAAGGGTGATTATGAGCCAGAATTAAAGATGAAGCTTTGTAGTCTAACGCCTTTTTAAAAACACGTTTGGCGTCCACCAACGTTCCACTTACTCCGCCATCTGATATTTGTTCTGCTCGGAGTACTACGTTTTTACGATTAAGAATCAGGATCCAAAATTCCTCATAGTCAGCATCTCCAATCAAAGGATGTAGTTCATCAAAGGCATCTTTACTTGATTTTATGGATGTTTTTACCTCCGATTTTTCTGATTTCCTTCTTCGACCCAATTCCAATGCAGCAATAATACTTAATGCCTTTGCCTCCCCAATACCTTTGATTTCCATCAATTCTTGGGCGCTATATCGACTGAGTGTAGCTAGATGATTATCTGCTAAAGAAAGGATGTGTTGTGATAGTTTGACAGCGGATAATTCACGACTGCCGCTTCGTAAAAGAATTGCAAGTAATTCTGCATTCGTCATGGAACGCAGACCTCGGGCTAGTAATTTTTCTCTGGGACGATCGTCCTCAGCCCATTCTGTTATAGGTTGGTGGGAAGTGCTCATGATCTAAAAGTAATAAAAAACCATTAACTCTTGCTTGAGAAGATTTTTCACTATCCCAAACTGTAACAGATCTCAAAAATAAATCTCAGATACTACATCTAATCTTTCTAGTCAAATGTCTCATTAACAAGGCAAACCAAAATTGCCTAAGAAAAAAGCGAAGTCCTGACCATCCACAAAGCCAGAGTCATCGAAATCAGATTGACACAAGCCTGATTCACATGCTATACCAAAGTTGCCCAAGAATATAGCGAAGTCACCACCATCAGTAAAATCATCACCATTTAAATCCGTAGGGCAAGGTACGGGGCAATCCAAATTGAAGTTCCCCAAGAAAATAGCGAAATCCAATCCATTTGTAATTCCATCTCCATTAATATCCGTAGGACAGTCATTAGGATCGCAGGTAACGCCAAAATTCCCTAAGAATATGGCGAAATCTAATCCGTTCGTAGTTCCATCACCATTTATATCTGTTGGGCATAATCCCATATCAATGGTGCCTGCACAGATACATCCATCTTGAATTGTATCATTATTGGTCATGCTGTCACCATCGTCACAAGATTCGCCAACATCAGGATTATCAATAATTACTCCACTTCCATCATCGCTGCCCGAACATTCGTCACAACCAGTAGCAGACAAACATGAGCCATCATTTATTGTCGCGACAACATTAAAATTACAGGCATTAAAATCAGTGCAGCCAGGAACGTCAAGATCAAACGTAACCTCAAAATCGAATACTTCAAAATTCCAACGGTCGTCCCATTCTAAAATATATGAATCCCCTTCTACAGCTTCAAATAATAACTGCGTTGTAAAGCCTGGCCCCCCATCATCATCAGAAATAAGACAGGAGAGATTATTACAAGAGCCAGTGTACACAGATAGTCTGGTGTCAGGCAAGGTAGGGTTGTTGGCTGATGTTATTTTACATTGACCCGATTGAGAAGCGGTATAAACATACCACGAGGCATTGTTTGCATCCTGTTCACAATTGTTGGATGCACCTTCTCCGGCAAATGGCCCAGGATCAGTGAATACTCCTTCTCCTATATTAATGGCTTCAGAGCATATAATGCTTTGAGGGATTAATCGACCGAGACAGGTGCAATCCTCTAAAATTTCGTCTAGGGCTGTGGTAATATCATTATCGTCACAATCTGCCCCTAGAAATACAACAGCATCAAATGGTGCACAATCATCTTCATTTAAAAATTCATCTCCGTCAATATCACCATCACAAACATCACCAATCCCATCTCCATCAATATCAGATTGATCTGCATTGGATAAGTCGGCACAATTATCTTCAATGTCAGTAATGCCATCCGAATCTGAATCTGCATTTATAGCGATAAAAGACATTTCAAAATCGAAAGAATCACCGCTCCAACGGTCGTCCCACTGTATGTAAAAAGTTTCATCAGGGTTTACTAGAAATGATACAATAGATGTAAAGTTCCCCCCCGAATCATCATCAAAAGCGAAACATGTTAAATCATCACAACTACCTGTAAATAC
>JBLIMR010000016.1:0-49455 GCA_047638815.1 Gammaproteobacteria bacterium
TCTTTCTTATAGGCAGAAGGAAACCCAACTTCATCAGGCCAAGCATCTTCATCAAGTGGAGCTATCTCTGATCGCTCACCAGTAAGATCTCCCATCTTCTTCATAAACATTAAGGAAGCAATGACTAGTCCGATTCCCACTGCATACACAAGGTTCCAAACTGAAGATAGAATCAAAACCAGAATCAAAACAAATGCTTCACCTCTAGGCATATTTGGTAAAGCTTTTAATCCTTTGTAATCCATTACGCCAATACCTACAGTAATTAGAATACCAGCCAAAACGGCCGCAGGAATCTGAGAAGCCAACGGTGCTAATGCAATGATTACAACGAATAACATTAGTCCGGCAATCATCCCTGACAAACGAGTTTTACCACCGGCATTAATATTAACAACTGTACGAATAGTTGCTCCTGCTCCAGGTATACCCCCAAACAAAGATGCAATTGAATTTCCAATACCTTGACCCACCAACTCCTTGTTGGGATTATGTTTGGTTTTGGTCATATTATCTGCCACAACAGATGTCAGTAAAGAATCAATGGCACCTAAAAGAGCTAGTGTCAATGCTGTAAATATATAGGGCGTAACACTACCAAAGCTAAATTGAGAGAATATCTCCCACTTTATTTTAGGCAAACTCTGAGGAATCTCCTCAATCCGCCTATAATCCAAATCAAAACCATATGCAATCGCTGACATCACCACCAAAGCAACCAATGTACTAGGAACAACTTTGGTAATTCTTTTAAATCCAAATATGATAATGATCGTCCCTATGGACAGCATAAACTCAAGCCAACTGACATTTTTCAGGGCCCTTGGAATTACTTTGAACGCCCCAAGAACACCTGATGCTTCTCCAGCAGCTAAGGTTTGGGCTTCTTTCATGATTTGCTCTTGACTAATATCTTCAGCACGTTTAACCGTTTCTTGAAAATCCTCCAAAACCAATATTCCTTCACCAGCTTCTTCCTTTAAAATGTTATCCAAAATAATTTCTTCAGCAAGGGGTTTGAATTGCTGCACGAACTCAACATCCTCCTTTGGATAGTATCCCAGAGAAGGTAAAATCTGTGTTAGTAAAATAATGACCCCAATGGCTGTCATAAAACCAGAAACAACCGGATAGGGAATGTATCTAATGTATTTTCCTAAGCCAAGAAAACCTAACAAAATCTGCATTAACCCAGCTAGTAAGAACACGGTTAATATTGCTGGCAAGGCCTTTTGAACATCACCATCAAATGCGGCAATAATTCCAGCAATCACAACCATACTTACAGCCGTCATCGGAGCTGTCGGTCCTGAAATTTGAGTGTTCGTACCACCGAAAAGTGCCGCGAAAAAACTTACAAAAATAGCACCATAAAGCCCTGCACTAGGGCCCAATCCGGAACTAACACCGAACGCCAAGGCCAGCGGTAGAGCTACTATACCCGCTGTTATCCCACCAAACAAATCCCCTTTAAGATGTTTAAAATCAAACATATACTATCTATTTTATGAACTATTTTTTATGAAATTTTGCGAAGTCACTGATGAGTTACAACATTTAGCACACTCGTTCAGGGTTCTCTACATTGCAAAACAAAATTCTAATTTGTTTTGCATAAAGTAATCTTACAATCCAGAACAATATTGCCTGCTAGTAATTTTATAAAAGTGAAGCTTCTGGTGGCGGAGTGATTACATCCATCAATTGATATTCCCAAACGTTGAAGCTGCCTGCATCTTCTTTATTTGAAAGATAATAATACAAGGGGTTATTGGAATTTTTATTTCCATAAAAATCATACTCTGTTTTCTCATTAGACTCCTTTTCCTCAGGTTCAGCCTCACCTTCCATAAGTTCAACAAAACACATCATCTCAAGATCGGAACTACCGATCTGCATAACATCAACAGCACCAATGGCAACCAATAGAACGATCATATAGATTGTTCTTCCTAAATAGTTAGTAGATGTTTTCATAAATATCTTATCCCAAAACAATTTTGTTAGCCTTAACGCAAATATAGTTAAACATAACATCATGCAAAATATTATGATATATTTAAACCAACTAACTCTTAGTGATATCATATGGAACTCTTTCTTGATTTTTTCGAAAACCTTGCCAGTTGGCAAAAATTGGCTTGGATTGTATCATGTCTAAGTCTTGCCTGGTTGCTAGAGTTTCTATTTCCTTTGGTAACTTTACCGTACAAAAAATGGAAACATGCCGGTGTTAATCTTATATTCTTATCTACTAGTCTCTTAATCAACATCCTTTTTGGCATAGGATTAACAGTCGTGTTTAACCTAATTGAGTATCATCAATTTGGCATCCTAAATTGGTTGGAGTTTTCTTTCCTAACAGAATTGATTATTGCAATCTTTTTTCTTGACTTTGTTGCTCAATACTTGGTTCATGTACTATTACATAAGGTTGGTTTCATGTGGAGGTTTCATATGATTCATCATTCTGACACAAAAGTTGATGCAACCACGGGAACAAGGCATCATCCGGGAGATTATTTAATGAGAGAAATTTTTGGAATGATGGCGATTGTTATTCTGGGGGCACCATTATCATTTTATGTTTTCTATAAAATACTTACAATATTTTTCACCTATACAGGTCATGCCAACATAAGAGTACCAAAGTGGATAGATAAGCCCTTGAGTTACATTTTTATGACACCAAACATGCATAAGTTTCATCATCATTTTGAACGACCATGGACGGATACTAATTATGGGAATGTATTTTCAATTTGGGATAGAATGTTTGGAACCTGGGTTTATGATGATCCGAAAAAAGTGAAATATGGATTGGATGTTTTGGATGACTCCACTGATGAAAAGATTTCCTATCAATTCAAAATCCCATTTGACAAATCTATAAAAACGGACTACTAGCCCCATTCGGATTAATTTATTTGTTGAAACCCGGTATAAGATCAAATATTTTTCATGGTTTTATATTACTTTTGATATCGTAAATTTATAGAACTGAAAATATGTGCGGAATAATAGGTGTTTTTGATTTGAAACAACCAGCAAATGAGCTTCGAGAAGATATTCTTGACATGGCTAAAAGCATACGTCATCGAGGCCCTGATTGGTCGGGATTACACATTGACGACAAGGCCATCCTCGCCCATGAAAGATTGGCAATTGTAGATCCCACATCTGGTGGACAACCTCTATACAGCTCAGACAAATCATTAATCCTAGCTGCTAATGGAGAAATCTATAATCATACGGAATTAAAAGAAGAACTCGGATCTGATTTTCAATACCAAACTAAATCAGATTGTGAAGTGATATTAGCTTTGTATAACAAGTACGGTGCTAATTTTGTTGATAAACTAAATGGCATATTTGCTTTCGCCTTATATGATGTCAAAAAGGATCGATATATAGTTGCCAGAGATCATATGGGTATCATTCCCCTCTATCAAGGTTGGGACGAGAAAGGCAATTATTACGTTGCTTCTGAATTAAAAGCACTAGAGGGACAGTGTAATAAAATTGAACCCTTCTTGCCTGGTCACTATCTCGATAGTGAAATAGGTGAGCTTAAAGAATGGTATACCAGAGATTGGAACGATTTCCAAAATGTAAAAAACAATGAGTCCGACAAAGCTGCCTTAAGAAAAGCACTTGAAGATGCCGTTAAAAGACAATTGATGTCGGATGTACCATATGGGGTCTTGCTTTCAGGTGGATTAGACTCTTCCCTGACTGCAGCCATTGCAAAGAAGTATGCAGCAACAAGAGTCGAATCAAATGATACCCAACCAGCTTGGTATCCTCAACTGCATTCATTTGCTATTGGTTTGATCGATTCTCCAGACCTTTCTGCTTCACGTAAAGTTGCAGATCAAATCGGTACTGTTCATCATGAAGTTACCTTCACTGTGCAAGAAGGATTAGACGCATTAAGAGATGTGATTTATCATCTTGAGACCTATGACATCACTACAATAAGAGCCAGTACTCCAATGTACCTTCTTTCAAGAGTAATAAAATCCATGGGTATAAAAATGGTCTTATCTGGAGAAGGTGCTGATGAAATCTTCGGTGGCTACCTATACTTTCATAAAGCGCCTAGTGCAGAGGCATTTCATGAAGAAACTGTAAGGAAATTATCAAAACTTCACCTTTACGATTGCCTGAGAGCAAACAAGTCCCTGGCTGCATGGGGAGTAGAAGGACGAGTTCCATTTTTGGATAAAGAATTTATGGACGTTGCCATGCGACTCAATCCTAAAGATAAAATGTGTGGGAATGGGAAAATGGAAAAACATATTTTAAGGGAAACCTTCGAAGACTATTTACCACATGAAGTTGCTTGGAGGCAAAAAGAACAATTCTCAGATGGTGTAGGATATAGTTGGATTGATTCTCTAAAAGATCTTGTGGATAAAGAAGTTTCTGATGAGATGATGTCTGTCGCTAGTCATAAGTTTCCAATACAAACACCTGCAACAAAGGAAGAATACTACTATAGAAGCATCTTTGCGGAGCACTTTCCATCAGAATCTGCTGCTCTATGTGTCCCTTCAGTTCCATCAATTGCTTGCAGTAGTCCGGTTGCTTTGGAATGGGATGAATCTTTTAAAAATCAAAATGAACCTTCAGGTAGAGCTATTTCTACACATAACTCTAGCTATGAAGAATAGTCAAGCATTGGGATGAGTCAATTCTATAACCTAAAGGTGAATAGTCCTTCTGGAAAAGAAATTCCGATGTCAGAATTTCGAAACAAAGTAGTTCTAATTGTAAATACGGCTACTCAATGTGGCCTCACCCCACAGTTTGATGGCCTCGAGAGTTTGCATATCAAACACAAGGATACAGGTTTGGTAGTTCTTGGTATGCCTTGCAATCAGTTTGGGAATCAAGAGCCAGTGGAAAATGACGTGATGACAGACACTTGCAGAATTAATCACGGGGTGAGTTTTCAATTGACCGAAAAAATCAATGTAAACGGCAGTCATGAACATCCTGTCTTCTCATATCTTAAAAATAAAAAAGGTGGTTTTTTCACCAAGAAAATCAAATGGAATTTCACAAAATTTCTAATTGATAAATCTGGTATGGTTGTTAAAAGGTATTCGCCCACAAAAAAGCCTAAGCGAATTGAGAAGGATATTTTGAGGTTTCTTAAAGTCTAACATTTGGATTGCCAAATTGTTGGCACAATTAATGATCTTTAGCATGTTAAGTATAAACAACTCTTATCATGAACAGAAAGAATTTTCTTTTAAATGGCACATTTTCCGCATTTTCTTTAAGTGCTATTGGCCAAGTCAAATCCAACGAAAATGGCACATTTTCAGGGGGCTGTGAAACAACAAATGATATACTTGGTCCATTTTATCGCAACGATGCTCCATTACGACAAGATTTGACATTTAGTGGGCTTAAAGGCAATCATATTAGCATTCAAGGTCGTGTCCTAGAATCTGATTGTACCACGCCCATTGAAAATGCATTAGTGGAAATATGGCACTGTGACACTGAAGGAACCTATGACAATGAAAGTGAAAATTTTCTTCATCGTGCCTCATGGCGTTCAGGCAAAGAAGGAGAATATTCATTCAAAACAATCATTCCTGGAAAATATCTTAATGGTCAACTTTATCGACCTTCACATATTCACTTTAGAGTTTCTGCTAAAGGTACTAAAGAATTGATATCTCAAATTTATTTTAAGGGAGATCCGAACATTGCCGAAGATCCTTGGGCATCACAAGAAATGGCACAGCATAGGATTCTAGAGATCTCTCCCGGAGACATTCAAAGTAATTTGACGATTAATTTTGATATTTCACTAGCATCAGATTAATCTTAATCTGATTTTTGTTGCGCTTAAGAATCGAGCCATTTTTTGAAGTCTTTGACTTTCTCTCTTGCAACTATCACTTCTTCTCCTTCAAATGAATTCAATACAATTTTCAGTCTAGAGTTGGAATAAGCGATCATATCCTTTATGGCCTTTATATTGACATAGAATTTTCTGTTTGCTCTGAAAAACATCTCTGGATTTATTTCAGATGACAAATACTCTAAACTCTCATCAATCAAGTAATCTCTACCCTCTACCGTGTGAATGTATGTGCCCTTATTTTGTACAAAAAAGCACTCAATCGAACTTACATCTATCAACTTGAGATGATGGCCCACCTTTATAGAAAAGCGTTTCTTATAAACTCTATCCAATGGATTAACCAATAATTTTTTAATCTCGTTAAAGTCAATTTCTAGCGTTTGTTTAGAAGGCATTCTATCTTTGTATTTATCCAAAGCCAGTTGAAGTTCCTCAGGATCTATTGGTTTTAAAATATAATCAATACTATTAAGTTTAAATGCTCTCAAAGCGTATTCATCGTATGCGGTAGTGAATATAATCGCTGACTTAATCGCGACTTTTTCAAATATTTCAAATGACAAACCATCACTTAATTGAATGTCTAGTAAAATTAAATCAGGATGTTTATTTTCCTTAAACCACGCTATTGAATCTTCAACACAATGTAAAAGAACGGTACACTCCTCCCCTAACTTGTTTAACATCCTTTGCAATTTTCTTGCGGACGGTTTTTCATCTTCTACTATTACTATTTCCATGGATCTTTTACTGTATAATTTACATCTAACTCGCTGCTTTCTGTCTATTGCCAGCTCTTGTTCTCCTTATCCATCAACTCCTTCATTTTTCTTTCTTCCCACCTGCTGCCAAAAATAATATTTGATCCGAATACACTAAGCCAGTGAAAGAAAAGACCAATACCCCAAAATATTGCCGTTGAAAATGTTCCGAAACTAAAAATGGATTTCACATCCTCAATTGCATAAGCCACCATACCAATTATAAATATATTCACTAACACATAGACTGCAAGATGCCAATAGAATCCTACCAGTTTATCAAGTTTTTTTCTAGCCCTAAGATACTTCTCTTCATTCACATAACTTGATCCAGACATTTTGATTTTATTTTGTTGATTATCCATATTATTAATAGTATTAAAAAATTTCTATAAAACGATTTACCTGTCCTCATTCATGAACTGTTCTAACTTTCTTTGTTCCCATGCACTTCCCAGCATTCCATCGTTTATAAAAACTTTGTATGCATGGAATGACAGACCCAATCCCCAACCAAACATGGGAAACCAAAACCACTGGAATCCATTAGGATTAGTAATGTTCCAAACAAATATCAAGAAGGGAATGACAAGGCAATATGCCAAGATATTATAATAAAAATCTTTCAGCTCCTCCACTCTCTTTTTAGCCTTTAAGTAATTTGTATTTAGATTAGATTCATTTTCTACATGCATAATTGTAACTTGTTTCGTCAACATTGGTAATGCTACCTCAAAGAGATCTATTGACTGGTTGATATTAACTTTTCTAGAAGTCAGAAGACCATAACGTTCTTGAATATTTCGTAACCCTACACCACTACTTTTCTTGATATTACTCTTTTTTTGCAGCACATTTTCCACGATTAATTCTGAATCCCTTTCATAGATTTTAATTTTAAGTGGTCTAGCAGATATCACAATGTTGTGTTTTATGGCATTTTCCAATAATAACTGGAGTGACAATGGTACTACCTTGCTTTCAGGGTTATCTGATTTATCTGGAATCTCAAACACCAGGCTATCTTCAAAGCGCATTTTCATAAGTGACATATACGTGCGTGCAAATTGAAATTCCTCATCTACAGACACCAAATCTTTATCTTTTTGCTCAAGAACATAACGATACACTTTTGACAATGAAGTGGTGAAATTTTGAGCCATCTCGGGGTTTTCCTCTATCAAACTACTTAACACATTCAAGCTATTAAATAAAAAGTGTGGGTCAAGTTGGTTCTTTAGCGCATTAAACTTTGCGCTTGCTGATCCGGCAATAACTTTATGTTGGGTCACTATGTTTTTCTGAGCCTCCTTGAAGTAATACAAAAGATGAAAGAGTAGGCTAACAATAAGTGTTACCGTGACACTTAAGAAGTAGATTTGTATATTCTCTTCTGCAAAAAAGCTATCTACTGAATTACCTCCGATTAATACCCATGTAATCGCTCTTAAACACAGAACAACTAGTGTTGTGAGAACAATTGACCCTGATATACTGACAATTAACCTGTAATTTAATTTTCTAAGACGCCCTAACTTTTTATTGACGTAATCGAAATACAGCGAATTGGCTAGAGTGATAAGGATAGAATAGAGCTGAAAATACCCAAAGATAATGAACAATGGTTGTCCAAGATCGACATGGCCTGTCCAGTAATAAACATAGCCAATATTCATAAACATAATAACAATTCCTATTATAAATCCTATGGCTATTACTTTTATCAAATACTTCATTAATATTGGTTTAGTTAGTTTAAAGTTATCGAATTACAAACCATAAGACAAATTTGACTTTTTTGAATCAATATATAAAATGTGTTGATCTGAAATGTCGAATAATTATGTTGAACTGAATAATATCTTCATATTTGTCACAATTTCCAGAAAAGCATGTGCATGTCGAATATGAAAAATTTGTTTTACGAACTTATTGGAACCTTTTTACTTGTATTTATTGGAACGGGTTCAATAATACTAAACCAGGAAATGAATGGTGCTCTGGGGATACAGGGAATAGCATTAAGTTTTGGTCTCGCCATTGCGCTTGCTATCATCTTATTTGGTAAAAGATCAGGCGCCCACATTAATCCGGCCGTTACTACTGGCCTGGTTTTAATGAATGCATTCAGTAGAAAAAAACTTATTCCATATATTCTATCTCAAACCGCTGGAGCTGTTATTGCCTCCTTTTGCCTTAAACTGATATACCCGCATAACAATCATTTGGGGATTACAATTCCAAGAGGATCTGTACTAGAATCCTTTGTTATTGAATTCGCAATGACCTTTACACTTATGATTCTTGTTCTATTTTCCACAAAAATTAAGGATAGAAAATACTTGTTTGGCCCAGCTCTTCTTATTGGAATTGGGATAGTACCATTAATAGTTTATAGTGGCCCAATTAGCGGTGGATCGTTCAATCCTTCAAGGAGCATTGGTCCGGCCATAGCAAGCGGAAACTATAACGCTCTTTGGATATATATAGTTGCGACCACCCTCGGTGCCATTTTAGCGGTATTTGTATGGCAAAAAATTAATAGAAATACAAAGGCCCTCAAAGTATAACTTCAAAGGCCTTCATGGTTTTTGGTTAAGCTTATCTAGTCCAATTGCTGAACCTTTGAGTTATTAGGTCTCCAGTGACTATTTTTATCCACAGAATTCACTGTTCCATCATTATTCATATCCGCAGTACTGGTCAAGTAATTGAATGTCGCCCCATTCTGAACCCTCCATGCGGTGTTTTTATCTACCGAATTTACTTGACCGTCACCATTGGCATCTCCAGAAATCAATAAATTTTTTCCATCAGATATTGTTGTAGGATTTGATCCAAAGATCGGTAATGCTAAATCGGAAAAATCAATTTCAATTAAACTTGCAGTAGAAAAAGAGTCTGCAGTCCTAACTCCAAAGTGATTCCTATGTCTTACAGCCACAAAAACTGATGCTTCGGCAGATTCATATGACAGATTTGAAATGCCATCTTCTCTTACGACATCACCATCTCTTTGCACTAATGCCGACTTAGTAGCCAAAACAGTACTAGGATTTACAGCAGAACGAATTTCAACGAACACCCAATCCACTATAGCATCTGCACCAGTTATAGCTAAAACACCGTTGTTTGTAGTTTCTCCACCTCCATTTACATGAGTAAATCCGAGTGATGTATATGGTTCCACCAAAGGTAAATGTAAGTCTACTCTTAGTTGGTCAGCCATGAGGTCAGTGGTTGTATTATAAGGTCCTTCTAATAGCACATTTAAAACTAAGTCAAAAGTAACTGGTGTATTAGGGTCGGTAACTTGAAATATTATTCCACTAGCATTTGCAACATATAACTCATTGTTTGCATCCTGCCCAAATGTATTCCAGCCAAATCCTTGCGCTGTAGAAACAAGCTCTTCATCCCATCCACCAACACCATCAGGTTCTAGGGTTCTGAATTGACCATTACAATAGTCTGTATAGAAATATCTTCCATACATATTAGGAAACTCAGTGCCACGGTATACATATCCACCTGTTACTGAGCAAGCGCCTCCACTGTGATTATAAACTGAAATCGGATCAGTAAGAGTCAAAGCTCCACAACCTGTCGTATTGAAATCAACAAGTCCTTCCTTACATCTCCATCCATAATTTAATCCACCTGCACTACTAGCTAGTTCAAAGTCAATCTCTTCCCAAACGCCTTGTCCTACATCTCCAATCCACATGTCTCCAGTCAAAGCATCAAAACTAAACCTCCATGGATTTCTTAAGCCAATTGACCATATTTCATCCAATACACTTGCATCTCCCACAAAAGGATTATCCCCAGGAATAGCATATGGTGTTCCTCCATCTACATCGAGTCTTAACATCTTGCCCAAAAAAGTGGTAGTGTTTTGAGCCAAATTGTTAGTGTCACCGGCTCCACCTCCGTCACCATATGGTACATATAAATATCCATCAGGACCAAATTTGATAGCCCCTGCATTGTGATTTGACGCTGGTTGACTTTGGGCTAAAATAATCAATGCTGATCCAGCTGACGCCACATCTGGATTTGCACTCACCGTATATCTTGCAACCCTAGAATCACCGCTTAAGTTTGTATAATGAATATAAAAGAATCCATTAGTCGAATAATCTGGATGAAAGGCTAATCCAAGCAATCCTCTTTCTCCCGAACTTGTTATAAGCGATGAGACATCCAAGAATGACATTGCATTAGTCGTACCATCGTCATTTAAGATTTTTATGTTTCCGCTTTTCTCTACGATAAACATTCTAGAATCTCCTGCATTGGTTATTACAACAGGATTGTTAAACCCAGTAGCATGCTGTACAAGTGCGATTTGCAACTGAGCTTGCGTTGATAATGTTGAAAACAAGAATATAATTCCCATTAAGGCCGTAAGACTTTTCATTAAGTTGTTATTTTAAGTTAATTCCTTCTTTACTCAAAAGTTATTTTTGCCAGACAATATCCACCAATAAACGAGCAAAAAATATTGCGCTATAAATATAATGAAGTTTTTGTAAATACCCAAGTAGAATAGGGCTAATCAGAGTTTTATACTACAAAAAAAAGTCTTCCCAAATGAATGAGAAGACTTTTTTTGTAATAATTTTAAAAACTAATCTAATGAATCAGCTTTACCGTTGTTTAATCTCCAAAAGAAGTTTTTATCTATCGAGTTAATTACTCCATCAAGATTGAAATCTGCTTTAATTGTTGAGTAGTCAAAAGGCGCTCCATTCTCAACTCTCCAGTGAATGTTTTTATCAACTGAATTCACTTGACCATCTCCATTGGCATCAGCTGAAATCAACATCATAAGTCCATCAACACTTGTCATTGCATTGGCTCCTCCAAACACATTAAGCGTAGGATCGGTATAATCTATTGTTATAAGACCTGACGTTGCATAAACATCGTTCGTTCTAACACCGAAGTGATTTCTATGCCTTACAACAACATATACATCACTAACTCCTGGGTTTACAAAATCCAATGGAGAAACTCCATCTACACCAACGATGTCGCCATCTCTTTGAATCAACCCAACTTGAGTAGCAATTACACTCGTTGGATCAGTACCATCTCTTAACTCAACAAAAATCCAATCCACAATAGCATCAACGCCTGTTACTGCTAAGATATCAAGTGTCGTAGATTCTCCACCACCACCAACTTGATTAAAGCCAAGTGCTGTGTACGGCTCACCCAATGGCAATTCATTTCCAGATCGCAATACATCATTCATTAACTGCCCACTAGAATTAAAAGCACCTTCAAGTAAAGCTTTAAGATTAACTATAATTCCTGAATTTCCTTCCACACAAAAATCGTGTTCGATAATCATATCAAAATCAGGGTTACCCATTGTAATTATGGTTGTCCCATTTAAGTCAAACGAGTAATTTCCATCTGTACAACCGAATGCTCCCCCATTTAATCCATCGCCAAAACTATCCTCAAGAATCAATTTGTAACATCCAGGTGATAAGCATAAGTCGTAGTTATAAGTAAAGTCTTCCGCAAGGGTTCCCTGCAACGCTTCTTGTATTAAACCTCCTTGATCATCCTCTAATCTCCAAGATGTTTCAGTATCTGAATAACAATCAGTCAAGAGGTTAAACACAGCTGGTTGACATAGACTATTCGTCACTAGCACCTGAGTAGTATTATTCCCATTATCCGAATCACCAGCAATTGAAGTTGAAGCACTTATTATATAATCACCTAAGGCTGAAAAATCACCCGTAACTACAAAAGTAAAATCCAAAGTTTCTCCAGCATTTATTGGACCAGGTACTGTACCCGGAACAGCAGTTCCTCCATTAATAGTATAAGATACAGGGAAATTTGATTGTGCTTGGCCTCCAAAATTTTCAATAGTCACCGTAACTACTTCATTACTCAATAAGTTTGATCCTGTAGAAGGATTGGTTATTGCAATAACTCCCAAATCCACAGGTGCCACATGAGTAACGTTGATATTTACGCCATCGTTATCAGCAAACTCATCTCCAACAAGACTTGTCGTTGCACTTATATTATAAACATTGCCTAATATTGATAGATCGGCAGTGGTAGGAAAAGTATATTGAACATCAGCTCCAGACGCGATTGTTCCTGCAAAATTACCAGCTATTACTGCTCCACCATCAATTTGGTACGACACAGGTACATTGCTAATGTCATTCAATCCGAAATTTCTTATCGTCACTGTTATAGACTCAGTGGCAGTTAATGTAGCAGTTGTTGGTGCGTCAATACTCACAACACCAGCATCCAGTGCAAAATCTGCCGCCAACTTAAACGCTCCTACTATACTTTTTCTTGAGCTTCCACTCCCAAAGTATTCCGCGATATGCCAAAATGTTTGATCATCTAACGGGTCAACCGTCATTTGAGCATAGTCTCCGTATCGAGTTGTTGGATCTGAAAAAGTACTATTAACAATAACATCTTCCACTTGGGTCATAGTGTTCAGTGGATCAGCCGACAATCTTCCAGTATACCTAATACTTGGCGCTTGCACATTACTTACAACAGTATATGCCAATCCGATATTTCCAAAATTATCCATAGCAATACCTCCACAAAAAGCACTTAATCCATCAGGCTGAACATACGTTCCTTCCTGATGTATTGTCCATGCATCACCGTCATTGGCTTGACGCAATTCATACCATCTGATACCCGCAAGAGCATCAGCATTTGTGAGATCAACAACAAAATTAAATACTGCCGAATTATAAGTAGGAAATCTTCTATACTGCGCCATGTACATAACAGTTGCTTGCAGCGCATCAATATCGGTTCCTGAAGGTTGTGTTAGATTTGAAAAGCTACCATTATCAAAAACGCTATCAAAATCAGCGGTTGTAATTATTTGTGGTGCTGAAATTGTTGAATTTGCAGCATTAACCCAGTCTACATTTATATTCCAAAGTTTTACGTGATCATCAGTTACGCCTGACCAACCATCATCTTGAAGATAAACAATAGGCGCATCTCCAGGAGGTGGCAAGTCCGGTCCATTTACATTAAACCCAGCAGGGCTATAAAAACCACTGGTTGTAATCCCCGTCAAACCAAATCCAACAATCTGCGCACTTGGATTTCCCAGTAGCATTTCGTCTCTCTCCAAGGCCCATACTACCTCACTTGTTCCTGCTGAACCTTGATCTTTGTTTGCTGTGATATAATATCCATCAGACCAAATTGATAATTTTTCATAATCAGGAAAGGTTCCTGTGTTAAAACGGTATGTAAACCATCCATCATTCACTGGATCTGGACCCTGACAAATCGCAATAAGGAATCCATTTGGTGAATTACTAAATTCCATAACGATGAATCTATCCGCATATCTGTCGTATACCACAACTGGGTCACCAAGAGTCTCCCCCGGAAATAGGACTGATAAGGATGCCTCCGCCAACAGCACATTACCATTTCTGTCCCTAATTCCAAATCCGGAGTTAAAAGCATTTACGTAATGATTGGGGCCAATTGCTCCAGTAGGATCATTCAATCCAAAGCCACTATGTGCATCGAAAGAAACAGATGGTGCCTTACCATTAAATTTTGTTACGTTTTCTTGAATTGATCTCAAAGGATCCCCATTTTTGGGATATCCTTTACCAACTATCGTTTTATTTGATCCAGATCTTCTAGTAAGCCCTGCTTGATGCTCGTCTGCGGGCAAAATATTCTCTATGGATGATAGCGCTGGTATCTCGATAACATAAGCAGCCTGACTCGTTGAGGCAGCCATCGATGTTGTTTTTTGAGCGTAAAAGGAACCAATGGACATAATAAAGCCCATGCATAAGATAAATCTGATTTTCATAATTTTAGGTTGTTTTTTTTATAATTAAGGTGCTATTCGATACAACTATACCTTATACACAGTACAACAAATATACTGATAATGGTGGATTTAGCCAAGTGTGTAGATTTAATCCATATTTGGGTAATATTTGTAATATGACAATGCCCATTAATTGTTAGTTACAAAAGCATGTTATGAGTCAAAAAACGTCAAATGAATGACCAATAAACGGTATAACATATTGCGTGCGAAGAAGGCTATTCACAAATATAAAAGGCCAAACATTCGTTCATAACATAGGTTCGAAAAAAAACTCAAGTTCATAAATTGAAAAGGAATTCTGGTCGAGGAAATATATATTCTTGCAGAAATAAATCAATTCATAAATGTCCCAACCAACTCTATGTATGGATTTTGGTTATATTTGAGTAGCACATCAGTTGAGCTTGATGTTCCAAGAATAGACAAGATATTTAGTGTTAATCACTCCTTGTCATACTCACAATTACTCTTACGGTCATTTCAAATGCACAATGTAATGAGGATAGTCACAGTACGAATTGGATTGATGCATGGGTGGCGTGTTCCCCAGCACCTAATCCAAATCCGATCCACGGAACTTCATATTGGATCCAATATGATCTTGGCGAAACGTACTCATTGGGACAAACTCATTTTTGGAACATCAATGATCCTGCCCACAGAAACTATTGGCTCAGAAATGTAACAATTGACTATTCTATGGATGGAATAACATGGAGTAATCACGGTGATTTCTTTTTATTTCAAGGCACAGGATTATCTTCTTATAGTGGTGTTGATGGGTCAGACCTTAATGAACTCGAAGCAAGATACATATTGATAACGGCTATAGACAATTGGGGCGGATCATGTTATGGCCGTAGTGAGTTAAGAATTTATATTGATAATTCCTTTTCAGTTATAACCGATCTCAATACTAATTGTCTAACAGTAGAAATATACCCAAACCCGGTGATTACAACTGCCGCAATGGTGGTCGCTTCTGACTGCCGTACTCCTGTTAAATACGAAATAAAAAATGTTCTTGGCAGTGCAATAACCATAGTAATTATAGGGATAATTGATGTCAAAACAAAGATTGCGCTCGAAGTCGAAGATCTAATTCCGGCCTTTTATTTCATAACAGTAAACCAACTTAGTAGCACTGTTACTAAACAGATTATTGTGTTATAAGAATTTGTAGTTTAATTTTAAAAATCAAAGAGTCTCTTTATTGATTGAGAGCTGGTCGTAAAAACTCTTCGGAGTTATTTCTCTATCGATGAAGGGACTTTTGAATTAAACCAAATCTTTAATTATCATACAGTAAGTGATCTTCTAGCTTATTGTTCTCATCGTTCCCAACACCTCTATACTTGTAATACAATGCAACAAGTGTGGCTACAATTAGAGTTAGACAAAAAGCAAAGACAAACATATTTATAACTGGTCCAAGAATCATTCCAACAACAGGTATTGCAGCTAATAGAATACTAATAAGTGCAACAACCATTATCATTATCCCAAGGACTATGATTGCTACAAATGATAGCAACGTATACTTAAACGCCTTACTCCAATTCAAAGCAGCTAAACTTATATTAAATGCTTCACCAATAGACACGTCTTCATATGCAACAATCGGTATGGATAAACTTAGACGCCAATGAAATGCAATCCATCCTAGTGAACCAATTACAGCCAGCAAACCACCGATACCTCCACCCAAAATACTGGCAATAAGCCCCGAGACAGCACTAATTACAAGGAACCCAACAGTTGACACAATCCAAATTGCAAGAAATGTTAGAAATAGTTTCACAACCTTTATACTAAATGAACCAGCTAATATTTTACCAACATCGACCTTACCTTCATCAATTACGACTTTTGAAGAAATGAGTGCGACATAGTACGTCCAGGAGAAGAATAGCATACCACCCAGCACAACTAACATGATTAGCCCATAAGAGGTAGGTGAAATCATGGTTGCAAAGTTTTCGGACATCGCTTCAATTTCACGCGACATCCCAAATGGATCGTTTCCCATTTCCTGTAATTTGGCGATATCATCCTCCGAAAAATGCATTAAATTCAAAATAATAGGTGTCAATAATAACATGGCGAGAATGCTATACACGACATATGATATTAATGTTGGTATCCAAGCTTTACCGGATAATTCAAAAATACCAGAAAAAGTATCATTTTTTAGTTTATCAATTAATGTGTTCATGGTAGAAATTTATTTTGTCCAATGTAACTATTTTTTACTTTTTCGTTTACACATTGGAAACACGTGAAAACTATACACTGGAAATAGGCCTTAGAATAGAAAAACAAATGATATTTTTGCAGCCCTTAGAACAAGTATGTCAATAGCTCAAGAAATAAGTAAGAGAAAGACCTTCGCCATCATTTCGCACCCTGATGCGGGTAAGACAACATTAACGGAAAAGTTTCTGTTGTATGGTGGTGCAATTAAAACCGCAGGCGCTGTCAAGTCCAACAAGATAAAGCAAGGTGCTACTTCAGATTTCATGGAAATCGAGCGTCAGAGAGGTATCTCAGTAGCGACCTCCGTCATGGGGTTTGAGTACAACGATATTTTAGTTAACATTCTTGATACCCCAGGTCACAGAGACTTTGCTGAGGACACATACAGGACATTGACAGCCGTGGACAGTGTCATACTAGTTATAGATTGCGTTAAAGGTGTGGAAGCGCAAACTGAACGACTAATGGAAGTCTGTCGCATGCGTAAGACTCCTGTCATGATTTTCGTAAACAAAATGGATCTTGAAGGTAAAGATGCCTTCGACCTTTTGGATGAATTGGAAGAGAAACTTCAAATAAACGTGAGGCCCCTTTCATGGCCAATTGGTATAGGCTCTGATTTTAAGGGTGTCTATAACCTTTTTGACAATTCTTTGAAATTATTTGAGGCAGGCAAACAAAAAGTAGAAAGCGAAAGACTCTTGATCAATGACATAAGCATGGAGTCCCTTGTTCCTCATATCGGTGAGACGAGCGCTGCAAATGTCATTGAAGATGTAGAATTAATTCAGGGAGTCTATGATACTTTTGATAAATCCGACTATGACGCAGGTGATGAAGCCCCAGTGTTTTTTGGTAGTGCAATAAATAATTTTGGCATAAAAGAGTTACTAGATACTTTCTGCAAAATAGCCCCCAACCCACGTCCGCGCGAATCTATGCAACGATTGGTTAACCCTGACGAGGCCAAATTCACGGGGTTTGTCTTTAAAATACATGCAAATCTAGATCCCAAGCATAGAGATAGAATTGCATTCTTGAGAGTATGCTCAGGCAAGTTTGAAAGAAACACCTTCTATGCCCATACTCGACTGGATAAGAAAATGAGATTCAGTAACCCTACGACTTTCATGGCTAGAAATAAAAGTGTCATCCAAGAAGCTTATCCGGGAGATGTGGTGGGACTTTACGACTCTGGCAACTTTAAAATTGGAGATACCATGACTGAGGGAGAAAAATTAACCTTCAAGGGCATTCCAAGTTTTTCACCTGAAATTTTTAAGGAATTGGTAAACAAAGACCCTATGAAAAGTAAACAACTGGATAAAGGCATTAACCAGTTAACAGATGAAGGGGTCGCTCAGCTATTTATTAAACAAGCAGGAAGAAGAAAAATTATTGGCACTGTAGGAGAACTACAGTTCGAAGTTATTCAATACAGATTGAAGCATGAATATGGTGCTTCTTGTGATTTTCAGCCACTGAGATACTACAAGGCATGTTGGCTTGTCTCTGAAAACAAGGCCAAACTAGACGAATTCTGTAGAATAAAAGCAACCGACATTGTCTCCGACAAGGATGGCAATCAAGTCTTTATGGCCCCTAGCCCCTATTTATTGAATCTTGAGAAGGCTGAAAACCCTGAGATTACATTCCATTTCACCTCTGAGTTTAAGACTGAAGCTGATTTGGTCTAAATTTTGCATGGTAGGATTATGATAAAAAACTGTTAAATCTTTCGCACTATGTGCAACGATTTATAATTTCATAAAAAAAATAAATGAAAACACTAAGACTAATCATACTATTCAACCTAGTTGCAATCCTTGGATCAACACAAGGCTACAAAATAGAGGTTGAAGTAAATGGTTTAAAAGACACTACAATATTCTTAGCAAACTACTTTGGCAAAAAAATGTATTACGCGGACACAGCTATTGTGAATAACAAAGGTGTCGCAGTTTTTGAAGGCCATGAGGCTTTCAAAGGAGGTAAGTATGCCCTTGTGATGCCAGGGCCCAAATTTTTTGATCTCATTCTGGATGAGCAGCATTTCGAACTAAAAACAGACACCTCAGATTATGTAAGAAACATTGAATTCAAGGGTTCAGAAAGCAATAAGATATATTACAACTACATACTATTTATCAGTAAAAAGAAAAGTGAATTACAAGCACTTAAGTTAGGTCTGGAAGGACTAGATGAAAATAGTCCTGAGGCTAAAGTCATCAAAGAAAAAATGATAATCGTTGATCAGTCGGTTGTTTCGAGACAGAAAGAATTGACTGAAAAACATAAGGGTTCCCTTGCTGCCACTATTATTGGCATGACAATACCTATTCAAATTCCAGATGCCCCTGTAGATGACAAAGGAAATATCACAGATTCTTTGTTTCAGTACAGGTATTATATCGAACACTACCTAGATAATACTCCTTTGGAAGATTCAAGAATCGTAAGAACTCCAGAGTTTGACAAGAAGTTGAACGACTTTTTCAATACTGCCTTACCACAAAGTCCAGATACAATGATCAAATATGCAGATTGGATTTTACCGCAGGTAAGGTATGACTCGGACTTGTATAAGTTTACATTACATTTCTTAACTTACAATTTTCAAAGTTCAAAATTCATGGGAATGGATAAAGCCTATGTGCATATGATTGAAGAATATTATACAAAAGGAGGCATTACTTGGATGGACGAAACTAAACTTGCGGACATCATTGAAGAAGCCATGCTAATAAAACCAACATTAATTGGCGAGAAAGCTCCATTCTTTCGATTACATGACCCAACGGCAACCACGTTTACCAACTTATATGAGGTGGAATCTGAATTAACACTTATCTACATATGGCAACCTGATTGTGGCCATTGTAAAAAAGCTAACCCTAAGCTTGTTGAGCTTAATGAAAAGTATAAGAATAAAGGATTAAAAATATTGTCTATTTCAGTTGACTTCGAAAATGAAGAGTGGATAAAATATCTTGAGGAACATCTTGAGTTTTCAAAGCTCCATAACCTATCTGACAGTCCAAAACATCCTAGTCCTTTCAGGAGTCTATACAACTCCAAGACGACTCCAACTATTCTACTATTGGATAGGGATAAAAAAATCATAGCCAAGAAATTGGATATAGAACAATTGGATAAATTTATCGAAAGAAAATTAAACGAGAAGTCTTAATCTCCCTCATGGGAAGGCTAGACAAAAAACACTATTTTTTCAATGAAGCGTAACCTAATTTTTCTACTCTGTCTTTTGATATCTTCCTGTCAGGCTCAAAGGCAAACTAATATTGAAGCCCCAGGTTACAACATCAAAGTTGAGGTTGAACATTTAAAAAATCAAACGATATACCTAGCGAACAATCTGGGAGACAAAATGTATTATACCGATACGGCCTTAGTTGACATAAATGGTCATGCCCAGTTTATCGGAGATTCTTCATTGAGCACTGGTAAATATTCCATCGTTTTTCCAAATTTCAAGTTTCTTCAGATCATTATTGATGAACAAAATTTCACAATTCAAACTGATACTACAGATTACTACAAAACTGCTAAGGCTATAAACTCTGTGAATAATGAAGCCTATTTTGACTATTTCAGAATTGTTCAAGATTTAAACATAGAGAAATCTGGGTTATTAACAGAGAAAAATGATACATCGACATCACCTGCCCGTCTTACAGAAATTGAAAGTAATCTTATCTCAATAGAAGAAGGTGTAAAGGAGATGCTGCATAAAGAATATAAAGATCACAAAGGCACCTTTTACTCTAAGGTAATTGCTATGGGCATTCCTATTGATGTTCCAGAGGCACCATTTGATGCTAATGGAAAAGTTATTGATGAACAATTTCGATATAACTATTTTAAGAATCACTATTTTGATTTTACAGATTTATCAGAACCAAATATTTTTCGTACTCCTGAATATTATAATAAACTCAACGACTACTTCAATAAAGTAATCCCACAAGTTCCAGACAGTATGCCTGCCGAGGTTGATCGTTTCTTACCAAAAGTTAATCATGACCCGGAATTATATAGTTATACATTAAGGTTTTTAGCAGCCAATTTTAAAAGATCCAAATACATGGGTATGGAGATTGGATATGTTCATGTCATTAATAATTATTTCAATGAAGAAACAATAATAGGACTAGAGCCAGATAGATTAAAAGATGCAATGGAAGAAGCGAAAGACATGACGCATACCCTACTTGGGAACATTGCTCCTAACATCAATTTACATGATGCTACAGAACAAAAGTATACGAAACTTCATGATGTTAAAGCTCCATATACATTGGTGTATATCTGGAGTCCTACCTGTAGTCATTGTCTTGAAGAGAACCCAGACGTCATTGATTTCAATAATCAATTTAGATCCATGGGGGTAAAGACCTATGCAGTATGTGCCGATCAAGAATTGGAAGAATGGAAAAAATATTTGAATGAGAATTACGAGTTTGCACTGAGTATAAATGTTGCTGATAGCCCAGGACACAGAAGTAAATTTAGAAATCTTTATAATACGCGTAAAACGCCTGTTGTCCTGCTACTTGATAAAGACAAAACAATTCTAACTAAAAGACTAAGTGTTAAACAAGTTGGTGATTTCCTAAATAAACTGTTGAAGGAACCAGGGAATTAACGCACTCTTAACTCCTTTATCTATCTTTAATCTATGACGCCAAATGCTAAAATGAAAAAGGGCATTCAACTTGATGTTCCGAATTCTTCTGCAGTTTAAAATAAAAAGACCAAAGGATTTGCAATACTAAGTGCTATGGGACTCGTAGTTATAATTATTGTTGAATTCCCTTAATCGGTATCCTTATTGCTATAGCCAAGTTTGTGATTCCAATTATTTTGCTTTTGGTAATGATGCTAAGTGGAGGAAAGATCGGTGGTTAGTTACTCTACAGTATCTCTGATATTATCTTATCAATTCCGAATCCTTCAGCTTCCGCTTTATAATTACGAACCAAACGATGTCTCAGAACTGATACTGCAACTGCTTGCACATCTTCGATGTCTGGAGAATATTTACCTCTCATGGCCGCATGAGTTTTAGCCCCCAAAACAAGATATTGCGAGGCTCTTGGACCTGCTCCCCAAGAAATATATTTATTGATAATATCAGATGCGGTATCTCTACCTGGTCGAGTTCTAGAAACCAATTTCACCGCATATTCAACAACATTATCAGAAACTGGAATTTTTCTAATGAGGTTCTGGTAAAAAATAATTTCCTCCTTACTAATAATGTTATCAATCTTTCCTGATGAAGTTCCAGTAGTACCCTTAACTATGGCGTATTCTTCCTCAATACTCGGATAATCCACCCAAATATTGTACATGAATCTATCCAGTTGTGCCTCAGGCAATGGGTAGGTTCCCTCCTGCTCTATTGGATTTTGCGTTGCCAGTACGAAGAAAGGCGCATCCAATGGATATCTCTTTCCTGCTGCGGTCACAACTTTTTCTTGCATAGCCTCAAGCAAAGCAGATTGGGTTTTAGGCGGGGTTCTGTTAATCTCATCGGCCAAAACTATATTGGCGAAAACTGGACCTTTCAGAAACTTAAACTCTCTGTTAGCATCCAAAATTTCGGCCCCAACAATATCAGAAGGCATTAAATCTGGCGTAAATTGAATTCTCTTAAATGTGAGTCCTAACGCATCTGATATGGATTGAATAAGTAAAGTCTTAGCCAAGCCCGGCACCCCAACCAACAATGCATGCCCCTTACTAAAGATAGCATTTATCAAAGTATCAATCACAATGTCTTGACCAATAATAACCTTAGATAATTCTTTTTTAAGCGCTAATTGTTTTTGTACAAAGGCATCAATTGCTTGAGCGTCTGAACTAAATGATGTTGAGGACATAAATTAAATTTTGAAAGTGCAAGTTAAATAAATATGATGTACGAGTTTACTTGGATATTGAAATAAATTGACATTGAATATCTAGCACTCAAATATGAATTATTGGTTCTTTATCCAAGGATTTTGAAAGTCACAATCCATAAAATCTTTTTCAATTTTAACAAAAGTTCTACCAATTCTATCATTAATCCACTCGTCAACAACCTCGGCACTAAGTTCATTTTCCGCTATAGATTGGATCAATTGATAATCATCCTTAAGATTGGCCTTATGAGGCTCAGAACGATATCTAAGTTTTACAATCCTATATGCTTCTCTCCCATTCTGACTTTTGATTAGTACTGGTTCTGAAACTTCTCCAGGTTTAAGTTTATCGATTACAAAAAACAAAGTTGGATCTATTTCACTCATTTCAAATCTTATTGAACCAGTTGCTGGATTGATCATTAATCCATTGTTATGTTTTGTACCCTCATCTTCAGAATACATTAATGCTGCTTTTTCAAAAGAAATAGTATCTGTGGCCAATTCCGCTTGAATTTCTTTAAGTCTTGTTTTAGCCACCTCGAGGTCAGCATTAAGAATCTTTGGCACCTTAAGAATATGTCTAGCATTATACAGATCTCCATTTCTTTCTATCATTTGCATAATATGATATCCAAAATCACTTTCGAATATATTGGAAATTTCACCTTCACCTAGATTGTACGCCACAGCTTCGAATTCCGCAACCATTCTACCTTTCCCTACCATACCAAGTTCTCCACCTTTACTTGCAGAACCGGGATCATCAGAATATAAAACAGCTTTAGTTTCGAAATCATTATCACCATCCAAAACCTCACGTCTAATATCATTAAGACTCTTCTTTACCTTATCGATTTCAACCTGAGAAGGTGTCGGCTTGATCATTATCTGACTAACCTCAACCTGAGAATCAACGTATGGTAAACTATCTTGGTTCAAACCATTGAAATAATCTGTGATATCAGCTGGAGTTAGATTAAATTCACTTGTTATCTGTGATTGTGCCGTTTGAATTGTCATTTGATCTTTAATCACAGTATAAAAATCAGCTTTTATCTCGGCAATTGATTTCCCGTAAAATTCTTCTAACTTATCTTCCCCTTGCATCCTTTCACTAAAGACTGCGATTCTTCTTTCCAACTCAGACTGAATTTGGCCCTCAGAAACCTCTATCGAATCTAATTTTGCGTGATGAAGCAACAAGTTCTCAAACAAAAGATTTTCCATAATGGAACATTTCAGGTCCGGACTGTCCCCAAAACCTGAAGACAGGGCTTGAGCCTTTTGTGTAATATAGTCAGAGTACATGACTATCTCATCACCAACAACAGCAATGATTTTGTCCAACATTTGATAGTCTTTCTCCTGTGCGAACATCAAACTTGGTACAAAAACCAATAAAGTAAAAAATCGTTTTAACATATCTTGCAAATTTATCTAAAGATCTCTAATTCTCCTTTATTAATAGACTCTTTAAACAAATCTTCCCTCATCTTTTTCAACAGATCAGATTTGCGCTTATTAATAATAGTTCCCTCAATTTTATTTTGGACATATTCAAAAGGAGCAATATCACCCTCCAATTTATAATCCAATACTTTTATAAAGTATTCCTTTCCATCAGCAACGAGATATTGGTACTTCCTATTTCGAATAAAGTCCACAATATCTTGTTCTTTTATCGGCAGAATTCCATTAATACTTCCGTAACTGCTCCATTTGTTACCGTCAACAGCATAAACATCAGCTTTATCCTTTGCGAAAACTCTAATGTTTTCAACCTCATCATCTGCCCTCATCCACCTTCCAAATTGCTTCAGGCCTGGTGTATCTTCATCGAAAACCGCATATTTTATTTTGAACACATGATTTCTAAGGACGAAATTGTCTTGAAAATCATTATAATATCCTCTAGCATCTTCGGTTGTGACATTCTTATTCAGTTTCTGCTCAGTAAGTTTGTTTTGATAATCATATATAATGAGCTCGTTTTTATACGATGTCAATCGATCTTTGATATCCTCTTCATCAATCTCTAGATTTAGGTTTGCTTGATGAAGAACAACCTTCTCTCGAACCCAATTGTTCACAAACATCTCTGCTCTTTTAATACTATCATTGGCGTTGAGATTAGGAGGTAAAACACTTGTTAATTCACTGCGATAAAGAAAATCATTATAAACTCTAGCAACTGGCTCACCATTGTTGCCGCCATTGCAAGACCACAAAAAGGAAGAAAAAAAAATGAATAAAAATATTCGACTCAAGAAAATTACTTTACGGTATATAGAACGTCTTTATTAACTTTAATTGTATGCTGATCGCGTAGCTCCTTAATCCAATTCTCTTCAAGATATCTCTGATAGGCTGCAGTTACAAGACCTCTTGATACATCATAAGGTCTAATTCCTTCTTTTAGTACTTCCATTACATTCACAAAAACAAACTGATCATCTATTTCTTGAATATCAGATATACCAACCTTGAAAGGAATTTTCTCTAATACCTCTTCATCATTCTTCTCAAAGGTTCCACTCTCAATAATTACATTTAATTTCGATTCTTGATTAAATGCATCATTAATTTCTTTGCTTGTTTTTTCAGCCTTAACCATCTTGACAGCGCCCTTCGCCAACTCCAAATTTCTACAGCTCAATACGGTTGCTTTAACTCTCTCATCGTACTTAAAATCCTCCATATTATTGTTATAATAATTTTGAAGCCCCGTAGTATCCTTTGCAGCTTTACCCCATATCTTTTCTTCCGTCAAATTGAATAGAAGTATACCATCTCTGTATTCTTTCATCAAAGATTTAAACTTTGGATATTTACGTTCTAATTGCGTCCTTTCGTATGAAATAATTCTTCCATCGACATATGTCTTATACTTTCTAGCTACCAGAGCATTTTTATCAATGCCATCAGCTCTTCCCTGAGTCATTTTTAAGAAATCAATAAAATCTGCTTGCGTATTTTTCACACCATTGATTCTAAACATTTCTTTATTTAATCCATGATCGCCTGGCTTCCAACTACCTGAAAAAATGTTTGAATCCACAACATCATAAACAGCATCGAGTGCTTTCATATTTTCTTTAAAATCATATTCCTTCTTAAGATTTTTCAAAAAAGATTGCCTTGTAATATTTGCTCTGCTGTCTTTAGAAATTCTATCCTTTAACTCTTTCTCCATTTCTTCTTTTGGAGCCACAGGAATCAATTCTATTCTTTGAACTATATGCCAACCATATGAGGTCTTGAATGGTTCACTGTATTCTTCATCAGTATTCAAAGCAAAAGCCGCATCCTCAAATTCCTTAACCATCTTACCTGATCCAAATTGCGGTAACTCACCACCCTTTTTAGAGGAAGATTTATCGGCTGAATATTTAATCGCCAAACTAGAAAAACTCTTTCCAGCACCCAATTCTTTATAAATTTCTTTTATTCTTTCCTCAGCAACTTGTTGATCCTTTACTGGACTTTTAGGACTTGACATAATCAAGATATGCGCTGCGCGTATTTCTCCTTTTGAAGGTCTTTTATCTACCACCTTCAAAAGATGATAACCAAATCTGGTTCTCACCGGTTGAGAAACTTCTCCTACCTTGGTGTTGTATGCCGCACATTCAAAGGGATAAACCATTTGAAGTGACTTGAAATATCCTAAATCACCTTTATTACTCTTTGCCGATGGATCAGTAGAATGCATTGCCGCCATTTCACCAAATGTCTTTCCTCCCTTATCTAAACTTTTGCGAATGTCCATTATCTTGTTATACGCCATGAGCGTATCGTCTGGAGCATTCTTCTTATCAAATCCAATCAATATATGGCTCGCTTTCACCTCAATTTTCATTCTCTCGTAAGCTTCAGTAACCAATGCCCCAGTTTTATCATTATCGATAAGATATGGTGCTGCCAATTGATTTCTATAACCATCCAATTCTTTGATGAAAACTAGGTTGGTATCCAATCGTAGCTTTTCAGCCTCCATGACCTTCAATTTGTAATTGATGAACAACCCCATATATTCATCAAGATCCTCCTTGCTAGGGTTTGTCTCTTTGTTATTCTTTTTATAAATATCTTCAAATGCTTGTTTGCTTATTGTATTGTCGTCAATAGTCAAAATCGTTTGAGCAAAGACATTTGCCCCAACAAGACTGATTATCAGTCCTAAAGCAATTGATATGGAGGTTTTTTTCATCATAATTATAATATTGAATCTAATCTTTCAAGATTTATGCCATCCTGCTATTTTAGCGGAGCGGGGCGCAAAATTAAGAAAATTTTATTAGCGGAAACTGTAGTTTGGAGCTTCTCTTGTGATTGTAATGCTGTGTGGATGACTTTCACTAAATCCAGCTGATGTTATACGAACATATTTTGCCTTCTTAAGTTCTTCAATATTACCCGCACCACAGTATCCCATACCCGATCTTAATCCACCGACCAATTGATATACAACCTCCTGCAATGTTCCTTTATATGGAACTCTACCTGAGATCCCCTCCGGTACAAACTTGCTAACCTCATCAGTATCTTCTTGGAAGTATCGATCTTTTGATCCCTTTTGCATGGCCTCTATAGAACCCATACCTCTGTATGTCTTAAATTTTCTGCCGTCATAGATGATTGTTTCTCCAGGCGATTCTTCAACTCCCGCAAGCATACTTCCAACCATAACCGTTTGAGCACCCATTGCAAGTGCTTTAACTATATCACCAGAGTACTTAATTCCTCCATCTGCAATCAACGGAACACCTGTACCTTCAAGTGCCTCAGCTACGTTTAATATGGCCGTTAACTGAGGAACACCAACACCAGCTATTATTCTAGTAGTACAAATAGATCCAGGTCCTATACCAACTTTTACAGCATCAGCTCCAGCTTCAACCAATGATAGCGCAGCTTCTGCTGTTGCGATATTACCAACAACAACATCTATCTCAGGGAAAGTCTTTTTCACTTCCTTTAGAACGTTAACCACATTGGCAGAATGTCCATGTGCCGTATCAATTATTACAGCGTCTACACCAGCTTTTACCAATGCTCCAGCTCTATCTATTGCATCTTTTGTAACACCTATTGCCGCAGCAACTCTTAATCTCCCAAACTCATCCTTACAACTATTAGGGTATTGTTTCACTTTTATTATGTCTTTGTAGGTAAGAAGGCCCACAAGCTTATAATTCGCATCAACAACAGGAAGTTTCTCTATTTTATGATCTTGAAGTAGATCCTTAGCATCGTTAAGATTGATATCCGAATCAACAGTCACCAAGTTCTCAGAAGTCATAACCTCCGAAATGGGCAGATCCACTTGTATCTCGAATCTTAAATCTCTATTTGTAATAATACCTTTTAGCTTTTTGTTTTCATCAACAACAGGAATTCCGCCTATCTTGAATTCCTTCATCATATTCAATGCATCTTGGACAGTTGCATCCATCGGTAAAGTTACAGGATCCTTTATCATCCCACTTTCAGATCTTTTGACTTTCCTTACTTCAAGTGCCTGTTTTTCGATACTCATGTTTTTATGAATAACACCAATACCACCCTGTTGAGCAATAGAAATAGCAACGTTACTTTCAGTCACTGTATCCATAGCTGCGGAAACCATCGGTGTATTCAGCATGATGTTTTTCGAAAATCTCGATGATAAGCTTACCTGATGTGGTAAGACTTCTGAATAACCAGGCACTAGAAGGATGTCATCAAATGTAAGTCCTTCGCCTAAAAATCGGTCTTGAGCCATATTAAAAACGTATGATTAATTGGCGGGCAAAAGTAAGAATAATTAATGGTATTATAAATTATTGAAATGATGGGAAATCAACTTACACTTGAATTCAGCCATCCAATATTAAAGTCTAAAGAATTTTATTGATCTCTTGCAAACTCAAATTCTATCAAACTCAAAGTATCAATAGTCTATTTCCTAGTTTTTATCTTGATATCAGAGTTATAACTGACAAATGAATTTGCAGGAATGGATTGCGTTAACCACACGGAAGCACCGATCACGGAATTCTCGCCAATAGTGGTGTCACCGCCCAAAATAGTTGCATTGGCATATATGGTCACATTATTCATAATCGTTGGATGTCTTTTTTTAGCTGCCATACTCTTTTTGATATGGAAAGCACCCAGCGTCACCCCTTGATATATTTTCACCTCATCTCCAATGATTACAGTCTCTCCAATAACTATACCTGTGGCATGGTCAATGAAAAAGGACTCTCCTATTTGTGCTCCTGGATGAATATCGGTCCCTGAATAACTATGTGCAACCTCAGTCATCATCCGAGGCAATAGAGGAATTGCCATCTTGTACATCTCATGGCTCACTCTATATATGCTAACTGCGAAAAATCCCGGATACGCTAAGTAAACCTCTTCGATACAATTAGCCGCGGGGTCATTACTTTCGGTTGCAATGGCGTCTTTTTTAATTTTCACTACCAATTCAGAGATTATGATTTTCAGCGCTGACCATTTTTCTTTCGGTGTTTCAATGTTTAAAGCCTCAGCAATAATTTCAAAATCTGTTCCTAACGATTCATAGGCATCATCAAATTGATCCTCTTCGTAAAGCATGTAGAACAACTCTTTTGTGAAGTCTTCTACTTTTGTCTTTATCCGTATGTTGATTGATTTACTCATTCTTTTATAATTATTCCAATGCCCAATTGAAGAGATTCCCTTTCGTCCATTATTACGAAAAATCCCTTTGTATGGTTATCTGTATACAACACTTTCTCAATATCTGCTTCTAACAAAATAGATACTGTTCCAACTTGACCAGGATTCAGGGCATTTACACCAAAAGTGCTTCCTGTAAAATCTGTTTGTATTACTTTTTGTATTTTAACTATAGCGCCTACAACATCTCCGGCATCAAAATGTAAATGAATCTGATCATCCGGAGTTAATTGTTCATTGCCATTCCAACATATTATTGTCCTAACATTATTCGATAATGAAAACTCTTCACTCTCGACTCTATCATCAATTGTCTTCATATCAGTCAAACTTATAGTATTCTGATATAACCAGTGTCCTAAGAATGAAAATTTGGTCTTACTATAAAGGTCAGACATTGCTTGAAATTGGTCATCCTTTAATGCACCAACAATAAAGATCCCATGGATATCAAGAAGATCTGATAGAAACAATTGCCTTTGAAACCAATCGAAATGTTCCACAGCTTCTTTTGAGTTAATAGTAATATTAAGTCCCTTGGATTGCCCACCTAGAAGAAGATCTGCACGTGCTGACAAATCATTATAAGCTTTCCCTTCCCTTAGATATGTATGATTATAATTCATAAATTATCCTAAGTAGGAAATTTACACATAATTGTTTTATATGTCAATGGGATGATTAATTCATTGTCTATTGATGTAGTAACTACTAGCCTGAGCAACAGAGGTGATTTCAAGATCATTGATGCAAAGATGAGCTGGCAAAGTGCTTGAGTAATATATAACTTCGGCAATATCTTTTGCCACCATAGGTTGGTAACCGTTATACACGGATTTGGCCTTAACCTGATCCCCATGAAATCTAACGATGGAAAATTCGGTTTCAGCGGCACCAGGTCTTATTTGAGTGACTTTAATTCCGTGTTTAAGTAGATCTATTCGCATGGCCTGAGATATAGCATCCACCGCGTGCTTTGTCGCGGCATATACATTTCCATTGGCATAAACCTGCTTTCCTGCTGTCGAACCAACATTAATGATATGACCCGTTTTTCTTTCAATCATTAAAGGCATGATCGCACGAGATAGATATAATAAGCCCTTTACATTGGTATCAATCATTTTTTCCCAATCATCAATATCACCCTCTTGTATCGTGTTTAATCCGCTAGCTAGTCCTGCATTGTTTATTAGCACATCAATATTTCTCCAAGCATCATCCAATGAAGCGATTGCCTCAGCCACCGCGTCACGTTTTTGAATATCAAAACACAAAGTCTTGACGGAAACATTGTCATTCTCTAATTCTGACTTTAGATCTTGGAGTCTCTCTTCCCTCCTACCCGTTATAATAAGGTTGTTTCCGTGCTCAGCAAATAACTTTGCAGTTGCCTCCCCAAATCCTGAAGTTGCTCCTGTAATCAATATTGTTCTTTTCATTTTCGTATTCTAAATTCTACTTTTTTAACGCTTTCCATAAAACCTCCACTGGATGAATGGTTGTTTTCTCCGTGCCATCCTTAATCTGATGTCTGCATGATGTTCCATTCGCAACAAGAATAGCATCCTTGCTAGCGGCTCTAATTTTTGGCAGCAAATTAATTTCCCCCATCTGCATGCTCACATCGTAATGCTCCCCTTCATATCCAAAGGATCCAGCCATTCCGCAACAACCTGTCTCGATCAATTCGACATTGTAATTCTTTGGCAATGATAGAATTTTCATGGTATGCTCGGACTGAGACAAAGCTTTTTGATGACAGTGAACATGGACTTTTAATGTTCTATCTTCTTCAGTAAAGTGGTCACTGTTAATTCGCCCTTTATCCACTTGATGACTTATAAACTCCTCTACGAGAAAAGTGTTTTCAGCCAATTTTTTGGCTTTGATTTGATCATCCGCTAATCGAATATATTCATCACGAAAACTAAGAATGGCGGATGGCTCAATACCTAACAATGGGGTATCCTCATTAATTATTTTTGAAAAAATATCGATGTTTTTATTGGCCACCTTTTTCGCTTGGGGTAAAAAGCCTTTTGAGATAAACGAACGTCCGGACTCTTCATGGTCGACCCACAAAACTTCATATCCCAAATGGTCCAATAGCTCAATCGTCTTAATAGCCAAATATGCATCATTCATTCTTGTGAACTCATCAATGAATAGATAGAGTTTGTTTGTCTTATGTTCCATCCTCTTCTGAAGATGCACTAATTCTCTTTTCAAGTTCATGTTTGATAACATGGGCAGATTTCTTTTTCTTGCTATGCCTAAAGTACGTTTAAGTAAACCTGCTCCCAAAGCCCCAGATAAAAATAGATTGGCGAATGGTTTCACAATTGACAGGACCTTATTTATGCGGAAATTGTTGGCAAATATCCAGTCTCTAAATTCCCGGCCATTGTCTTTTCTGTATTGATACAAAAACTCTGATTTCATTATGGCCACATCAACGTTCGAAGGACATTCATTGGCACAAGCTTTACATCCAACACATAGATCATATACTTCCTTCAATTCTTTAGAATCAAAAACATTCGTTGCAGATGAATTGGTGATTACTTCACGGAGCATATTGGCACGTGCTCTTGTTACATCTTTTTCATTTTTGGTCACATGATAACTCGGACACATACCACCTCCTGCCTCAGGCAATTTTCTGCAATCTCCTGAACCATTACATTTTTCGGTGAAATTTAGTAATCCTTGTTCCTCATCAAAGTTGTAGAAACTTTGTACCCTTGGTTCTTGACGATCTACGATATACCTAAGATCTTCATCCATAGGCTTAGCATTCACAATTTTGCCAGGATTGAAGATGTTCTTAGGATCAAAAATATTTTTAACCTTTTTCAGAAGTTCATAGTTATTCTCTCCTAAAGCTATTGGAATGAATTCTGCTCTCACTCTACCATCTCCATGTTCCCCACTTAAGGATCCATTATATCTTTTGACCAATTTGGCCACTTCAGAACTTATTTCTCTAAACATTAGCACATCATCCTTTGTTTTGAGATTGAGCATAGGTCGCAAATGAAGCTCACCAGCACCGGCATGTGCATAATAGATTGCAGTCTGGTTGAAGCCAGTCATAATTGCTGTAAATTCCTTGATATAATCCGTCAATACATCAATGGAGACTGCAGTATCCTCTATACATGCCACAGATTTTTTATCCCCCACAAGGTTAGCCAGCACCCCTAGCCCTGCCTTTCTTAATTCAAAAGCCTTATCAATATCCTTAGCATAGAGGACAGCAAAGTGGGTGCATAGTTTCGTCTGTTCTAAGGTCTCAATAAGTGCCTTTAATTGCAGGTCTAGATCCTCAGGATCATCAGCCTTTAATTCTAACATCAATATAGCTTTCGGATCACCTTTAAGGAATAATCTATTTTGAGCCTGCCTTGGGTTATCCTTAGTACAATCGAGAATTACTTTATCCATCATTTCACAGGCAAAAAGCCTATGGTTCATAACCGGAACAACGGCAGAAAGACAATTGTCAACTGAATCAAAGTGTGCAACTATCATTACATTCAGCTTTGGAGGCAAAGGATCTAAACGTAATTTTATTTCTGACACAATACCAAGTGTCCCCTCGCTACCACAAAATAATTTTGAAAGATTCCATGTCCCTGAACCATCTTTAAGCAATGGCTCTTTTATAATTTCATCAAGTGGGTACCCTGTATTTCTTCGCTTTACTTTTTCATCTGGATAGCCTTCCCCTATCTGATTCTGAATCTCTTTAGGCTTTAATAAATGATACAAGTTTTGACTTGCACCATGATAGAGCGTCTTTGAATCACGTTCAGACTCAATCAATCCAGAATCCATGATTTCCGCAATACTCCCATCAGACAAAATAGTTCTCAAGCTTAGTACTTTGTCTCTCGTTACACCATATCTAATAGATGTGGAACCAGAAGAATTGTTACCTACCATACCTCCTAACATGCATCTATTGGATGTGCTTGTATTGGGCGAAAAGAACAATCCAGAATCTTTAAGATACCTGTTGAGTTCATCTCTGATAACGCCAGGTTGAACAACAACCCACCGCTCTTCCTTATTGAAGGATATGATATTGCACATATAGCGAGACATATCGACTACGATGCCTTCACCGACACATTGACCCGCCAATGATGTACCTGCAGTCCTCGGAATTAGTGACTCATTATGTTCTATGGCAAAATTCACTAAAGCAACTATCTCCTCCTCTTTCTTTGGAAAAGCAACAGCCAATGGTAATTGTCTATATACAGATGCATCAGTCGCATACAACGAGCGCATCATCATCCCATAGTGCAATTCCACCATCTTGGCTAACATATCCAATTGCAAATTCAATGTTTTAGATTGTGTAATCATCAGTTCGTCAAATTTAATCTAATAGCCAGAATACCATAATCGAATGTTTAAATAGTGAAGTGTTTAAAAAGGTTAGAAATAAAATGGATACGAATTGTATGAATGAATAATTTAGGCCTAATGAAAACTACAGAAAAACCACTGCGACAGCGGCTTCATGAAATAATATTC
Organism: Gammaproteobacteria bacterium; assembly: GCA_047638815.1. Taxonomy (GTDB): domain Bacteria; phylum Bacteroidota; class Bacteroidia; order Flavobacteriales_D; family JABDKJ01; genus JAJRRH01. The sequence continues at coordinate 33,985 of JBLIMR010000016.1, forward strand.
GAGGCCGACTCAAAAAGTGGTAAGTTTTTCGATGTGTTACTGCTATGGGCTATCGCCATTTCGGTCATTGTGGTTATGCTAGACAGTGTAATTGAATTACATGAAAAATACAAAACAGCATTCTTCATAGCCGAATGGTTTTTCACAATACTCTTCACCATAGAATACATCTTTAGGATAATATTGGTCAAAAGGCCATTAAAGTATATCGTAAGTTTTTATGGCATTATTGATTTACTTTCTATTTTACCATCCTTTGTCGGACTATGGTTAATTGATTCTCACTCACTACGGGTCATTCGAATTCTAAGACTATTAAGAATTTTTAGGATACTGAAACTTTTTAGTTTTCTGAAAGAAGCTGCGGTGGTCAGAAGGGCTTTGGTAGCGAGTCGCCAGAAAATAATTGTATTTCTCTTTGCTGTAATGGCTATAGTTACAGTGCTTGGGACTTTAATGTATATGATAGAGTCTCCAGACGATGGATTCACTTCAATACCTAGAAGTATCTACTGGGCAATTGTGACTCTTACTACTGTCGGATACGGAGACATTACACCTCACACGGCAACTGGTCAGGCCTTAGCATCCATTGTAATGATCCTTGGATATGCAATAATAGCGGTACCAACTGGTATTGTCACATCCGAACTAAATAAAGTTGAGAAAGAGGAAGTAATATCAAATACTCAAGTTTGTGAATTTTGTGCTGCTGAAGGACACACAGACAAGGCCAAACATTGTGATCAATGTGGTACTAAATTGCATGTCTAGATATTTAAATAATTTTCATTTGATGATAATAATCATCGTTGTTAAAACCCCAATAATTGTCTTTTCATTGTTTTAAATTGGTTGAACTTGTAATTTGTTAGTCTCCTGATATCCAAGCTCACATAACATCTTTATTTTAGTGATGATTCAAATCAATTTGATATCCAGATAAATACAACAAACCCTTGTTGAACAAATAAATGATTCCCAATAAGTTCACCTATTTTATGACCCTTCGATCGTGAATATTCTTGAGGTTTCTAAACTTAATTTGATTCTGTAGACTTGAAATATGAATGTCATTTTCATATCGCTCTATAATGCTATCCTTTTCTGCTTCATTAACTATGGGCAGTTCAAAATCACTAGACTCTAAAACTATAAGATCATCACCCAACAGCTCAGTTAATCCAGTGTTGTATTCCTTTGGGACCAGTATCTTTAATCCATTACGAATACAATCGTAAATGAAAGGTTCTACTCTCATCCATGAAGACACGTCTGGTTTTGGACGGAATAAGCAATAATGACTCTTGGATAATTGATCTTGGATATTATTCGAAGTAAATGGCACAATCTCAAAACGATCGTTTTTTGTGAATCCTTGTTTCATTAGGTTCTTAGTGTCGTCAGCTACTACAACTAAACTATTCGCCTTTAGACTTAGGATCTTTTTTATATACTTGATACCACGATTACTAACGGGACCTATATGAACAAACTTAACCTTGCCGGGAAAGCTGCTGGAACTGTCATTTTTGCTTTCGCTTTCTGCAGATATACTAAATGAAGGGATCAGTGAATTTCTATGCTCGTGGTAGCCGTCATTATCCATCATATACTGTATCAGAATCTCTGAACTGGTGTATAACCAATCACATCCACTCTGAAGTTCAATTTCTATTTTTCTATGTCGGTTATAATCTATTGGATCGAGTCCTATTTTTTTCATAAAGACATACTCGATGTCTATTTTATGATAAATCAAAGCGCCATCTTCATGGCCAATGAATTTTTCAATATAGGGATAGAAGAATGCATGGTTGACAATCAAGGTGTCATTAATTCTAGCGCCTAAGGTTTCGAAAAAATGATTCATTTGATCGAGTCTTATGATCGTAACATCATCCAGAATCCATTCATCATCGTCCGGAAACAGGAATAGATAAAAATTGAATTTGGCATCTAAAATTTCAGAGGCAACCTTACAAAACTTCAGCTGACGCTGAATTTCTATTTCGTTTGGCGCTCCAAAAGAAAGATAATGAATCTCCCTCATAATTTACTTTATGCGTTCAGCTCTTGGTGAATGTGCTTCATAATTCTTTCTGTAGACTTCCCATCCCATAATTCTGGAACTTGACCTTTTTTGAAGCTTCCCGTCTCAATATCTTTAATCTTGGATTTTATCAAATCAATATCAAATGTAATAAGCTCGTTACTACCAATGGTTAGCGTGCTTGGCCTTTCTGTATTTGGTCTGAGTGTCAAACAAGGTACCTGACGAAATGTGGTCTCCTCTTGTATGCCACCACTGTCCGTAAGAATAAGCGCTGCGTATTTTATCAACTTCTGAAATGAGAAATAACCCATGGGCTCAGTAAGTATAAGTTTCTCGTTGGACCTTAATCTTTCTTCTAGACCAAACGATGCCAATCTACTAACAGTCCTCGGATGAATTGGAAAGACAATCTGTTTATTCTTTGTCAGTTCTTCGATTAGCTCTATTAGTTTTGTGAGACCCTCAACATTATCAACTGTGGCCGGCCTATGAATAGTCATAAGGATATATTCCCCACTTTTTAGACCGTACTGATCCATCACATCAGAATTTTCAATATTTTCTTCGAATGCAACCATGGTATCAATCATGGTATTCCCAACAAAAAATGTGCTCTGAGTCTGTTTCCCTTCACTTTTAAGATTATCCAAGCCGCTTTGTTCAGTCACAAAAAAGTAATCTGAAATTTCATCTGTGAGCAATCTATTAATTTCCTCAGGCATGCCTCTATCTCTGCTTCTAAGACCGCTTTCAAGGTGAGCAATTTTTACGCCTAACTTGTTAGCAGTTAATGCAGCAGCAAAAGTTGAGTTAACATCCCCCACAACAATCATAAGATCTGGATTGAATTCTCCAACTACTGTTTCCAGTTTTATCATGATTGTAGCCATTTGGGTGTTGGCAGTAGCAGGATCAATATTGAGAAAAAAATCTGGCTTCAATCCAAACTGCTCAAAAAATATTCCTGACATCTTATTGTCATAATGTTGACCTGTATGTAATATTTTAAGATCAATGTCATCATATTGGGCAGCAACACGCTTAAACTGTGTGACTTTAATAAAATTTGGTCTGGTGCCTACAATTATTAATACCTTTTTCATCAAAACAAAATTAGGTCTCAAAATTAACGGAAATTAATACCCAGCTACAAGTAATTAATTGATGGGCTAACTTTTTATCATTGATAAGTGTGATCCGGAATATAAACGATATTTTGCTTAGATGATGCCAACCTTTTTAACAGAAACATACAATGGTATGCATGAAATGTTGATTCCGTTTATCATGCTCAATTATAATTTGGTCGCAATAACTTCCGTCATCATTGGGCAAAGAATGGTGGCGCCATCCATTCCCTCCAAATTGTTGAAATCACTAAGCGCTTGTTCTGACCCATCACTGGTCAGGTAACCCATTTCCACTAGGGCAGGAAAATAGATGTTAAAAAAAGATTTGGGCCAATGCCATGCCAAATCTTGAGGTCTTGCCAATTTACTCATGGGACGCATGGAATCTACAGTAAATCCATTTTGCTCAAAAATGGCAGGTAATTTTCTTCCAATACTTATATCCCCAGGCATTTCAATAAAACTTTGATGTGCTGCTTTGATGCCAGCTTCCAAACCCTTTAGCTTAGGCTCAGACTGTAATGTTGTCCAATCAAAATATTCATGAATCACAATTTTACCACCGGTCTTTAGTGACTTAAATAGTTTTCGTACGATTTCTTCTGGGTTCGGAACCCAAGCCAGTGCCCAACGGGAATATATTCCATCATAAAAATCATTCTCCAATTCCATTGCATCAAAATCTGTACAAATGCCTTTAATATTTAGTCCATGTGTCTTGGTAACTTCATTGAGAAAAGCAATAAATGCAGCAGATTTATCCATGGCATGCACTTCTCCAGACTCACCCGTAATAAATGCCAGTTCGGTACTACAAAACCCAGGTCCGGAACCCAAATCTAATATAGTATCTCCAGATGTAAATCCAGCATCTTGCCAGCCCCGTGAAGCTTCACTAGCCCAGACTTGATGCTGAATACCAAGGCGATGTAGTTCTGCTTTATGCGTCCCTAAAATATATTCGTTAGATTCTTTTTCTGCCATAACGTATTGACCCTTCGGCATAGTCGATTCCTTAAGTTCTGCAATTCATTGACTGCTTACTATCGGCATCTATCTTTGTTATCCATCCAAATTTATCATCGATCTTACCTCTTTTTATATCTTCAAGATGCTCAGCAACTCTTATTGAGAAATCATTTTCAGAGAAAGGTGGTAGGGAGTAATCAGTATCGTTGAGACCAATAATTGATATTCTGGCAATAGTTGCTGCTGTTCCTGTTCCAAAAGCTTCTTGAACTCTACCCTCTTTAAGAGCAGTTATCAATTCTTCAACGTGTATACTCGACTCTTGAACTTCCATGCCCCAATCTTTGGCCAGCGTTAGAACACTATCCCTTGTGATTCCGGGCAGAATGGTTCCACTAGTGGTAGGTGTATATAAGATATTATCTACCACAAACATGACATTCATAGTGCCAGATTCCTCAATATACTTATGTTCTTTAGCGTCAGTCCATATTAACTGATGATAGCCTTGTTTATTGGCCATCATTGCTGGATACAGTGAAGCGGCATAATTCCCAGCCGCTTTCGTTCTACCAATACCTCCTTCTGCAGCTCTACTGTAAAACTGTTCAATTTTCACCTTCAAAGGCTCTGAGTAGTACGCCCCTACTGGACAGGTGAAGATTAGAAACTTATATTTTTTAGATGGCTTCACTCCGATATAGTCATCTGTAGCAATCATAAAAGGTCTAATATATAAGGCGAATCCAGCTTTTCCAGGCACCCAATCACTATCCTTTTTAATCAATGTAAGAAGGCCTTCAATAAACATTTCTCGTGGAATCTCCGGCATACAGAGTCTTCTTGCAGAAGCATTCATTCGATTTGCATTGTCCCTAGGTCTGAAAAGAAAAATCTCACCATCCAAATTTTTGTACGCCTTCATACCTTCAAATATAGCCTGACCATAATGTAAAACTGAAGTAGCAGGACTCAAACTCAGATTCTGATATGGTCTAACTGTCAAGTTTTTCCATTCTCCATCTTCATAATCCATTTCGAACATATGATCAGAAAATACCTTTCCAAAGGCAATATTATCGAAATCAACATCTCCTATTCTTGAGTTTCCACTCTCCTCTATCTTAATCATTTCCTGAACTTTCGTTGTCATGTGTTATGAAATTATTGATTTAATGGCATTAGAAATATGCTTTCGCAAGGTACAAATTATCAAAGGACTTTCAATGTCCGGCTCCATACAGTTAACAACAAAACATCCCAGTTCCTAAGAGAGCACATGTAATTTAATTCCGAATTGATATAATGAAACGTTATGAAGAACATACTATTGCGCATTGCAATTAATAAACATATCTATGGGTAAATACATAACTTTGTTATTCGAGCGATAATATGCGGAGTTCAAAAGAAATATTAAAAAAATACTGGGGATATGATGCTTTTCGCCCAATGCAAGAGGATATCATCGATTCTGTTTTAAATAAAACGGATACGCTCGCACTTCTTGCTACAGGCGGTGGAAAGTCTATTACTTATCAAGTACCCGCATTGCAAATGGATGGTATGTGTTTGGTTATATCTCCCCTTATTGCTTTGATGCAGGATCAGTTAAAAGGACTACGATCAAGGGGTATCAAAGCACTTAGCCTTAATTCCTCAATGAGTAAAAAGGAAATAGATATAGCTCTTGACAACTGTATTTACGGAGATTATAAATTCTTATTTATATCCCCCGAACGATTGAATAATCACCTTTTTGTTGAGCGATTGAAAAAATTTCAATTGTGTTTCGTTGCAATTGATGAGGCACATTGCATTTCTCAATGGGGGCATGATTTCAGGCCTGATTATTTAGACATATCTAGTATTAAAGATTACCACGATTGCCCGATGTTGGCATTGACGGCCACCGCTACTACTACAGTTATTTCCGACATACAGCAACAGCTAAAGTTTAAAAATGGAAAGGTCTTCAAGGGTGGCTTTGAAAGAAGCAACCTGTCTTTCAATGTTCTGAAAAGCAATGACAAATTCAAGGATATTTATAGCGCTTTGCATGATAACGAGGTGTCTATCGTATACACAAGAAGTAGATCTGATACGGTAAAAATATCCTCCTATCTCACTGAACACGGTATTTCTTCCTCCTACTATCATGCTGGATTATCACAGTCTCTGCGAACGGAAATACAAGAAGATTGGATGAACGAGGAGTTTAAAGTTATGGTTGCGACTAACGCTTTCGGTATGGGAATCGATAAGGCCAACGTGCGAAATGTTATTCATTATAGTTTATGTGATAATCCGGAAGCCTACTTTCAAGAAGCTGGACGAGCCGGAAGAGATCAAAAAGAAGCATCCGTACTGTTACTCTATAATGAGGATGATATTGTTACTTCTCGTTATAGACTGAGTCAGGGACATCCGGATGTGGATTTTATCAAGGAAGTATACCACTCCCTTAGCATGAACTATCAGTTGGCCATCGGTTCGGGCGAGTCAGAAAGCTTCCCTTTTGATCTAAGATCATTTTCCAAAAAATATGATTTCACCATGATGAAGTGTCACTCTGCGCTCAAGATTCTGGAAATGAATCAACACATTTTACTAAATGAAAGTTATCATCAAGCCTCTAAGTTACAGATATTAGCAGACAGAAAATCAGTAGAAGATTTCATTAAAAACAATCCTAAACTGGGATCTTTACTTGGCATTATTCTTAGGTCCTACACCCATTTATATACTGAAGCTATTACCATAAGAGAATCAGAACTTGGAAGACGAAGTAGCTTGAGTTATTTTGAGATAAAAAAGCACCTGGCTACAATGGAGAAAATGAATATCCTTAAGTATCAGGCTAGCCACGATCAAGCCATCGTATCATTTGTGAATGCGCGAGTTCCTAAGGAACACTTGATGATAAATCACAATAACTTAAAGTCAAGAAGAATTCAGGCCGAGAAGAAACTAAATGCGATGATCAATTACGTGAGCAACGAAAATATATGCCGATCGTTGATTCTATTGCACTATTTTGGAGAAAACCCTGGATATAACTGTGGGCGGTGTGATAACTGCCGAAGGAATGCATCCATCCCCTTTGATAGACTGGAGAAATTCAAGAATGAAATGCTTGAGAAGGCAAAGCTAAATCCTTTAAGTGTTGAAAAAGTGCTTAATGATCCAAATGGTCTAAGTAAGAATGAAATAAAAAATGCTCTTCGCTTAATCATAGATGAAGGGAGCCTATTTATTTCAAATGGACTTATTACCACCAATTTGGATCATTAAGCATTAATTACACAGATTCATCAGAGGTTATTTTCTAGGTGTTTGATCTATTCCTTTTTCACATCTTTGCGCAAAACCTATTTTAATGGACAGACCCAAGTTATTTTTAAAGTCGAAAAAAGATCAGTCGTTGATGAGACAGCATCCTTGGGTGTTTTCTGGAGCCATAAAAAAGATTGAAGGATTTCCAGAAGAAGGGCAAATTGTCGATGTTCATGCCAACAAGGGAAGATTTCTTGGAAGAGGCATGTATAGTGATGCCAGCATTTCGGTACGGATTCTTTCATTTCAAGAACAGCAAGAAATTGATGAGAACTTTTTCAGGGAAGCAATTTCCAAAGCTTGGAATCTTCGGTCTTCAATAGGTTTAACGGAAAACGAAGAGACAAGCATTTATAGGTTGATACATGCAGAAGGAGATAATCTACCAGGTTTAGTCGTTGATGTATATGGAAAGACAGCAATCTTCCAAGCACATGCTCCCGGCATGCATATGAATAAGGAGATCATTGCCAATCTAATAATTGAACTCAGTAATGGTAGCATTGAATCTGTGTTTGACAAAAGTGCGGAGAGCTTGCCTAAGATGTACGAAGACAAACCAGAAGCAAACTTCATTATCGAAGGGAAAGATCCGGAGGATTACTACCTAGAGAACAAATTAAAATTTCGAATCGATTGGAAATATGGACAGAAAACTGGGTTTTTCATAGATCAAAGAGAAAACCGTCACTTGCTGGGCACAATGTCCAAGGGCAAATCAGTTTTGAATACCTTCTGTTATTCCGGTGGATTCAGTATGTACGCATTAGAAATGGGTGCCAAATTGGTTCACTCCGTAGATAGCTCGCAAGCGGCATTGGATGTTCTCAATGAGAATTTGGCTTTAAATGGATTTGATGATGATAGGCACAGTACTATTAAAGCGGATGCGATGGAATATGTTAAGAATCTCGAAGTGGATTATGATATTGTGATACTCGACCCACCTGCTTTCGCAAAGCATGTGAAAAGCAGACACAATGCAATACAGGGTTATAAAAGATTAAATTCGAATGTGATTTCTCAAATAAAATCAGGAGGCATCTTATTTACCTACTCCTGTTCACAGGTTATTACTGCAAAGATTTTTAGAGATACCATTACAGCTGCAGCGATCAATGTTGGTAGACAGGTAAAAATTCTTCATCAAATGACCCAACCTGCTGATCATCCAATAAACATATTTCACCCTGAAAGCGAATATTTGAAAGGTTTGGTACTGTATATAGTATAGAAACTAGATTCAAACTGAATAAAAAAATAGGGGAATCTACGTATAGATTCCCCTTCCCTTCTACCATTACATTAACTGTAATATTCTTAAATTTTATTCTCTGTGCTTAACATCGCCAGAACCGTTTTCGTCAACTTGAATGTTGCTAGGATTTCCCTTATAACTCACATCTCCACTCCCATTCACTTCAACATTAAGTGTTCCTGAAACAAGAATATTCGAATCACCTGAACCGTTCACTTCGACTGAGCAATTTTTAGTTTCCAAATTATAAGCGCTCACATCTCCCGATCCGTCAATTTCTATCGATAAATCGTTGGTGCTTCCTTCAATATTAACATCCCCTGAACCGTCAATTTCTATTTCAATATCCCGTGCTTCGACATTCATGTTAACATCACCAGATCCATTTATGCTAACTTCGAAGGATTCCTCTTTAAAAAGTGTTTCTCCATCAACATCTCCCGAACCATGAATATGTATTGCTTTTAGGCTTGGAACTGTTACATAAATGACAAATTCTTTGCTAAAACAAACTGATTTATCAAAATCAATTTTCCAAGTATCACCTGCTACTTCCGTTGATAATACATCAATGATATTCGATTGTCCTTTTACTTCTACCTTTTGCGTATTTCCTTCTCCTACGATTACATCTGCGGAACATTCAATTTTCAACTTATCAAAGCTCGAAACATTAATCTTTCTTGTAATTACATCTCCAGCACCTTTTATGCACTGCGCATCACTGGGATTGGCAAAGAGGATGGTTAAAATAGTTAAGATAATGGCTATCAGCTGTTTCATGGTGTATTTGTATTATTGGTTTAACATTGGTTATCTCTATGACGATTGTAAACGGTGATTTGTTACAACCTTACATTTCATTAGACAACACTTTTATCAAAAGGTTGCATTCAAATCAAAAAAGAAATCCATCTGGCTCATTCCCGATGGATTTTTAATCTCTGTACTATTGAATTTTAGCGTTTAAAATCTAATGGATTATTATATCCAGAAATAATGGACAACGTCTTTTCCATATGTTATACTTTGTCATCCAATCATCTCAATGACCTCCATGTATACATGCTCTTTATTCTTTTCTTTTATTCCCAATAGACACTTCATTTCACTTGTGCTCTCCTCACTCGTAGTTGTCATGTTGAATACTAAATCTATATCAAAGTCATAGAATTCTTCTATTTCCATTTTTTCCCAAATGCTCCCAAAATTTCAGATGAATCTGCAGATTCAGGGTTACTTTCAATCTCTTCCTTTTCTTCTTTAGATTTTTTATCTCCCGCTATTGATTTATCTATTTTCTCTTCCGTTTTATCCAAGGTCTTATCCATGGATCTGTCAATTTTTTTATTGATTCCATTATCAATTTTCTTTTCCATGTTTTTACTCAACTTCCCTATTATATTACTTGGGCATTAATCGCCAATTGAAAAAAGAAAATTGCTATTATTATGATTGTTTTCCTCATGATTTAATTCTTGTGTAACAGGAATAATTAAACTATCATCCTCACTAATTGAACATTGATCAACCTGTGCCTTTGACTTAGAATATGGTAAACATTTAACAACCTTTTACATAAAGAAATTACAATTCACTATCTTTATGACATGAGTTCTCCAAAGATGAACCGGAAAAACTATTTACTTCTGTTAATGGCAATTTTTATTGGCAGTTCTTGTGTAACATACAACAGTTTGCCTGGGGAAAACACTCCTGAGAATCAGTTAAAAGAGATAAAAAAAATCGACCTCAGTAATAAGGGCTTAATTGAAATTCCTCAAATGGTTTTCAATTGTCCCAATCTTGAAATTTTAATTCTTTTCAATAATAAAATTAGCAGCATTCCATCTGAGATCGAATCGTTAAAATACTTGCAAAGATTGGATCTTGGTCGAAATAACCTTACCTCCATTCCTGTAGAAATAGGTGAATTAATAAGAATAAAGAACCTTTCTTTTCTTCACAATAACATTACTCAGATTCCTTCTGGGATTTTTCCTCTACCGACCATAGAAGATTTAAATTTACTTGGAAATCGACTTGTTTATTTACCTAATAATTTTGGTGAAATGCCAAAACTCGAAAGACTTGAATTGGATTACAACAGACTAGAGAAATTGCCTCAATCTATTGGAGATTTACGACAACTTAACTATTTATCTATTTCTAACAATCATTTGGACAGTCTTCCGGTAAGCATTGGAAATCTTACACGTATGAATTATCTCGATCTACGAGATGCAGGTTCTGTTCTTTACATCCCTGAAAGCATTTGCAACCTCAGAATGTTGGACGATTTATTTATTACAGGAAGGGGCTTTGTCCCTGCCTGTTTGAGATCCTACATGATGAGGTTCAATAAAAACCGGCAATAACTATTTTATTTTCACCCCCCCAAATTTAGAGTCTATCTCGATGCGACCATCTCCCTTTCCAATCTGTCCCCAGTAGCGTTCATCATTAAATCCTTCTTTTTTATAATTTAGATTCGATTTGCCGTCACAACTAAAGGAAGCAAAAGATAGATCTACTTCAATATAATAGCCCACACCATCAGCCATATTCAGCTTCACCTCTCCAAATTGATTATCAATAATAATCTTATCAAAGTCAGCGAATACTCTTTCAACCTCCACTCCACCGTATTGCGAGTCCAATTCAAGTTCTTTCTTTAGCTCTCCAATATTTAGATCACTGAATCGAAAATCTCCATCTAGAATATCAACCGATTCAATATGGTAATCATCATATTGTGAATCAGCATCGAGTCGCTCAACATTTTCAATGTAAATATCCGAGAAACTAGACTCTATTTCAATTTCTGACACATAGTCAATATTGAAATCGGTATATTGAAGATTTATCTCACTAGTTGTATTACTTAATGACTTCACATCCAAATCACCAAATTTCACCTCAATATCAACTCGTCCATCCCAATCCGGTATATTAACATCCCCGAATTGACAATCAAAATTCAATACTGTCGTTCTAGGTGCTTGTATTGAAATACGAATGTCAAATTCTGATTTATCAGTATTGCCACCATTGCTCTGCAACTTGGAGGTTATATCTACAACAGAAGACGATCCAGAAACATCAATTCTGATCTTCTCCATCAGCCTATCTGATTTTGCGACAGTGGATCCGGTTGTTTTGGCATAAACACGCACATGCACCTCGTTTTTATCCCAAGACTCCAGTGTCACATCTGTAAATGTGGAATTAATTTCAAGCCGCGCATTGCTTTCAACATCATAAGAATAATCATTCTCATAAATTGAAACCTGTTGGGAAAAATTACTTATTGAAACACACAGAAATAGTAATAGTAGGGGGATATTTTTGCTTAATGTGTTCATTTTTATATAATTTATGTAATTAATTTTAATCCTATTGGAAATGTTTGTCTTCTTTTACTGCCTTTACCGGCTCATCTTTATCAAGATTATACTCTAATCTCGATATCAGAAGATCCAGTAACTTTAGTCTTGTTCTATAATTTTTGGCCATAGCTTTAATTATTAGTTTGTTGCCGCCAAGTTCAGCCAATTTGTTTTTCAATTCGATATACTCCTCTTCCAAAACCTCTAGCTCACTAATACTTTCGTTTATAAGGGTCGTATCTCCAACAGCTACATTCTTCAATTCAGCCACTTTCATATTCACTTTTTTAGTGAAGTATTTATCCAGATTCTGAGTAACGTTATTCTCTTTGCTTATGGATTCATTGGGATTTTGCACCATCATATTAGGGGCTGATGGAGTAACAAGTGTCAAAGCCAGAAGGTAGCCTATCCCCATCAAAAGAATTACAGCAGCAGCCCACTTCATTGTGGCCTTAATGTCAAAACTCTTATTAGACTTGTCCAACTTGTCGGCAAATCTATCAAAATGACCAGATGGAATTTCTTCCTCATTATGGTCGTTATGCCCTTCAAATAGATCTTTTAATTCGTCTTTCATAGTTCCTTTATTTTTTCACCTTCTTCCCAACTCAAATACCTCTCTTTCAATTTCTTCTTTCCTCTCATATATTGTGATCTTGAAGTACCAACACTGATCTTTAATATTTTCGCTATCTCATCATGTTTGTATCCTTCAATGAGGTAGAGTGTTAAAATGACTCTGTAGCCCTCCGGTAATTCGTTAATAAACTCCTTTACCTTCTTAATATCATAGGCCGGCTCATACTCCTCGTCCTCCTCTTCAATAACATTCCACTCTTGCGCCTCTACATAATCCAATTTGTTCTTTTTTACTTCATTTAAACATAAGTTAATGGCTATCCTCTTCACCCATGTCATCAACATTGACCGACCTTCAAATTTCTCAAGACCTTTAAATACTTTAATGAAAGTTTCTTGCATCATGTCTTCAGCACTCTCTTTATCGCGGAGTATCCTTAAACATGTATTGTAAACACTTTTACTCAATTGTCTATACAATTCCATCTGTGCCAGACGGTTACCTTCTCGACATTTGATCAGTAGATTAATATTAACCTGGTCGTTCAATTCTTGTTGTTTGGTTGTTTCTTTATTAGACATGAAGATTTTAAAAGCGTTGCATCTTCGTTTGATTATTTTTTATTGTCCTATCACTTTATTTCCAAATGCTTTATATCAGCATTGAATAAAATTGAATAAAATTCGACAAATGATTATTTTTAATTATATCTCACTGATTACTTTCCTAACTCTCTTCAGTTTAAGTGAATTCATGCCATCACTCTCCAAGCCCTCAATATCTTTTGAGACAAAACGTACAACTTGATCATAAAGTAAAGGTATCAGTGGAACATCTTCAACTATCATTGAATCCATGGACTGGTATAACTTGTTTCTTTCAACGGGATCCCTTTCAATTATTGATTCCTCATATAATCTATCGTATAGATCATTTTTATAATGTGTGTAATTCGCCCCTTTAGGACTGTAGTTTTTCGAATAAAACAAGGCCAGGAAATTTTCCGAATCAGGATAATCAGCAATCCAGGACTTCCTAAAGAACATAATATTAGAATTCGCCACACCTTGTCTATGATTACTTGTCGGTAATACATCTATGGATAACTCAATGCCTACCTGCTCGAATTCATGTTGTACGAATTGACATAACTCTACATATGCACTGGTGGTTGATAATCGAATATCTTTCAATCCATCTGGATACCCAGCCTCGCTTAAGAGATCTCTCGCCCTTTGTGGATCGTACTCATAAGATTTCAGATTTTCATTAAAGGAAGAAAGTCCTTTGGGCACAAATCCACTATTAGCTGCTGAACAGGTATTGTTTCGAATATAACGGACCATTGACTCTTTATTAATGGCACAACTCATGGCTTGTCTAACTTTTTTATTAGCCAATGGTGAATTTGTACTTAAACTAAGGCTATCATCCACTAGAATCCCAAGATAGTCAGTCTTGAGATAAGGCTGCTTCAACAAATAATATCGATCTGCGTACACTTCAGACAAAGTGCCATCTTCGTTTAGAAGTTGATCCTTGTATGCTGGATGTAGACTGGAAATCATGTCATATTCTCCCTTGAGAAAATCAAGAAACATGTTACTTCTATCCTTCACAAATGAAACAGAAATAGCATCGAGATACGGTAGGTTATTACCATTTTCATCTTTTTCAAAATAATTATTGTTTTTAAGCAGAGACAATCTACTGTTATCTATCCAAAAATTGAATGTGAATGGTCCCGTCCCGACTGGATTCTCCCTAAAATCAGGGCCATAAGTTGTGAGCGCTTCATGAGGCACTACATTGCAATACGGCATTGACAACATACTGAGGAAGGGTGTGAAATTTTGCTTCAAATTGACGATGAAAGTAGTATCATCAGGTGCTAAAAAAGGATTTTCTTTATCCAAGTGCGAGAATATCCATATACCGGGAGAGGCAACACTTTTATCTAGTATTCTAGAAAAGCTATAGCTGAAATCAGACGCTTTTACAAGCCTGCCTTTATGACCCTTGAAGCACTTATTGTCCTGAAAGTAAACATCTTCACGAAGCATAAATGTGTATTTCAAGCCATCTTCAGATATAGACCAACCTTTAGCTATACACGGAATGATATTCAGGTTATCATCCATTTGCACCAACCCATTGAAGATTTGACTAACCCACCATATATTCTCATAATTACTTGCAAAAGCAGGATCAAGATTGGTTATTCCCTCCGCCTCGTTATAGTAAAACACACTTTTCCCATGATCTTTTTGAGGGGGTGTACACTGTACTATTATTACCAGAAATACTATTAAACTAATGTTTTTTCTTTTCAAGAGATCTTCATATAATTATGTAACAAGATCAATCATAATTCTTAATTCAAAGCGAATGATATAAATATTTATACTTAAATAGATGTGTAAATATGGTTGCCTCCTAATCCATCTACAATAGAACAAATCTTGTTTTCCTATTAAACTTTAAGAACAGTAACATGTTAAAAAATCTAGCAAGGACAGGCTTTCAAACTGTCGCCACACTGATAAAATTTATAACTTAGCATCCTTATTGTTATTCAATGATGTCTAAAAGAATTTCCGTCTTAATCTTGCTTATTTTCACTATGCTGTCAGTAATCGCGCAAGAGAACAACTGCACTGATGGTATTGATAATGATGCTGATGGTCTCATTGACTTACAGGATATTGCGGATTGCCCGTGTGATTTTTCAACACAAATTGGCATGGTCA
>JBLIMR010000017.1:0-49387 GCA_047638815.1 Gammaproteobacteria bacterium
CTAGCAGTATCAAGAATTCCAGCCATCCCAAAAACCTTATTTGATGATTTCTTAGCTGCTTGTAATGCTGCATATGTCATGACATCCAATGGATTTGAGACAATGATAATTACGGCATCAGGAGAGTGCTTCACTACTTCTTCTGTTACCGATTTCACGATCCCCGCATTAGTGGCGATAAGGTCATCTCTTGACATACCTGGTTTTCTTGGAATACCAGATGTAATAACAACAACTTCACTACCTGCTGTTTTAGTGTAATCATTTGTAGAACCCGTAATTCTACTATCAAACATATTGATAGGAGAAGTCTCCCACATATCCAACGCTTTACCCTCGGCAAAATTTGGCTTAATATCTACTAATACGATTTCATTAGCTACTTCTCTAGTGGCAAGCACATTTGCACAGGTTGCCCCTACATTTCCAGCTCCAACAACAGTTACTTTCATTCTTTTATATATTTTAAGAGTTAGTGAAAAAATTTGCGCCAAAGATAGACGTTATTCCATCTCAATTTTCACAAAAAAGAACCTTCATTAAGTATAGGACTCAACATGAGAATGCAAATCAAATAATAATAGATATAGTAGGATTATTAACACTTATTTCTCTGAAAACCGCTTAGTGGAGTGATTTCACTTCACAAGCAATCATTGATTAATATTAGGAATTGGTCGTTGATATAGAGGTGTTTATCAGAGTTATTAACATTTTAGCATATCTTTACTAGCAATGTAGGCAACCTTTTACTATTTTCAGCGTCACAATAATGAATCAACAATTAGAACAAGAAAGTATACTCCGAGATTGCCTGTTAGGTGATCGGTCAGCTCAAAAGAAGTTGTTTGAAGGAAATTATGCTAAAATGCTTGGTGTATGTTTAAGGTATGCGACTGACAGGGATCAGGCAAAGGACTTTGTTCAGGAAGGATTCATAAAAGTATTCGCCCAAATGGGTAAATACAATGGCAAAGGATCTTTAGAGGGTTGGATTAGAAGAATTATGGTTAACAATTGTATTGACACCATAAGAAAAGACAAAAAGAACCGATTCATCTCTGATGGAGAAAATTATATTGAAAGTCACGGAAGTGTCATTGAGGACGAACAAGAGGTTCACTCAGATATAAAACCAGAGATAGTAATAGAGGCCTTAAAAAAATTATCTCCTGCATACAGTGCAGTATTCAATCTGTATGTTGTGGAGGGCTACTCACATAAAGAGATAGCGAAAATGCTTAACGTTAGTGAAGGAACTTCAAAATCCAATCTTGCAAAAGCGAAGAAGAATTTAAGAACTTATTTAGAAAAGAGAAGAGACAATAATTATGAGTCAATTTGAAAGAGAGATAAAGCAGCTGTTAGAGAATTATGAAGCACCTATCGATAATGATGCTTGGAATGGGATGGAACAGAAGCTAAATGGTGGAAGTAGCACTTCGTTTTATAAGCATTTTGTAGTGGCTGGCTCAATTTTGACGGTTGCAATGATTGGTTTGTCAACAGATTACACTACCTCAAATGTCATTGATCATTCTGTTCAGCTTGCAGAAACTGAAAATCATATTTCAGCTGACATCGTTTTGGACAGTTCAGAAAAATTGAAAGATGCTGACACTAAGAACATTTCAGAAGATTTAGCACATCACAATTCAGAAAGTGATTTAAATCAGGAAAATGATATTAAAATTACAACAAAGAAATCAACGAACAACAAAAAGGTTATTATCTCAGAAAAAGTATCTACTGAAAACTTAAGTGATCTTGAGAAAGAAAACCTGATCAGAATTAATGAAAGCATTAAAGAAAAAAGCAATCTTAAAAACTCACCGGTTACAGAATATTTCGGTAAGAATTTTAAATTGGATGCCAACATGACACTTTCACCAAATGGTGACAATAAAAACGATGCATTCCTTCCGGATGCACTGAAAGCTGCTGACAATTTTATCATGAAGATTTTTGATAAAAATGGCGCCATGGTATTCTCTTCTTCTAGTCTTGACAACCCATGGACAGGCTACAATCAAATTACTGGTGAGCAAACTGAAAATGGTAAATACCGTTGGAAAGTTACACTTGACAACAACAACAGAAGAGAGATTTTTACAGGTAAGATAGTTGTAAAGAATTAGGATTCGTATTTCATGCAAAATACGATTGAGTAGAGTGTTCTGTTATAACTAACTTTACATTAAACAACCAAACTATTGTCATATGGTCAGAAGGCTACTTTTAGCAGCATTTTTCATATTTAGTTTTACATTATTTCATGCGCAATATACCATTGATGGTGCATTTGAAGCAAGTCCTGCAATTACTTGTGGCGGATCATTCTTAGATGACCCAAGTGGAGGTCCATATGGTACAGGATCTTTTGAATACACCATTTGCCCCGACAATCCAGGAGACGGAATAGTTTTAGATTTTGCACTGTTCAATCTCACCTCGATAACAGGACCAAACTCCGATTATCTTTCTGTCTTTGATGGCGACAATACTGGGACCAATTCTTTAGGAGATTATACAGGAAATTCATTATTTGGACTTACTGTTTCCGCAACCATTACCAATCTAACAGGTTGTCTTACAATGGTGCTAACGAATAATACAGGTAATTCATCAAATCTAGCTGGTTGGGAAGCGCTTATTTCCTGTGAAACACCATGCTCTACACCTACCATAAATGCAAACATTACAGATCCAACACCTATTAATAGTGGGATGACAGTATCTACATGCATGGGGAATGAAGTATCATTTTCATCAGCTGGATCTACTGCTGACCCAGGATTTTCGATTGACCACTACGAATGGAACTTTAATGATGGCACACCAATCTTATCAACCACTAATCTTAATGTGACTCACGTATTTACTGAACCAGGAGAATATTTAGTAGGTGCATCAGTGGTCGACAATAATGGCTGCCAAAGTTTGAATTTGAATCCATTACAAGTTTTAGTGAGTACAAACCCGGCAGTAGATTTGGTATTTGAACCGACTGTTTGTTTTGGTGAAACATTAGATATGTCGGGAACTGCTGAAGGTGTAACATGGACTTCCTTGCCTCCTCAAGTGGTCTCTGGAGAAACGTTTTTACCAGATGATGCTGGTTCTACCTATACGACAACTTTGACTTTTGATTTTTTTGAACCTGGGGCTATTTTAACAGATTGCGCAGACCTTTTGGGAATTTTCGTGAACATGGAACACTCTTATCTAGGAGATTTAACCATGTCAATTACCTGTCCTGATAACACCACCGTTCAACTTCAAGAACAAGGGGGAGGTGGAACTTATCTAGGCGAGGCACTGGACGTTTTTCCTGTCACTCCGGATCCTGGCGTTGGTTATGAATATGGATGGCAACCTGGACTAATGAATGGCCCACTAGATGACCCGGCTAATGCAACTAGTATAACTTTTGTTGATGCAAGTGGAGTAACTCAAACCCAAAATATTGTTACCCCTGGGTATTACGAACCTGCCCAAGACTTATGTGATTTAGTCGGTTGCCCACTTAACGGATCATGGACATTTAATGTGACGGACAATATTGGCGCGGATAACGGCACCATTTTTTATTGGGGTATTGACTTTAATCCAGTATTATTTCCTGATGTAACAACATTTACACCAACAGTAGGTGAAGACGTTGATTCAACATGGTGGAGCGGGCCAATAAGCTCAACAATTATTGACCAAGGCAATACGATAACTTTTTTACCAGACGCCCCTGGATTTTTTGATTTTACGTACAACACAATGAATAGCTTTGGTTGTGGCTATGACACTACTATTACAGTAGAAATATATGAAATGGACGATATACAAGCATGGCCTGACCAGGTAGTTGATTGTTTAGATCCGACACAAGTTGGCGTTGATATTATTGGTGGTTTAGCAACAGACTATGATTTCATATGGACACCCGATGAATACATTGCCAACCCCACCTTACAAAATCCCAATGTTACAGGTATCAATGGTACAACCCAATTTGATGTTACTGTTTTTGTAGAAGGGCATCCCGCTTGCTTTAAGACTGATCAATTAACGATAGAGGTTCCAGGAGAATTAATCATTGATTCTGATACTGCGGTTTGCAATATGGATCCATATCAATTAAATGCATATGCCGTTGGAACAGGTCAATGGACAATCCCTGCTGGTTTGACAATTTCTGGAAATGGAGATCCATATTTTGATCCCAATGCTGTAATCACACCAAGTGTACCAGGATATTATACGCTTACTTGGTCAGATATTGATGGTCTATCTTGTCCAAACACTAAAGATGTTACAATCTCATTTTTCGATGGTATCGACATCACACCAATCGTAACAGATGTATTTTGTAATGGTGATTGTAATGGTGAGGTTTCTCTAAGTGGCATTGGTGGAATTGTAGCTGCTGATTACACCTATTCCTTTACAAACGTAGATCCGCTCAACGTTGCGGGTAATACTGCTATACTCCTGTGTCCTGGCCCTTATAGTGTGACACTAACTGATGACAATGGTTGCTCTTGGCCGGGATCTTATTTTATTGGTGAACCACCAGTGCCTGTTATTGATTCTGTACTTGCGGTAAGAGAAGAATGTCGAGATTTCTGCAATGGTTCTATCACTGTCCTTTCCGATGAAGCTGTCACCTATAGTTATGATGGCGGAGATATCTATATTCCAAGTTCAAGTAAAAATGACTTTTGTCCTGGAAATTATAGTGTATTTATAGAAGATGCCAATGGATGTATAGGTGGTCCCGTTAATGCCTTCATTGGAAGCCCTACACCACCAGAAGCAAGCTTTATAGCTGATCCTATTCCTGCGGACATTCTGCATCCAGCAATAACTTTTAACAACACTTCTTACGGAGATGAGCTTTCTGAATGGCTCTTTAACACGCCTGAACCATTCGGGACAAGCGATGAGACAAACCCGGTATTTAACTTCCCTCCTAATCCAGGGACCTATCCTGTACAACTTACAATAACAGATAGTATTGGATGTCAAGATGTCATTGAGAAAAATGTATTGATAAATGATGTTTTACAGGTGTTTATTCCAACATCCTTCACTCCAAATGAAGATGGCCTGAATGATTTGTTTTCTCCAATTGGAACGGATATAGACCCTGCATACTACACTTTCGTTGTGTATTCGAGATGGGGTGATGAAGTATACAAAAGCACAACATATCCTCACACGTGGAATGGTTCTCTAAATAATAAGAAAGAATATTATATGCCCGATGGATATTATACATGGAGTTTGGTTACCAAATCAATGACGACATCGAGCAAGGTAGAAATGAATGGTGCAATAATGATCTTACGCTAACATTCAAAATCTAAGACATAAAAAATCCCGATTTCGATAAAACGAAATCGGGATTTTTGTTTAAGATATTTTGCTTGGCTTATTTACCGCCAAAAAGACCTTTAAGCAAACCTCCAACTCCAGAACTAAATCCTCCCCTGTTACCAGTCAAGGCTCCAACCATACTGAAAACATCACCAAGATCCAATCCAGTGTTTGCGTCAGAATTACCAGCTAATCCTGAAAGGACAGAACCAATATTCCCAGCATCAAAACCGGAATTTGAAGATTCTTTTCTTTGTTTTCCTAGCATACCCATCAACAAGGGTGCAGCCATTTTCATAAGAGATGAAATTCCTGAAGAACTAACGCCAACCTTGTCAGCCAAAGAATTCTCCACACTTTGAGTATTACCACCAAGCACATGTTTTAGAATACCAGAACCAACTCTTTCGCTGTTTCCTCCTCCTATGAAGCCCATTACGTCATCAAGAACACTACCGTCATGATCACGATCTAAAGCGCCTAATAGCCCATTGGCACCATCATTCGTTGAAGTGTTTTTTGCCATTGTTCCCAATAGTGTTGGCACTATTCCTTCAAGAGCACTCGCTGCTTGATTAGTATTCATTCCGGCTTTTTGAGCCATTGCGTCCAACCCATTGTCCCCAAGCTGAGACATCAACAATTTAACTAAATCCATATATTTTATAATTTATATTTTATATTAATGTAATTGCCTCAAATGCAATTATTTAAAAAATAATTTTGGGAAACAAGCAGTTGATCGGGATACTACATTTGTTCAGGAACCGTAATCCCCAATAGGGCCATTCCTCTTTTTATTAAGTCTCCAGTAACGCTTACAAGAACCATTCTATTGCCCTGAATCCCTTTATCTTCCTCCTTCATAATATTCGAATTCTGGTAAAAAGAGTTAAACGTCTTAACCAATGAATACATATAATTAGCTACGAGCGCTGGAGAATAAGAATCAGATGCATTCTTTATTGTTTCTGGAAATTCATAGATAACTTCTATAAGTTTCAACTCACTTTCATTACACGGGGAACTTTCATCAACTTCAGGAATTTCTTGATCGAACTTGTCAATCAAACTTCTTATTCGAGCATGAGTGTATTGTATAAAAGGCCCAGTGTTTCCATTAAAGTCAATAGATTCTGCAGGGTTAAACAACAGTCTCTTTTTTGGATCTACTTTTAGTAAATAGTACTTAAGGGCCCCAAGTCCAATGACGTCATAGAGTTCCTCTTTATTTTCCAATCCATCCAACTTGCCCAATTCTTCTGTAATACTTTTTGCAGTCAGACTCATCTCATTCATGAGATCATCAGCATCTACAACAGTGCCTTCACGGGATTTCATTTTTCCTTCTGGTAGGTCAACCATTCCGTATGATAGATGATGACAATTATCCGCCCATGAATAGCCTAATTTCTTCAAAATAATGAATAGCACTTTGAAGTGATAATCTTGTTCATTTCCTACAGTATATATTTGACTGCTTAATCCAGGAAAATCCTCGAATCTTTTTATAGCCGTACCTATGTCTTGAGTCATGTAGACAGCCGTTCCATCGGAACGCAATAATATCTTTCGATCCAGACCTTCGGCTGTAAGATCAACCCAAATGGAGCCATCTTCCTGCTGTTCGAAGACTCCTTTTGCTAGACCATCCATAATTACTTGCTTACCCAACAGGTAAGTTTCAGACTCATAATAATTCTTATCGAAATCAACCCCCATGGCCTTGTAGGTTTGTTCAAATCCTTTATAAACCCATGAGTTCATCTTTTCCCACAATGCGAATACCTCTTGATCCTTATTTTCCCATTTCAGCAAGATATCTCTAGCTTCCAACATCGATGGCGCATTTTTCTCCGCGTAATCCTTATCCTTTCCTTGAACTATGAGTTCAGCAATTTCCGATTTATACTGTTTATCAAAAGCAACATAATATTTACCCACAAGTTTATCGCCCTTGATACCTGAACTTTCTGGAGTTTCACCGCCTCCAAACTTTTGCCAAGCCAACATGGATTTACAAATATGAATTCCTCTATCATTAATTATTTGAACTTTTGAGACTTCATGACCATTTGCTTTTTTAATTTCTGCCACAGAATATCCAAGGAAATTATTCCTTAGGTGCCCTAGGTGCAAGGGTTTATTCGTGTTCGGAGATGAATACTCGACCATTACTGCTGGCTTGGAATCTTGCGCTGAGAATCCAAAATTCTTTGTGACACTAATGTCATTTAAGGTTTGTTTCCAATAATCCGTTGAGATTGTAAGATTCAAAAATCCCTTTACAACATTGTATGAATCTATCTCACCGACCATATTTATCAATTCAGAACCTATCTTTTCTCCCAACATTTCAGGGGACATTTTAGCCTCTTTTAAAAATGGAAAAACCACCAATGTAAAACTACCTTCGAATTCTTTTTTCGTCTTTTGAAGGACCAACTGACTCTCTTTTGCTTCTATATCAAAGGACTTTTTTAAAACGATTAAAAGCCCATCACTTATTATTTTCTCAATTTTCTCCATCTCGTTATTTTTGCGGCAAGAACATCTCAGCCATCATGCATCTTGCACTACCACCACCCAACTGCTCTATCGTTGTTAGCGAACTATGAATGATACCTCCAAAGTTTTTCAATTTATTTAATTGACCTACATCCAATGAATTATAAGCAGCAGTTGACATTATCGTGAATTTTTCTCCTTTATGGTTATTTAATTGAAGCATATTGCCAGCAAAATTATTTTTCTGTTCCTCTGAAATTAAAATTACCTCCTTCCCACTTTTCTCAAGCTTAGAAATCACCAAGTTTTTTTCCTCTTTGTCATCTATTGTATCTGCACATAAAACTGCGTACTTATCACCCACATGCATCATCACGTTTGTGTGATAAATTGGCAACCTTTGCCCTTCCACGGATTGATTAGCCACAAATGGCACTGCCTCATATCCAAAGGCATCACAAAATTGCTCCAACTCGGCTTTATCTGTTCTTAGGGACAAAGCAGCATATGCTAATTTGTTTACTCTATCCAAAACCATCGAACCTGTACCTTCCAAGAATCTTCCCTCTTCTTCTGCTTCCGTCAAGTCGACTATCTCGTTTATTTCATATCCCTCAGATCTTAGCATTTCAAGAATATCAGTTCTTCTTTCTAGTCTTCTATTTTCAGCAAACATAGGATAAAGCCCTACTCTACCATCTTGATGAAATGACACCCAGTTGTTTGGGAAAATAGAATCTGGCGTTTCGGGATCCAACAGGTCATCCACCACTATTACGTTGATTCCATTGGATTGTAATTGCTCTAAAAAATCATCAAATTCCCTTTCAGCAAGCTCATTGGCCGATTGCACAGTGAAGTCACCTTCATTTTTTTGATAAAAGTTATTCTTGGCCGTTTCTGCATTAAAGTAAAAATTCACCGGGCGTACCATCAATATTGTATTCGTATTCTGACTAGTCATTCTTTCTATGTATTGGCATGGTAGAGCATCTCAGCAACCCTTCCATTTTTGCAACTTCGCTATATTTAATCTCTTCAACTTGCAATCCCCAGGATCTTAATTGATCATTTACTCTTTTTAACCTTCTTTCTGAAACAACAACATTCTGAGAAATAGAGAAGAAATTTGACCCCATATTGTACATCTCTATCTCATCTATATTCAAACAATTGTCTGCTCCGAAAAATTCAATAAGAAAATTATAATCCTTTTCGTTCTTAAAACCATTTTTATGCAAGACGGCTTTGTTTTTACCCACTGGCTGAAAACAACAATCCAAATGAAGAGCATTTTCTTTTGCATTCGTATCAGATTTCCTTAGCTCGAAAGCCACTACATTCTTGTTGGGAAAATGCTCTTTAATAAATGCTACACCAGCCTCATTGGTTCGAGAAGTTTTGTAATCACTGAAATCTGGCTCCATCTCATATCCAATGAAAACATGATCATTCCAAATCATTACATCCCCACCTTCAGCCCTGGCACCCTTAGGCATATGTATAACTTTATCCTTATCAAAAAGCTCAATCAGATATGTAATTGCATCTTGCTCATCCTTCCTATTGCTAATCATATTTGAGACAACAAGGGTGTCGTCAATGACAAAAGATATATCCCTTGTGAAAATTTGATTGCAATTATTAATCAAACTTGGACGATATACTTTAACATTATATTTCTCAAGAACTTTTACAAAGCCTTCGATCTCCAACTTCAAATCTTGCTCTAAAGGGAACGTTCCGGCCAAAATATGTTCCTTGGATTTAGGATCATAAGCATCTGCCAATACTGGTGTTCCTCCAAAACTATCGGCAATACCCACAAGTACTGACTTCAATTGATCCGATTCATTCTGTATAAACGCTTCCACTTGGATTTACCTTTTTAATTTTTATGCAAAATAACATCAATTTATTGCCTTTTTAATAACCTTTTAGCTAAAACTGCGTAAACAAATGAAATACAAACGTTTACGCAATTTAGTCTATTGATATACTGACACTTAGCGTAGGACAAGAGAATAGAGCTATATGAAATATGCATTTACACTTTTGCTGCTTTTTGCGATAATCTACGGATGTCAAAATGCAAGCAATATCATCTTGAGAAATAAGATCTCAGAAGCTGTTATTGATTATGACATTACATTTCCGTATATTGAGGCTGATGGTCTAACAGCCTCATTCTTGCCTAACAAAATGACCATGCACCTTAAGGGCAATCAATATAGTACCAAAATTAAAACCTACGGAGGTATTTTCAAGAGTGCAAACATTGTCGACACCAAGGAAAGACAATTTACACAAATGCTTAAGATATTCAAAAAGAAGGTGACTTGTGATTACAATACCACCGACATGCGTAACTTTATTGATGAGTTTCCTAATTTTACGCTAATTCCATCCACTGAAACCAAGGAAGTAGTTGGGATTATGTGCAAAAAAGCTACAGGTGTATTCCATGATATTTCCACTCCAGACATAACGATTTACTACACCAATAAATTCAAAATTAAAGATCCCAACTGGTGTAATCCTTTTTCAGAAATAGATGGGGTTATGCTGGCCTATGAGATTGAACAATTTGATACAAGAGCAAGAATTACTGCTGCAAACGTCACGGTTGAGTCCGTAAATGATGAAGAAATCATCAAAGAACCGGGATACATTGAAGTTGAATACGCTGCTATGAAAATCGAGTTTGAAAAAATTATGGACTCGTTCTCGATCTAACGTATTACTACTGTGGATTTCTAGATCCTAATCTTACATTTCATCTTCTTAAATTGTGATCTATTTCCAACGGTTTTTTATGGCGTTTGGATTTTTCACGTTTAGCCATTTCATTTAAACAAATACCTGTTGAAATACAAAGCCTGTTTTAGCGTTATAACCTAACGCTAATCATATCTTTGATTGTTTAGTACTGACATACAATCCTAATAAAATCAGCGCTTTTGTGAATGAAAAACAAGCCTAAAAATCAGAAAAAGAGTTCTACAAAGAACACTAAAAAAGCACCGAAGAAACCATCATCTAGTCCATCGTTTGGTGGAATAAAGAGTTTCTTTTTCGGCAAAGAATTTAAAACTGTTCTTTCAATATTCCTTTTGTGTTGTGGAGTTTTAATGGCTTTTGGCTTCTTCTCATATCTCATGCACTGGAAGGCCGATCACTCATTATTGAGTTTAAGCTATAGCGAGTATTATCTGAATAAAGAGATAAAAGCGGAAAACGGATTTGGGAAACTGGGCGCCATTTTTTCTCACATGTTCATTTACAAAGGCTTTGGGATAGCGTCCTTCACATTTACTTTCCTTCTGGTAGTAACGGCAGTGAAACTTCAATTTAAAACCAAATTCTTTCCTTTTTTCAAAACAACGTTAATTGCGGCAATCAGTATAGCGCTGTTCTCAATTTTTTCAGGATTCTTCTTGGACAGTAATCTTTTGATTGGCGGCTCGTTCGGTTATCAAACCAAGATATGGATGACATCTCTATTAGGAAATGTAGGCACTGGAGCATTTATATTATTCTCGATTATATCTTTTGCGATTTTCATTTTCAAACCTAACTTCTCAATCGTAGTGGACTGGATAGAAAGTCTTATACCAGCGAAAGAAGAAGAATTGACACCTGTAATCTCCGAAGATGGATTTACAATAGTTGATAGCAAAATGACCGCTATTGAAGAAGAAGTTGTTGCCGAAGCGGCATCTGAAGTAGTTGATTTTAGTGTTCCTGGAAGTGTGACACCATTATTAACAGAACAAACTGAGGTTCCTTCAATTGAGATGGAATCAGCAGTTGCAAATGCTGGAGAAGCCGATGTATTGGAATCTTCAATACTCGATGAGCTACTCACAGAATCGGGGCCTGGTGATGGTATCCCTTTGAGCATGGATGTTATAGACAGTACTGCAAATGAAAGTCAGGATGCAAGTTCAAGCGACTCTGAATTCACTGTTGAAGTGCCAAAAGAAGAGGAGGTCCTTTCAAATAAAGAGGTAAATAAATTGGTTGAAGAGTATGGCGAATACGATCCAACTTTAGAGCTATCCAATTACAAATATCCTAGCATTGAGATCTTACAAGATCATGGAAATCACAAACTGAGCGTTAGCAAAGAAGAATTAGAAAAAAATAAGGATCGAATTGTTGAGACGCTTTCTAATTACAATATTGGTATTGCTAAGATAAAAGCGACTATAGGACCAACGGTAACGCTGTATGAAATCGTTCCTGAAAAAGGAATACGAATTTCAAAAATCAAAAATCTTGAGGATGATATTGCCATGAGTCTCTCTGCTCTTGGAATCAGAATTATTGCGCCAATACCTGGCAGAGGAACTGTTGGTATTGAGGTGCCGAATTCTTCACCTGATATTGTAAGCATGAAATCTTTGATTGCTTCTGACAAATTTCAGTCTTCAAAAATGCTATTACCGATAGCACTTGGAAAAACTATTTCGAATGAGACATATATAGCTGATCTAGCGAAAATGCCCCATCTCTTGATGGCAGGGGCAACGGGACAGGGTAAGTCCGTAGGGTTGAATGCGATTCTGGTTTCATTACTTTACAAGAAACATCCATCACAGATAAAGTTTGTAATGGTAGATCCGAAAAAAGTCGAATTGACATTATTCAATAAAATCGAGCGACATTACTTGGCAAAGTTACCAGATGAAGCTGAAGCCATTATTACCGATACAGATAAAGTTGTTAAAACTTTAAAATCACTAACAAAGGAGATGGATGAGCGATATGAATTGCTCAAGAACGGGATGGTTAGAAATTTGGAGGAATACAATGCCAAATTTGTAGCAAGGAAATTGAATCCAGAGAATGGTCACCGATATTTGCCCTATATCGTGCTTATAGTAGATGAGTTTGCTGATCTTATGATGACTGCTGGTAAAGAAGTAGAAGCTCCGATTGCGAGATTGGCTCAGTTAGCACGTGCGATAGGAATACATCTTATTATCGCCACACAGAGACCTTCTGTAAATATCATTACTGGTACGATAAAAGCCAACTTCCCCGCGAGAATAGCATTTAGAGTCACTTCCAAAATTGATTCTAGAACAATCCTTGATACAGGTGGAGCAGATCAACTTATTGGACGTGGTGACATGTTGTTATCCACTGGTAAGGAAGTAATACGATTACAATGTGGGTTCGTTGACACCCCTGAGGTTGAAGAAATATGCGAGTTTATTGGCTCACAAAAAGCGTATGCCACAGCATTTTTACTGCCAGAAATGGAGGATGAAACTGTCGGTGGAAATGACTCAATGGACGATGAGGACAGAGATGCATTATTTGAAGATGCCGCTAGAATTCTAGTAATTCATCAACAAGGGTCAGCTTCATTACTACAACGAAAACTTAAAATCGGTTATAACCGGGCCGGTCGATTAATAGATCAGCTAGAAATCGCAAGTATCATTGGTCCATTCGAAGGATCGAAAGCCAGAAAAGTCTTAATACCAGACGAATACACTTTGGAACAGTATTTGAATAAAGATACTGTGAACCAAGAAATCTAAATTGATGAAACGTACTATTACAACAACACTATTAATGGGAATCTGTATGATTTTCATGACAAGTCTGAATGCACAAGATGCTAGATCATCTGCTGTTTTAGAAAAGTTAAGTGCTAAGATGAAAAGAATGCCCTCGTTTTCGGCAGATTTCACTAGCACACTTATTGACAAGCAAGCGGATATGGAAAATACCCAAAAAGGCAATATAAAGGCAACAGATGATAAATTTGAGCTAACCCTTGGAGAAAACACAGTAGTTAGTGATGGCAATGTTGTCTGGACATATAACTCAGGAAGTAATGAAGTTATGATTGACGACCTTGATGAGATGTTTGAGGATGACATAAGTCCTACGAAGTTATATTCGATTTGGGAAGAAGGTTTTAAAAACACATATGGTGGTGAAGAATCCCTGGATGAAGTTAAATGTGATATTATAAAATTGTTCCCAGATGATCCAGCAGAAAAGAATTATCACACAATCGTATTGTATGTGACAAGCATTGACCCAACGATTAAGAAGGTTAAAATTCTAGGAAAGGATGGCACAGACATAGCGTATTCCATAGATAACTTTGTAAAACAAAGCTATCCAGCCACTAGATTTCGCTTCAACAATTCAGATTATCCAGGGGTTGAAGTCATAGATAACCGCTAATAGCAACAATTTAGCTTTGTTATTTACTTGTTAAAATTAGTAACTAATTGAATTTTAACCGTATCAATAGTATAATCAAGGCTTAGAGGACATTTGTTAAAGAATTGTTAGAAAAACTCACAACAAGAATTTTGCCTCTATCTTTGTTCCAAGAAAAGAATATTAACAAAAACAAAATATCATGAAAAAGACAGTATTATTTTTAGCA
The DNA here is from genome assembly GCA_047638815.1 of Gammaproteobacteria bacterium. Taxonomy (GTDB): domain Bacteria; phylum Bacteroidota; class Bacteroidia; order Flavobacteriales_D; family JABDKJ01; genus JAJRRH01. Next base: position 14,303 of record JBLIMR010000017.1, read on the forward strand.
TTCGCTCTTATAGCCTCATTCACAGTTAGTGCTCAAGGTAAAGAAGTAGCTACAGAAAATGGACCCCAAATTAGTTTAGATAAAGATGTTCACGATTACGGTGAAATCGAAAAAGGTGGTGAACCTTATTGCGAGTTTCTTATTACCAATGATGGTAATGAACCATTGATCATTTCAAATGCGAAAGGATCATGCGGATGTACTGTTCCTGAATGGAGTAAAGAACCAATATTACCGGGTGAAAGCTCTATCATGAAAGTTAAGTATGACACTAAAAGAGTTGGTCCTATCAACAAATCAGTTACTGTTAATACTAACGCTGTTAATTCTCCAACTAAAGTTTTAAGAATTAAAGGTAAAGTTTTAGGGGCTGCAACAGCTCCAAGCGCTCCTGTGAAAGCTACACCAGCTGGAGCACCAGTGAATAACTAATACAGAATTTCAAAATATTGAAACCCGTCCCGATTGTATCGAGGCGGGTTTTTTTTTGCCTAATACTTTCTCATATGAGCGTAAATCAACTGCTTTGGATTAATCCTATACGATTGAAATATTATTGAGTACTGAATATCAGCGATTTTAATTTTTAAAGAAGCCACATGTCTTTGATAAAATAAATTACTTTTATCATCCATAAAATTTCAAATCGATGCCAGTATTATCTATCAAGGGCAATAACATGCCCGCATCACCAATTCGTAAATTGGTCCCATACGCAACCGCAGCCAAAGAACGAGGTGTACATGTCTATCATCTTAACATAGGACAACCAGACATTAAAACCCCCGAGGTTGTTATGGATGGATTAAAAAACATCGACATGAAGGTGATTGAATACTCTTCATCTGAAGGCAACAAGACATATAGAGATGGCCTTGTGAAATACTATGCTAAAAATAACATTCACGTATCATCTGATGACATTCTGATTACTACAGGAGGCTCTGAAGCACTATTCTTTTCCATGATGTCTTGCTTCAATCCAGGTGATGAGCTTATCGTTCCCGAGCCATTTTACGCAAACTACAATGGTTTTTCTGGCGAAACAGGGGCCAAGATAGTTGCAGTACAAGCGAAGATTGAGGATGATTATGCCCTACCTCCTATCTCTGATTTCGCGGATAAAATCACGAACAAAACCAAAGGTATTTTAATTTGCAATCCCGCGAATCCAACAGGATATTTATACTCGAAAGAAGAACTTAACAGTCTTAAGGAAATTGTGTTAAAGCATGATCTCTTTCTTATTGTGGATGAAGTCTATCGTGAGTTTGTATATGATGGTAGAACACATTTTTCTTGTATGGAAATGGATGGTTTGGATGAGAACGTTATTCTCATTGATTCAGTTTCAAAAAGATATAGCATGTGCGGGGCTCGTATTGGTGCTATGATTACTAAAAACAAAGATTTGATACAGATGGCCTTGAAATTTGCACAAGCTCGTCTAAGCCCGCCTACATTCGGGCAGATAGCAGCGGAGTTAGCATTAGAGACCCCAAATGAATATTTTGACGAAGTAAAATCGGATTATTTAGAGAGAAGAAACGCGATGGTCGAAGGATTGAATGATATTCCTGGGGTACTGTGTCCAACACCAAAAGGTGCATTCTACTGTATGGCTCGTTTACCTATTGACGATTCTGATAAGTTTTGTCAATGGATGCTTGAGTCATTTAGTTATGATAAAAAGACTGTAATGATGGCACCCGGCCAAGGGTTTTATTCTGACGGTACCCAAGTCTTGAATGAGGTGCGATTGGCATATGTACTGGTAAAAGAAGAATTAATAGACGCTGTTAAAATTATAAGGGAAGCTCTTGAGGTATACCCGGGAAGGACTTCCATTTAGCAGTCCTTTTAAACCTTATTATGTTACCCTCCATCATTGCCGTTTTGGTCTGTGATATTGTTTAAATTCACCGAAAATTTGCTCAATGGATAAATTGTATGACATCGCAATCATTGGTGGTGGAATTGTAGGAACTGCTACATTCTACAAACTACAAAGTCGGCATCCAGATTTAAAAATCATCAGTTTCGAAAAAGAAAAAAGCATAGGAGCGCATCAAACGGGACATAACTCTGGTGTCATACATTCTGGGCTCTATTATAAACCTGGATCCCTTAAAGCCAAGAACTGCGTTGAAGGAAGGCGCGAATTGGTGTCATTCTCAAAAGAACATGGTGTAAGCCATGATGTTTGTGGTAAAGTGGTTGTTGCTAAAAATGAATCAGAGATACCGAATCTCGAAAAAATTTATGGCATTGGATTACAAAATGAAATCGAAGGCCTTGAAAAAATCACTGCTGAACAAATTAAAGAAATAGAACCTTTTGTTGAAGGCGTTGCGGGTCTTAATGTTCCATGCACGGGTATTATTGACTTCGTTGGTGCGGCAAAAAAAATGATTGAACTAGCATTAGCTATTCAGCCTGATAGTATCATGAAATTGGAGGAAGAGGCACTAGATTTTGACAGACAACAAGGTTTCACCATTATTAAAACCAACAAAGATAGCTACAAAGCAAAGTATCTTATATTTTGTGGTGGTCTGCAAGCGGATAGATTAGCCAAAAAAGATGGTGTAAAAATTAAGGAAAAGGTCGTTGGCTTCAGGGGCGATTATTATGAGTTAACGGAACAGGGTCATCATAAAGTTAAGCATCTGATATATCCAGTCCCCAATCCTGAATTTCCTTTTCTTGGGGTTCATTTTACACGAATGACTAATGGAGAAATAGAATGCGGTCCTAATGCCGTATTCACATTCAAACGTGAAGGCTATGGAAAGACAGATTTCAATTTAAAAGACACTCTTGATGCTTTGAGCTACAAAGGCACATGGAAACTATTCATGAACAACATGAGTTTCGGCATCAATGAATATCGTAGAGCATTCTCCAAAAAACTATTTCTTAAAACGTTGCAAGGACTGATTCCTTCACTCACAATGGATGACTTGAAACCTGGACGAGCAGGTGTAAGAGCTTTATTACTTAGCCCCGATGGAGATACTAGGGACGATTTCAGGATACATATATCTGGGAATAATATTCACGTACTTAACGCCCCATCACCAGCCGCAACTGCCAGTTTAGCCATAGGTGGATATATCGCTGACATGGTTAAAGAAAACTATAATATTGGTCAGTAAAATTAAGCTTGAACAATTTTGTATTCGCTTTTATAAGCTTCAACATCCAATAGATAACAATCCATTATTTGATCCAATTGTTTCAGAACTATTGGATTTGGCTGTTTAAGATCCTTAAAGTATTCCGTTTGATGAGGATATAAGTTATACAAATGGAAAAATGCTCTAGACATACCATACTTCACATTTTTAGAAGGATAGTTTAGCTGCCCCATTAACTTTCTACAAGCTGATATTTCTTTGGCTAAAGCATTTGGATTCATTTGAAAAATATGGCTGAGCTTTGAGATAATCTTTTCAGTCATCCTTCTTTCCGATCCGTCATGAATTTCTTTGGTAAGTTTTATAATATTGCCGGTAATTATAACCAGGTAAAACTTTCCCGTCAACGTTTTATCTAACTGAGGTGATATTGCGAACTCTGGTGTTTCGTTAAGATAATCGGTAATCTGTTCGAATGCCTCTTCTCCATTTTTTAAGATAGCATTGATGAAGATGTTTACCAACTTATCTTCTGACAATGTGTTTTTTCTTAGAAATGATGAGAACATAAATCTGCGTTTACTTTAATAAATACAAAAATATGCTAAGCACAGCGCATGCTTTCGACTAATCTGAATCCTTATCAACAGAGTTGTTCACTCAATTTATCGACCAACAGTGCTGAAAATCAGACGAAAAAATCAATCTTTCTTCACAACAGCTAATTCATCTTAGCCTTAATTCCGGTAAAATTGAAGGGAGTAATTTGTAACAATTCTGTCTTCACATCATCCGTGATATCTAAGGTTCGGATAAAGGCCGCAATACTGCCTTGTGTGATAGCGCTATTTGTTCGAGTAAGTTCCTTTAGAGCTTCGTATGGTTTAGGATATCCCTCTCTTCTCAATACTGTTTGAATAGCCTCCGCAACAACTGCCCAGCTTTCATTAAGATCCTTAGAAATTCCTGCTTCATTAAGCAAAAGTTTATTCAATCCTTTATCAATACTCTTAAATGCAATTAATCCGTGAGCCATGGGAATACCAATATTCCTAAGTACCGTACTATCCGTTAAGTCTCTTTGAAGACGAGAAATTGGCAGCTTTGATTTGAAATGAAAAAGCAGCGCATTTGCTACACCTAAATTTCCTTCAGCATTTTCGAAATCGATAGGATTAACTTTATGTGGCATAGCGGAAGAACCAATTTCCCCCTTTTTTATTTTCTGCTTGAAATACTCCATCGAAACATATTGCCATATATCACGACTAAGGTCGATAAGAATGTTGTTAATTCTCGACATTGCATCAAACACAGCAGAAAGATTATCGTAATGCTCTATTTGGGTTGTTGTCTGGGATCTAGAAAGGCCAAGAGTATTGTTTACGAAAACATTTGCGAAGTCGACCCAATCAATCTCAGGAAATGCTATTTGATGCGCATTAAAGTTTCCCGTTGCACCACCAAATTTAGCAGACATCGGAATTGATTTTAATTGATCAAATTGTAAATTCAATCGCTCAACAAAAACGTATATTTCCTTCCCTAGATATGTTGGTGAAGCTGGTTGCCCATGAGTTTTTGCCAACATTGGGATATCTGACCACGCGACACTCTTATCATTCAAAAGTCTAATCACATCACGAAGCCATGGAAAATACACATGCTCCAAAGCATCTTTCATTGATGATGGAATGGCTGTGTTATTTATATCTTGAGAAGTCAATCCGAAATGAATGAATTCTTCATACTTATCAAGGTTAATTCCCTTTAGTCGGCTTTTCAAAAAATACTCAACCGCCTTAACGTCATGATTTGTTATTTGCTCAGTAGCCTTTATTTCTTCCGCATCCTTGAGACTAAAGTTCTTAACCAAACTACGCAGCGCCTCTATCTTATCATTTTTTAAAGCTGGCAATTGCTTCAATCCCAAATCACAAAGCGCTATGAAATATTCTACTTCAGTATTCAGCCTATATTTAATAAGACCCAATTCAGAAAAATATTGACTTAATTCTTTGGTTTTACTTTGATATCGACCATCAACGGGTCCTATTGCCTCTAAGGGTGAAGAATTCATAGATTCTATTTAAAATAAGCAACAAAGCTAATCCATGTTATCCATATAATTCATATTGAGTTCCCTTTTATTGCGAAATTTGTTAAGAATCATATTCTTGTAGAATTCCTATGCCAAAGACCGACATAAAGATGTGAAGGAAGTCAAGCTATATTTTTTAACTTTGTTTAAAATATTTTGGTCAGGTATTTGTTATGTATGTAGCATAATGGAACATAATCCAGACCATACTACAATATGAGCCTTAAAAAAATAATCTCCCAATTCCTCCAATCCATTAGAGGTTTCACGGTTGCTGTGGGTTTCATACATTCCAATGGGTTAAGTAAGTTCTACATTTTCCCTGTTATTTTGGCTTTATTATTGGGCGCTGGAGGCTTTGCGTTGGTATCCCAGGCGGTTGATTTCATTTCCTCAAATACGCTACAATACTTGGAGTTAGAAGCGAATCCCACGGAGGACAATTTTTTCAGCTCTTTTAGAGAAGGTTGGGAAACAATAAAACTATGGATAAACGGTGCTTCAACCGTAGTGATTGCTGTGATTCTCAAAGTGGTATTTTGGGTTTTACTAGGCATATTGATGAAATATGTTTTACTAATATTCTTAGCTCCTGTTCTAGCTTATGTTTCGGAAAAGACTGAATCGATTGTAACCGGGAATGAATATCCTTTCAATGCAGCGCAACTTACTCGAGATATTTGGAGGGGAATTGTAATCGCATTAAAAAATCTAGGCATAGAAATTTCAATCTTAATTTTCCTTTCTGTTATAACCTTCTTCGCTCCATTTCTCGCCCCGATTACGGCCTTAGTGGGTATTGTGATTGGTGCTTATTACTATGGATATTCTATGATTGATTACATCTCAGAAAGAAGGCAATTAAGCATAGCCGAAAGCAGCAGGTATGTTCTGGATAATGCAGGAATGGCTATAGGCTTGGGACTGATTATAACCTTGATGATGAAAGTACCTGTTTTAGGATTTTTAACCGCATCGTTTGCATCAATTGTAACAGCTGTTTCAGCGGTCTTATTGGTGTATGGCAACAGCCCCGATCCTTCAAATTCAAATTCGCATCAAAATGAAGGTGTGGTAGAACTAAAAAAAGAAATTTAATGTATAGAAGTATAAAAATAGTTTGCCTAATGCTTGCACTTTTTACGAGCATTTTTGTATCCGGTCAAAGCAAGGCTAAAGTTTCTGTACTCATGGCCTCAGCAAGTCAAAAGTTTTTAGGCAATGACTATTGGGGAGCACTAGATGCCTATCGTAGTGCGCAAAAATTAGATGAAGGTAATGCCAAAATAAACTATAAGATTGCGGATTGTCATTATCACTTGAAGCATTATAAGTATGCACGTCAATATTTCGAGGAGGCTGAAAAATTGGATCCAAATATTGATAAAAATTTGCACTTATCCCTCGGACAAACATATCACCGGTTGGAAGAACTTACTCTTGCCATTGAACATTTCAAAAAATATCGAAAAGTGGCACCAGAAAGAGACATTACTCTGTATGATGTCAATGGTCTAATAAAACAATGTGAATATGCTGGAGAGATGATGAAAAATCCTCTGGATGTGAAAATTGACAATCTCGGACGTGCCATTAATTCAAGATTTGATGACTATGCCCCTTCACTAAGCAGTGATGGAACTATAATGATGTTTACTTCTAGAAGAGCAGGAATGACCCATAATGCCGTTGATACTAAAGGGGATTATAAATATTTCGAAGATATCTTTGTCGCTGAGCGTGATGATATGAATTCATCATGGGGTCAGTCAGAACGCTTGGATGCACTGGACACTGATGGTCATGATGCAGTGCTCAGTATCTCTCCAAAAGCCACTGAAATATTCATTTACAAAAACAACATTAACAGTGCTGGTGACATCTTCAAATCATCGAGAGAGAGCTTGGAAGATGAATGGAGTGAACCAAAAAAACTTCCTAAACCAATCAATACTACTTATTTCGAAAGCTCCATTAGTATTACAGCAGATGGCTCAACAATGTATTTTATCAGTGAAAGACCGAAAAATGGATTAGGACGTGGTGATATATATGTCACGAGAAAAACCGGGGACGATTCTTGGAGTAAACCAACAAATTTGGGATCGGTAATCAACACACCTAAGGATGAGAAATTCGTTTTTGTACATCCGAATGGAAGCACTATTTTCTTCGCTTCTGCCGGACATCTGACGATGGGAAGTTATGACATATTTAAATCTGAATTGATGGATGGTCAATGGACTACTCCTGTAAACCTTGGATACCCTATCAATACAGTTAACGAAGAATCAACCTTTTCGATGACGGCCGACAATAAGAAACTATTGATCTCTGCAGAATACGAAAACACCATGGGGGAAAGAGACATTTACGAAATTGATCTCTCAAATATTGATATACTTGATGTGCTTAATATCGATTCTGAGTTGCTTGAGGCAAAAGCCAACGTTTTGGTCTATGGCACACTCAAAGTAGAAAAGTATGATAAGAATATTCGTAATGCTGACATCACTTTTCTCAATGCAAAAACTGAGGAGGTAATTTATAAGATCACGAGCGATAAGGAAGGAGCCTATGAAGTTTCATTGCCTTTCGGTGAGACCTATCTCATGAGAATAAATTCTGAAAAATATGGTCTTAAGGAAGAGAAAATAAAACTGAAAGAAAGAGATGGCGTGGGTAGTGAGTTGAAGTTGGATGTTTTGTTTTAGGATCAAATATAAAGCGCCAAAAAGAACCTAGACGTCAACCCTCTTATTGATAATTCATCCATTGTTTGCTGCTGCATTTATCCAAAAGACGTGTTATATTGCAACATAGTTTATCCTATGCGTAATAATCCATTTGTCATGATAACTAATACAAAATGAAAATAATAAAGTTTCTACTTTTTCTACTCTTGTGCTCCAATGTTTTATTTTCTCAGTCAAAAGATAAAATTGTTGAACTAGTCTTAACGAAAAATTATAATCTTCACATTTCAAAAGTCATTGATAAAAGAGAAAATAAAGGAAATATTGGATCGTATAAAAAAAATGGTGTCCTCAAAAATAGCGTTAAAGTTTCCTTTCCGTTTGACATACAGACCTATTTACTTGATTGCCTTCATCAAGTCTCACATCCAAAAGTCATTAACGATGATTCCTTTATTTTGCTGATTCATAAATTCAAAATGTACAGCAAAACATTCTCTTCTGTTGAAGTTGCACTATTTGATATAGAAATTGAATTTGCCAAAGAGACAGATTCCTTATTGCAATCTTATGGAATCTTTGAATCTCGAACCATGGAAAATCTAATGATCATCGCTCGTTCCTATGCTCGTTCACAACAAATAGAATTGGCAATTGAGAATTGTTTTACTTCATTTGAAGAGTCAAATTTCCTTGTGAATAACCTCCAACCAGTTGTTCTAGAATCTCGAAGAAATTATAATTTTAAGCCGAAGTCTATAATGAAGAAAGGCTTGTATTTTAGTTATGGGAATTTCATTAATGGTAACAATTTGAAAGATGCTTCATTTCGTTTTGAACAACGAAATCAATCTAATAAAAATCGCATTTTCCAATTAAACTCGCCTGCGGTTGAAGATCCTGGTCGTGTTCGTTTCGTTTCAAATGGAGAAAATATTTTTATGAATTTACAGGGTTCACTCTATGGTAATTACTTTGTTCCTGCCTTAGAAGTAGGTAGGTTTCTATATTTTGAACATAAACTAAATCTTCCTTCAGAAGCATATTTTGGTGTGCCAGGAGCATCTATGTCAACTAGTAGAAAGGCTATTATTTTTGATACACAAACCGGTAAATCCATGCCTTTTAACGATTTTAACATATATACCATAGTAAAGGATCATGAAAGGATTCTCATTGAATATAAAAAATCAAAAAGGAAACTGGCGGATGCAAGAATAGCAATTGCTGCTTTGAACAAGAAATTAAATGAAACAACCGAATTTGAATAATGTTAAGTTTCAGATGGCTTTCCACCTCATAACCCACCCAAAAACGCCATGGTATCAACTCCATCGGCATATTCATCCAACTCGGGAAATTGAGCATGTCCAAATGGGATACTATCTTTACCAACAATGCATTGAATCTCGTCTTTTCTAGCTTCTAACTGGATCATAATTTCTTCTTTGCTGTCATATCTTTCGTAAAAGATAACCCCTACCGGTGAAGTTAAATCACCAACAACTTCTTTCATACAAACAAATCCATTTTCCAAGAATGGGTCCTGGTTCATCAAATAAATTGCACGATTATAATCGTAATTATTGGCATATTTATTCAAGTTGGCAATTTCATTGAAATCATAGATGGCCTCAAAAAATCGGTCAAGAACAAAATCTTTTGGAATGTAAATTTTGGAAATATTCCTACAACCTAATCCAAAATATTGAAAGACATCTTGACCCAAAGCTGTGAGTTGTTCTTTGGATTCCTCACCCGTCAGAATTGCAACCCCAGTTCTATTCTTACGTATGATATGTGGCACTTTTCTAAAATAGTATTCAAAGTACCTCGCTGTATTATTACTTCCTGTCGCAATGACAGCATCATAACCCTCAAGCTTCCCCTTCTTCCATACAATTCTATCCGTCCAATCTTCATTAAACCCAATTAGTATTTTTGAAATCGCGGGTAACATCCTATCCGCATCACTCGACAACTTACCGACAAGAATGTTTCCTGACATTAAAACAGAGATATAATCATGAAAACCAACCAAAGGAATATTACCGGCCATTATTACGCCTACTCTTCTTGGGGTACGAACCACATTAGGATAATTGTCAAGCCATGATGTTAATTTTTCTTCTGTCAATACCAAAGACCAGGCCTTCATTGCCAAACGAATTTGATCTTGCTCAAACCATCCGTTAATATGCTTATGTCCCTTGATAATCTCTTCAAAGTTATTGAACTCTGACTCGGTTAACCCCAGCTCAAATCCTGACCAAGACTCTCCGGTTGACAGATGCCCCAATATTTTTCCAAGTTGTACGAAATCTCTTATCCTCTCTTTTATCGACATGTTCTGCTTTAATATTATTCTGCATTGCGATTTACACAAGACCGACAATGCTTTACTTTGCAAAAGTATAATTATTAAACATTCAACCCGACTGAAGATTTATGTATCCCAAATGCATCAATTTTCAATAAAGTTATTGCGTTTAAAATTACACGAGAATTTAGGATGGTACTGAATTTGCATTAAACGCTTTAAATACTAAAACATACAGTTGTTCGTTATGAAATTGATGCCAAAGCATATTCTATTACTATCATTATTATTTAGCTATAACACTTATGCTCAGATGTTCACAGAAGTGAATGAAAAAGCAATTCAAGATGAGTATGAGGCTATTTTCAAAAACTCTTCAGATGAGAGTAAACTCAAGGCCGCTGATGAATTCTTAGTAAGCTTTAGGCAAAATCTATATAAAAATGGGGCATACTCCTACCCTTTTGAAGCGTTAAGAATGGGAAAACTTACATCGCCTGATGATAAATTCAGACTTTTCAATTGGAATGTAAATCTTACCAATGGTCAAGAGAAATATTACGGCCTTATTGTTATTCCAAAAAAGGACCGGGTAGAAATAATCACACTTTATGATAAATCAGACGAAGTGGAAAATCCTGAACAGGCTGCATTAAGTGATCAGAAATGGCTTGGAGCGCTATACTATAGGATTATTGCATTTAAAAAAGGAGGACGTCCTCATTATGCATTGTTAGGTTGGGATGGGTTTTCAAACACTACGAATAAAAAGGTCATAGAAGTGATGAGCTTTAATGGTGGAGGTGTTAAGTTTGGTAGTTCCGTTTTCAATAAAGGCAAGAGTACTCAAAAGAGAATTTTGTTTGAATATGCTGAGGATGCCGTCATGAGTCTGAAATATGATAAAAAACTTAAGTCCATTGTATTTGACCATTTAGCGCCTATTGGCAATCATATTGATTCACAAAAGGAATTCTTTGCTCCTGATATGACTTTCGATGCTTATTCTTTTAAAAAAGGAAAATGGCATTTTATCGACAATATAGAATTCTTACGTCCGAATGGTAAAAGCGACAAGGATTTTAAAGATCCTAGAAAGAATTAAAAAAGCCGTCTCAAAATAATTGAGACGGCTTTCAGTCTTATTGTTTACTTAATATTTCGACTGTTCTGATACCATCAGTAACAAAATTGACGAAATAAATTCCTGGAGAAAGATCAGACACATTGATACTAAAGTTAGTGTCAGAATCCATATCGCTAAACTTTCTGACAAACACCGGTCTATCATTAACATCCCGAACCTCAATGGTTAGATCTGAATTCAAGATGTTTTTACTGACGATATTTACCAAACCATCACTCGGATTTGGATAGAGCAAGAATGCAGATTTCAAATTATGAATTTTACAGAATTTTTCTGCACATTTTTCACCATTAACGTCAACTCTGGATACTCTAACACATATTTGTTCGAATCCAATAGAGCCATAATCATGATAAACCCCTACCGGTCCAAATACACTTTCGAGTGGTGATCCATCACCATAACTCCATGTAACTTCATCACAATCTTGAAAATAACTACTATCTGCTAATTGGAAGTAGTACAAGTTTGGATTGCTTATATCTTGTACACACACGATTCCATTTGTCACATGGTCGAAGAATTCAGATTCGCAGAGACAATCAGGTGCTAGATTGCAAAGAGGTAAAACTATGCAATGTCTAAAAGTACAACATGTAAGATGGTTCCCTTGTTCTGACACGTCATGAAGTGTAACATCAAAACAAATTGTATCTCCTGGGCTACCAGGAACACCTATATTAAACATGATGGTTGAATAGATACCCAAAGGCGCTACTGGGGTGATACTCAAACTCTGATTATATGCAGCAAATAGAGGATCAACAAATGTTATGTCAACACCATCAATAAATTGATCTGTCATGTTTTTAAGCGATGCCTCATAACTCCAGCCACCATCAGAATCACAATCCAGAATTTCATCAAACAAATACCCACAATCAGGTTCACAGGAAGTAACAATTGTATCCAAACAAAATATCTCACCATCCTTTAACCACTTTATCTGGAGCATTTGATCTGGCGCTAATTCGGTACTAAGACAAATCTCCGGTAATGTGGAAATACCCAAATCTAAAGTTCCATCTGTTGTTCCATCAGATGTTGGTATAAAACTCACAGAGGTGCTTGTCAAATCAGATGTAAACCAACCCGATCCAAACGGATTCGTAACATTGAGTGTTGCAGTAGGCGAAATAATACAAACAACTATTTCATCAAAAAAGTCATCATCAAAGTCATTATAAATATCAACGGCATAACAACAATCTTCTCCTTGTACGCGGTTCACTGCTTCTATTCCCACATCTACACATGGATCACATAATGGAATATCGATACAATAAATACTATCCAATGCACAACAATCAGTATCCGGGTCAAATGCAGGATTACCCGCATGAGTTAATAATTTATAACAAAAAGTTTCACCACCTATATTGTCTCCGTCTAGAATGAAAGAAAATGATTGACAAGTCCCTGGAAGAATTGGCGAACCAGTAATATCAATCGAATCAGGCGTTAACTCAATGTCAAGAGGGTTGTAAATTTCAAAATCGATATAGCCCACCGAGAAATCTGCGCCACTTGGATTGCAAACAGTAAATTCATACACAAATTGTTGATTATCATCACAGTATATACTATCACTTTGTAAATAAGAGCAATCAGTTTCGATTGGACAGTTAAATTCCAAAGTATCAGAACAAACAATATTGGATGCAAAATCGTACCAATCAATAATCACAATCTGGGGATTGTTATAAACCTCTCCAAAACATAGGTCTAGAAAGTTACTAATCCCAGATGGAATCGGACTTCCATTTATAACATTGTCCAAACTTATGTGTGAAGAATCAAAACCCGCTTCATCTAAAGACGGGTCAATGGAAGTCAAGTCAAAAATAAACTCCGCATCAGAAGTATGAATGTTCATACCTGCCAAATCAAATGTATTGTTTGAATAACTTAGTGAAACACAACAAGAATCGAGTTCCCCACTTGAATCAATTAGATAATCAAAATCAACCATTAGATCATCACAAGGATCAGGATCACAATTCACAACTTCCAAAATTAAAGTCCCAGAAGTATCGGTACACCCAAAAGAAGTTGACGCAATTAGGTTATAATTTCCAGAAACTGAAACTTCAAGACAATGTTCCATACCAGGTATTCCGGATATAGGGGCACCATTAAATAACCATTGATATGAAGCCAAACCTATAGGGCCGCATATCGTATCAGGGTCACAGACTTCATAACATCCTGTTGGCACCAAACAAAGGTCTGGAAGAGGATGAACAATTGCTGATGCAGCAAATGAACAACCAGTATTAACATCTGTACCAACTGCGGTATAACTTCCTGCCTGAAAGACAACAATTGATGTTCCCGTATCTCCATTGGACCAATTGTAATTTACATCAGGCTCTACAGGATTAATTGACAAGGTTATTGGCTTGCCTTCACAAGCATCAGGGGAAACATCTACCACAAAGTTTGGTGATATAGCTACTGAAACATTTACCTCATCAGAAATATTCACACAGCCATTCGCGTCAGTTACCTCAACCTGGTAAGGATTATTTATAGATCCAGAACAGACACTGATATTAGCAGAGGTGCTTATAACACCAGTTCCATCTGTCCATACATACGTATAACCAGATTGGAATGGCGCTGTCAGAACAGTACATCCTGCATCACAAATAATTGGGTTTCCAGAAATTATGGCATCTGGCAAAGGATAAAAATCCAAGGTTACAGGATCTAAATCCCTCGTACAATTATTTCCATCCGTTAATGTTACCCCATAACTTCCAGTCATCGTCACATCAATTGACGCTGTAGTTGCGCCATTGGTCCACAAGTATGTGAAGCCAGATGGAGCGGTGAAAGTAATTGTCTGACCTTCACAAGCTATGGTATCCCCTGGGCTTATGTTCAAATCAGGTATTCCTGGATGAACGAGTACGCTCACACTATCAACATCTGTACATCCATCGGCATCAGACACAGTCAATACCACATTATAAGTACCAGCACTTAAATACGAATGAATTGGACCAGGTCCAGAGTAAGTAGCTCCATCATCAAAATCCCAAAACCAATCAACTGCATTAGGGGATATCGTAGAAAAAGTAATCGCGTCACCAACACATGCAGGATTAGGAATCGAACTTGTGCTAATTGAGTCAATATTAACAGATCCTATTACTATATTATAAGATGCAGAAGCTTGACAGCCACTAACGGTTGTAACTATCAAAGTAATGGTATGTGTACCCGGTCCAAAATTTTGTATTGGAGGATTTTGATCTGTCGATCCAAAACTCCAACTCCACGAATCAATCGAATCTGTTAATTCAATGTAAGTCGAAAAATCAGTGAATTGAACATCGCCACAGCCTAGATATTCAAAGTCGAAATCTGCAGCAACAGGAACGCATATTGCCTCGTCAATAAATATTGAACATGAATCTCCTGAATTCCCAACTGCGGGTACTAAAGCAGTTAATCTCACATTGTAACAAGCTGCCTCAGAATATTGATGGGATGGACTATTCGCCCCAGATGTTGTTCCATCTCCGAAATTCCATGAAAAAACGGATGCATTTGATAAACTTGGGGTAAAAGTATAGTCATCACAAAATGGAGAAATTGTTATACTGTTTGTAAAAGAAACCGAAAACGGTAGTTGAGCCTCACAACCTGTACCACCACAAGCCAATTGATTAACTGTAAATATTTCAGATGTATTTATACATCCAGTTAATGAATCGACTACATTAAAGTAGTAATTGAAACTTTGAACTGAATCAGTATTGACATGAATTAAGTTTGAGGTTGCTGAAAGTGGTCCTTGAGAAACACCATCACAGAACCATTCGAAATAATAATTTGCATTTGTTTGCGCTACAATATCCACACTACCTCCTGCATTAACGCATAAAACTGGATTGTCGCCTGATGAGATACCAGCTATTGCACCTGGCACTTCATTAGCCGTGAAGTAAGCACTAGCCTCACAGCCATTGCTATCAATAGTAGTTACCGAATAAGTTCCACCTTCATCTATCAAAGTGGTATTTGTTGTACTACCAGTGCTCCAAACATAACTTGCAAAACCAAGCCCAGTTTCTAACATTGCCATTACACCTGGACATAAAATCCCATTTTGCGAAATGACTGGAACTATAGGACTATAAATCGTGTCAATCAGATTGTAAGACAACGTATCACTACATAAAATCACTTGGACGTTTACAGAAACTACTCCTGGATCGTTATTCCATTGAACCTGTATATCTTCAGTCCCTTGACCATCAATGATACTTCCATCGGTTGAATCAGAAACACTCCAAAGTATCTGTGCCTCATCCAATTGTCCAGGACTTAAAGTGTAATTTGAAATGGAATTTGTACATGCCGCAGTACCCGCAACATTTAGAGGTCCTGCGATTTCCTTTTCAATCACATCCAAAGAAATGGTGTCAGATGAACATCCAGGCGATGAAAGCAGATACTGATAGACAGAAATACTACCTGATCCGTTCCATGTCACAGCAATAGAGCTCGAATTAGAAAAAGCAGGAGTTCCATTGGTGACATTCCAGATAAAACCAACACCTGTCTCACCAGACACAACCGTATACAATTGAGGTTCTCCAGCACATATACTATCATTGCCTTCAATTAAAAGCGGAGGTTGAATATCTACCACTTCAAAAACAATAGATTCCACGATATTACAATATGCTGATGTATCATTTGACATGGCGGTAACGACATAGGTACCAGGGTCAGAATCCCAAGTAACAGAAATATTACCACCTCCTAAATCCGTAATTGTTGCGGAAGGTGATACACTCCAATCATAATCGATTGAAGGAGTATTTGTGGCTGAGATAAATGATATATCATCAGGGCAAACAACAGTATTGGCATAAGTCAAATCGAAAAATGGCTTAACATTAACGAATAAATCAGCCGTACCAGAACATTCCGTTCCATTATGATCTGAAATTCCATTTAAAAAATCACTATGATAATCAACATGGATTGATGCAATACCTGCAACGGTCCAATTGATATTGATCAAATGACTGCCTTGTCCGTCAAAAATAACAGGGTCACCATTCACATCCAAGACTGTCCAAATGTACTCCACACTGTTCCATTTGGGCAGAGAATAGGCATGGGTTGAATTAACACAAACCTCATCTGGACCACTGACCACCGAACTTGATGGTATGATTGGGACGTTCACCGTGGTTGGATCATCACAATATGTTGAATCGCAATCTGCAACTTGTAATGAGATTACCCCGACATTACCAATATTCCAAAGGACACAAATGGTATCATTGTCCTGACCATCAAAAGGAAGAACATTCCCAAATTCATCTTCCACTAACCAATCATATGATCCGCAATTGGCAGCATCTGTCCAATATTTTGAGCTATCTCCTTCACATAATGTTGAAACCCAATAAATGTTTGGACCTGGCAATGGATCAACCACTACATCCATAGCAATTGAGTCTGTACAACAGCATAGTTGATTCCCCTCAGAATCATAATTGAAGGCAGTAGCATAAAGAACCACTTGATACGTTCCAGCCGCAGAGTAAATATGACTGGGATTCTCAATGTTATAAAGGAAGGTTCCGTCTCCCATATCCCAATCATATTCATCGGCATTAAGTGACGTGTTGGTAAAACTAATAGGTGACCCTAAACAAACAGCACCAGAGGAAGTGAAATTAGCTGTTGGTCCTTCCATGATGTTGACACAAATGGTAATTGTACTCACTAGACCTAATGGACTAGTTACCTCTACCATAACGTTTCCTGAACCTTGAGGTCCCCAATTAACAATAAATTCTCCTGGATTTGCACCTGCTGAAGTGTCACCACCTGCAACGATCCAATTGTATGTGTCACTAGGATTGTAAGGTAAATAGAAAGTAGTGCTGGATCCTTCACATACATCGATACAACCTGCATCTTGATCTAAAGGGTCAGGTTGATAGTCAAGCATATTAAACAAAGAACAGTCTGGTTTAGCGCATTTCACGATCACCTGCACCGTAGTTTCATCGCAAAATTGCTGATCTCCAATTTGCAAACAAGCGTAATAGGTCAAATTATGTGTTCCACAGCACGAGCCTGCAGATCCTTGCACTTCTCTTACAAACCCTTGATCATCAATAAAAAAACACTCGTCCCCTTGTGAAAATTCAATAAACATCTGAGCTGTAGGGTCCTCTATAAAATCATTACCAAAAACATTGAGGTCAAATGGATCTCCTTCATTTATACAAATCGAATCTGGATTTGCATGATAGAGTTGGGCATCAGCATTATTAAAAAGTAAAACAAAAGAAAATAAGAGTAAAGTTCTAGATAGTGATTTCATAGTAATTGATGTTAGTTTGGCTAAGGTAATTCACTTAAATCACGGGATGAACCAGAGCAAATCTTGGACAAACTACACGAAAAATCCCACAAAACCAAATAACTGGACGTTTTTGTATCCAAAAGTTATTTGCAAATTCTGTTGGAGCCTCTAACTTTCAAGGAGATATCTGCTTGAAATGGATCTGTTTTAGCTGGAAAAACTGAAGTATTAAGACTAAATCTAGCACTAAAATATTATCCTGTGTTCTTGTCAATTCTCGAATATAGGTTGCATCTTTGCAGCCGCAAATATTGATATTACATTATAATGAAAGTTCATAATTTTAGTGCCGGTCCATGCATCCTTCCACAGGAAGTGCTTGCTGAGGCTTCAAAGTCAGTAATCGATTTCCAAAACTCAGGACTATCATTGATCGAAATGTCTCATCGATCAGCTCCATTTGTAGAGGTTATGGAAAATGCGCGATCATTGGTAAAAAAATTACTCAATGTCCCGGAAGATTATGAAATACTATTTTTACAAGGTGGTGCAAGCCTAGGATTCTACATCTCAGCAATCAACTTGCTAGGCAGTAATGGAAAAGCAGCATATATCAATACTGGGACATGGTCGAACAAGGCCATCAAAGAAGCTAAATTACTCGGTGAAATTGTTGAAGTCGGATCAAGTAAAGACAAAAATTTCTCTTATATCCCTAAAGATTACAAAATACCAAGTGACTGTGATTATATTCACTACACTTCGAATAACACCATTGTTGGCACACAATTCCACCACATTCCAAATGGCGATATTCCATTAGTTTGTGATATGTCATCAGACATTTTCAGCAAAAAAATAGATGTTAGCAAGTACGCCATGATTTATGCTGGAGCACAAAAGAATATGGGACCTGCTGGAACAACACTTTACATCGTCAAGAAATCCTTATTAGGGAAAACAGGAAGAACGATTCCATCGATGATGGATTTACAGATTCACATTGATAAAGACTCAATGTTTAATACACCACCAGTATTTCCTATCTATGTATCCATGTTGACGCTACAATGGTTAGACAAACTTGGAGGTGTTGATGCGATAGAAAAAATTAATGATGAAAAAGCGAGGATCTTCTACGAAGAAGTGGATAGAAACCCATTGTTTAGAGGATTAGCAGAGAAAGAAGATCGTTCGAAGATGAACCCTACTTTTGAACTAACTGACGAATCAAAGAAAGAAAAGTGGGACAGTATGTGGAAGGAAGCAGGTATTAGTGGTATCAATGGGCATAGATCTGTAGGAGGATATAGAGCATCAATGTACAATGCAATGCCGCTATCAAGTGTAGAAGTATTGGTCGATTTAATGAAAAAATTATAAGCAAGAACGTATATGAAAATTTTAGCCAATGATGGTATCTCCGTTTCTGGAGTTGAAAAGTTAAAAGCAGGAGGATTTGAGGTGATTACCAACAATGTGCCTCAGGAAGAATTGATAAATTATATCAATTCTGAATCTGTAACAGGAATACTTGTACGAAGTGCTACAAAGGTTAGACAAGACATTATTGATTCTTGTCCCAGCCTAAAACTGATTGGAAGAGGTGGTGTTGGAATGGATAATATCGATGTTGATTATGCCCGATCGAAAGGACTTTCAGTCATTAATACTCCAGCTGCATCATCTTTATCTGTAGCGGAACTTGTTATGGGACATTTTTTCAATGTTGCCCGTGGTCTTCACGATAGCAACAAAAACATGCATAGCAAAGGTCATTCAGACTTTAAGGTATTAAAAAAGAAATATGCGAAAGGTGTTGAACTAAGAGGAAAGACATTGGGTATTATTGGGTCTGGCAGAATTGGCAAAGCTTTAGCGTCTTATGCACTTGGATTAGGCATGAAGGTTATTGCAAACGATAGATCTAACAATGAAGTTAAAATCAACTTAGAAATAGCCGGTCATGGCTCGATTGAAGTTGCTGTTCCTTCTGTTAGTTTGGAAGAGCTACTTGCTGCTAGTGATTTTATTTCCGTACATGTTCCTGCACAAACTGATGGGAAACCTGTCATTGGATCTGCTGAACTAAACATGATGAAAGAAGGTGTCATTCTTGCCAACGCATCACGTGGTGGAATTATTGATGAAAAAGCACTTATGGAGGCATGTAACAGTGGTAAGGTTCGTGCAGCAGCATTAGATGTTTTTGTCAATGAACCAACACCTGCTCAAGAAGTATTAAGCTGCGATCATTTTTCCCTTTCTCCACACATTGGCGCTGCCACGATGGAGGCACAAGATAGAATCGGACTAGAATTAGCAGATCAAATAATTAGTATCTTAAACTAAAAATGGCCGATTTCAAGCCATTTAGAGGAGTACGACCACCTAGAGATAGGGCGCATTTAGTGGCCTCCAGATCTTACATTTCCTATTCCGAAAAAGGTTTGCATGACAAGTTATTGGCCAACCCATTTACCTTTTTGCATGTCATCATGCCCGAGACAAAGCATAAAGAATTTAAAGATCTTGATGTTGTAGCCAGATTTGAAATTGTCAAAAACGAATACAAATCTTTCCTTGAGAAAGGACATGTAGTAAAAGATGAAGAACCAGCTTTTTATCTTTATCGTCAGACTAAACTAAATCATGAATATCTTGGCATAATTGGCGGAGTTGCATCGACAGATTACGAGAGTGGTGTTATAAAAAAACATGAAGAAACGATAACTAAAAGGGAAGGATTATTTAAAAAGTACTTGGAAACTACATCTTTCAATGCCGAACCTGTGCTATTAGCATATGAAGATTCGGAGAAGATCAATTCACTGACATCCAAGCTAACAAAAAAGAGACCGGAGTATGAGTTCTTCACTGCCAATGAAGTAAAACATGAAATGTGGATCATCAAAAAAAGCAAGCATATAGAACAAATCCAAGAAGAAATTAAATCATTAAACGGGCTATATATTGCTGACGGTCATCATAGATGTGCATCTTCTGCCCTACTCTCAAAAGAATGCATTGGAAATGATACGTCAAGAAAAAGTCATTTTATGGCAATGCTTATTCCGAAAAGTTCACTCAAAATATATGAGTATAACCGAGTCATTAGGGACCTAAATGGCCTAACTGTTGAGGATCTGTTAGAAAAAGTAAGTCATGATTTTGATGTTCAAAAGATGGCAAGCTCATACAAACCTGAGATGATGCATACTTTTGGAATGTACCTCGAAAGATCATGGTACAAAATGATTCTTAAGGATGGGAAGTTGGGGGACGACATTGTCGATCAGCTCGATGCTAGAATTCTGACACACAAAATTCTTAATCCACATCTAGGAATAGGTGATTTAAAAACAGACGATCGCGTTGGATTTGTCAATGGGCTTGATGGTGTAAAGAAAATTACAGAAAGAGTGGATAGCGGTAAATACAAAGTTGGATTTGCATTATTTCCAGCGAGCTTCGAACAGCTTAAAAAAATATCAGATGCCAATCTGACCATGCCACCAAAAAGCACTTGGATAGAACCCAAGCTTAGAAGTGGATTGACCATTTACAATCTTACCGAGGATTAAGATGGCTAATATTGGGACAAACCTTCAAACGATAATATCCAATTTACCGAAAGAGGTTACTCTGATCGCTGTTTCCAAAACCAAACCCATTGAAGCTATTCTTCAAGCTTATGAGGAAGGCCAAAGGGATTTTGGAGAAAACAAAGTACAAGAACTACTTGAGAAAATAGAGTCGTTACCCAAAGACATTCGATGGCATATGATTGGTCACCTTCAACGTAACAAAGTCGCTTCAATAATTGGCAAAACGCATTTGATTCACGGTGTTGATTCTGAAAGGCTTTTGCGTGAGATTAATAAAAAAGCAAAGGCAAAAGATGTAACAGTTGATTGTCTCATACAGATACATATAGCGGAAGAGGAATCAAAGTTTGGCTTTGATGGTGACGAACTTCAGGAGAAAGTGAAAAACGGATTTCTTAAAGAATTTTCAAATGTCAAAGTACGTGGTTTGATGGGCATGGCAACCAATAGTCAGGATGATAAAAAAGTAGCTAAAGAATTTAGCGCTTTAAATCAAACCTATAATGCCATGCGTAAAAATAATTCTGAGCCCTATTTCGATACACTCTCTATGGGAATGAGCGGTGATTATGAGATAGCTGTTGACAGCGGAAGCAATATGATTAGAGTCGGCAGTAAAATATTCGGATCGCGATAAATATCATCCAATTCTCTATGATTCCAATTTCCAGATGTAAATTTTCACAAAAAAGGCATGGTAGTTGTATATTCGCAACTGTTGTATCACAGTTAGATACAAAAATTAACACAAAAAAGCGTTAAATCGCTATTCATTAGACATTTACACAATATGAGATTTATATTAGTAGCAGCAATAATTCTAGGTTCTTTATCCATCAATGCGCAAGATAATGAGCGCAAAAACCTTATTGCAAATCCGAGCTTTGAACAGAATAATGGCAAGATAAAAAAATTAGGTGAAGCGAGTAAGGCTCTAGAAGAGTGGACAACAGCGACTAAAACTAAGGCCGATGTCTTTAGTCCTACTGCATTACTGCCAATTGCAGGGATACCAAATAATGGAATGGGTAAAGCCAATGCTAAAGACGGGGATAACTACGTTGGATTAAAAATATACGACTTCAACTCTAAAGGTGGAAGAGCATATTTAACATCTGCCCTAAATGATCATCTTGAAAAAGGGAAAAGATACTGCCTCAGCTATAACATAAGTTTAGCGGATGTTTCGAAGTATGCGACAAACAACTTTGGTGTCCATCTTTCTAAAAAAGAAATATATGAGGAGCTTGATGCACTGATCAAAGACGATGTTATTCTGCCTATGAATAATCTCGTTCAAGATAACATGAAAACATGGACCAATATATGTGTTCCATTCACGGCCAAAGGATTTGAGAAGTATATCACAATTGGGAACTTCCATGCTAGTAATAAAACAGCGACAAAAACGGTTAGAAAACCGAAAAGTATTTCACAACCTCAATTGCCTATTGGATACTACTATGTAGATAACTTCAGTATCCTGCAGATAGACAATGATTCTGAATGCACTTGTAAAGAGGACAAATTGGTAGAAGGACCAAAAATCATTTATAGCAAGCAAGAAGAACTTCAAAAGGGTTCCTCTTATGTTAAAAAGATTGGTGCTGCGGCTGTTTATTTTTACTCCTTAAAATCAGATCTTGTTTCGGCATCTAATAGAGAATTAGATAAGTTGGCCGAAGTTTTGATCGCTAAGCCAAGCGTGAAAGTGGTTATTCATGGTCACACTGATAACACTGAAGAGATTCGTCTGAAACAAGAAGATGACTATGAAAACATCTCTGAACAAAGGGCAGAATCTGTAAAAACATATCTTCTAGGGAAAGGCGTTGATGAAGGTCAGCTTAGTACAATTGGTCACAAAGCAACAAAACCAACTAGTAAGATGAAAACTCCGATTTCTTTGGCGAAAAATAGACGTGTCCTTTTTACCATAAAGGAATAGAAAATTCAGGATTAACTATTCACTTAACGAAAGCAATGATAGAATTGCTTGCTTCGAGATAAAAATTAAATGATCTTTATTACTGATTTCACAACTGAAATTGGAAATGTAGATACAATAATACAGCCATATATCCTGTTAATTCAGAATGAACGGTATTATAAGCAGTGAATATTAAATATACATATCATATATATACTCTCTTGGCCTATACCGTGATGGTATTTGGCCATGTTGCACTGTCGGCTCAGAATCTTGTTCCCAATAATAGTTTTGAGAAACATGCTTATTGCCCATCTGAATTTAATCAAGGTCAAATGAACACTGTCACCGATTGGCAGCAAGCTTCAAGAGGTACCTCAGATTATTTTCATTCTTGCAGCAGAATTGTTGGTGTTCCAGAAAATGATTTTGGTTGGCAAGAAGCTTACCATGGTGAGGCATATATGGGTTTAATTACTTTTTCGCCAGCATCATCAAATTACAGAGAATACATACAGGCTCAACTCCTAGACAAATTGGTGACTGGTCAAAAGTACTGTGTTGAATTTTACATTTCTCTAGCAGAAAATTCAAAATTCATGACCGATGAAGTTGGAATAATTTTGTCCTCAGCGGAGATTAGAAGTGAGACGGATAAAGTCATTCGTTTGGAACCACACATCAGTAATCCAGGCAATCATATTCTTAAAAATGATCGCAGTTGGTTGCTGATATCAGACACCTACGTTGCAAAGGGTGACGAGCAACATCTAATCATCGGAAACTTCAAGGATGATAATAGCACAAAAGTTAAAAGGAGAAATATTAAAAATGCTCAATCCGTTCCTTGGGATTACTCTTACTATTATGTCGACAACATTTCTGTAAAGCCAATGATGGAGGAAGACAATTGCAGCTGTACGATCCCTCTCATTAAAGAAGAATTAAAAGATAGTGTGCAATGGAAGATTGATCCAATGACAGAAATAGATCTTCAGGATGTATTATTTAAATTCGATAAAGACAAGCTGGTTAAAAAGGAGAAACAAAAGCTTAATGATGTTGTGAAACTGATGAATGCCAATCAATTCCTCCAAATTGAAGTTAGGGGTCATACCGACAAAATCGGAGGTGATAATTACAATCTTGAATTATCTGAGCGAAGAGCGAATACCGTGATTGATTATTTAAAGGAAAGAGGGATTGCTTCTGATAGAATCTCTATAAAGAAATACGGCAGTGAAAAACCTCGCGCAAGCAATAATGACGCTAAGGGACGCCAACAAAATAGAAGGGTTGATTTTGCTATTCTCGAAAAAGAGTATGAGGATTATTCGAACTAACGTTTTATCCTTAACTACTCCCCTCAATATCTGACGCAATACGTTGTGATTTCATTTTGCTAGATACTCTAGAAAGTAGAAATAACCCAACAACAAAAAAGACCAAGACAGCAAGAATTGAATTTCTAATATTACCGGTCATCTGAAGCACAAATCCAAAAGTAAATGTGCCTATGATGGTCCCTAGAAATTGACATATTTCGAAGAAACTGAAGTAAGAAGCATGATCAATAGTTTCAGGCAACAGTTTTGAATATGTTGACCTAGACAATGCTTGTATACCTCCCATCACCATTCCAACACATCCTGCTAGGAAGAAAAATGCGGTACTATATTCAACAAAGTATGCAGTAATACATATTGCTATCCAAGCGATAATTCCCATAGACAGCACCTTCAAGTTCCCAATTCGTTTCGAAAGTTTAGAAAACACAGTCGCCCCAACAATGGCTACCAATTGAATAATTAAAATGGTAATGATTAGCTGCATTGTTTCCATTGGACGTTCCACTCCATTTTCATCAATCTGTTTGATTTCTTTTGCAGCAAAGTTTGCTGCCAGATACATCACAGTTAACACACCCATATTGAAGAAGAAATATGCACTAAGAAACCATTTAAGCACCGGGAAATTCTTGACTTCTTTCCATACTTTTCTTAATTCTCGATATCCCTTGGAGAATATCTCAGTTGGAACCTTACTCATTTTCGGTTCTTTCACCAATCTCCTAAAGGTGATTTGAGCAAAAGCTATCCACCAAACACCAACTAAAACACATGCAATTCTCGGTGCCATGGGATTCCCTGAAACCTCAGGTATTCCGAAAGTATCTGGGGAGGTAATCATAAAAAGACAGAAAATTAAAAGCAGAACACTCCCAATATACCCCATGGAATAGCCACCCGCACTAATTTTATCATGATCCTTTACATCTGCTATTTCTGGAAGGTAAGCGTCATAAAAGACAATACTACCTGAGTATCCAATGCAAGCCAACATCACCATGATCAACCCTGGAATCACATTATTTGGATCAAAGAAAAAGAGTCCCATACATGCTAGTCCACCAAAAATGGTGAAGAATTTCATGAAAATCTTCTTGTTGTTGGAATAGTCGGCAATTCCCGATAACAATGGAACCATTAAAGCCGCAATGAGAAAACCAGCCGAAATAAAATAAGAATAGAGTGATGTATTGGGTATTTTATGCGCCTCCATCACCAAGTCTGTGACATTACCAACTTCATCGCGACTCGTTGTCACACCTTCATAAAATATAGGAAAAACAGCAGAAGTTACGACCAAGGAATAAGCAGAATTAGCCCAATCAAACATCTGCCAACCTCTGATGGTCTTTTTATCTCCCTTTTTGTTTAAATAGAGGTTAGTGCTGCCTTCACCTCTTACTTCCTGATTATCAATAACTTTCGAATTATTCATAGATGGTTTTGTCTTTATTACTGAAATCAATGATTCCTGATATGAACAAATATATCAAATTAGATAAGCTTGCATCATATTATATCTGGTCGGTGTGTATTAAACCTTTGATTTAATCATGTAATTTCTTTAATTTTCGTTTACATGATAATAAATTTAATATTATCTTCGCAGCCTCAAAAGAAAACGATATTTGTTATGAAAAAAGGTATTCATCCAGAAAATTACAGAATGGTAGTGTTTAAAGACATGTCTAATGAATATACTTTCCTTGGTCGTTCTACAGCTGAAAGCAGGGATACAATTGAATATGAAGATGGAAATGAATATCCATTGATCAAATTGGATATCTCTTATAAGTCGCACCCATTCTATACTGGTAAAATGCAGTTTGTTGATACTGCTGGTCGTATTGACAAGTTCAAGAACAAATACGGTAAATTCAAAAAAACTGCTAAAACTGCAGAGACTGCTGAAACTACTGAAGCTACTGAAGCACCTACCGAGGAGCCAAAGAGCGAGTAAATTGTTCTTTAAAACATTTGAAACCCCTTTCTTGATAAAAAAAGTAAGGGGTTTTCTTTTATCCATAATTTGACCTGATATTTGCCATCCTATGGTAAAAGTAGTTCTCTTCGATAGGCAAGAAACAAGAATACAGTTTCTACCTCTTACATACACAAGGGCAATCTCTGATATGAGATTCGGAATGATGACCATTATTGAGAAGTGGCGGAAAGCTGGTTTTGAGGTTTTGGTGGATACTGCTGAATACTTGCAACACGATCTACAAATCACCGATGACAAAATAAACGAAGCGTTAATCTTTATAGATGCTACAACCTGTCCAAGTGATAGCTTATTGGTATCTCTTAATAATCTGGCGTCATCAGAATCAATCAAGGTTAATAATAATGTTCTTGCATTTAATGGGACATATTCTGACTTGAAAAATGAACAATACTTAATGTTCAAATCAAGTGATGTTGCTCTAGATTCAGTATTGATGCTAAATAAGATCTCTGATCTTTTCGCAAAGAATCATATCGCTATAGAACAAGATTACGAGGTCCTGACAAATTCACAATCCTCTTCCGCCATAGATAAAACATGCACCCTACTCGGTGATAAATTATTCCTAGAAGAAGGTGTAACTGCTCATTGTGCCATATTCAATACATTGGACGGTCCTATCTTTATTGATAAGAATGCACAGATCATGGAGGGGTCTATGTTGAGAGGGCCATTGTATGTGGGTGAAAATTCTGTTGTTAAAATGGGCGCCAAAATTTATGGCGCAACAACCATAGGCCCTCACTGTAAAGTTGGTGGTGAAGTTGGAAACTCTATTCTATTTGGATATAGCAATAAAGGTCATGATGGCTACCTTGGCAACTCAATTCTTGGAGAATGGTGCAATTTAGGAGCGGACACCAATACTTCCAATCTGAAAAACAACTATGGCCCAATAAAAACATGGTCTTATAAAAGTGATGCCTTGGAAAATACTGGTCTTACATTTCATGGATTGATCATGGGGGATCATTCCAAATCAAGCATTAACACCATGTTCAACACAGGAACAGTTGTAGGTGTTTGTTCGAATATTTATGGTGGAGGGTTTCCAAAAAAATTCATTCCATCTTTTAGTTGGGGAGGCAAGGATGGGTGGGTAGATCATGATCCTAATAAAGCCATTTCAACAGCCAAGGCTGTTTATGCCCGAAGAAAGAAAGATCTACATCCTCAAGATGAGTCAATCTTAAGACACATCTTCAATATATCTGGTAAATACAGGACATAATTACCGTTTTATCGCGTTGGCACAAGTATTGAACTATAAGAATCAAATCAGTGCTACTTAACTTAATCATCTGATATTTAGGTTTTTGTAAAACACAGGTAATGCAACAACAAAGTTAAACATATGAGAGTAGTGACATTTTGACTTGAAAAAAATACCTGAAAAGAACGAAATTCGTTTTAAGAATAAAGGAAAAGAATAGATGAAGAAGATATTATTTAATCATATTAGCTTAAATGAGATTGCAGATGGTGATGCGGAATTCATTCCGTTGATAACGCCAGAGGATGAAGAAGAATTCAATAAGGAGGAGACTCCACCTGAGTTAGCGATTCTTCCATTAAAGAATACGGTGTTATTCCCTGGTGTTGTTATTCCAATTACCTTGGGAAGAGATCAATCAATAAAGCTTATAGAGGATGCCAAAAAAAACAAGTCTAATATAGGTGTTGTTGCTCAAAGGAAAGAGGATGTTGAAAATCCAACGGCTGAAGACTTGTATGAAATAGGTACCATCGCAAGAGTCATGCGAACTTTGAAAATGCCTGATGGAAGTACAACGGCCATCATCCAAGGTACAAAGCGCTTCGTTCGACTGGATATGGTTCAGGATAAGCCTTATTTCAAGGCGAAAGTAAAAGAGTTCAAAGAGCAGAAACCTGAGAACACCAAGGAATTCAAGGCATTAATTTCCTCGATCAAAGATCTTGCTTTGGAGATCATACAATTGTCTCCAAATATTCCTAGTGAGGCGGGATTTGCTTTGAAAAATATTACTAGTCAGTCTTTCTTGGTGAACTTTATTTCTTCTAACATGAATAGTTCACTTGCGGAAAAACAATTGATGCTTGAAGAGGCTGATTTGACTAAAAGAGCCGAAAAGGCACTTTCTCTTTTGAACAAGGAGCATCAGATGTTAGAGCTAAAAAATGACATTCAGTCTAAAGTCAGATTGGATCTTGACAAGCAGCAAAGAGATTATTTTCTGAATCAGCAGTTAAAAACGATTCAGGATGAACTAGGAGGGAATCCTCATGACGAACAAGTGAAGCAAATGCGAAAGCGTTTGAAGGGAAAAAAATGGAATGATGTAACGGCTAAAGCTTTTGAGAAAGAACTTAGTAAGTTAGAAAGAATTAATCCTGCTGGTGCGGAGTATTCTGTTCAGCTTAATTACTGTGAGCTTCTTCTCGACTTACCTTGGGATGAAACAACCAAGGACAAGTTAGACATGAAACGTGCCCAAAAAATCCTAGATCGGGATCATTATGGCATGGAAAAGGTAAAGGAGAGAATCATAGAGTACCTTGCAGTACTCAAGTTGAAAAACGATATGAAGGCTCCTATTCTTTGCTTGTACGGCCCTCCAGGTGTTGGAAAGACTTCTTTAGGGAAATCAATCGCTGAAGCAATAGGTAGAAAATATGTGCGTATGTCAGTTGGTGGTCTTCGTGACGAAGCGGAAATTCGTGGACATAGAAGAACATACATAGGTGCGATGCCGGGACGGGTTATTCAGAATATTAAAAAAGCTGGTACAAGTAATCCTCTTTTCGTACTCGATGAGATTGATAAAATCGGGAATCACTTTCAAGGTGACCCATCCTCTGCCCTGCTCGAAGTTTTAGATCCAGAGCAAAATAATACGTTCAACGATAACTATGTTGAATTGGATTATGACCTTTCAAAGGTTATGTTCGTTGCAACAGCAAACTCTCTAGGAAGCATTCAACCCGCATTACGTGACAGGATGGAAATAATAGAGGTGAGTGGCTATACCGTTGAGGAGAAAATACAAATCGCTAAGAAGCATCTTATTCCAAAACAACTGGAGAACAACGGTGTGAAAGCGGAACAGGTAAAAATAAATAGAGAAGTAATTGAAAAGTTGATCACTGCTTATAGTCGTGAATCTGGGGTTAGAACTTTAGAGAAAAGAATTTCAAAACTCGTCCGAAATAGAGCCATGCAGATTGCCCTTGAAGAGAAGTATGAAGTGGAATACCAAGTTGCTGATCTAAATAAAATTTTAGGCCCCTCTCACGAAAGAGACAAATATGAAGATAACTCTGTCGCTGGTGTCGTTACGGGATTAGCCTGGACACCAGTTGGTGGTGATGTACTTTTCATAGAAACTAGTTTGAGTAAAGGGAAAGGCAAATTGACCTTAACTGGAAATCTCGGTGATGTGATGAAGGAGTCGGCTGTTTTGGCTTTGGAATATTTGAAGGCAAATGCAGATTACTTGAAAATTGATGAGAAGGTTTTTAATGAATGGAATATACATATCCATGTGCCGGCAGGAGCTACTCCAAAAGATGGACCTTCCGCTGGTATAACAATGCTTACGGCATTAGCATCCGCATTCACTCAAAGAAAAGTTAAAAAATATCTGGCCATGACAGGTGAGATAACTTTGAGAGGGAAAGTGTTGCCCGTAGGTGGAATAAAGGAAAAGATTCTTGCTGCGAAAAGAGCAGGAATCAAGGAAATAATACTTTGCCAGAAGAATCAAAAAGATATTGAGGACATTAATCCAATGTACTTGAAAGGTTTAACATTTCACTACGTCAAAGAAATGATAGATGTAGTTGATATTGCCTTACTGGAAGAGAAGGTTAAGAAGCCAATTAATTTTATTTTGGAGAAACCTACTTTGAATTAAGGAATCAAACTAATTAAAAAAAATAAGGCCCCTGGATAAATATCCAAGGGCCTTATTTGTTATTAGTTTAATATTATCTCGATCACTTCACCATCATCGGTAGTGAAGGTTGCAATATTATCACAATCTCCATCACCGTAATCCATTACACCCATAGTATTTGGACGTTCAACATCAATCGAACCACTCACAAAATAGGTGCAGATTACTTGTCTTCGAAGGGGTGTAAGAACTTCATAGTTTCGGCTGTTCCCGTTGATGAAGGTTGAGTTCCAGTTTCCGGTTATTTCGAATACGTTGTCACTATATATTCCACTACCAAAGCCTTCAACCCATTCCTTAACTTTCGTGCCCGATCTGTTTCCTGTCAATCCATTGGGCCAAATAATTGTTAACTCTGTCGTATGTGTGAATTGAGGATTCCCATTGTCGTTTGATAGTTCCTTAAGTATCGTTTTCATACCTACTAGATTTTTATCATTAAAGAAAAACTCCTCCAATATCTTTGTAATTAGCACCTCCTGTTCTCCTGGATTCCTATCATAAGACAAAATTATTTTGCCTTTTAAGATATTTCCATTCACCTCACATCCTTCGGTACCAAAATCTATTGTAATCTCTCTGTGGTTTTGTGTGAAAACAATGGTAACTGTAACACAATCGGGTAAGGAGCTAAAGTCAACGTCAGAGCCATTGTCTTCTCCAAATTGTTGTTTCTCAAACACATCCAATGCTATATCATCCATAGCTTCTGTCGCTTTATCCACTTCCGAAGATTTTTTAATCTCGGTCGTATCAGTGCTCTGAACATCAGCAACTACGTCCTCATCCTTAGTACATGATGAGAACATCATTAAAATAGCTAAAGCAGTTAATATCAGTTTGAACTTTTTATTTAGACTTTTCATAATTATTTGTTTTTTTGTTGATTTTGATTCTTTGACCTTCATTTTTAGCAAAGGTTTAATCGAGTCATTTAATTATCTTCGCGAATTATTACTTTCAAATCAACTCCTTAAGAATACTCCTATGAAGATGACCGCAAAAACCCTCAAGGGTTTAGAAGAAATAGTTGCTGAAGAACTTAAAGAGATTGGAGCGTCAAATATTGAGATTCTTAAACGTGCGGTTTCGTTCGAAGGAGATAAATCCATCTTATACAAAGCTAACTTACATTTGAGGTGTGCGATTGCAGTCTTAACCCCTATATATGAGTTTAAGGCCAAGGATGAATTTCAGTTGTATGATAAAATGAAGGAGTTTGATTGGTCTCAACACCTTTCGAACGACACTACATTTTCTTTCAACTCTTCTGTACATTCTGAGTATTTCGATCACTCCATGTATGTGAGTTTGAAATGTAAAGATGCTATTGTAGATCAATTCAGAGCGAAAACAGGGGAACGACCATCGATTGACAGAGACAATCCCGATATTGCCTTTAACATACATCTTACACAAGATCAGGTCAGGATCTCACTTGACAGTTCAGGAAAATCATTAAACAAAAGAGGATATAGAAACAAAAGTTTCGATGCCCCACTTAATGAATGCCTCGCTGCAGGAATGATAAAATTGACTGGCTGGCATGGTGAGAAGAGTTTCGTAGATCCAATGTGTGGTAGTGGAACATTGTTAATTGAAGCAGCGTTGATTGCCACCAAAACGGCACCTGGTTTATTGAGAGCTAAACCTGATGGTTATGGTTTTGCATTTCAAAAATGGAAAGACTATGACCAAGAGTTGTTTGACAAATTGGTTGAAGAAGCCATGAATAATGTCGTAAGAAGTGAAATAGAAATATTGGGTTTCGATGCTGACATCTATGCCATTGATCTATCAAAAATGTCCTCCATTGATATGGGCTTTAACTTCTTGATAAAAATCGAAAAGAAAGGTTTTGCTGAAATGGAATGCAACCAGTTAAAGGATTACATCATCGTAATGAATCCTCCTTACAACGAGAGATTAGAGCTGGAACAAGTAGAGAAATTCTATGGGATGATTGGCAGCACACTCAAGCATAAACACATGGGTGCCCAAGCTTGGATTATTACCTCAAATATCGATGGTATGAAAAGCATCGGACTCAAGACCAGTCGAAGATTTCATCTAATGAACGGTTCCCTTGAGTGTAAATTTCATGGTTACGATTTATACGATGGAAGCAAGAAAGCCAAGAAACAGAAGAAAGTAGTCAAGAAGCACAGGGTTAAGAGTGATGGGAGTATTGAGAGTGCGTGATGAATTTTTGATTGGAGATTTAAAAATGGGAATTTAGAATAGAGAATAAAGATTTTTGATTTTCTATGTGTCTTTAATGGGTTTACCGGTTATCATTTTCCATTGTCAATTACCAAATAACTATTTTCGCATCACATTTAAAGGATTTAACGATTTATGAAATTCTGGAACAAACTTAAGATCAAGTGGAACATTGAAACAGATAAAAGGATGGCCTGGATATTTGTCATTTTTGCAATTACAGGAAGTACTACTGTTATTGTAAGAAAGTATCTATATGGACTATTGGGTATTAATATTGAAAATGCATTTTTGTCTGGTGTGGTAAAAATTGTTGCCATTTACATCGTGTATCAAATATTACTTTTTGTTGTAGGGACTCTTATGGGAGAAGGTAAATTTGTTCGATGGTTTTTAACTAAAATGAATAGCCGGTTTATTGGGAAGAAGGTGACCAAGTAAATAAACATTCAATCTTTTATCCACTGCAATTTCATACTTACTTAAAGATATTGTTTACTTTTTGATTAGACCTAATGCATTAAAGGTAATTCAAGTAGAAGAAGATTATTCAACGTGCGATCAAAGGCCACAAAATCATCCCATTTTTCCTTCTTCACGAATCCCTTCTTCACAGTAACATTTACTTCAATGATAATTTGTTCACCTGCTAATTTACTCGAAGATTTTATATCTCCAAACTCATTGGAAAAATCCAAATTCATTAGGTCATTAGAAAGTATTTTAAGATTCTCTCCTGCCTGAATCTTGAGTTCCGTAGATGCACTGTATGCACTACATACATGGGCATCATATATGCGCTCTTGCCCTAGCTTTAAATCGTTCAACCAATTATCAAATTCCTCTATATCAACCAATCGCCATAGTGGAACATTCCCCTGCATAGAAACAAAGGCCTCCCTTGCCTGACATTCGGAATTATTTCCACATTACCTGAATAGTAGTCTATGACACCTCCTATCCAGTCTGAATTAAAAATTTCGATTGACTCTCTATTAAAGATGCGTTCATCTAGTGATTCACTTGCTCTTGATTGTAACGCACTATCTGATTTATTAACGAAACATGCATTATATGTAACATTTGGATGTCCCTTAAATTTTCTTTTAACGATCATGTCATATATGAGAGAATCATTTTCAAGTTCGTAGTATAAAAAACCGATATAAGAATCATAAGTAGCGACCCGAGTGTGTCTTCCAAGCCCAACACTAATTTCCCTGGCTTTCAAAAGATAATCCAATACAATGTCCTTATCCGGCCCCTATCATAATATGTATACATGCAATAATAGTTCTCCAATCTGGAGAACGAATCACTTAAACTTTCATTTGCCATTAACTCATCCAAATGAACCTTCATGGAATCATACTGATAAACTGTTTGATAAACCATTACAAGTCTACTCCTTGCTTTGTAAGAAGCAACCGGATCTCCCTTGCTCAATTCCATTGACCTTTTATAGTCAACTTTTGCTTTATTATAATCGTCAAGATTATAGTAAGCATTCCCCCTTACCAAATACCCATTCGCCTGCACTTTCAAAGACATTTGCTCAATTCCTAGTATGTGTTCATTAACCACAACTATGGCTGAATCGTAAAACTCTTGTTCCATTAGGGCGCTAATTTTCTTTCCAATATCAGAGGTCCCTGATGAGAATGCTTTGAAAGTGAAAATTGAAAAACAGAAGAGTACGAACGCTATTCGTATCATCGAATTGTACTTTGCCATAGTATTTCTTTGCTTGTATGGCGAATATAAGAATTGTTAGAGATTATCTCTATTGACTATATTGACCCAAATTCACTCTAGGTGGTTTTTGACGTTAAGTAATTGTATTTAGCGCGGTTTGGACGATTCGTTATCATAATGCCGGCCCTTCGAGTGCCTCAGGGACCTATATTTCTAGTACCAAAAGTGAAGGGGCATCGAGTGCCTTAGGGTTCTACATTTGATAACGAAAAAGAAGAACAAAAACGGTCAACCTTATTTAGGGATGTACAGAAAGGCTTCGCCCCGCTTTCACGAGAATCAGATTTCATTATCAATTTAGTGCAGTGAAACGGAACGACTCAATTTTTAATTCCACAAATATTAATTACAAAATAATCCAAAGTTCCCTAAGAATATTCCGAAGTCTTGTCCATCAGTCTCACCATCATCATTAAGATCTGTTGGGCATCCAGTACAGGAAAGGTTAAAATTTCCTAAGAAAATGGCAAAATCATCTCCATTGGTTATACCGTCTATATTAAAATCTGTAGGGCAAGAGGATA
>JBLIMR010000018.1:0-44396 GCA_047638815.1 Gammaproteobacteria bacterium
GAGGTATGCGCTGCTAATTATGATGACTACACAGGAACTGCAGGTGATTATGAAGATTGGTTTGAGATCTATAATCCAACCGGTGGAGACATCGATATTGATAGTTATTACATCAGTGACGATATTTTGAATCCAACAAAATTTCAAATTCCGGGTTCAGTAACTGTAACAGCTGGTGGCTATGCGGTAGTATATGCATCTGGTAGAAATGAAATTTCTGGTGGATCTGTGCATACTAACTTCAAAATCACGCAAGGAAAACAAGAGTATGCAGTTCTAAGTAATCCGGGAGGAACCATTATGGATTCTTGGTGGCTGGACAATACAAACCAAAAGAATCATTCCTTTGGAAGAATAAGTGATGGTGATGCGACATGGGGAATATTTAACAACCCAACGCCTAATGGTGCTAATATAAATCCATTTACATCATATGCTACAACGCCAACCCTTGATATAGATGCCGGAAACTATGCTGGCAGTGTCGATGTGAGTATATCGGCACCAGGGTTAGATATTAGATATACTATTGATGGCTCGGTTCCTACCACTGGATCGACCTCTTTTACTGGGCCAATAACGATAAACAACACAACGGTATTAAGAGCGAGAGCATTTAGTGCTGACCTGGCCGTGTTGCCCAGTTTTATTGAATCAAATACTTATTTCATTGATGTTAACCATAGTTTAAAGGTATTGTCAATTGCTGGTGATCAGCTCACTGATTTTATTAATGACAATGCTCCAGGAGCATTTAACAGTGACTTCGAAGGGTCTATGGAATATTTCGATGAAAATTTAGTGCTAATTGATGAGGGCTTAGGTGATTACAACAAACACGGAAATGACTCTTGGGGTTACGATCAGCGTGGAATTGATTTCATTATGAGAGACCAATATGGATATAATAATACTATTACTGATGAGGTTTATAATTTAAGCGACAAACCCGAGTTTCAGCGGATGATTATTAAAGCTGCAGCAAATGACAATTATCCGTTCTCTGGAGGTGCTCATATTCGCGATGCATATATTCATGAATTATCCATGAGAGCAGATTTGAAAATGGATGAAAGAACATATGAACCATGTATAATGTACGTTGACGGTCAATACTGGGGAGTATATGAAATTCGTGAAAAGGCCGATGACATTGATTATACCCGTTACTATTACGATCAAGGGCCTGGACAAGTGGACTATATTAAAACTTGGGGTGGAACTTGGTCCGAGTTTGGAAGTGGAGAACCTGATTGGGATGCATTGGTAAACTATATCTTAACCAATGACATGACCGTTGATGCAAACTATGATTATGTTCAAGGAGAACTTAACACAGGTAGTTTGATTGATTATTTTATCCTAAACTCATATGTTGTTACATCTGATTGGCTAAACTGGAACACTGCTTGGTGGAGAGGATTAAATCCCGATGGAGATCATAAAAAATGGGGTTATGTTCTATGGGATAACGATGCCAGCTTTGGACATTACATCAATTACACAGGAATCCCAACGCAAGACCCTGATGCTGATCCTTGCGACCCAGAAACTCTTGGTGATCCAGGTGGACAAGGTCATGTCCCAATTCTAAACAAACTATTTGAGAACGAAAATTTTTATCAAGATTATGTGTCTAGATATGCTGATCTATCTGCTGGGGCTTTAAGTTGTGAATCAATGCATGCGATTCTGGATGAATTAATTGCAAGAATTGCACCAGAAATGCCTGCTCAAGTAGCAAGATGGGGTGGAACTATTCCTGAATGGGAAGGAAATGTGCAAGAAATCCATGACTTTATTGACGAAAGGTGTGATGTTATTTCTGAAGGAATAGTCGATTGCTATGATGTTGAAGGTCCATTTGAAGTTACCGTCAATATTATTCCTCCTGATGCAGGATCTGTACAGTTCAACACCATAGAGATTACAACGACACCTTGGGTAGGAGATTACTTTGGTGGTCTCAACGTTTCACTAGAAGCAAACCCATATGGCACGAATGTATTCAGCAATTGGGTATTGAACAATCATACGGTTTTTGATCCGAACAGTGATACAGCATCGTTTATGTTTGCAACTGGAGATACAATTACTGCAATCTTTGTAACTACAACAACCGATTTAACAATAGATGTTCAACCTGCAGGTGCAGGTTCAGTAGATTTTTTGGGAGTTACACATAATACCTTCCCTACGATTATTGAAACACCAGAAAGTGCTAATCTACCTGTGGCAACAAGTCCTTTAGGAAACTTCTTTGAATTTGATCATTGGGAATTACAAAACAACCCATATACGGTTGACCCAACTTTATCTGATGGAACAGTTAATGTTACGGGTCCTGATATCCTAACAGCATTTTATAATGAATTGCCAAACTTCAGCGTTACAGTACTTATGGAAGGTTCTGATGATGGAGTGATTACCTTCGATGGTGTTATTTTAGACAACCTTCCCTTCACAGGACAGTTTTTAGCCGGTGAAGAGTACATTATAACAGCTGATCCACCTGACAACTTTCATTTCTTATATTGGATATTAAACAACAATATTCTAACCACAGATCCAAGCATTAGCTCCAATTCGTTCATTCTTAATGCGGATGACATATTAATTGCCGTCTTTGAAGAGGATCTAAATTACACATTGACGCTTCAAGTTGAACCGCCTGAAGCGGGGGAAATTCTCTTAAATGCGTTACGAATAAACGAACTGCCTTTCAGCAAGAAGTTTTACCAAGCAGATTTTGGCATTAACCTGGAAGCCGATGTGGCAGAGTTTCATGATTTTGTTACTTGGTCTAGCTTCCATCATAATTTTGGTAGCGGAGCAGTTGAACCTGAATTAAATTTTATTTTATCTGCAACAGATACAATAACTGCAAACTTTTATGCCCATCCATTTGGATTCTGGATGCCTAATTCATTCAGTCCGAATGAAGACGGATTTAATGACACATGGAAACCTAAAGGAAGCTCCGTAAATGTTGAAGGATACGAGATCAACATCTATGATAGGAGCGGAAATATCTTATTCAACTCAAATACTTTCGGAGAATCTTGGAATGGCGATGGAATAAACAACGTTGGTTATTATACCAAAAATGACATCTTCACGTATGTTATAAAAGTTAAGTCCGCGCTTGACGGTTCATTTCACGAATATACAGGCTTAATCAATCTGATCAGATAGATTTCTTCTTCTCAACTCCAATAACTTAAACTCACGGTAATTCTTGACTTTTAGTATAATCAGATTATCTTTGTTTCAAAAGTTAGATAAAACTAATTTTACAACCAAATTAATCAACTGATTCTTAAGACTTAAATTGAGGAAATCATTAATCATTCTCAGAGATATATCGTGCCATTTTAATTATAATTAATACCATTAGAATAAAATAGTCAATTAGAGACAATGAAAACGCACCGTTATTGGTGATATTTAAGCCCAAACTTTTTAGAGAAATTTTATTATGATTGACTTTTTTGCGCCTCAGAGTAATAGCCCGAACATAGGTCATAGTATGATCATGTATGCCATTCTATTAGCTATTATTCTTTCATCAATATTGGCGGTTACCTACGAAAAAACCAATCGCAAAACTGTGAAGAATAGACATTTCATTCAAGGAATGATCCTGATTGCAGTTGTAGTTTCTATATTAATGCAAGCCATAGGTGATAGTCTTGCAAGAAGTTTGGGAATGCTGGGGGCGCTATCAATTATTAGATTTAGAAACACAGTCTCCGATCCTAGAAACATTGTATTTATGTTCGCTTCTATTTCAATTGGAATAGCATGTGGGGTGTACGGATTTTTGGTTGCATCAATAGGAACTGCTGGTTTCGTTCTTACTGCTACTGTATTATCCCTATCTCCATTAAGTCAAAAAACTAATATGATAGGTGATTTTGAAATACAAACCTCAGATGAAAACATCCCGGATTTAGATGACATTTTAAAAAAGTATTGCAAAAGACATCGGAGGATTAGGATTAGTGTGAAAACTATACCTGAAGTTGGAAGACAATATATACAGGGATTTCAGGTAAGGTTAATGGACGGAACGAAGCCATCTGAACTGATCCAACAAATAGAACAAATAGAACAAAACCAAAAGCTTACTTTGGTTAAATTTAACGTTAAAGACACTGCTGAGATCATTTAACTATGAGAAAATACGTTCTATACTTATTCATTGCGCTTGTCACAGTTATGTTGTTTATTCTGACACGCGGTGAAAATTCGGAAACATTCGTATTTTATGGTTTCTCAGAAAACAAAGAACAAGAACTTAACTTCGACTATGACGTCAAAGTCGTGGACATAAAAGTTAATTCAGGACAATTTGTCAAACAAGGTGACCCACTTCTAGAGGTTATGAGAACCTCAGGTCCGCTTCAATTAAATGAAGTAGAAAATAAATTAGCACTTCTTGAAATTCAAAAGAATGCTAAGTGCACTGAGCTGAGAGCTAAGATCGTCTCATTATATGCGGAAAGAGACGAAAAACTGAGTAACATTGAAGCTGAAATTATAAGTACACAATCGTCCATCGATAGAAATCAGGCGTTACTTAAAGCCATAGGGGAAGAAGTTTCTGACGTTTCTTCTTTAAAAGGAGAAGATGAATTGGACCTGGAACAATTACAAAAACGAAAAAATGCTGTAGATAAACCCACAGACATTAAAGTTACGGCCATAAAAAGTGAAATTGCTGCCGTTGAAGATGCGTTTTCACTTGAACAAGCAATACTAAGTGAAGAAAAATCCTTTTATGTTAGCCGAGAAGATGAACAAATACTAAAAGCTCCAAGAGATGGTATTGTGGGTTTTATAACATGTAGCCCCGGTGAAAACTACTCTTCTTTTTCTAAACTCATTAGCTTGTATGACCCTCACCCTGTCACGGTTAAAGGCTATGTGTTAGAGAGCATGATCACCAGTATCGAAATAAATGATTCTGTTAGAGTTTCTTCCAGCTTAAATCCAGATATGGTCTACGGTGGTAAGATTACTGGATTTGGCACAAGAATTTTAGAAATTCCAACAAGGCTGACTAAAATTCCGGAATTACAAATTTATGGTCGAGAGGTACTAATAAGTATTTCGAGTAAAAATCTATTGCTGCAAAAAGAAAAAGTAAAAATCGAATTGATTAAAGGAACTAATAATATGAGTTTGGGTCTGTTAATATTCAATTATTAACTACGGAAAAATGGAACTAACCACTTTTTCGAACCGATATCTAAAGCTCACTTTATTTTGTCTTTTGGTAAGCTTCATAGCTAATGGTCAGGAATTTTGGACAATGGACCAGTTTCTTTTGAATAGCTTTCAAAGTCCAGTTCAACAATATCAGGAGGAAAAAATAACCTTACTAGCAGAGGGCAATTATCGATTACCTGTGATAGAAAACCTTCAATTCAGAACAGAAACTCGAGACTTCGATCTCGAAAAACAGGATTATGATCTAAGATTGAATACGAATTCTTTTCGCAGCATTAATGCACAAGAAAAAATAAACAATACTGATTATTCGATACACAAAATTCATCAATCTATTTTATTAAAGAATGAACTCTCGAATCGTTACAATATCTTATTGAGCCTCATTTTCAAGAGAGATCAACTTACTTTAGTTCGCCAAAAACTGGAAATATACCAGGACAAACTTACTGTGTTGAAATCGATGTCATCTTGGAATTTGACTAAAATAAAGGAACTGATAAAAGTAGAAACTGAAATTCTGGAAGCTGATATTCAAAAGCTTAATTTGGAGAGCAGCCTACTAAATTTGAATAATAGAATTGCAGGCATGTGTGGCAAGGAAATACATATAGTCACTGAAGACCTAATAGCAGCCAGATTTGTAAGAGAGCATTTCGATGATGTAGTTTTATCCGACAGTGTGGCTGGCAAACAATTGAATCTAGCAAAGCTAAAACTACAGAAGAACGAAAACACTCAACATCTATTGAAAAACGAAAATAGAAAGTTGGTGAAATTTTACCAGTTGGGATATCGGGATTCGGACCAGCCATTCGAGCAGTCGCAATTAAGTTTAGGAATTGGGTTCAACCTGCCTTTCAAGGGTTCAGATAAATTGAAGGAAGCAAAACTTGAATTTGAAAATATTGAACTTCATTCTGATATCGAGATAGAGATGGATGATTTAAGGCAAGAACAATACGAAATTATTACTAGGCTAGAAAATAACATTCTGGAATATGAAACACTCCAGCGTCACTTCAACAACAGCCTTGCGAACAAAACTTTAGTCAAATACAAAGAGATCCCTGAAATTTCTGCTTTGAGTATTCTATATTTAAAAGAATATAATATTGCACAAAATGAACAATTGATGAGAGCAGAATTCAATCTATATCGGGATTATATTGAATCCTTAGAAATTTTCGACCTCTTGGACAACTCCCCTTTTCAAAATTTTTTGTCCATCAATCATTTAGGATACTAAGCCATATTCAATTCATTAATGCCTCGTAATTCTATTATTCAAATAGCATTTAGTTGTTTCATGTAGCGATTTGTAATTGGTGAAGGATCAGAATTACCTATTTTTACACCATGATTGAAGAAGGAGAGATAAAAGCAAAGAATAAAAAAGCATCTCATGAATACTTCCTTATGGATAAGAAGGTGGCAGGTATTAGTTTGTCTGGCACAGAAATAAAATCCATCAGGGATAATAAAGCGAGTATCGTTGAAGCGTATTGCACTTTCATGGGTGATGAGCTATATATAAGAAATATGTACATCGCTGAGTATGCTCCTGGCAGCTACAACAATCATGAGCCTCGAAGAGAGAGAAAACTTCTCATGAAGAGAAATGAACTTAATAAACTCAAGAAAAAACTGAAGGACGTGGGTCTAACGTGTATTCCCACCAAATTGTTTATCAGCAAGAATGGATTGGCTAAATTGGAGATTGCCATCGCAAAGGGCAAGAAGCTATACGACAAGCGTCATGATCTCAAAGAGAAAGATGACAAGCGTCAAATTCAAAGGAATCTTAAAGAATACTAACGCGAATAGCATGGGGACACTCCTTCTAATTGCTTTATTCTTTTTTGTTAGCAAGTTCTTCTTATAGACAGTTGGGAGTTAAGCTTGGACCCAGTGTTGGTCTACCCTCTTCATGGATTCCAAATTCAAATACTCTAATAACCTACCAAGGTTTAAGACCATAATTTCTATTATAAGAAGAATTTAGCACTCCGGCATCTTTATTTCTTAACCTCGAGAAAAATCAAAAGGCTCCGGCAAATAAATGACGAAGCCTTTTGCATTTAACTAAACACTAAAAAACACTAATTTAAATGGATTCTTATCTTTTCAACTGGACAAAACTGTCCTTCAATATTTTTATCTAATACTCGTATGTAGTGAATTTTGTTGTTGAAGTAATAATTCACTTCAACCATAAAACCAAAAACCTGATACACACTTCTTTTTCCATTTTCGCTAGAGTATCTATCGTGTGAGAAAATTCCGAACCTTTTCAGGACTTCTTTCTGCTCACTAAACGCCATCATCTTAAAATCTGATATTCTCATAATTTCCAACTTCTCTCTAGCTCTGACCCAAAAGTACAATGATCAACACAACTTGTCAAGCGCTAATCTACAAATAGCCGCTATTAATCGTTACTAAAATGTGCTTCGTGCTCATTTTAACGCAGTTAGCCTGTTAGTAAAATGTGTATATTATTATTTCAGAGTTAGGACTAAACGATCAATTTTAAGACTTTGCCACCCAATTACTAAACACATAAAAAACAAAAAGCCCTCCCGAAAATCGAGAAGGCTTTTGTATCTAATTATGAGAAACTACACTTATTATTTTTTCAACAGGTCTCGTATTTCGCCAAGTAAAACTTCGTTCGCAGGTGGTGCTGCTGGTGCTGCTGGCGCTTCTTCTTTCTTCTTGATTGCTTTAGTTGCCGCTTTCGACATCATAAACAATACAAAACCAACAACTATCAAGCTTATTATTGTGTTAATCCACTTACCATAACTTATGACATTTGCAGCTGTTTCGACAGTTACTCCATCAGCTGCCATAACTGCAGGGT
The DNA here is from genome assembly GCA_047638815.1 of Gammaproteobacteria bacterium. GTDB lineage: Bacteria > Bacteroidota > Bacteroidia > Flavobacteriales_D > JABDKJ01 > JAJRRH01. The sequence goes on from JBLIMR010000018.1 coordinate 8,102, forward strand.
CTAATTGAATTACATTCGTGGAAAAATCTGCTCCTCCCGAAAAATGTCCAACTATTGGCATCATTACATCTGCTACAAAACCATTAACCACAGCACCCACAGCACCCGCGAGTATTACAGCTATTGCAAAATCTATAACATTACCAGTTAATATAAAATCCTTGAACTCTTTTAACATATTTATTTTTTTTGGTTAATGTGTTAAAAGTAGAAATGAAATCACAGAACTACCTATCTATTAAGCATTTATAGTAACCTCATATTGTTGATAACGTCAGATCCGACCTTCTCATTCATCATTCTAACCACCTTTTCCTTGCCCAAATTTAGTTCATGTCGAAGGCTCGCAGAATCGAGTTTTACGTAGAGTATTTTTCTTCTCAGATCAATGGATGTTGTGTGTTTAGCAATGACGGAGCCCATTACATCTTCCCAAATTGCAATAACATCCAATTCTTCCTGTCTGCTCTTAAGCCTGGTCTGCTTTAGAAAGCTATCTATCGCATCACCTAAAGACTGCTCATTACTTCTTCTATAATTCATACTATTGCGCCTTGCTCTATTATATATGATTCAAAATCAACATCCAACTCTCTAAATGTACGGACTATTCTATCTTGGTCAGTATCGGTAATGAATATTTGCCCGAACTTTTTATCTGACACCAACTCGAGTAGGTACTCTAATCGCATACCATCAATCTTGTCGAAGATATCATCCAACAACAATATTGGTTTCTTGCCAGTTTGGTTTGAGATAAACTCAAATTGAGCAAGCTTCAATGCTATGACAAATGACTTTTGTTGCCCTTGAGATCCAAATTTCTTCATTGGATACCCTTTTATCGTAAAGATTAAATCATCTTTATGTATCCCTACTGTAGTTCTTTGTCTCGATCGATCCTTAGCCGCAGCATTTATAAGCAAATTCGAAAAGTCATCAGATTGTAACTGAGACTCATATTGCAAATCTACCGTCTCTGCCCCACCAGACACAATCTTATATATTCGTTCGAATAAAGGCTTGAAATCTTGAATAAAGTTCTTGCGAGATTTGTAGATCATATTTCCCAATACCACAATTTGTTCGTTCCAAATCTCAATCTGATCTTTATCAAAAGTCCTGTTCTCCCAGAAATATTTTAATAGATGATTACGATGCGATAGGGTCTTCTGATATTTTAGCAAGGCCTCCAAGTATCTTTTATCATATTGTGCGATCACACCATCGATGAATTTCCTTCGAACTTCGCTCCCCTCATTTACCAGATCCTTGTCAGAAGGAGAGATAATCACAGCAGGATAAGAACCTATATGATCCGAAAGCTTGTCATATTTCTTATTATTTCTTTTAAAAATCTTCTTTTGCCCCTTTTTTACGCCACAATATATTTTATCTGTTTCCTCTTCATTTTCAAAAGAACCTTCAACGACAAAGAACTGTTCATCGTGGAATATATTCTGAGAATCGATCGCATTGAAGTAGCTCTTGCAAAACGAGAGATAGTAAATAGCATCTAAAACATTCGTTTTTCCAGATCCATTGTTTCCCGTTAAGCAATTTATTTGAGGCGAAAATTTAAAATTAGCGTCCCGGTAATTTTTAAAATTAAGGAGCGACAGGTTTTTGAGTATCAATTAGTTATGGTTTATTTACTTGCATGTAATCTTTTGATAATGTACTTTTAATCAGCATATTCCATACTGATTCCGTTCAGAAGTATACATTTGTAAAATTAATAATTGTGACGGTATTTAATTAAAATCGGCCAAGCAATTAAAAAAAAACTATTTTTGCAAAAAATTTTCGAATAATGGCTAAAAAGAAAGATGAAGAGGGCTTGGTTGATGTAGGGCAAGTGTACAGTAAATCAGAGGACTTTGTAAACAATAATGGCAAGACTATCACAATGATTGTTTTAGCTGCGTTAATTCTAGTTGCCGGATTTTTTATTTACAAGAAATTTATTGTTGAACCGCAGAATAAAGATGCTCAAGCAAAAATTTGGAAAGCAGAATACTTTTTTGCTATTGATTCATTGAACTTAGCATTGAACGGAAACGATGAGTATTATGGATTTGCTGAGATAGCTGAAGAATATAGTTCTACTGCTTCTGGTAATCTTGCTCAGTATTATTCTGGTGTTATATCATTAAAGCAGGGTGATTTTGTTGATGCCATTGATTATCTATCGAATTGTTCATTCTCTGACAATATAGTTTTAGAGAGCACAAGGTTGGGTTGTTTGGGTGATGCTCAAGTAGAAAGTGGAAATATTGCTGCTGGCATAGACTCTTTCAAAAATTCTATCTCTACTGCAGAAAATACAGCGACAACTCCTATTTATCTTAAAAAATTAGGCCTGGCATATGAGGCCGAAGGAAATACAAGTGCTGCTTTAGAGACGTATGAACGTTTAAAAAGGGACTTTAACAATAGTGCTGAAGCTCGAACTATAGATAAGTACATCGGGAAGCTTAGCTCTGCAAACTAAGCTATGGCAACTGCAGGAGTCAATCTTTCAGAATACGATCATAATACCATTCCAAGTGCCAAAGGCATGATTATAAGTATTGTTGTTTCCGAGTGGAATAATGATATCACTGAAGGCTTGCTCAATGGAGCCAAATCTACCCTGTTGGAGAATGGCCTAAATATAAAAGATCTTGAAATTAATTTTGTACCCGGCAGTTTTGAATTGCCTCTATGTGCTCAAATGATTTTGGAAAGCAAATCTCCAGATGCCGTTATATGTATTGGTAGTGTGATTAGAGGTGAGACCGCTCACTTCGATTACGTATGTGAAGCATGTGCTTTGGGGATAAAAGATGTTGGTTTGAAATATAATAAACCAGTAATATTTTGTGTTTTAACAGACGACAACAAGCAGCAAAGTATCGATAGATCAGGTGGGAAACATGGCAACAAAGGAACTGAGGCAGCGATAACTGCCATTAAAATGATTGCGCTTCAGAAAGGCCTCGAATAAGATTACTCCTCTACTTCCTCAAAATCTACATAATCACCTTTACCATTTGTAGATTGATCAGATGAATTCTCCTTTGCAGATTTATTTTCAATAATTACCTCACCTTCACTCCTATTGTCAGAGTTTTGATTGAACTGATCAGATGCACCCGACATTCTGTCAGTCATTCGTCCGAGGAATGACTTCAAGAACATTGGCAAAATCCAACGCGTAATCACCCTAAAAACCAGGGAAATAATGATTATAAAAAATAAAAATTTGAGCATCTTTTAAAAACTAATAATGAATTGCTTTTATATATTCAAATTTAGTTCCAAAATAACAGAATACCATAGGTTTTTTATCGGAATATCCAACCCCTTCTATTTTTATCTACTAAGGTAAAGATTTCGTTCAGAGTAAACATCCATAAAAAATGGGTCCTTGAGGTTGTCAATAAAGCGTATTGCTTCTCCCGTAGATTTCATTTCAGGCCCCAATTCCTTATTTACATTTGGAAACTTATCGAAAGAGAACACTGGAATTTTTATCGCGTATCCTTTTCTCTGTGGAGAGAAATTAAAATCCTTCACTTTGGCCTCACCCAACATAACTTTCGTTGCATATTTCACATATGGTTCCCCGTATGCCTTAGAAATAAACGGTACTGTTCGGGATGCTCTTGGATTAGCTTCAATAATATATACCACATCGTCCTTTATAGCGAACTGAATATTAATCAAACCTTTAGTTTCTAGGGCAAGCGCAATTTTTTTGGTATGCTCTTCGATTTGTTGAATGATAAGATCACCAAGATTGTATGGTGGAAGTACCGCATATGAGTCCCCAGAATGAATTCCAGCAGGCTCAATGTGTTGCATCACTCCTATGATGTAAACATCCTCTCCATCACATATGGCATCTGCCTCTGCCTCTATCGCTCCTCCAAGAAAGTGATCGAGTAGAATATTATTACCAGGCATTTCATTTAGAATATCTACGACATGAGTCTCTAGCTCCTGTGCATTGATTACAATCTTCATTTTTTGCCCACCCAGAACATAAGATGGTCTTACCAATAATGGGAAGCCAAGATCCTTACTCAATTCCAATGCTTGATCTGCATTTTGTACAACACCAAACTCAGGATACGGAATGTTGTTTTTCTTTAATAGACTAGAAAAGTCACCTCTGTTTTCTGCCATATCCAGTGCTCGATAGCTCGTTCCTAGAATTTTTATGCCATAGCGTTCTAACTTTTCGGCTAGCTTAAGAGCCGTTTGTCCACCAAGCTGCACGATAACTCCTACCGGTTTTTCATGAAGAATGATGTCATATATATGCTCCCAAAAGACGGGTTCGAAATAAAGCTTATCTGCAGTATCAAAGTCAGTTGAAACAGTCTCTGGGTTACAATTGATCATGATGGTTTCATACCCGCACTCCTCTGCAGCCATAACCCCATGAACACAGCAATAGTCAAATTCGATGCCTTGACCAATTCTGTTTGGGCCTGATCCAAGTACGATAACTTTCTTTTTGTCTGACACAACCGATTCATTCTGATCCTCAAAAGTGGAGTAATAATATGGAGTGTATGCTTTGAACTCAGCGGCACAGGTATCCACAATTTTGTAGACTCTGTGAATGTCCATGTCTCTTCTTTTATTGAAGACTTCACTTTCAAGACATCCAAGTAAATGAGCTATCTGTCTGTCAGCATATCCTTTTTGCTTGGCGTCAAATAACAAGTCTCTACTAATATCTTCAATTTTATATTCACCAATAACCTTCTCCAGTTGTACCAATTCTTCTATTTGATACAAGAACCAATAATCAATTCTTGTTTTTTCTTGAATTGTCCTAAGTGGAATACCTAGCTTGATACCATCATAAATATGAAAGAGCCTGTTCCAACTTGGGTTCTCCAAGCTATTTAATATTTCTGCTTGATTTGTTAATTCACGACCATCAGCACCAAGTCCGTTTCTTGAAATCTCTAAGGATTGACAAGCTTTTTGAAGAGCTTCTTGAAAGGATCTTCCTATTCCCATCACCTCACCTACTGACTTCATTTGAAGTCCTAATGTCCTGTCGGAACCTTTAAATTTATCAAAATTCCAACGTGGAATCTTCACGATTACATAATCTAAAGTTGGTTCGAAAAATGCTGATGTAGTTTTGGTAATCTGATTTTTAAGTTCGTGCAGTCTATATCCTATAGCTAATTTCGCTGCTATTTTTGCAATAGGATATCCCGTTGCTTTTGAAGCTAAAGCAGAAGATCTAGAAACCCTAGGGTTAATCTCTATCGCAATTATATCTTCCTTCTCATCGTCACTTACAGCAAATTGAACATTACAACCACCTGCAAAATCACCAATGGCACGCATCATCTTTAGAGACATATCTCTCATTTTCTGATAAGTACTATCAGATAAGGTCATCGCTGGTGCTACGGTTATTGAATCACCTGTATGAATCCCCATAGGATCCATGTTTTCAATTGAACAGATGATAACCATATTATTATCTGCGTCACGAAGGACTTCCAGTTCATACTCCTTCCAGCCCATTACGGCCTTGTCGATTAAGACTTCATGTATAGGTGAGGCATGTAAACCTCTGTTCAAAAGATGGTCAAAATCCTCAGGTTTATGAACTATTGAAGCTCCAGTACCACCTAGCGTATAAGAGGCTCTTAATACTAAAGGATAACCAATTTCCTGAGCGATTTCTTTACCTTTAAGGAAAGATCGAGCAATGAAAGATGGAGCCATTGGAATACCAATTGAAATCATCAATTTTCGAAATGACTCTCTATTCTCAGTAATCTCGATGGCATCTATATCTACACCTATCATGTCTACATTGTGATCTTCCCATATCCCCATTTCCTTACATTTTATGGCAAGGTTAAGGGCCGTTTGACCACCCATGGTTGGCAGCACAGAGTCAATATTCTGCTCTTTTAATATTTTTACAATATACTCAGGTTCTAATGGCAGTAAATATATATGATCAGCCACGACTGAATCAGTCATTATGGTTGCTGGATTTGAATTGATCAAGGAAACTTCAATTCCTTCATCACGAAGAGATCGGGCGGCTTGGGATCCAGCATAATCAAATTCACAAGCTTGACCAATAACTATGGGTCCGCTTCCTATTATTAAAACATGCTTAATTTTATTATTCTTTGGCATAATTGGATTTCTTGTTTTTAGATCAAAAAAAATCCCACTGTGGATATTCAGGGGGATACGTTTTGGCTAAAGGAGCATCTGTTTTTATTTCATGCAAAATTAAGAAACCAAACTGAGAATATCATCTTGATTTTTCAACATGATTGTCATTTTTTTAACCGTTTGGTTATCGTTCAATCCTAAGTACCGTACCTGTCGGCAAGTTAACCCCTGTTTTTGAAGGAAGTAGGAGCTCGGTACTATCAATTTTGGCTTTTGAAAAATAATTTTTCGCCAGGTTTTCCATGATAACTGGAGTAAGACCAGAGTATGTATTAATAATAATCGTGGCATCATCCTTTGCTATCCCCTTCACAGCCGCCAACAATTCATGAATTTTATCCTCCAGTTTCCATTTTTCCCCTTTTGGTCCTAGGCCCCAAGTTGGCGGATCAAGAATAATCATATCGTAACGAGATTCACGCTTATTCTCTTTTTTTGCAAACTTGAGTGCGTCATCCACTATCCATCTGATGTTGTCAAGATTGGAAAGTTTCATGTTTTTACTCGACCATGTTATTACTTGTTTGATTGCATCCACATGAGTAACATGAGCCCCTGTAGCCTTAGCTGCGAGACTAGCACCGCCAGTATAAGCAAACAGGTTCAACACTTTGGGTTGATTTAACCCATCTAGTCTACTCACGATATAATCCCAATTTTGAGATTGTTCAGGAAATAGTCCGACATGTTTAAATCTGGTAAGTTCAATTGAAAAACTCAGTACGTGTTTTCCCAAATTGTAATTTACTTGCCAATCATTTGGCATTTCTTTTAACTTTTTCCAGATGCCAGTTCTCTTATTATTGTATTCAAAAATGGCATGAGCCATTTTTTTCCATTTGGAAATATTCATTTGAGGTTTCCAAATCGCAGCACTTTCGGGTCTAATAAGATAGAATGAGCCCCATCTTTCGAGTTTACTACCATCCCCCGAATCTATCAGTTCGAAATCTTTCCAATGATCCAATGAATTTGTAGTCGTGTTATTCAAGGTTTGTTATTTATCGCGTCTTTCCCGCAGGTTAGACAGGTTTTCGCAAAAGTACCTTTTCGAAAAGAATAAAGTACTCTCGCTTGGAATTAATCGAAAAGAGAATGATTCATGCAAGGGAATAAGTCATTTAGCAATATTAACTTACTTTTGATGCTATGTTGAACAAGTGGAAAAGAAAACTATGGATTGCCGGAGCGGCATTGGTCGGTGTTATGTTGTTGTTTTCTCTAATCTCAATTCAAATAAACTTGGATTTGGGTAAAATCATTATTGGCCTAGCGTTTCTACTGATTACCTATACGGTTTATGCAATGTTTGAATATACATCAAGACCAAAAAAGCAAATTCACATAATGAATAAGGTTAGTCTCACTGCTCCGTCTCGCATGATGAAACCATTTGTCACATACAAACTGCACATAAGCGCCAAGTATGAAATTGAGGAAAAAGGCGAATCAAAAGAAATTACTTTGGATGAAATAGATTTTAGTTTCAATAAGTCTGATCACCCTAAAGTATATGAGTATTGCTTGGGGATAATTAACTCCCAAATTCAAAAAAACATTGAGTTGGTGCGTCAAAAACATCCTGAAGCTTTGGTTCTGGAAACAGAAACGGCATTACCAGAGGAAGTCCTTTTATTAAAAGAAAAAAGCGAAGATTAGATCTCCGCTTTTTGCTATGTGTTGTTTGATTGTAAATTCTTACTTCCCTCCTTTCAACTCATCTTGCCATTTCTTCAACTCATCCCAACGGCCTTCAGAAGCCATCTTGGATTGATCGGGCCAAGTTCCAGGTTGATGCACTTTATAAGCGGGTCCAGCATCATCTAATATTTTCCTAAGGTAAGCAACATCTGCGTTCGACAAGTGAATATAGGTGAAAATTCCACCTTCATTGATCAATTCTTGAATTTTAGGGCCTATTCCTTCTACTTTGGTGAGATTGTCTCGCTCGCCTGTATCTACATTTGCTCCCGACATAAATCCTAATGTAGAACCAGCTATTGAACTTGCAGCCATGTTTGAAGATTGGCTACTCATACACTCTACGTACTTCGCTTTCCAATCAGTTCCATAACTTTTACCACCTTTTGCCTTTAAACCGTCATAATCCTTTTGAAGTTTTGCATTACTATTATGCAATACATTATACTTCCCATCTAGACTATCATATTTATTTTTCCAATCTCCATCAGAATCAGCCCCACTAAGCATCAATAACAAGCGTGGCATCAATAATCCTATCAAAAAGGCTGCTAGTAACCACCAAAAGAATGGCCAAAACAAATCAGCGCCTGAACATGGTGATATCGTTTTTAGTAATAACATAAATCTAAATTTTAGGATTTGTAATATTATTCAACTTTCAAGGAAACTCTTCTATTTGCTGCTTTGCCTTCTTCTGTATCCTCAGAGGCAATAGGTTCCTCCTCCCCTTTTGAAGAAGCAATAATTCTACTCGAGTTTACCCCCATTTCAACTAAAGTCGCCTTGATGGCTTCAGCTCTTTCCAATCCCAGCACTTTATTACCGCGTGATGTTCCTTTCGAATCAGTATGACCTTCAAGATATACCTTTTGATTGTTAGTGTTTAGTTGCTCGCTTAATTTCAATAGATAATCATTGATTCCACTATCATTTAATTTTTCTGTAGATTTATATGGGAATCGAAATAGAACCTCATCATCCAATATTTCAACAGATTCAGAAGAAGAATTAGGGTTTTTTGACCATTTAAAACTAAATGCCGCAAGGTCTTCACTACGATCACTCATTGATCCTACTAATAATTTTGAACTGGTCTTAATATTATTTGCCTCCAACTGATCAAGCATCAGCAGTTTCGCGTTTTCCGCTCTTGCTAAGCCCATATCCACATACTTTGAATTATTCTTCTCGTCAGCGTAATAAGAACCTACAATTCCCAGAATATCATTATCCTTTTTACCGGCAAGTATTTCACTTTTTCTAACCAGCCATTGATTATTTATTATGGCGTCAGGTTTGCCCCATTTACTGACAATAGGCTCAGATTGTCCCGTCTTTTGCACACTGATAAATTCTTCCTTTGTCACCAGTTCAATAGCTTCGCAACAATAGTGCGTTTGAAACCAATTGTTGGCACAAAAACAAAGAATGATAAAAAGCAATATGCTTATTAACGTTCTGTAATTCATTTCCTTAATTTTAGGTATAAGTTCAGCCTACATCTCAGTTGGAGGCCAATAATAGCGGTAAAAATATAAAGAATCTGTAACTTTCAGCTTATTATTGCCCACATGCTATTAAAAGATGCCAACAACTGTTGAAAAATCAAATGCCACTTTCAGAACGAAAATATAAAATGGGGAACTAGAGTTGTAGTCTCTCGAAGTATTGCTACAAATTAGTAATGACGAAATTCTCTTGCAAATAAATCTTATCACCATTGACTATCAGCGAGTAGTGACCATTGATATAGCCTTGCAGATTAAACTCTAACGCCTGTAAACCAGTTCTACCTACATAGGATTTAGAAAACAACCGTGAACCCTTAGCATCAAATATTTCAATCTCGAAATCCATATTGTTTTTTAAAAAAAATTCTAAGAAAAGTTCTCCTTGGACCGGATTAGGGTACAATGTGACTAGGTTTACGTCTATTATGTCCTCCACATTCAGCAACTCATCCAATATAAGGTTAGCTGCCCAAAAATCTGGAATACCATATCCCATGGAGTCATTTGGTGTCACAAATAAATGTGCACTTTCTTCAATCGCATGAAATATTTCCATGTTGGTAGCCGATGGATGCATTTGCCATAAACAAGCAGTCATTCCAGCCATAATTGGACATGAAAATGAAGTGCCGTTTCCCGTCCGAGGCGTATTATCAAAATCACAGAGCACTGCATTTCTACCCTGGGCCATCACATTTGGTTTAATTCTACCGTCTGGTGTTGGTCCAAAAGAACTAAATGAGGCATGGATCTCCTCTGGATTAACGGCTCCAATAGCTAAAACAGAATCACCATCGGCTGCAACTCCTATATAGTGCCAATCATTACTCCCAGAGTTACCGGCACTATTAAGAACCAAAATACCTCTTGATGCAGCAATATCCGATGCTTGGGTCAAAACACCTGTATCTCCATCCAAATCTTCATAGGTGTAGTTCATACCCTCCACATCGAAGGTTGTGTAACCTAGTGAAGTTGTTAAAATATCTACCCCTAAACTATCTGCATATTCAGCAGCTGCTACCCAATTGTGCTCCTCTACTCTCAATTCACTATCTGTATCTTCTGACCTCAGTAAAAGGTATTCCGCTTGAGTTGCTGTCCCGTATGCAGAATCAGGTAAAATTCCTGCCATAGTTGATAACACAAACATTCCATGTGTACTCACCTCTTCTTCATAGACGTTGACATCACCATCAACAAAGTCTTTTGTTGCTATGATTCTATTTTCATCAAATAACCCTTCAAAAGCCAACAGCTGATCCACCGATCGAAAACCTGCATCTATAACACCTATTCGCATTCCTTGACCTTCAAATCCGGCATCATGCAGCGGTATGCCATTCAACATATCGATTTGATTAAAAGATAAACCGTAGTCAATTACAGGCAATCTGCTTGTAATGTGCTGCACTTCTTCCTTTGGATTCATATCGAAATCATCCCCTTTTTGACCCAGTACGTTTTTAACCATTCCCACAAACGGAAGATCCAATAGCACCTCTTCAATGTTAGAAGTTTCACAATAAATTGCAACTGCATTGAACCATTTTGAAGCATATAATATTTCCACATCTACCAGGGCGTCCACTTGATTGATATAAGATAACGTGACGGGTAAATCTTTTAAGTCAAGTGGTATATTTTGATTGATTCTTCTCTGAACAGATCGTTCTGTCAAAAAAGCTGTTGGATCACTTAATTCGAAAGTATTGTTCTCCTTATCTGTAAATGACACCCAGTACTTATTTGGCGCTATCTGTCCCTGTACATATAGTGAACAACCAAGAACAAAAATCAAAAGAACGTTTCTTACTATTTTATTCCAATCCATATTCCAAAAGTTTGTATGTAATTTCTCTTCCCAATGTAATTTGTTCCCAAGACGGTTCCGATGTTAGTTCAACAACTCCATTAAGGTCCAATATTTTTACACTGGAAAAAACTAAACCGACATCATGAGCGAATATTTGATATCCAGATTCTCGCTCAACCAAATTGATATTATCCTCAAATCTTACCGTTACAGTATTTTGGTATGTTTCCTCATTAACTTCCGTTGAACCAAAAAGGTTGTCATAAGATGCAGCCCACTCTTCGCCTATATTAAAAGCGTTAATGTCCCACGTCAGGTTGTCTCGTGGAGGAAATGCCAAAACCACAATTCTATTGTTTTCCTCGACCCTTTGAGCCGAAGTGCCATTTCTATGTGCTGTCCAAATATCTGAAACCTCCCAAGGATCATCTTCGCTTGATCGTTTTTGTCTGACAATTCTCATGCTCAGGTTTCCTGAAGCGTCAATGTATAGAGAATCATGAATTTCCTTTAATTGAAATGAAATTGAATCATTGACCTCCAGGGCTGCTTCGATTGCAATACTATCTACTTGATAAATTTTATAAAAACCCTCTTCCATGGGGAAATGCTCTAACCCAGATTCAAGAACCTCCCCATCTTCTTTAGCGCATTGCGTCAGTAGAATTATGCCAAGTAAAATAGAGATCGTAAGATATGCTTTTATCATAAGGGTTGTCTATAAAACAAAGTTACACATAAGCTAGATTTACTTAATTGCTAAAATCAAGCAAGACTTTCAGTCCTATGTCAAAAAAATAATGCCTAGAAATGAACCTAAGAAAGTCCTAATTCAATCACTTTAATACACCACCGACAAAATACTCTTCCCTAGTGAAAACTCCTGCGTTGTTGTAATGTTTAATAATTCCGTTGAACTTATCATTACTATATTGGCCGGTCATTTTTAGATTATGACCTGAGACCACTCTTTTGTTATAGGTCTCTTCTGTTTGTGGATCAACCACTTCTTCCATAACCCACTCAGCACCTTCGTGGTATATTTTAAAGTAACCTTCCTTTTTCCCTTGTTTATAATTAATTTCAGAGAGCATAATATTGTCTGCAGTAAATTCACGAAAAACCCCAGTTTCTTTTTTCTCTTTTAACACCTTCCCCTGCGAGTATAGTGTTTGCATGTATATGGAACCGTCTTCATTATAATAATACCAGGTCCCATCCCTAAAACCATTAACGTACTTTCCGCTAAGTTCTTGTTTTCCATTTGGATAATAGAAAGTCATTTCACCATCATATGCATCATCAACATATTCTCCTATTACCTTAGGTTTATCTTTGGAAAAATACTGCTCCCATTTCCCTTCACGAATTCCATCTTCCCACGTTATTAGTTCAGCAATGCTCCCATCTTCAAAAAATGATGTTTCCACACCATGTTTAACTCCCTTCTTCCAATTTTCGACTGACTTAAGAGTTTTGTTCTTTGCATAGTAGTTCCAGGTACTATCTTTTTCTTGATTGATATATTTTCCTACTGCCATGAGTGAGCCATTACCATAAAAAGCCTCAGAGTTACAAATCATTCCAATTTGATCATATTGCATAAGCCCTTTCGTCTTCCCACTCTTATAGTAGTATATGAACTCTCCTACTGGTTTGTCATTAAGGAATTGTCCGGTATAAAATAGCTTTTCGCTGTCGACATGAAACTTCCTCCATTTCCCTTGACGCATTTCATTTTCATCCACGTAGTTGTATTCTTGGGCAACAGCGGTGGAGCCAAATAAAGTAATCAAAAGTATAAGCACATAATTCTTCATAATGATGCAAAGGTATATTAATTGTTAAAATAGCTTAAGGCTATATTGGCGTTAGTTTACAAATATCATGCGATAATTATTTTAAATCTATTATTTAGAAGTGAACTAGCCTAAATAACGATAATCAGGGATCAAAAATTGTCTATTTTTGCAGCATGAGAAGCAATAATACTGCGGCATATTATACTTTGGGATGTAAATTGAATTTTGCTGAGACTTCAACTATAGCTAGAGATCTTGAAGACGCAGGGTTTGCTAAAGTACCATTTGATCAGATGGCAGACTTATATGTTATTAACACTTGTTCAGTCACGGACAATGCAGATAAAAAATGTAGAAACATTGTGCGTAAGGCACTGAATAACAACCCTGAGGCTTTTGTTGTTGTCGTTGGTTGTTATGCGCAGTTAAAACCTGTTGAAATCTCTCAAATAGAGGGCGTTGATCTAGTTCTTGGCGCCAAAGAGAAGTTCAATATCTCCTCTTTTATAGAAGATCTTAGTAAAAATGAGACTACCTTAATTCATAGAGATCGAATACGGGAGACAAAGGACTTTATTTCTTCTTGGAGCGCTGGTGGACGTACTAGATCTTTTTTGAAGGTCCAAGATGGATGTGATTATTTCTGCTCATTCTGTACCATTCCAATTGCCAGAGGAAAAAGTAGAAGTGCCACTACCAATGATGTAGTATCTAATGCCAATGCTATTGCTTCAAAAGGTATTAAAGAAATTGTGCTCACTGGTGTCAATATTGGAGACTTCAAAAACGATTTAAATGAGAACTTTCTTGATCTTATTGTCGCCTTAGATAATGTAGAGGGAATTGACCGATTTAGAATCTCATCCATTGAACCTAATTTGTTGGACGAAGAGATTATTGATTTTGTTGGTGCTTCAAAAAGATTTATGCCTCATTTTCATATTCCACTACAATCGGGAAGTGATATCTTGTTGAAAAGCATGCGTAGAAAATATGATGTTGCATTATACGAAAGCCGTGTTAAGTATATAATGCAGAAAATGCCACATGCTTGCATTGGTGTAGATGTGATAGTTGGATATCCTGGCGAAACAGATGATGAATTTCTGAAGACATATAATTTTCTACTAAATCTTGACGTCAGCTATTTACATGTCTTCACTTATTCTGAAAGGAATAATACACTCGCCAAAAAACTTGATGGAGTCGTTGAACATTCGGTTAGAAAAGATAGAAGTAAACGACTAAGAATCCTCTCCTTGAAAAAGCAAAGAGCTTTTTATGAATCTCAATTCGGTCATACTCAAAAAGCACTGCTTGAAGAAAAAATAGATGACGGAATGATGGAGGGCTATACAGAAAATTATGTGAGAATCGTTCGACCTTATGATGCTGAATTAGTGAACAAAATTGTGAATGTTCAGTTGGGGAAGATTAATGGCAATGGGCTAATTGAAGTGGAGGAAGTGCTTACTAAATCCCTTGAATTTTTTATTAAATAATCTTATTATCCCTTTTTATTTAGAGAGCATAATCGCAATTAGATTGGAGCTTCTGATATATTGATCATTCGAGCCAAAATTCTATCCCTATATTCGTCAATGAAAAATCTAACTATTTAGACGGCATATGTACCCAACCATTTATCATCTGGTTCTTGATCTTTTTGGATTAGAAATCCCAATGTTAAAAATCATGAATAGCTTCGGATTCTTCGTGGCTTTGGCATTTATAAGTGCTGCCTATTTTTTAAAACTGGAACTCGCAAGAAAAAGTAATGAGGGTAATATACCCGTATCTTATAAAAAAGAAAAGAGGGGGGGATTACCAAGTTTACATAACATAATTAGCACTGGATTTTTTGGGTTTGTCATTGGATATAAATTTATTGCTATTCTTTTGGATTCTGAAAATTCCTTGAGTGATCCGCAATCATTTTTATTGTCGACCAAGGGAAACGCATTAGCAGGAATTGCTATGTCAGCTATATTTTTAGGGTTGTTATATCGGGCCTATTTGAAAGAGAAGAAGAAGTATCCCAATCTTGTTATTGAAGAAGTTGCAATTACCCATAAGGAGCATTCATGGAACATGGCTGTCCAAGCAGCGATTTTCGGTTTTGCTGGGGCTAAGCTCTTTCATTTAATAGAAAATCCCGGCCAATTTATTGAGTTTTTTACTGATTTCAATTTTGCTAATTTTCTCTCGGGCCTTACAATTTATGGAGGGCTAATTTTGGGAGGTGCCGGGGTTATGTGGTATATGCACCGACACAAAATCCCATTGTTATCTGGTGCTGATGCTGCTGTCCCGGGTGTTATGCTGGCATATGGTGTAGGACGAATTGGTTGTCAAGTTTCTGGTGATGGCGATTGGGGCATTGATAATCTCGCTTCCAAACCTGATTGGATGTCCATTCTCCCAGATTGGATGTGGTCATATTCCTATCCTAATAATATAAATGGCGTTGGTGAAGCAATTACAAATGGTACTTGTTTCGATGGATACTGCACTCAATTAACTAATCCAGTATTCCCCACCCCTTTTTATGAAACGACAATGGCAGTCACTATTTTTCTAATTCTTTGGAGTTTGAGAAAGAAGATTACAATCCCCGGGGTATTATTTTTCGCTTACATGATCTTTAACGGTTTCGAAAGATTTTGGATTGAAAAAATACGAGTGAATAATGTCTTCTTAAATATAGGAGAATTACAAATGACTCAGGCGGAAGTTATTGCGGTAATTATGTTTATTGTTGGCATTGGTGGAATTTTATTTCTACGTAACAGATCTCAATTGACTTCTGCTTAATTTCATTCTTCGTATCCAAACGCCAAATATGCCTGTCTGCATGAGGAATTGACAAACATCATTGTATTTCGCTTAATTCGTTTATATTTAGGGCTTTAAAAAACCAACAAACTCAGCATCTGAATTATCATTTTTCATGAATAATTGCCTAATCTTGATACATTAACCCTTAAAGTCAAAGTTATGAATCCAATCTTAAAAAATATTCTTGCCGTAATCCTAGGCATATTTGTCGGAGGCTTTGTAAATATGGGATTAGTAAACCTAGGCCATTCTATGTTACCGATTGATGGCCTTGATCCAAAAGATATGGACGCTTATGCGGCATTGGTTCCTACTTTAGAGTGCAAATATTTCATTTTCCCTTTTCTTGCACATGCCCTCGGAACTCTGGCAGGAGGATTGGTAGTAGCTCTTATTGCTGCAAATAACAAAATGAAATTAGCTATTGGTGTTGGTGCATTTTTCATGTTGGGCGGGATAGTTGCGGTTTACTGGCTCAATAGTCCTATTTGGTTTGCTGCACTCGATTTGATCATAGCCTATCTCCCAATGGCATGGATAGCAGCAAAAATAGGTAGGAAATTATTTTAACTAAAAATAAGAGAAACTCACAAGACTCAATACGCACAAAAATTAACCGGTATATGAAATTAAATGAAATGAGTAATGTAGGCGGGAAGTTATTCATACTTCTAGCATTTACCTTCCTGATATCATGTGTTGAAGAAAAAACAAATGAAGATACGATCTACGTCCAGGAGTATATTGAATCTGATATTATTTCTAATGAAGTCAATTTACTTAGTGATGTGGTCCCCATTAATAAAGAGGGAGTGATAAATGCCATTATTGAAATTCCTGCTGGAACAATGGATAAATGGGAGTTAGACAAAAATACTGGAGAAATAGTCTGGGAAAAAGTTAATAATGTTCCTAGGGTTGTTAATTATATTGGATATCCTGGTAACTATGGATTAATTCCTCAAACATTATTATCAAAAGAGAATGGTGGAGATGGTGACCCACTGGATGTATTGGTTTTAGGACCAGCAGTTAAAAGGGGAACTATAGCTAGTTGCAAAATCATTGGTGTACTGCATCTTAAAGATAATGGAGAAAAAGACGACAAACTGATTGCGGTTTCATACGACTCCCCGTTCTATAGACTTCGAAGTATGGAAGAGTTGAATTCACAATACAAGGGGGTTTCTAATATTGTCAAAACTTGGTTTAGTAACTATAAAGGACCTGGAAAAACGAAAGTTTCAGGGTATGGAACGAAGGAGCAAGCTCGAAAGATCCTTAAAATGGCGATGGAGGAATACAAATCTGCTAATCCCTGAGATTTAGCATTGTTTTATTGTCCTAAACTAAAGACTTTATATTCTCACTCCAAACGTCCATCAGTTGTGTGCACTAAAATTTAGTGACCACTTCCTCTTAATGGAGAAATAACGGATAAGAATTACTATAAATACTGAACTAATAATATTAATATTCTCAAAAGGACTATATTTTTCCAAAAAGACATATGCTATTCCACCCAATAAACAAGCGATAGCATATATTTCTTTTCTGAATATCAAGGGGATTTCATTCGTAAGAACAACCTGATTTTGGGTTAATTGGTTAAGCTTTTTTAACAGGAGTGAAAATTTTTAACTGCCTTTTATTTAGTAATCTTGTATTTCATAAACCATGGCTAAATCTCTACTCTTCCTACCTGACATCTCCGGCTTTACCGAGTTCGTGCAATCTACGGAAGCTGCGCATAGTCAACATGTTATTTCTGAACTCCTCGAAGTACTTATTGCGGCAAATTCATTGGATCTAAAATTGGCCGAGGTTGAAGGGGATGCATTATTCTTTTATAAAGAAGAAGAGATTCCAACACAGGAGGAAATCCTGAATCAAATGGAATCCATGTTCACTGCATTTTTTAGTCATTTAAAATTATTAAAAACCAATAGGGTATGTCCATGTAATGCATGTGCTACTGCTCCTGACCTCCAATTAAAAATAATAGCACATTGTGGTGAATTACAGTTCATCTCTGTCCAAAACAATCGAAAACCTTTCGGTTCGCAAGTTATTGAGGCGCATAGATTAATGAAGAACTCGGTGGAAAGCGATAATTATGTATTGCTAAGTGATCAGCTAAATAGTGAGATAGATCTAAAGGATAAATACAGCAATCATCTCTATAACTTTGTGGCTGGTCAAAACAATTATGATGGTAATGACATCCACTATCTCTACTCTAAAATTGACAATAACAATCTAAGACTCTTACCTTTTTCGCAAGCCAAAAAAGTAGAATTTCCTTCTCAACCAAACGTTTACTTAAAAAAAGATTTTCCTCTTAGTGCTGACACGCTCATAGAGTACATTACCAACTATTCCTACCGTCACCATTGGGCTGAGGGTGTTGACAAATTCGAATTTGACGAAAATATAGTGACCAGAGAAGGTACGGAACACATTTGTGTTATTAATGGCAAACAACTTCATTTTACGGCAGTCACAAAAGATGGCAAAGCAGATCAGATCGTTTATGGAGAAATGACTACGAGCGTTCCCATTGCTGATGAAGTTTATCAATTTTACATTATTTCACCGACAAGTAATAATTCTTGTTTATTAGAAGTAGAACTATATTGGAAAGCAAAATCTCCACTTAAGAAAATCATACTTGCCACGCTTGCGAAAGGCATATTCAAGAAGAACTTTAAAAAAACCATTGATAGTTTATTCAATTATATCATTACAGTCACAGGCAATAACATTTCCTGACTTAATCAGATCAACGATGAAAGCGTAAAGAAAATAATCAATGAATATTACCAGTCATCTTGTCAAGCACCTACGTAAAGTTTATTTAGGGAGTATTGGACCGCTTCTTCCCTAAAAAAAGCATTGGAAGATGTCACTTGGCAAGAGGCTCTTCAACAAATTTTTGACTTTAACACGATTGCTATCCTCACGAATCATATTCATTATTATGTTGTTGAAGATTTAAAAGTATTGGACGGAGCTGACTTATTAGCCAAAGATGAATTAAGCTTCACCCACCCGCCTATTACTTGCGAGTAAGACTGGCAAACGATACAAGAACAAATGTGGATTGATGTTGAGAAATTTTCCTCAAATATTGAAAAACTATCAGACCAGAAAATGAGCGACCATTTTGTTGATGAAAAATATGGCTCATATTACAGAAACTTAAACGGAATCATCGAACATGCCCATTATCATTTGGGTCAGATTATTCTCATAAAAAAAAATCAAAGCGATAGATTCTCATTAATCGATGTTCGTTCTCTCGTATAAATATAGCGAGAATTTATTCTTATAATCAAGCGTCTCAACAACATGATGCGTCCCAGAAAAAGAATAGTTCTCTTTATCATAAGAAGTCTTTAAAAACCAAAATCTATCGGCTAGTTTATCCTGGGGCAATTGCGACTCTTCTTGATCAAATCGATTTAGATAATAATTGAAATGAAAGAACTGCTCACAATATACTGCGACATCCTCCTGTACATTCTCATCACTGATTCGAATTGCGGCATCCTTCCAACTTTCATTTCTGACACCCCTAGTAATATCATTGATAAAAAAGAAATTCAATAGCATTGAACATATGACTAGTCCATATAAAACACCCTTTATCTTTACTTTAAAAATGGTTGTTCTCTCCCAGAATATTGCTGTCAACAAAACGATACTTGGGAAGTAAATAAAGGTATATCTGTAGTGCAACATTGGAATCGTCATTGAGGAAACAACCAAGGGAATAATAAATCCCAGCACAATACTCCCGTATAGAATTCCAAATAAAACCTTATCCTTTTTTAGCATTTTCAAAGACATCACAAATGCGAACAAGATGAATAAAAACTCTAAAGGATTTTTTCCCGTGTAGTTATATAAATACTCAAAAAAGTATCCAACATTCGGTTTGCTCATCCAGCTTTCTGTTGTGTTATTATCAAATAGATATGGCAACCAGGGCACAAATAACAATAGTATGGCAATTGATGCTCCACAGAATTTCCAAAAATATTTCGATTCAATTTGCTTACTAGCATACATAACAAGTATTGTGAGACCCAGTGAAAAAAGCAGAATAGCACCATAGTAATGTGTGTATGTCAAGACTATTCCGGCAAGTGAGAAAAGGAATAAATGACTCGTCTTTTTTTCTTTAAAAAATAGAAATAGATGGCTCGTAACCATCAAAGACAACAAATAAAGCAGCGTGTAAAATCTCCCTTCACCTGAGTATCTAATGTGAAAAAAACTAAAAGTGATTATAACCAGAGCGATGAAGGCCACTTTGTCATTTACACTGATTCTTTTAGCATAATAATATGTGGAAATCATACCAACAACACCAAGAATAAGCGCCAACAATCGACCGGCAAAATCGAAGTTTGGAAACAACAATATTGTATAGTGTAAAAGCAAATCAAAGAATGGTGGATGTGTATCTACTTTACAGTCATTGATAATATCCATGGCGTTTCGATCTGGACCAGAAGTAAGCATAGACCAAATTTCATCCAGCCATAGATCCTCCGTGAAATTTATCAATCGCAGCATAACACCAACACATACGATTATCAAAATAATCCAATGGTTTTTATAGAAATTATGCATCGTGATTCTGTTCATGTACGGAGTCTATTACAAAGCTCGAATATCAGAAATTATTCTTCAGAAATATTGTTTGGCAAGCAAGTTACTCTTTCGAGTAAAATTTATCCCCCTGACAATACACCATGAACATAATTTTGTACCTTGACATTCTAAATAAATAATTCATGATACTAGGAGTCTTTTCTATTAGTCTTAGTGTAAAAGACATCAATAAATCCAAAGTTTTCTACGAGAAATTTGGGTTCACACAATTTGCGGGTAGTCTAGAACAAAATTACCTAATAATGAAAAATGAATCAACAATTATCGGCCTTTTTCAAGGGATGTTTGAAGGAAATATTTTAACCTTCAATCCAGGATGGGATGAAAACGCGAGCACGTTAGAATCATTTTCAGATATAAGAGAAATTCAGAAAAACTTAAAGGAACAAGGGGTGCAATTTATTAGTGAGGCAGATGCTAACACCAATGGACCTGCGAACTTCTTGGCCGCTGATCCAGATGGTAATACGATAATGTTGGATCAACACGTTTAACTAATTTTTTGAATGAATAATCACAAATACGAAGTCAACATTGAGTGGACTGGCAACGAAGGTAACGGCACTGCAAACTATAAATCTTATAATAGAAATCATATTATTTCCTCCAAAGGAAAATATGATGAAATTCTGGGTTCCTCTGACCCATCTTTCCTTGGTGATAAATCGAGATTTAATCCTGAAGATTTATTTTTATCCTCCATCTCAGCGTGTCATATGCTTTGGTATCTTCATTTATGTTCTATTCATAAAATAATTGTGACTTCGTACATTGACAATACGACAGGCATCATGGAGCAAAGTGAAAATGGCAGTGAAAAATTCACTTCGGTCACCTTATATCCCAAAGTGATAATTAGCAATATAGAAATGATTTCAAAAGCGATCGAATTACATGTTGAAGCAAATAAAATGTGTTTTATAGCAAATTCTTGCAATTTTGAAATTGAGCATGATTCCACTGTTACGGTTCAGTAATAAATTTCGCTAAATCTTCCTGATTCTTATGGCTAATATTGACATTTATTTCCTCTTAATAGAAGGTTTGATCGCTACTTAATAATTATTGTACTTTTAAGGAATGACCAAACCCCAACTCCTATAACCATGAATCTAAAATTCGTATCACTATTTTTTATTGTCATTTTGTTGTCATTTCAAGCCTTCTCACAAGACTGTGCAGGCATCAGCTTGTCCTCTATTATGATTCCTGGTCAATACAATATTGGCGTTATTACTGAGGACGATGGCCTTAGAGATGGCCCAGATTACTTCGAAGGCACGCTATCCTACCCCATTGGAGTTGATGGACCATTGGCAAGCATTGCGATTACCACGGGCTTTTTTTCCGATGAAGCGGACATTGCTGATTGGGGACCATTTTTAGCTTCTCATGGCTTTATTGCTTTTACCATTGGCACCAATTCTTACCTTGATTTTCCAACAGAAAGAGCATACGGTTTACTTGATGCTTTGGAGTCAATTCGACAGGAAAACGACCGTATTGGCTCACCTCTTTTTGGAAAAGTGGATGACGAAAGAATGGCTGTTGGAGGATGGAGTATGGGTGGCGGGGGTGCACAATACGCTGCTGTAATTGACACATCTTTAAAAGCAGTTGTTGCACTTTGTCCATGGTTAAACAGTAATGGCCCGGAAGATCTTAATCATCCCGTTGCTTTGTTAATCATGAGTGCTGAAAATGATGGTACAGCGCCAGTTAATTCACATGCTAACATTCATTATGCATCAACTCCAGAAGCGACTGACAAGATGCTTTTCGAAGTCGCAAATGGCGACCATTCTGTAAATAACGAACCTACCGGTGCTATGGGTGACGCTGGAAGAATAGCGGTCGCTTGGTTGAGAGCACATCTTTTGGACGATCCGTGTTATTGTCCATTGACTGAAGACCCTGTAAGTACTGCTTCATCTTACCTCACAAGTTTTGAATGTGCAACTCCAGGTGGGATTTTGTTTAATTTAAAAACATTTTTACAAGGGCCATACGATGTTGGTTTTATGAATGACGGTTTGAGATCTGGAAATCATATTCCTTTACAAGAGCCTTACTCCAGCTTAGGATTTACAATTACAGAGAATTCAGGTGCCTTAATTGCTTCAAGTGTATTAGATGTAACTGGATCTGATGCCATTGTCGATTGGATAATTGTGGAGTTGAGAGATGGCATTGTGCCCAGCGCTGTCCTAGGATCCCAAGTTGCCTTATTACAAAGTGATGGAGACATTGTCAGTCTTGATGGAATAACTCCGGTTCTTTTCACAGACATAATGTCGCCAAATTTTAACATTGCAATTCGACATAGAAATCACTTGGGAATGCGAACCTTAAACACATATTCTGGAGAAAATATAAGTATAGATTATTCTGATGTTAATCTCCCGCTTTTTGGGGTCACTGCCATGCACGAAGAAAATGGTGTGAGAATGATGTATGCCGGAAACGCAAACTACGATCAACAAATCAACTCTATTGATAAAAACGGTTATTGGAGAATTCAAAATGCAAACCAATATGATTATTTCACAACCAATTCGGATTTTGATATGAATGGTGCTATAAATTCGGTGGACAAAAATCTTTATTGGAGAATGAATAATTCTGTTTTTGAGTCACTGGATTAAAGAATATAATCTCAGGTATGTTGTGATTAAATTTTTCAGGAAAATACGCCAACAACTATTGACGGAAAACAAATTTAGTAAGTATCTATTGTACGCCATAGGAGAAATCGTTCTTGTGGTTATTGGAATATTAATTGCTCTTAGCATCAACAACTGGAATCATGAACGTATCGAGTCTCAGAAAGAATTAGTCTACTTGGATAATTTGGAACGAGATCTTCAGAACCAACTTATATCCATCGATGTGCAACTCGGATATGAGCAAAAGTATATCGAGTATGGTGAGCCTATTTTGGAAGATTATCTTGAGACCGATGGCATTGTTTTTGATACAGTTTTTAGCACTAACCTTCGTGTCTTAATGGAGAGAAAAACCTTCGTACGAACGGACCCTACTTTCGAGGACTTAATCTCATCCGGAAATATTGGGGTGCTGAAGAATAATGGCTTGCGAAATGACATTATCGAGTACTATCAAGAGCTTGAGCGCGTTGAAAAAGTGATCCAGAATAACAACACTCTTTTAATCGACCAGGCATACGGGCAAAGAATCACTGACTTGGTATATGTTGGGACATTTGGTTCTGATCGACTGATCAACATTTCAAATGAATTACTCAAGGATCCTGAACGTGAAATGAAATTCATCAATTTGGTCGGTAATAGGACAGGGATAGCTAACAATCATGTTGGAACTATGAATGACCTGAGGAAGAAGACAACGGAAATAATACAATTGATGCAAAAAAGTAGATTATGACAGGATTCAACATTGTAATGGTCATCGCCATCATTCTATTTGCCAGACTGGGTGTTCGACTCTTCAGCAAATGGAGGGATATGAATGATGAGGATAATTCAAATGCTTCTTGAAATAAAGAAGTAATTGGAGATTTAAACTAATTACTATTAGCAGAAATTATCGGAAGAGTGATTACTCGAATGTCAACTTCATAGGTTGATTTTCTACTGATTATTCTTGTTCCAAATCGGATGTTATTCAATAAATAATGGAAATCGAACCTAAAACTTGAGCTCAATTCGTCATACTTTAAATTTTTAAATGCTGATTAAAAGCATATTGACGCTAAAATTTCAGACAAAACAATCAATATAATACTTTTACTTTCGTTAATGATAGTATTGCTATTATATTTGCAATTATTAATATTATGAATGTGACTACAGAATTGATCAATTTTATACGCTAGCGCGTGAAATTATTGCGATGATCAAAATGTGATATGTCCAATACATTGCATAGTGCGGAGATGAATTTTAATGGTGAAAACAGAAAAAACATTGGCCAAACAATTAAAGAGACTGATAAACAACGAAATGAATATGAACAAAATTCTATTGACTTCAAAAGTAAAGTGGATATGAAATCAATATCACTAACACCAACACAAAGATTTTGGAGACTGCTAAAGCCAGATCAAAAAGAGATTACTAATGTATACATCTATTCTATTTTCAATGGACTGGTAAGTTTATCTCTTCCTCTTGGCATCCAAGCCATCGTGAATTTGATCCAAGGAGGCCAGGTTAGTACATCTTGGATAGTGTTGGTGGGCATTGTTGTGGTTGGGGTTGCTTTATCCGGATTATTTCAGATTTATCAATTAAAAATAACCGAACAACTCCAGCAGAAAATATTTACACGTGCGGCATTTGAATTTGCATTCAGAATGCCTAGAATAAAAATGAGTGCACTTTATAACCACTATGCCCCTGAGCTCATGAATCGTTTTTTCGATATTGTCTCTGTACAAAAAGGATTAAGTAAGATATTAATTGACTTTAGCTCTGCCAGCATCCAAGTGATATTTGGCCTTATATTATTGTCATTTTATCATCCCTTTTTCATTCTATTTAGTCTTTTACTGATCTCAGTAATTTATATCATCATGCGCATCTCGATACCTAATGGATTAAAAACAAGCCTAGAGGAATCTAAATATAAATACGCAGTTGTGCACTGGTTAGAGGAAGTAGCACGAGTATCAACTACTTTTAAATTAGCAGGTGATAGCCCGCTACCTATGAGCAGAACCAACGAGCATGTTGAAGATTATTTAGATGCAAGAAATTCTCATTTTTCTATCCTATTGAGGCATTATTCCTTATTAGTTTTCTTTAAAATTTTAGTAGCAACTGGACTTCTAGCAATAGGAGGAATTTTAGTGATTGAACAGCACATGAACATTGGACAATTCGTAGCCGCTGAAATTATCATCCTACTTGTCATGTCCTCTGTTGAGAAACTAATAATGAGTATTGAAACGATATACGATGTTCTTACTTCTTTAGAGAAAATTGGTCAGGTAACAGATCTTGAACTCGAAAATTCCGATGGTATAAAAATTAGCGGTAATACAGAATGGCAAGGTCTTAGGTTAGAACTGATGCAAGTCTCTTTTGTTTATCCCGACTATGCAAAACAAATTCTAGATGATTTGAATTTATCTGTTGCTGAAAGTGAAAGAATTTTGATTACTGGAGAAAACGGATCTGGCAAGAGTACCCTTTTGCAAATTGTTGCCGGATTATATTCTCCAATATCAGGAAATATCGCTTACGATGGATCGCCAATTGGCAGCCTAAATATAAATGACCTGCAGTCAGTGATAGGTGATTGCCTCTCTCAAGAAAAATTATTTCAAGGGTCAGTTTTAGAAAATATAACCATGGGTAGAGAAGATGCTACCCCAACAAATGTTCTATGGGCCATTTCTAATTTGGGTCTAGAATCTTTCATAAAAACACTTGATAAAGGTATAGATACTTCCGTTGGGCCTCACGGACGAAAGTTGCCGATGAGTGTTCAACAAAAGCTGATTCTAGCTAGAAGTATAGTAGATCGTCCAAGACTTTTACTTCTTGAGGACGCCCTTGAACACGTGGATACATTGGAAAGAAGACGCATTATTGACTTCCTCTTTGATAAGAGAAATCCATGGACAATAATCAGTGTCTCGAACTCAGAATACATGTCTGAAAAAGCCGACCGTGTTTTGATTTTGAGTGAGGGAAAAAAATTAACTGAGAAAATTAGAACTAATAAATCGAAGTCTTGATATGTTGAATATTACAAATAATAGTATCGACAGATTTGTAAATCGTCAAAAGTACTCAGCCTTAAAATCGGTAGAGTCAATTACTTCTGGTAAGATTCTAAAGCGTTTATTAATTGGCAGTGTCCTAACCTTGATAATTATTTTACTACTACCATGGACTCAAAACATCCGAGCGCGTGGTGAAGTAACAACCCTCAATCCAAGTCAACGACCTCAGACTATTCATTCTGTTATTCCCGGTCGTATTGAAAAATGGTATGTTCAAGAAGGTGACCATGTGATGAAGGGTGATACCATTATGTTTATCTCGGAAATTAAAGATAAGTTTTTCGATCCTCAATTACTTGATCGAACACAAGAGCAAATGGTCTCTAAAGAATTGTCAGTTAAATCCTACATTGAGAAAATCAAATCCTTGGGCAATCAAATAGATGCTTTGTCACAAACGAGCAAATTGAAAATTGAGCAATCTCGAAACAAAGTAATCCAATCCGGGCTAAAAATCTCGAGTGATAGCATAAAATTTAAAGCCGCTATTCTTAATTTGAAAATTGCCCAAGATCAATATGATCGAATGATCGAACTGCAAAAAAAAGGTTTGAAGTCTTTGACTGATTTAGAGCAAAGAGAGCTCATAACACAAAAAGCTCAGGCCGAACGGTTATCTGCAGAAAATGATCTTTTGAGTAGTAGAAATGAGCTAATCAATTCGAAAGTAGAACTAACGAGTATTCAAGCCCAATATTTAGATGACATCTCAAAAGCTGAGTCCAATAAGTTCTCTGCAATATCTGATATGTATGACGCTGAAATGGTGGTAACGAAGTTGCAAAATGAGTTAATGAATTACGCTGTCCGTTCTGGCCATTACTATATTCTGGCACCGCAGAATGGATATATAACTCAAGCGATACAATCTGGACTTGGCGAAACGATAAAAGAAGGAGCTGAGATTATAAGCATTATGCCTTCCACATATGATTTGGCAGTTGCCATGTATGTAAACCCTATAGATCTTCCATTGCTAAAAAAAGGCAACAAGGTTCGAATGCAATTTGATGGGTGGCCAGCCATTGTTTTTTCTGGATGGCCAAATACAAGTTATGGCACTTATGGTGGTGAAGTTTTCGCAATTGACAACTTTATAAGCGATAATGGAAAGTATAGGGTATTGGTTGCTCAAGATCCAAACGATCATCCATGGCCAGATGCCATAAGAGTTGGTGCTGGGGCATCATCAATGACTTTGCTTAATGATGTCGCTATCGGCTATGAGATGTGGCGAAAAATCAATGGTTTTCCTCCTGACTATTATAGCCAGGAAAATGTTGATGCAAAAAAATAGTAAAACTAGAAATAAAGAATATGAAATTTTGCAGTAGAAAATTAATCAAACCAGAAGATTTAAATGCCAACAACACGCTCTTTGGAGGTAAACTTCTTGAATGGATTGATGAAGAGGCAGGAATCTATGCAATGACTAATTTGGAAAGCAGTAAGGTCGTTACCAAATACATGTCAGCCATAGATTTTAAAAATTCAGCAAGGCAAGGAGATGTAATAGAAATTGGGCTTGAGTTTATTGCTATTGGTACAACCTCAATTTCATTCGCGTGTGAAGTTAGGAACCTATTCAGCAAGAAGTCCATTATTGAAATATCCAAGATAGTTTTCGTTCATGTCGATGAAAATGAAAATGCAAGTCCTCATGGAAAAACGGCCGAATACCTTTTGAAAAAAGCTTCGAACGCATGAGAATAAATTTTGTCATATTGTTAATGTCTTTTGGAATTCAGGCTGCTGCTAAGAATCAACCTCAGATAAGCTATGAAGCCTACATGGAAATGGTTGTAGAACATCACCCAATGAAGCGAATAGCAGATATTCAAGTGGAATATGGTGAAGCCGAAGTCTTAAAGGCCAAAGGCGCCTTCGATCCGAACATTCAAGGCAATTTTCAAGGTAAAGAGTTCGACAACTCACGATATTACAATCTCCTTCAAGGGGCTGTCAAAATCCCAACATGGGCGGGAGTAACTGTTCAGGGAGGATATGATCAAAACGATGGTGAGTTTATAAATGCGGAACGATTTACCCCAGAACAAGGCCTCATACATGCAGGTGTCACTATAGCTTTAGGTCAAGGCATGTTCATAGATAAAAGAAGAGCTGAATTTCGCAAAGCACTTTTAGCTAAAGATATGGCTGTAGAGGAGAGAAAATTAATCTTGAATCAACTTTTGTTCGATGCTGGATCTGCCTATTGGTATTGGTTTGAAAAACATCATTCAGAAGCAGTTTACATGGAAGCTGTGGCCATAGCCGCACAAAGACTTGAAGGTGTTCGACAATCCGCCATGCTTGGAGATCGGCCATATATAGATACACTTGAAACCAGCATACAATTGCAAACCCGAACGTTACAGTTACAAAAAGCTAATTTGGAGGTGCGGAATGCAGCTGCGCTGTTGTCGATATATCTATGGCTTGAAGGAGAATTGCCAATGACAATTAACCCTCAGAGCGTCCCTTCCCCACTCGACCTGATAAGCCCTTCGCCAGTTGATTTATCAATTTTGGCAAACATCAATGAACGTATTGCTGCTCATCCTATATTGATAAATAAGGCGCTCGAAATAAATCAAACTGAAATAGATCAAAGGTGGAAACGTGAACAACTTAAACCTAATCTTGACTTAAAATACAATGCTCTTAGTGAGCCCACAGGGAACTCTGAAATAGCCAATTTCAATAGTAATGATTACACAGTGGGCGTATCTTTTAGCATGCCAATTTTACTCAGAAAAGAACGTGCCTCTATCAGAATGGCTGAGTACAAAGTAGAATCCCAAGAGATGAAAATTTCCATTGAGCGACAAGAATTATGGTTTAAAACTCGCGCCTCTTTTAATGAATGGGATAATGTTAATCAACAATTGCAAATATTCGAAAATACCGTTCAGGATTATGAATCGCTGCTAAATGGAGAAACTGAGTTATTTCAAATAGGTGAAAGCTCGATATTCTTATTGAATAGTAGGGAGTCCAACTTTTTAAAGGCCAAAGTGCAACTAATTGAACTTTTATCGAGGAATAAAATGGCAGAATTAAAAACACTTTATTCATTAGCAGACTTAAATTAATAATTATGATATTTCTTAGAATTTCTTGTAAAAATGAATCAATAGTTGAGCAAATTGGGAATATGTTACTCAAAGAAAAACTGATAATTGATGTTAACATTCACCGTAACATTGAACGTATGGTATATGCCAATGATGTCCATCAAAAAGAAAGTGTCACCCTGCTAACATCCAAAACGAAGGGACTATTATTTAGTAAAATTGATGAAAGCATACGAGCGCAATTTCCCAATGAAAACTTAGAAATATACTCCATTCCCATTGTGCATATGGACTGGGAAGACATGAAACACATTAAAGAAGACGTACAAGGAGTGTAAAAGACATTTTTGAAGGTCAAAAACTTAGAATTAAAATGAAATCAATCATGAAAAATCCAATTAGCAGTTTAATCCTTTTTTTCAGCTTCCTTATTTTACCCCAAATAGGCGCGGCACAAATAAATGGTCAGGTCTTTTCGAATAGTATTCGCTCAGAGGCAACTATTTTACTTCAAGATGGAGATTTTTTGTTGAGACAAGGAAGGCATCAAGAAGCTTTAATTCAATATACAAATGCTATAAATATGGACGTTGGATTTGCTGATTCGTACATGAAGCGTGCACGTATGTTTCAACTAATTGGTCAATATTCTGAGGCCGAGAGAGACTATAATAGAGCCATTTTAATTAATCCTTATTCGGAATTTGTGTTCAACCAAAGAGCTGCAATGCGATTAATTTCGAGCGATTACATAGGCGCGATTGAAGACAATAATCGTCTGTTGTCCCTTAACCCTAGTAACGATCTCGTGCGATCCAATAAGGTTGATGTATACATAGAAATGGGGGAATATGACAAGGCTCTTTCCGTACTAGACACTCTGATTGCCAACGGTTTTGAGCTAGAACATGATTTCGAAAAACAAGCTTTGGTTCTATTCATGGACAATGATCTTCCTGCCGCTATGGAAAGTGTGGATATGGCTCTTGAAGCCAATCCATATTCCTCTATCGCGAATGATGTAAAGGGCCTTTTACTTATGAAGCAAGACCAATATGATGAGGCTATTGAGTATTTCACTCAAGCGATTGACTTTAATGCGCAATTCTCTCTTGCCTATTACAACCGTGCCGTTGCCTATAAGCATCTTGGTAAAAATGATTTGGCCATGAACGATCTTAACCAAGCCATTTCTATTAGTTCAGACCTCCCCCATGTCTATTTTGCAAGAGCCATTGTAAAAAAGAACCTTGGTGATTTCGATGGCGCCATCAGTGATTACGAAACAGCTCAATTCAATGACAGTAAATATTCCAAGGCGTTATTCAATAAAGCTTACACGTACAAATTGATGGGTGACTTCACAAATGCCATGGAAGATGCCAATGAAATTCTTGGTGTTGATGATGACAATCAGGAAGCATGGAATCTGAAAGGCAATATTCATATTCTATTTGGTCAATATTATGAAGCAATAAGTGCGTTTGACGAAGCCATTAGTATTGATCCTAACTACGGAGAAGCATTTCATAACAGAGGATTAGCATTTCAAATGAGTTATCGGCCGATTCAAGCTTGTCTTGATTTCCAAAAGGCGTATGAGTTAAATCATATGTCAAGTAAGGAGATGATTCAATATTTCTGTGGGTTTTAGCATTTATCGCTTATCGCTATTTAATGCTATTCAAATGTAGAGGCAAAGTCATATACGATCCAAAATATGTATAAAAAAAGTTATTCCGCGCACAATAATCTCTTGATTTTCACCTTGTATGTTGAAGCAAACTTTATTATTTTCGTTTAATGTTTCAAACTAAGCATCTATTCTGTGGAAAAGATGATTTCCGCCTATTCATATCAGTGATACTGATGTGTTTAAGCACGCTTACGTTCTTGGCACAAGAAGTGGATATCCTTGACTACTCAACTGATATCAATGGACAAGTACTTTTAGAAATAGATTCAGATCCTGAGAATTACTATATTCTTAATGTAAGACATCAACCTAGTGGGGATTTTGTGCATTCATCATCAATGACTTTAGGACAAACAGGTTCAACAATAATAACTGAGTCATTAGAGGCATACCCCATTGATCATTACCAAATATTAGAATATTCAATTGCTAATCCTCACGATACTGATGGAGATGGCGAAGACGATATTGTTGAATTCAACAATATGCCCACCCAAAGCCCTCTAAATTCTTCTGTTCCCATCGACTTTGAGAATGGTGTATTGTCCGTAAATAGTTTAATCCAATTCAAAGAAATTTCATTAGCTGGTGTTGAAGTGCCGTGGGCTGAATTTTTAAATGATAGAGAATTTGTAAAGTTTGCAATTGTTGATGTATGTTCTGACAACCCAAGAGTGTACTTTGTCAATAGCGAAACGCACTTCCAACATTCTTCATTTATGAATGCTGTGGGAATCGATTGGAATGTAGAAGATGTGCAACGGGGTGAAATTATATATTATCCTACGGTTGTCTCGAACAACGGAACATTGGGTGTTTTTAGTTTTGCCTATAGCGAAGGATATGGAAGACCATTTGAGATCGTTCAAAAAACTCTTGAAGCATTGGCAGCCAACATGCCCTTTATAAAAAATAATCTATCCTTTTTTGTGACTGGTAATTCTGAAGAGGAGTATGAACTTGATCAAGAACTTTACGAGCATTCAAGGGTGCCGGTTCTATTAGAAGCTGAGGTATATGAAGACATTGATTACCTCGCGATCAATGTTGAGGAGGGATATG
This sequence comes from Gammaproteobacteria bacterium, assembly GCA_047638815.1. Taxonomy (GTDB): domain Bacteria; phylum Bacteroidota; class Bacteroidia; order Flavobacteriales_D; family JABDKJ01; genus JAJRRH01. Next base: position 40,280 of record JBLIMR010000018.1, read on the forward strand.
GATTATTGCGTGTAATGGATTTGGAAGACATACCAAGTTCGCGTGATATAGTTATTTATGAATCATTGCCTAATCACATGCCAAGGGTTGGCGGAATCATAACTTCCTTTATTCAAACGCCACTTTCTCATGTTAACTTAAGGGCTATTCAAGACAACTTACCGAATGCTTTTATCCGAGATCCACTATTGGTAGACGCCATCGCAAATTTAGTTGGCCAATATGTATACTTCCGTGCGGATCAGGATGGATATACGATAAGAGAGGCTACTATTGAAGAAGTAAATGATTGGTATGAAGATATTCGTCCAGAGCATGTCCAGATACCTGCGCTGAACTTATCATACACAGAGATTTTACCATTGGACGAAATAACCTTTGACATGTCTGATGGTTTTGGGGCCAAATGTGCGAATGTTGCCACCATGAGAACATTTGAATTTCCGATTGGTACAATTCCAGATGGATTTGGTATTCCTTTTTATTTTTATCAAGAATACATGGCGTTTAATGGCTTCTTTGGTCAAATAGAGTCTATGCTTGAAAACTCAGAGTTTCAAACTAATCTGGACACTAGAATTGCCCTTCTTGAGGCGTTAAGAAATAGCATCGAGAATGGGGTCATGCCACAATGGATGATGGATGAGTTGCAAACCATGCACGACTCTTTTCCGTTTGGGTCTTCCGTAAGATGTCGATCTAGTACTAATAATGAAGATTTGCCAGGTTTTAGTGGGGCTGGATTATATAGCTCCAAAACTCAACATCCAGATGAAGGTCATATCTCAAAGTCCATTAAGCAGGTATATGCTAGCATGTGGAACTTCCGAGCGCATGACGAACGAGATTATTACAGGGTTGACCAGTACGTTGCTTCTATGGGAATTCTATGTCACAGTAATTTTTCAGATGAGAAGGCTAATGGTGTTGGAGTGAGTCTGGACCCTATCTATCAGACAGATGACACGTTTTACCTAAACACGCAATTAGGAGAAGATCTAGTGACAAATCCAAATGCCCTATCAATACCAGAAGAGATACTATTGGACAGACTATCAGTGACCGAAGATGATTATGTCGTCATCCGAAACTCCAACCTGGTGCCCGCTGGGGAGTTGATCATGAATGAAAATTACCTGGATCAAATAAGAAATTACCTTTCTGTTGTACATGATAAATTTGCAATCCTATATGACGCGGTCGGAAATGATAAATTTGCAATGGACATCGAATATAAGATTACAAGTAATGATCAACTTCTGATTAAACAAGCTAGACCTTGGGCTGCATTCTGGGGTGATTTTAAGCCTATTACACCACCAATTATTGTTAATGGCACCGAAGTTTTACTTTTTCCCAACCCAACGAACGGATCTCTTTTTGTTAGATGTGCGTGCACTGCGGTTGATGTAAATGTTGTGAATCTATTTGGTCAAAAACTCATCGAAGAAACTGTTGATTTCACTGATCTTCAAGTACAAATTGAAACCAATGTTCTGGTTCCTGGTGTATATATCATCAACGGAATTGATACAAATGGAAATATCTCCTTCTCGGAGAAGTTTATAAAAAAATAATGTCGTTATTTAAACCTATTATGGATAAAAAGAAACTCGCCCTTTACGATAAGATAATAAAGAAATGTCCCGAAGTTGAACGAGAAGGAAAAGTAACGCCATATGCGACAGCGAATGGCTATATGTTTACACTTATTAATAAGTCAGATGAACTAGGTATTCGCTTTTCCGAAGAAGTTCAAAAAAAATACATTAAAGTGCTTAAAACCAGCACCTTCAAATCATATGGTTCTATTCTAACGGGATATGTATTGATTCCCGATAGCATATGGAAGGATGTTGAAGCTTTAACCAAATATATCAGGGAAGGTTATGATTTTGCGATGTCTTTAAAGCCTGAATAACAATTCTTAACAGTTATTCAGAATTCTTTGGGGTCATTGCGCATCATTTACCATTATCTTTATGTCACAAAGTTAAATTGAAGTAGTCTTGAAGAGTCTTCTAGTTTTTCTGCTAGTATCAATTTTGTCTTGTTCCGATATATCTGCTCAAGAATTCAAAACAGTGAAAATTGATGCTGTTGAAAATATTCTGAGCAACCAAAATGACACCCTGTATGTTTTAAACTTCTGGGCTACTTGGTGCCAACCGTGCATTGAAGAATTACCCTACTTCGAAGTCATGCATGATAAATTCAAAAATGACAAGGTTAAAATAATTCTTATAAGTCTGGACTTTTCAAATGTTATTGACACAAGGTTAAAGCCTTTTCTGGAGAAGAAAGAACTGAAATCTACGATATGGTTGCTCGATGAGAAAAAAGCCAACGAGTATATTCCAAAAGTCGATGATCAATGGTCTGGGGCCATTCCCTTCACTGTTTTTAGTAGAGGGCAAGATGCTGTAAAAGACCGCAAAGAAGGAAAACTTACTCAAAATGAGTTGGAAGAATTGATTTCTTCTAAGCTGAACTAAATTTAATTTAAATTGCTATGAAAAAATTAATCCTATTACCTACTCTATTCTTAGCCACTATTCTTTTTGCCCAAAAGAGATATAAGATTGGTGACGTAGTCGAAGACTTTTCTCTTAAGAATATTGATGGTGAAATGCTATCCATGTCCGATAATAGTGAGGCCAAAGGTTTCATCGTGACATTCACATGCAATCATTGTCCTTATGCTGTACGATATGAAGATCGATTGGTTGATTTGGATAAAAAATATGCTGCTCTTGGTTATCCAGTTCTGGCGATCAATCCAAATGACGTTGTGAGAAAGCCTGCTGATAGTTTTGAAAAAATGCAAGTTAGAGCAAAAGAAAAAGGTTTTACTTTTCCCTACCTAGTTGATAATACTCAAGATATAGCGAGAGCATTTGGCGCAACTAGAACACCTCATGTTTTTATTGTTGAAAAACAAAAAGATGAGTTTATTTTAAAATATATTGGAGCGATAGATGACAGTCCTCAAGATGTTGCTGAGGTAGATGAGAAATTTGTCGAAAATGCTGTGGATAGTTTGTTGGCTGGCAAAGACCCTAAGCAAAATTTCACAAAGGCTATTGGATGTACGATAAAGTGGAAGGAATAAGAGGTTACGTGATTTCGAAAGCGCATAAAAAGCTGATTGTTAGCCTAATGAGGTTCGACCAACACTATTAGTTTGCTTGACCGAAAACAGCTATCAACTTTTACTCTTTTAATACGTACAAGCTTGTATATCAATATATATATATACAAGAATGAAATACTTAATACCATCTTTAGCCCTACTAGTCATCTTCTTCGCAAGCTGTGAAAAACTATCTGATCTGACTAAGTTCGATATGGACTTCGACCAGACAATTACAATGCCCGCAAATGCCGTTGTGGATATTCCATTTGAAATAACTACACCTGAAATTGAAACTAAATCAGAAGAAATTTTTGAAGGAAACAATACCAGTAGAGATCTAGTTGAAGAGATAGTTTTGAAATCTCTAATTCTTGAACTCGCAACACCTAGCGATGGTGATTTTGGTTTCATGAAATCAATAACCATTTTAATGGCTGCGGATGGTCTCCCAGAAATAGAAATTGCATCAGCTCCAATTATCTCTTCTGAAATTGGTGAAATTTTGACTCTTGATGCCAGTAATGAGGATCTAAAAGAATACCTTAAGAAAGTTAACTTTAGTTTGACGTTAAGAATAGAGTTGGACGAACCAACTGATACAGATCATGTCATTAACCTAGCATCTATATTTACAGTTGACGCCAAGGTATTGGGTCAGTAAAATAGAATTATACGGCAGATTAGTTATTCTGCATAGGCACTTGATTAAAACATTTGACAAGCATCTCGTATAAATCGGGATGCTTTTTTTTCATTAAAATTGGGCGTTCAAAGAAATACTCGGACGCTACAGCAAAGAATTCTGTCTGTTTCATTCCTCCATATTTACGAATATCTGATTTGTTATTATTTATGTCCTCCATTTCATCATGCATGGCCTTTAACCATGGAATAATAAATTGCTTTTCCAATAAACCTTCTGGTATACCATCTGTTTCACCATCCATCTTATCCATCAAGTGAACAAACTCATGAATGGCC
>JBLIMR010000019.1:0-43680 GCA_047638815.1 Gammaproteobacteria bacterium
AGGTTATCGTTAAGTCATCGTCACAATTGTCACTAAATGTTGCCGCTTCTGTTGGAAGTGCTTCATCACATTCTATAGTTACATCTGCTGGAGTAGTTTCTACTTCTGGTGACGTTGTATCTTCTACCGTAATTAACTGCGTGTAAAATGTAGCATTTCCGCAATCATCAGTTACTGTCCATGTTCTTGTCATCGTAACAACACATCCTACCATTTCACTTGACTCATTAAAACCAAGTGTTGGGTTTGGATCACAATTATCAAATCCTGTTGGTTGCGCTGGTGCTAATACATCATTTGCACATTCTACTGTCGTATTACTTGGCACACCTGTTAATGTTGGTGCAGTAGTATCCGTTACAGTGATTGTTTGTGTTACTGTTGTTGTATTTCCACAATCATCAGTCGCTGTCCATGTTCTTACTATTTCCTCTTGACATGCAAGTGGGCTAGTTACCTCTGATTCGGTAATTGTTAAATCATCATCACAGTTATCAGTGAACGTTGGTGCGTCCGTTGGAAGCGCCTCGTCACATTCTAAGGCTACATCAGCTGGCTCATTTGAAGCAACTGGTGATGTTGTATCAATCACAGTGATTACTTGAGAAGTTGATATTGCGTTTCCACAATCATCAGTTGCTGTCCATGTTCTAGTTATTACCAGTGGACATCCGTTTCCTGATTCTACTTCTCCGAAGGTTATCGTTAAGTCATCGTCACAATTGTCACTAAATGTTGCCGCTTCTGTTGGAAGTGCTTCATCACATTCTATAGTTACATCTGCTGGAGTAGTTTCTACTTCTGGTGACGTTGTATCTTCTACCGTAATTAACTGCGTGTAAAATGTAGCATTTCCGCAATCATCAGTTACTGTCCATGTTCTTGTCATCGTAACAATACATCCTACCATTTCACTTGACTCATTAAAACCAAGTGTTGGGTTTGGATCACAGTTATCAGATGCTGTAGGTTGCGCTGGTGCTAATACATCATCTGCACATTCTACAGTTACATTACTCGGCACACCTGTTAATGTTGGTGCAGTAGTATCCGTTACAGTGATTGTTTGTGTTACTGTTGTTGCATTTCCACAATCATCAGTCGCTGTCCAGGTTCTTACCATCTCCTCTTGACATGCAAGTGGGTTAGTTACCTCTGATTCGGTAATTGTTAAATCATCATCACAGTTATCAGTGAACGTTGGTGCGTCCGTTGGAAGCGCCTCGTCACATTCTAAGGCTACATCAGCTGGCTCATTTGAAGCAACTGGTGATGTTGTATCAATCACAGTGATTACTTGAGAAGTTGATATTGCGTTTCCACAATCATCAGTTGCTGTCCATGTTCTAGTTATTACCAGTGGACATCCGTTTCCTGATTCTACTTCTCCGAAGGTTATCGTTAAGTCATCGTCACAATTGTCACTAAATGTTGCCGCTTCTGTTGGAAGTGCTTCATCACATTCTATAGTTACATCTGCTGGAGTAGTTTCTACTTCTGGTGACGTTGTATCTTCTACCGTAATTAACTGCGTGTAAAATGTAGCATTTCCGCAATCATCAGTTACTGTCCATGTTCTTGTCATCGTAACAATACATCCTACCATTTCACTTGACTCATTAAAACCAAGTGTTGGGTTTGGATCACAGTTATCAGATGCTGTAGGTTGCGCTGGTGCTAATACATCATCTGCACATTCTACAGTTACATTACTCGGCACACCTGTTAATGTTGGTGCAGTAGTATCCGTTACAGTGATTGTTTGTGTTACTGTTGTTGCATTTCCACAATCATCAGTCGCTGTCCAGGTTCTTACCATCTCCTCTTGACATGCAAGTGGGTTAGTTACCTCTGATTCGGTAATTGTTAAATCATCATCACAGTTATCAGTGAACGTTGGTGCGTCCGTTGGAAGCGCCTCGTCACATTCTAAGGCTACATCAGCTGGCTCATTTGAAGCAACTGGTGATGTTGTATCAATCACAGTGATTACTTGAGAAGTTGATATTGCGTTTCCACAATCATCAGTTGCTGTCCATGTTCTAGTTATTACCAGTGGACATCCGTTTCCTGATTCTACTTCTCCGAAGGTTATCGTTAAGTCATCGTCACAATTGTCACTAAATGTTGCCGCTTCTGTTGGAAGTGCTTCATCACATTCTATAGTTACATCTGCTGGAGTAGTTTCTACTTCTGGTGACGTTGTATCTTCTACCGTAATTAACTGCGTGTAAAATGTAGCATTTCCGCAATCATCAGTTACTGTCCATGTTCTTGTCATCGTAACAACACATCCTACCATTTCACTTGACTCATTAAAACCAAGTGTTGGGTTTGGATCACAATTATCAGATGCTGCAGGTTGCGCTGGTGCTAATACATCATCTGCACATTCTACAGTTACATTACTCGGTACACCTGTTAATGTTGGTGCAGTAGTATCCGTTACAGCGATTGTTTGTGTTACTGTTGTGGCATTTCCACAATCATCAGTCGCTGTCCATGTTCTTACCATCTCCTCTTGACATGCAAGTGGGTTAGTTACCTCTGATTCAATAATTGTTAAATCATCATCACAGTTATCTGTAAACGTTGGTGCGTCCGTTGGAAGCGCCTCGTCACATTCTACGGCTACATTAGCTGGCACATTTGAAGCAACTGGTGCTTCTGTATCAACAACATTAATATGTTGGATGAAGAAATATTCATCACCACACTCATCTTCTACGATCCATTCTCTTATCACAAACTCTTCCCCGTCACATGATGGGCTTCCTTCATAACAAGTATTGATAGCAGAGTACATGTCAAAGTAATTACTTCCTGAAGGATTGGCCGAATTACCAACTGGAATTCCATTTACAGTTCCTTCATAATCAATCCAAAATCCAAATCCGTATCCACCATACACATCTCTTTCACCGAGGCTCATATGATGTTGACTGCCATCAGCTACAAGCGAAATATCAGAATCACTAAATGATCCAAAACCAAGTACAGCATTAGGCTTTGAAAAATCCACATTAGCGAATATTCTTAATGCGGCATTTGAATCAGTTTCATTGTATCCACCATCGGCAAGGAATGTTGCTTGATCCACTAATTCCTCAAAGTAGAAATCGATTAAAAATCCAGAATTGTTATCATCTACATTTTCAACCCTTCCAGTAAGTCTTAGGGTTCCGTCATTTAAGAAAATGATGTTTCCATTATTCCAAACAAAATGTTTTTGTACATCAGGTAAAAATGAATGTGCCCAAAAATTCCTCCAATTATAAGAAGGGTAAGTACTCAAATCAATTTCGCAAGACTTGTATGCATCACTATAATCTTCATATTCCAAAACTGTTCCATTATCAAAAGTCACATTCGGATAAGCATCACCGCATTCCACTGTCACCTCATCCTGAAGATTGTTTGGCGTTGGTTCTGTTGCAACATAAACCCAGTTTGATTCACCATTCATGTAACCAGAACAACCCACTCTTTGAGCACATCTCCTAAACCAAGTACTTTCAGTTATGGAAGTCGTAAGCGAACTGCCATTTGCACCACTTATAACGCTTGACCCTGAAACAGAATTGGTAGAATTTGATAACCAAATGTATTCTAACGCTCCTGAACCTCCAGTTGGAGAAGATGCATTTGAAATAGTGAAAGATTCATCCGCACAAACAGAACCATTTGTTGAAATATAACCTGCATCTGTAACGTCATCGCATCCACCCCCATTATAGATTGAGAAACTTAACCAAATGCTACCGCATAAATTATTTCCATCATCATATTGGTATGCCTGAGCATCTAAATCATAAGTTCCAACACCACCATTCCAGTTATAATCCTCCTCTGCACCACTAGGATATGTATATGGCAAAATATTTTCAGTACTCTCATTGTAATTATCTAACCAGATTTTTACACTCTCAATAGAACCACTAGTTTCAATTGCTATGTAATAGCTGGCTGGTAAATCAGAAGTGCTAATACTCATTCCATCATACAAGACTCCAATACCCGGAACCTCATCATCTGTCGATTGGTCATATATTTTTACTCCAACTATTGATCCACAAGTCATTTCCGAATCACTGGCATGGCTAGGGGATGAAAAAGAAAAAGCAGTATTGGATATACTGCTAGTTGGTGTTAATGCCAATAAGTTGTCATTAGATTCGATGTTATGAGGTGTTATCCAGCTAGTGCTCAACACAACTAAACACAACGCCAAAACAGTGTAGAAATTTTTCATAGGTTATAAATTAAGTTTTTGTCATAATGCTCAAATGAAAAAACATATGACTCAAGTGTCTATATAATATGTGTAAAATTACTCTTATTAATGTCGCTAATCAAGCTATTTCTTCGATGAGTGGATGTTTTTTGTCGACAAAGAATGTGCCTCAATTCGCTGGAAGGCAGTATAGTTCTATAAGTCACATAGTAGCTACTCACATAATCACCACATTGCCAACAAGATAGGGGGTTTTTTTAAAGAGAAGATGAGTTAAGACCATACTAGACTGGGCTAATCGAATGATTGGTACTATACAAGTCTTTACACAGTAATTTATAGACCACGATTCGAACACAAGGAATTACAGCGCAATAACACAAAAAAAGCCACTCCGAATAATTCTAAGTGGCTTTTAAAAAGGTTTAAGTCTTAATTATTTAGACTTCACTATCTTGCTAGATGAAATTTCTCCTTCGAAAATCAATCTAGTATGATACATACCATAGTTCCATTTGTCAGTATCAATATTAAACTCGTAGTACATACCTCCTAAGGCATATCCTGTGAAAATCACATCAACACGTTCTCCTATTGCACTATAAACTTCCAGTAAAACAAATCCATCTTCTGGAAGAATAAATGAAATTGTAGTAGATTCACTAAACGGATTTGGCGCAGTTAGTATCTCAGCATTTGGAACATCTCCACCAGTAACAACTGATATAATTTGAGATGCAATTGTTTCGTTATCGCAATCGTCTATTACCGTCCAAGTTCTAGAAATTGTATATGGGCAATCGGTTCCATTTTGAACTTCACTAAATGATACCTCAATGTCACTATCACAATTATCCATTACAGTTAATTCCGGAGCAATTGGAATATCACCACCACAATCGATAGTCACATTTTCAGGAGCATCCAAAATAACAGGAGCTTGATCATCATACAATGTAATAAATTGAATAGCAGTAGCAACATTGTTGCAGTTATCCATAGCTATCCATGTTCTTTCAATTACACCTAGGCACCCTCCTGAGAAGTTATTGTCTGTGTATGTAATCTCAACATCGGTATCACATGCGTCAGTTGCAAAAAGCACATAACTTTCCAGTACATCGCAACCAGCGGTAATACTTGTTGGATAGTTCCCAAATGAAGGTGCGTTGTTATCAACCACAGTTATCACTTGATTGTCCTTAGCTAGGTTCCCACATGCATCAATTGCAGTATAGTGTCTTGTTATTGTATAAGGGCAAGTAGAGAAATCAGCTTCTTCATACCAAGTAACAGAAACATCTTCATCACAATTATCTATAGCCGTTACATTTGCAGGCTCAGGAATACTATCACAATCAGCTTCAGTATCATCTGAAATTCCAACAAGGATAGGCGCTACATCGTCAGTCATAATAATCTCCTGAGTAGCTGTAGCTTCATTTCCACATTCGTCCGTTACTGTCCATGTTCTAGTAATCAATACTGAACAACCTGAACCAGTTGTTTCCTCACTTAAGGATACCACTGGGTTATCCTCACAGTTATCAGTTGCTGTAACAGTTGACGGTGCAGGAGGATTTCCACCACATGTAATTGCCGCATCTGCAGGAACTCCATTTAGCACAGGTGCAATGTTATCCGTAACAGTAATTGTTTGAGAATGACTTCCTGTATTTCCACAGTTATCTATTCCTGTCCATGTTCTTACAACCTGGAATCCACAGTCTAAATCTGTCATTACATCCGTCATTTCCACCGTAACATTATCATCGCAATTATCAGTAAATGATACAGGATCCGCTTTAGGAACTCCACCATCACATGGTACTATTATATCTGCAGGACCATTACTTACAACAGGTATATCATTATCAACAATCGTTATTACCTGAGTATCAACAGTCGTATTACCACAAGCATCTGTAGCTGTATATGTTCTTGTAAGCACCAATGGGCAATCACCGATTGATTGGTCAGTATAATTTACAGAAGCACCTCCACAAGCATCGAATGCTGAAGCACTACCAATATTGGACTCAGCTGTACTTTCGTCACATGAAATTGTGATATCGGCTGGAATATTCAAAGTCGGACCATTATCATCAATAATCGATATAGATTGATTACAAGTTGTTGCGTTACCACATCCATCAACTGCTGTCCAAGTTCTGATAAATGCCGCAGGGCAGTTACCTGATAATGGACCATCAGAATAATTAACAGAAGCTCCTGAACAATTGTCAGTTGATGTTGCACTACCTGTAACAGCTGGATTTGAATTTGAGTTTTCACAGTCTAAAGTGACATCTGCAGGACAAATAATCACTGGACCTGTTGTATCTTCAAAAGTAATCGTCTGGCTTTCAGAAGTTGTGTTTCCACAAGCATCAATGGCCATCCAGGTTCTAACTAATGAAGCATCGCAACCTTGACCATTTTCAACTTCAGTCATAGACTCAGTCACATTTGGATCACAGTTATCAAGAGCAGTAACATTTGCATCTGCTGGTTCAGAACCACATTCTACAGTTACATTACTTGGCACACCAGAAAGAACTGGAGCCGTAGAGTCTGTAACCGTAATTGTTTGCGTGAATTCTGCCTGATTACCACAGTCATCTGTAGCTGTAAACAATCTTACCAATTGATATCCGCATGATAAAGTAATGTTTTCTTCAGTCATCACAACGTTGATATCATCATCACAGTTATCCGTGAATGTTGCGTTCGATGCTGGAATATTCTCATCACAATCATATGATGCATCCGCTGGACCCGAATTTAGCTCAGGTGCAGATGTATCGGTGATGGTAATTACTTGCTCTCCAGCACTTACATTTCCACAGAAATCCATTGTAGTATATGTTCTTGTAAATACGTAAGGACAAGTTCCACTGATCGCTCCATCTTCAAAAGTGATGGCTACGTCATCATCACAAGCATCAATCGCTGTTGCGAAACCTGTATTTGACATGTCTGAGGATTCATCACACTCTATCGTTACATTAGCAGGAACGCTTAACTCAGGTGCCGCTTCATCAATGATCGTAATTTGTTGATCATCTGTTGTAGCATTTCCACAACCATCAGTTGCTGTCCATGTTCTAACAATTGTTACAGGACAAAATCCCTCCACTGGACTATCAGCATAAGTTATTGAAGCTTCGGAACAGTTGTCAAATGCGGTGGCATTTCCTGTGTTAGCAGGATCAGTATTTGCTGTAGCGCAATCCACTTGAGCGTCAGCTGGTACATTAAGAATTGGCCCTTCGTTGTCAACAACAGTTATCACTTGAGTTTCTACCGTTTCATTTTCGCAAACATCAACTCCAGTCCAGGTTCTAGTTATTGTATAAGGACATCCAGTGCTTATAACTTCTTCCATAGATACATCCACCAATCCATTACAATCATCTTGACCTGTTAGTGATGGTGCTTCAGGAATGTCAGCGCAATCAACGGTAACGTCAGATGGAACACCAATTAATTCAGGTGCTTCAACATCAACTACATTAGCAATTGTCACTACAGTATCAGAAACATTTCCACAGTTATCTATTGCATAATAGTTACAAGTTAACTCTGCGACAATTGGACATTCTACATCAAAATCCATTGTTAAGAAGTGAATCCAATCAACATCTGTATCACAGCTATCTGTAACGGACAATGGCAATAAATCAAATTGAATAAATAGATCCGTTAGATATTGATTGTAAGCTGCCTCTTCTTCATCGCTTAGTTCTCCGTTCAAAAATGCTTGAGCAGTTTCAACATCAGCCTCTTCGCATGTTACGTTTTCTAAACCATCAGGAACAACTACAACAGGAGGAGTTGTATCCACTACAGTAATAATCTGAGAAGTAGAAATTTCATTTCCACAATCATCAGTTGCTGTCCATGTTCTTGTAATAATCTTTGGACATCCGTTTCCTGATTCAACATCGTTCATTACAACTGTAAGATCATTGTCACAGTTGTCTTCAAAGGAAGCTTCATCAGAAGGCATATCGCCAGAACATTCAATTGTTACATGAGCTGGAGTGTGTATCACTTCAGGGTTAACATCATCAACAACACTAATCATTTGCGTGTACGATGTCACATTTGAACATGCATCTGTTACGGTCCATATTCTTGTGATAATAATTTCACATCCGTTTTGCGCAGATGATTCGTTAAAACCAACTGTTGGATTTGGATCACAGTTATCATTTGCCAATAATTCTGGCACAGCAGGAACATCATCAATACATTGTGCGGAAGTATTCGCAGGAACACCTTCAAGTGTTGGTGCATTAGCATCGGTTACTGTAATTGTTTGAGTTACTGTTGTTGCATTTCCGCAATCATCAGTAGCAACCCATGTTCTTACCAATTCATATTGACAAGCAAGAGCATTATTCTCTTCTGAGAAATCTATTGTCAAGTTTTCATCACAATTATCAGTAAATGAAGGCTCCATATTTGGAACATCCTCATCACATTGAATTGTAACATCTGCTGGCTCATTTGAGGCAACAGGTGAAGTCGAATCATTAATAGTGATTACTTGAGAAGTAGAAATCGCATTTCCACAATCATCAGTTGCTGTCCATGTTCTTGTAATAACCTTAGGACATAATGCACTTGATTCAACATCGTTCATTACAACTGTAAGATCATTGTCACAGTTGTCTTCAAATGTAGCTTCATCAGAAGGCATATCGCCAGAACATTCAATTGTTACATGAGCTGGAGTGTGTATCACTTCAGGGTTAACATCATCAACAACACTAATCATTTGCATATACGATGTCACATTTGAACATGCATCTGTTACGGTCCATATTCTTGTGATAATAATTTCACATCCGTTTTGCGCAGATGATTCGTTAAAACCAACTGTTGGATTTGGATCACAGTTATCATTTCCTGTTAACTCTGGTGCATCCTCTAAATCTTCAAGACAAGCAACTGTTGTGTTTCCAGGAACGTCATTCAGCGTTGGCGCTGTAGTATCTGTTATTGTAATTGTTTGAGTTACTGTTGTTGCATTTCCGCAATCATCAGTAGCAACCCATGTTCTTACCAATTCATATTGACAAGCAAGAGCATTATTCTCTTCAGAAAAATCAATCGTCAAGTTTTCATCGCAATTATCAGTGAAAGTTGGCTCCGTGCTTGGAACATCATCATTACACTCCACATTAACATCAGCTGGCTCATTTGAAGCTACAGGAGATGTATTGTCATTAATAGTGATTAATTGCTCGCAAGTTGAAAAGTTACCACAATCATTAGTCGCAGTCCAAACTCTAGTTATTTGAGATTCGCAATCACTACTAGTTTCAGTTTCAGAATAAACTACATCAATATCAGAATTTAATGAATCAGAGAAATTTGGCTCAATTGGATCTGGAATATCCATTCCACATTCTACAATTAAATCTTGAGGCTCCTCACCATCGATGGTAATTTCTGATTCAAATATTATTACTTCAACAGCATCAGTTTCTGAACAGTCCGCGCAATTAGTGACTGTAACAGAATAAGTACCAGCTTCTGTAATGGTAATAGATGGCGTTGTTTCTCCAGTTGACCAAACATATGTTGGTTCTCCAATCGAACCAGATGGTGTACATGTTTCACTTAACATGATATTGATGTCTCCATTTTCAGGATAAAATCCATCATATCCAGGTCCACCTGTAATATTAAACCAACCCGATGCACCAAATCCAGCTCCAGTTTGATTGGCATTGTTTCCAACCTGCATTGCAGGTCCTCTTCTGTGGACATAAAATGCACCATGATTTTGGGAAATGATCGTACCACTTGTATACGCGTAGTAATACCATTCACTCGCATTTGTTGAACCGCAGTTGTTTGCCTTTGGGCTATTAACAGGGGCAACATTAGTCCCACCCGTAAAATTAATATCGAATGTAACAATATCAGTTCCATTACTTCCGGTACCCGAATAATTAGCCGTTCCATCTTCGCACTCAGTCCAACTTAAGTTAGTACCAACAAAATGTCTTGCTCCAGAATTCACAAGATATAAGGAGTATTCAGTAGAATTTCCACAATGGATTGTATTTGATACCGTTCTGTCACAACACTCTGTGCAACTCGAAGCATTCGTTATTGTAGCATTTAAAACAACATCTTCTCCAATACAAACCTCAACATCATCACCGGCATCAACTGTTATTTCACAGCAATTGTTTGTGACGACTACTTCCACCCAGTTAGACTCTCCAACATAACTGCTACAACCTTCTCTTCTAGCACATCTTCTGTAGAACCCGGATTCCGTATTGCTTGTTGTTAGCTCTGAAGTGTTACTATTCGAAATAGCAGTATAATCATCTAAATTTGGTCCATTCGGGTTAAATAACCAAAAAAATTGTACTGTTCCTGATCCACCAGAAGGCAGTGCCGTATTCAGGATTGTAAAATCTTCATTTATACAGACTGTAAATCCGCCTTGAATTGAACCTGCATCTGTTAAATTGTCACATGGACAATCTTCTATGGTTACTTCTACCCAATTTGATTCACCATTTGAAAATCCTGAGCAACCCACTCTTTGAGAACATCTTCTATACCATCCCGATTCGGAATTATTTGTTGTAAGCTCTGAAACGTTACTATTAGGCATCACAGTGCAACCACTAAGAGTCGGTTCGTTAGGATTAAACAACCAAAGAAATTCAAGTGCTCCTGAACCACCTGATGGCAATTCATTACTTGTTATTGTAAAGTCGTCATCTGTACAAGATGTAAATCCACCTTGAATGCTTCCTGCATCTGTTACATCATCGCAACCTCCGCCAACAATATGAAAAGCCAACCAAACAGAAGAACACTCATGATTAGCGTCATCGTTTAAATAAGCAACTGCATCAAGGTCATAAGATCCTGCGCCACCATTCCAGTTGTTGCCAGTCTCGGCTCCACCTGGATAGGTATATGGAAGTGTATTCTCTGTGCCTGGATTATCACCATCAATCCAAATTTTTACAGATTCGATTGATCCGTAGGTTTCTACAGCAATGTAATAATTTGAAGGTAATAAATTAGCATCAATACTAATTCCATCATACAACGCATCAATACCAGAAACTGGTTGATCAGTTGATTGATCGTATATTCTAACTGCAGATATAGACCCACATGTTACAACATCTTCCATTTCACTAAACTCCTTGGACTCGATTGATGATCCCTCTGAATTTCTCAGACTCACCTCATTGGCATAAACGCCAAATGATGTTAAGTAAATTATGCTTACTAGCACCGTCAAGTAGATTCTTCTCATAAAATATAATTTTGGGCTAAACAGTAACTAATTGATTACTAGATTTTAGAGTGTTGTTCTGAACTAAAATATTGCTGGACGAGCCTCTTGTCAAGTTAAATTTTGATAATCAATTTAATCCTTGAAACTGGCTTATCAAAGGACTATACGTATTGAATGGGAAATGGTTACGTGGAAATTTAAAATAGATATTTTTTTCAACAAGAATGGGCTCTATGGAAACAAAAAAGACCCCAAATGGAGTCTTTATTTTTAAAAATTATTTTTTTATCCCTACTGATTAAGTAGCACTTGTTTTTGTTTAATTAAATCTTTTTTAGAATCAATATTCCTGTTAATTGAATCTAGCTCAATAATGGCTTTTTCAATAGTCGATTTTTCTTTGGTGATTTTAGTTTCGAATCTAGATTCGGACTTCACTAATCTAGAGCGTTCAGCAGTTTTAATCTTAAGCGCAGCTTCTTTTTCTACCAATCCATTCGAACTTATTTCATTATTAGTGGCCTGTAGTTCTTCTTCTTTAAGAATTAATGCTTCATCATTCTTATTAATTTCATCCTCCATTGCTCCAATTTCAGCATATAAAGTTTCAATTTGGCCTCTTTTTTTTGCTATTCCTTTAGTGTTACGATCAGTAGTTGATGATAATTTTCTTTTATCCCCTTCAATCATTTTCACTTTATCCTCCAATGCACTTAGATTGAAGCCTTCCATTTCAGATTTCACTACATTAATCTCATCTTCTTTTGTTAATTTTTCAGCCTGAACTTGATCTCGAGAAAGCTCTGCCTCTTTAATCTGTTTCTCAGAAGCTTTAATAATATTTTCTTTTTGACCTTTTTTCTTTTGAAATTTGGCCAAATCTTCCTTTAGAGACTCAATTTGATCACCGAGCACAATCTGCTCCGGGGTTAAGTCTTGAGCTTGTCCAACTGAGCCTATTAATAGAAAGAAAAGGATGCTTGGCAGTAGATTATTCATAACTTAATAGTTTTTAAATTTAAGTGTAACATCAATAAGTGCTATACAGAAGCGTATAAGACAAAGTTCATGCCAAGCAATATCAGGTTACACCCCAAATATCTCTCAATTGCTCGATTAAAGCAAATAATTAATCGTCAATCTTATTGATAACTTTGCATTTATGACCATTTGGATATTATATGTTTTACTCGCCATGCTGGCCGTTTATTTAGTGGTGGTATTAATCTATTACTTCATTCAAGAGAGAATTCTTTTTGTGGCCAAACCTATTGCACGCAATCATAAATACCTCCTTAGCGGTGATTTCACTGAACATTTTATAGAATCTAAAGAAAAGGGGCTTATAAATGTACTTCATGTTAAAAGTAAGGCATGTAAAGGACTGATTATATATTTTCATGGGAATACCGGTAATCTTAAACGTTGGGCTCATGTATCTTCTGAGTTTACAAGTATGGGATACGATGTCTTGGTATATGACTATCGTGGTTTTGGCAAAAGCAAAGGGCGTAGAAATGAGGAGAATATGCATTACGATGCCAAATTGATCTATGAATTTGCAACCTCTATTTTCGATAAGGCTAAAATTATTCTTTATGCAAGATCTATGGGTACTGGAATGGCTATTAAACTAGCTACACGAATAGATCCACAGAAATTATTTCTTGAAACACCGTACTACAGCATGTTATCTGTTGGGCAATTTCATACTCCTTTTATCCCAGTTAGGTTTCTACTCAGATTTTCTTTTAAAAGCTATAAATGGATTAATGATGTTAAGTGTCCGATTTACATCTTTCATGGGACAAAAGATAGAATCATTCCGCATAAACATGCTCTTCAATTGTATGGCTTAATTAAAAATGATCCGAAAAACAAGATGGTTACAATTCCAAATGGACGGCATAGTAACTTGAATTCCTTCCCACTTTTCCGAGACAGTATGACTCAATTTATTGAAGAGTAATTGGATTCCAGAATGCATTCATATTACTTATTTTCATCTACTAAAACAATACAAAATCACTATCTTTGCCAAGATTATTGGTTTGGAGATGAATTTTTCACTTCAAATAATAGGGAATGTGGTGAGAATCCATAACTGTACCCGCAGCTGTAATCTTCGTTAATGTTTTTGCATAACCACTTTTACTTCATAAGTAATGGGAAGGGTAAAAACTAGAAGTAAGTCAGAAAACCTGCCCGTAATCGATTTAATTACATAAACTTTCGGGATAAAGGTTTTGTATGAACTGGATCATAAACTCCAACTTGTACATCATTTTTTCTTGAGTAAAAACTCAAAGATGAAGACTACTTTTCTATTGACCTTTATTGGTCTAATTTCAAATTCTTTTTTCTCACAAATCAACCTTAGCAGTGCGGATTATTGGGTCGGCAGTGGCCCCGACTCTGCTCTTTTGGTTATAGATTTCATAGACGCATCAGCCGACCCATGTTATTCATTTGGATATCTATTTGACGCCAGTATGAATCTGCCTGCTGCTGATATGCTTGCTGCGATATCTGATTCAGAACCAGTTCTAGATATCGCAATGGGATCTGGTTTTTTAACCGATATAAATTACAACAGTCACTCAGGGATAGTCGGAGCA
This sequence comes from Gammaproteobacteria bacterium, assembly GCA_047638815.1. Classification (GTDB taxonomy): domain Bacteria; phylum Bacteroidota; class Bacteroidia; order Flavobacteriales_D; family JABDKJ01; genus JAJRRH01. The sequence continues at coordinate 14,144 of JBLIMR010000019.1, forward strand.
CCGAATTTTTGGCAAACATGGAGTTACGCTGATGACTGGAGTATAAATTCTGGGTTGAGTGAAGTATTGAGCAATGGTTCTATTTTTGGTTGTTCATATTCTGATTTGGATCCAGCGATTGCTCCATCAGCGCCAATCAGCGCCTATAGTTCAACTTGGTTTGACACATCAGATATTATCTTTTGGGTTGGTGATGGGGAAAATGAAGCGGTTCTATTATTGGACTTTATTGATGACTGGAATTATGGAATTCCCGTAAGATATGCTTGGGGTTATAGGTTTAACGGCACGAGTAATGCCCAAGAAATGCTTGAGGCTATTAATACTGCCGATGAGAATTTGGAGATTAATCTTGATGGTGGTTTTTTAAATGACATTGAATATATCGATCATGTTGGTTTGGCTGGGGCCCCTCATTACTGGGGCACTTTTAGTGGGACAAATCTTACGAATTGGACGTTAAATACAGGAATCAGTGAAGAACTTATTGATGGTAGCTGGTTCGGGTGCACTTATGACGTTTGGGAACCTCCAAGACCTTTTATCCCACTGCCTGCAGTAAACGGTCAATCATATACTTTCTCTGATATTGAGACTTGGTTGGGTATTGGTCTTGATTCGTGTGCTGTCGTTATTGATTTCAATGATGGTTTGGACAATGAATCTATTTCTTTTGGATTTTTATTTAGTGGTCAAACCACAGGGAATGAAGCCCTTATTGCTTTTGAAGATGCTTTTGAAGACGCGGATGTCAATATTGGATCTGGATTCTTGAATGATATAATATATTCCGATCATGAAGGACTTGCTGGTAATCCAAATTATTGGGCAACTTGGTCCGGTGAGAATATTGGTGGTTGGTATCTTAATACTGGTTTAGATGAAGTCATTCTAAATGGTCAGTGGTTTGGTTGTTCCTATACAAACTTTGATCCTGCCACTCCTCCAGGAATTCCAACAAACGTCATTTTGAGTTTAAGTGAATATGCTGATAGTAATTTCGATATTTATCCCAATCCATTCCAGACAGACATTCGTGTTTCAACTGATATCGAGAGTCTTAATCTAATAGAGGTGTTTGATAATTATGGTAAGATCGTAATGACAATAGATCGCTCAAACATCAATAAATTGATTGACTTAAGTACTCTTGAGAGTGGATCTTACGTATTAAGATTGCAAACTGACAGTTACATTACATCCAAAAAAATCGTCAAACTATAGAGATGAAAGAGATCATTATAAGCATATTGTTGATGAGCCTATCGCAGATTCCTTTATTAGCACAAGATGGGCCTTATGCACCAAGTGCAAACCTGGATGGATCTACGGCAATTCATCGAGACAGCTCCTTGATTGTATCATGGGCTGAGAATGTGGAAATAAATGTTGGTTATATGGATATTAACGACCAAGCATTAGGCTACGCTAGCTTCGGGAGTGATATTGACGCAGCGGGTTATGCTGATAATCTTGTAGTAAGTTTAGGTGATGGAGGTTCTGCCACATATTATTTTGATGAACCTCTTATTAATGGCCCTGGACCTGATTTCGCTGTGTTTGAAAACTCTTTTAGTGATACCTTTCTAGAGTTTGCTCACGTGGAGCTGAGTAATGATGGGGTGAGCTTTTGGAGATTTCCCTCAACCTCATTAACGCAAGATACTGTACAAGTTAATTCATTTGGAGAAACTGATCCGACTATGATTCATAATCTAGCAGGTAAATACCGGGCAGAATATGGCACTCCCTTTGACCTTGAGGATATGGCTGGACTTAATGCCCTAGTGATTGACAATGTCATCGCAATTCGCATAGTTGATGTTATTGGAAATATTGATGGACCTAATGTATCCTATGATGCTTATGGAACTGTAATTAATGATCCGTACCCAACACCCTTTGAAAGCTCTGGATTTGATCTTGATGCCTTGGCACTGCTAAATCAAACCACAAATATCCTAGAGCTTAATGAAATCGAATTATCGATGTATCCCAACCCTGCAAACAATCAGATTTCAGTAAACACAAAAGTTTCTGACGAATATCACGTGATGATATTTGATAGACTTGGCAGAGTGATAGAAAATATGCTATTTATTGGGAGAGCTACAGAAATTGACATTTCACAATACTCAAAAGGGATTTACAGTGTTCAATTGATTGGAAGAAATACTTTTGGATCAACGAAACTTATAAAGATGTAACCTAGTATGCTTGTAGTACCGTTAGGGCACCTGATCTATACTGCTCCTTGCCATCTCCCTCTCGATACTTGATAAAATAGGCATAAACACCTTCTCTCACCTGCTTGCCACCATACCTCCCATCCCAACCTTCGAAGAAATCTTTGGTCTGAAAAAGTAAGGTTCCCCATCTATCGTAAATTGCCAATTCATAGGATTCAAAATCGATAAATCCTCCTTCTGGCTTCCACACTCTATTCTGCCCATTTAACACCATTGCGTTGGGTAGATAAAATAGCGGGGACTGGGTAACACACTTAATATTTGACTGGCTTATTTTAGAGCCACCATCACCCGAGAGAGCATCTACTCGATAGCAAAATTTCGACTCAGACTGGAGAAGTTCACTAACATTATCCAACTTGAAGGTCTCTTGTGGATCAAATATATTATACTTGACCTCAAAAGGCATTTGCTCCGAGCTGCTAAAATACACTTTATGATATCCTACTCCAAAATCCCACTTTTGGTATTCGTTCCATGTTAAGATATTTTCAATATCGCCATCGTTTGCAAATACTTCAAGATGTATTGAGTTACTTACTTCTGATATTCCAACATCATTTTCACATTTATCAATAGCTACAAGCCTGTAATCATCACCTTTTAGATCATTATTGACATCATAGTCAGAATAAATAATGATCCCATCAATAGCTAAATCTTGAGAAACCGTAATTAAACTTTCAAAAGTATCACCGAAATTGTCTAATTTTTCTAGTCTATAGCTCTGACCAGTGACGGCTTCATCAACAGAGAAATTTATTCGAGTTTCACTTTCACTAACAACAGTAACCAACTCTATATCATATATTTGAGCAACTTCATGGTAATCTGTGAAAGCGGAATATTTATTGGACCAAGAGTCAAATTCAATTAACTGATCGTCTACAGGTGTAGCAGTGACCACCAAATTATAAATTACATTTTCTTCAACATTCTCTACATCATAGCTTGTTATTGAACTAGGCAAGCTCTCCAAGATTTGAACGGTTCCATCATCCAATATTCTTTTAACCAAATATTGCTGAACGCCAGCATCCCATCCCGTATAAGGTGTCCAATTCAACTCTATCTTCCTTTCACATTCAACATAACCACCTTGTAACCAAATGGTTGAAGTCAATTCATTAATGTCAGCTCCTGTCGTATTTGGTGTGCCATTAGCTTGCAAACAATCATCAAAGGGGACTACCATATATGCAGCAGGTCCAAGTTCTGGATCAGTAGCAAAAGGAGAATTTATTAAGACTAAATTTAGATTTCCATCAGAGAGCGTCTGAACAGTACCGAAGCCCTCATTTTGGATATGATACCCATCAACATCATTTGAAGTACTGGAGTCCCAGTAGATTGCTGTACGTCCAGAAAAACAATCAACTGATACGGTCTGAATGAATGGTAATTCTGGTGCAAGATTATCCTTAAAAAGACCATTTTCAACATTAGAATAAATTGGATCTAAACAATTTGGACTATCTATTCTTAAACGATATGATATTGGTATACTGGGATCTGGGTATGAACAATGCTCATTCTTTCTAGAGTATGAATCTGCAGTGATATCATCAGAATAAACCGTTACCCATCCAGTATTATTTACATTTTCTTCAATATTGATCTCTGGCCCAAAAGTAAGATTCTCTGAATTCCATGATAAATCAACTGTATTTTGAATGGTCGTTGGCCCTCCCGCCAATGTTAAAAACATGCTCCCTACGATATTCGAATTTACAATATCACAAGACCCAAAATACCGTAATTCAATGTAGTAGTACCTTTTAACCTGGTCTGCTTGGGCATCCGTATCTTCAAAAAAAACTGGCGGTGAAGTCACATCTTGATCATGAGTTATGGTCCCAATATCTCCAAATGCTCCGTCCAAAGCATTTGCTCTAAAAACCTTGTATTCAACTGTAGGACATCCCGGGAAATTATTTTGAATATTTACATAGTCAGGCTGCGACCATTTTAGTCTAATATTATTATTAGGAAGATGCTCAACACATTCCAGTATAGGTGCTAATTCATCCTGAGAGGATAAGTTTACACTAAAGAATATGAGAAATATGGTTGCTACTATTCTACCTTTCATAATACAAGCAAATTTACTTGAATTTGAGTTGTTAATGAATATTATACTTAGAAGACGAAGGAACTATCAATTTGTTGCCTTTTAAGAGCTAAATAATATTCACTAATTAAGTTTGAAAAAATTTCCTCTATGCTTCTAATGTCATTTATCTGAGCTGAGACCTGCCCTATCTCCAATTCACCCTCTTCCATATCTCCCTCAAACATTCCTTTTTTGGCCCTACCTCTACCCAATAATTCTTTTAATTCTTCGGTTGATGCATCTTTAGCATACGCCTCATTCACCTTATCCAAAAATGAGGAAGCCATCAACCTAACTGGCGTCAACTCTTTCAGTGTCAATGATGTGCCGCCCTCTTTTGCCTCTTTAATTCTTTCTTTAAAATTATTATGAGATGAGGATTCATGTGATGCTGCAAATAGACTACCAATCTGAACGGCATCAGCACCAAGGTTCATTGCTGCCAACATGGATCTACCCGAGGCAATTCCACCTGCAGAAATCAATGGTATATTAACCTTATCAGCAATCATAGGAATGAGGCACATGGTTGTTGTTTCCTCTCGTCCATTGTGTCCACCAGCCTCAAAACCTTCAGCGACCACGGCATCGACTCCAGCCGCTTCGGCCTTTAATGCAAACTTCAAGCTTGACACCACATGAACAACCTTAATGCCATTGTCTTTAAGGTGTTGTGTGTATTTTTTAGGATTTCCAGCTGAACTGAATACCACTGGCACTTTCTTATCAATAATGATTTGAATAAGATCATCCACCTGGGGATATAAGAGTGGAATGTTAACACCAAAATTCTTAGATGTTGCTTCTTTACACTGATCGATGTGTTCGATAAGTACATCAGGATACATCGAACCCGCTCCGATTAGACCCAAACCGCCTTGATTTGAGACTGCACTAGCCAACTTCCAACCTGAGTTCCAAATCATGCCACCTTGAATAATCGGGTACTGAATACCAAGCAATTGATTGATTTTATTCATGTAAGTAAAGATGTTAATATCTTGTGAATAAACCAAATTCTTAATAACCTTAACGAGATTGATTTTCAATGGTTTAAACGTAACTTTTTTCAACAATACTGCGTAAGCAATTAAATTGATGCACAGACCATCTGTGTATAAGTTAAGTAATTTTACAAGACTAAACACTAAAAATGAATAACATGAAAAGACTAGTCTTTTTGTTTTTATTGATGATTGCTTTTACAGATGCAAATTCTCAGTATCGCTTTGATTGGGGTATATCAATAGGATCCATGAATTACTTGGGTGACATTGGTGGTTTAGATGAGCCCAGAAGAGACTTTTTTCAAGACATCAAGATCTCTGAAACGAGATATGCAATCGGAGGATATTATAGAGCGCAATTTTCAAGAACCATTTCTGTTTCTGCAACATACATGCAAGGTCGAATTGAGGGGTGGGATGCAAACTCAATATACGCTCCACGTAGAGGAAGAAATCTAAACTTCAGAAATGAAATTAAAGAAGTTGCCGTGAGAGGTGAGTACAGCCTATTTGCGGACAATGATGTTGGTGGTAAGGGATATTACAACCCAGACTTCAAACTATACGCTTTTGCTGGGATTGGCGTATTTCATCATAATCCACAAGGCAGATTTAACGAAGAATGGCATGATTTACGTCCTTTGAGGACGGAGGCCCAAACAAAGGAATATAGTAAGTTTGCGATGACAATTCCAATGGGATTTGGATTCTACTTCACACATTTGAGAAAACATAGATTCTCCTGGGAGTTTGGATATCGCACTACCTTTACGGACTACCTTGATGATATAAGCTCAAGTTATGCAACTGAAGATGAATTAATCGACATACATTCTCCTAATGAAGCTGCCGCTGGGTTGCCGATAAACGCTACTGCGGAGTTGGCGATAAACCTTTCAAATCAATCTTCTGAAGCAATTGCAGCAGAAGCGTTTGGCAGTAATGGATCTGAGTATTACAATTATGGTTATTCATCAGATCAGTTTTTACTCTCTGGCAACAAAAGAAACCCAAGAGGAATCGATGGTAATGACGATGGCTATATGTTTATGACTGTTTCTTATGGCCATGTACTGCCAGCCAACAGTAGGTTTGCAAAAAAGTTTAATAAGAGGTCAAGATATAAAAGCAGATTAAGAAAGAACAAAAGAATATCAAGCTCCAAGAAATCAAGAGCTAAGTTCTAATCATTTTGCAAAAAGAAAATATGAAAAAAGGGGCTTAGGCTCCTTTTTTTGGTTTCTTAAAGAACTGAGAAATCTTCCGGATAGGTTTCATTTTCAAAGTGTACCAAGCTGGCTTAAGGCCATTCATAGTCCATGCCTCTTTGTCCTCCTGATTGGCCTTTAATCTATTAGTAATGGATTCATTACTCTGCCCTCCTACTCTCATCTTTATGATTACTTCAGGAAGATATGCGGGAACGATTTTATTTTTATAAAGAAATCTCAGCATCAATTCATAGTCCGCTGCAGACTTTAGCCTTAAATTATATTTGCCATAATGGTCGTAGCAAGTTTTAAGCGTGAAGAAAGTTGGGTGTGGCGGCATCCATCCTCGCATAAAACTTCTCACACTAAATGGGCCAGAAACCCAGCAGCGTTTCACCTTATTCAAGTTTATACGGTCTACATATAACAAGTCAGCATATAATGCCTTAGCATTGTTCTCGGACATCTTTTTTGCGACTCTTGATATAACCTTTTTGTGCGCGTAGAGGTCATCAGAATTAAGAATTCCTACAATGTCCCCTGAGGCATTATCAATCCCTTTATTCATGGCATCGTATATCCCTTTATCAGGTTCGGAAACTAAAATGTCGATATCCTTCTTATATCGTTCAACAATATCCATGGTTCCATCTACAGAGCCACCATCAATGATGATGTATTGGATATTGCTATAATCCTGTGCGAGAACTGATCTAATGGTGTCTTCAATAGTCTCTGCACTATTGTAACTTACCGTGATGATAGATATTTTTGGGTTTTCTGAAAGTATCATATCATTCAATATTCTCAACTAATAATACGCTTTCTCACTAATTGGGCAGGTGATCCTGAATATACGGTGTATGGATCAAGATCTTTATTTGTTATAGATCCAATAGCTAACACAGCATGACTCCCAACTGTTACCCCTCCAGAAATTATTGATTTAGCGCCTATCCATGCTCCATTTTCTATGGTAATGGGTTTGGTCGATAGGTCAAAGCTTGTTTTCTTATAGTTGTGATTACCACACAATAACAATGCCCCTTGAGATATACAACAATTGCTGCCAATTGTCACAGTATCCAAATTATCGATCCAAACATTTTCTCCAATCCAAGTGTTCTCCCCAATGCTTAACTTCCAAGGATATTTTATACTCACTGCTGGTTTTATAACCACATTTGCCCCAATATTACCACCAAACATTCTCAATAGTGATATTTTCAGACTTGATATTGGAAGCCATGAGGATTTGAAAAACAACAGATTGACATAGTACCAGAGCCCAATTTTAACTCTAGAGCCTGGCTTATACCAACTGTTATCAAAGGATGACAAATCTGTCTCACTCATGTGGCAAAAATAGATTTTTATTAAGAGCAATGGCAGCTGGATCTTGAGTATATTTTTTAGAAAATAAGAAACAAGCCTCATTAATCTCATTCATCCACTTTTGATCCTCCTTGCCTAATCGATTAATCACCTCTACAAATGCACCTTGATTTGTCAATGATTCAACGAACCCAACACCTATTTCTTTGATGTGATTCCATGGTGTCTGATCAGAAATTAATACAGGAATACCACTTATCAGACTCTCAATAATTACGTGACCAAAATTCTCCCCTCTCGTAGGTAAAAACATCAAATTATATTGTTGAGTGGTTTTTTCTATGACATTTGGATGAAGGACTCCCTTGTAAATCACGGTAATATTTTCTCCTAGATCAGAAATTACGGCTTCACAGTCGTTCCAATAATTCCTATCATACTTACTACCATATATGTCAAAATCAACTTTAATGTCAGGATCAATATTACTTAACGTTTGAAGGGCGAAAAGCAAGTTTTTTTCAGGTGCAATACGTGCCAAGGATAATATTCTCAAACTGCCTACCGACTTTTTCGGAGGCACATTCCCTTGAAAGACAACCTTCTTCGGTAAGTTTGGTGCCACTATCGTTAGTACATTCTTAGAAATCCTCTTCTCAACATCAATTTTTTCTAGATTGTTCGTAACATGAAAAGTCACATTCTTGTATAACCCAGTATACCTGGCATATCTCAAAAAGAGAGTCTTTTTAATTTTCTTTACGGCTATGGCACTATCTTTTAGCATACCACGCACCGAAACTGTAATTGGATAAGAGTGTTTTCTTGCGACTTGCAAAGGAAGTATTGAGAATCGTTTGGAATAAATACCATTGATATAAATATGGTCGTATTGCCCCTCTTCAATAATGTCCTTGTATGTCTCTTTGGTTTGTTTTTCTAATGAAAGATACTTCACATTAATATTAGGACTTAATTCATTCCATTTATCAAAAGTGATCCCTTCATACTCCTTTGTGTCCATGTAATCTCTATCTCCACAAACTACATAGAAGTTATGATCATCAAGATGGTTCATCATATTTACACAAGAACGTATAGGCCCTCCAGCTTTATAGCCAGGTAGGAACCAATCGATAAAAACAAGAACTTTAGGTCTTAACATCATTCTTTTTTATCCAATTTTCTAGAACAATAAGATACCATAATCTAGACCAGGTTACTCTAGGATCACCAGAGAGAAATTGATTCCATAACTTATCAATTGATGCTGCATTAATGTATGAACGCTGCTTTAAAGTTTCAATATTAGTCGCACAAAAATCCTTTAAATCATTTTTCATCCAATGAGCCCATGGAAAAGTAAAACCCATCTTTGGTCTATTCACAATATTATCCGGCAGCAAACCATCTAAGGATTCTATCAATAACTTTTTTGGACTGCTAGGGTATTTTAGTTTATCTCCGATTCCCAATACGTATTCCACTATATTATGATCTAGAAAAGGGACCCGAATTTCCAATGCATGCGCCATACTCATTTGATCGGAATCTCTCAAAAGAATATTCTGCATATAACTATTGAATTCCATATAAGATATTCGGCTCAAATATGGCATTTCAAACCCAATGTTCGTATGGTCTGCACCCTGAGCAATTCTGAATACTTCATTCTCCGGTAGATTCTTATTTCCCGTAATTGATTTTATTCTATCATCTAGTAAAACTTGCCTCATGAGCGGGTAAATATATTCCAAATCTAGGTAATCCAAGTTGAGTACAGCGTCCACTTTATCCGATGAAATCCCTGGCTTCAAAGTTTTATATATTCTACCGACAGGTTTCCTGAATGCTGGTGGAAAACTCATGAGCCATCTTTTGTCTGAGAGAGAAGCACACCTTTTAAAAAGATCATATCCAGCAAATAGTTCATCTCCTCCAAGACCTGAAAGAGCCATTGTAACACCAGCCTCCTTGGTAACTTTAGAAACCACATAAGTATTGGGTCCATCACCACTTGGATGATCCATTGCATCAAGTGCATCTGGCAGTAATTCAAGGAAATCAGTTGGTGTAACAGGAATCTCTCTATGAACAGTTCCAAATAACTCGGAAACTTGTCTAGCATAAACAGCTTCCGAAAATTCAGCTTCATCAAATACAACAGAAAATGTATTTATCTGAATATCGCTCATCTTAGACATCATGCCAACGATGGCACTAGAGTCAATTCCTCCTGACAGAAAGGCTCCATATGGAACATCGGAAATGGTTCTTAAAGAAACTGCATTAAAGAGTGTGTCATGGATGTTTTTCTTTATTTTCTCAGGATCCGAATCATCATTTTTCTTGTAATCTGCTCTACTATCCCAGTAAACCTCATGGCTAAACTCACTATCCGAAATTCGCATTAGGCTTCCCGGCATTAGCATTTTCACATCCTTGATGATAGTGTTTGGGGCATGCACCGTCTGATAGCGCATATAATCAACTAGCCCACTTTGATCTAACTCTGCTTTCATAAAACCAGAGTGCATTATTGCTCTTATTTCAGAGGCAAACATGATCGTCTGATCTTTTATATAATAATAGAGAGGTTTGATCCCCATCCGATCTCGCGCAATTATTAGTTCTTCGGTCTGCTTATCCCAAATTGCGAGTGCAAACATGCCATTGAACATTTCAAAGCAATCCACTCCGAACATCTCATACGCAGCAAGAACTACTTCCGTATCACATTTCGTTTTAAATTGATAGTCCTTAAGCCGACTTTTTATTTCTTGAAAATTATAAACCTCACCGTTGAAGACTATGGTATATCTGCCATTATGATTATGAAATGGCTGATTCGCTTCTTCCGAAAGGTCAATAATGGACAATCTTCTATGTCCCAGTACTACATTGCCATAGCTAAATAAACCATCTGAATCCGGACCACGATGTGATATCAAATCATTCATTCGAGCAACAATCCCCTCCGGATTATTTACTCCTTCAAGCCCATACAGACCAGCAATTCCACACATTTATTTATTCTGATTTAACGAGTTTTAATTCCATCATTTTCTTTAATCCATCCGAGAGTGATATTGGCGATCGACCCAGTAATTTGCACATTTTACTATTGTCTGGCAACCTTCTATTCATGTCACCCTCTGGTAAAGCTGGTAAAAAAGTAATTTTGGAATTAGAATTGGTCATTTGAATAATAATATTCGCCAGTTCAAGCATACTATACTCTATGGTTGAACCAATATTGACAGTGTCGTTAACATGAAGATTCTCACTGAATGTTTTATAGGTAGCCTCAATATTGTCTTCTATATAACAAAACGTTCGACTTTGACTACCATCACCATATATCGTTAAGTCAGAATTACTTTTGGCTTTGGCCAAAAACTTTGAGATAACAAAATTCTCGCTCTGCTTAGATCCATAGGTATTGAAGAATCTGAAAATGGTATAGTCTAATTCAAATTCTTTTTTATATGATCTGAAAAATGCTTCGCCCACATTTTTCACAATTGCATAAGGCACCTTTGAGTTAAGCGGTGTCGTTTCCTCGTTTTGTGGAAACTCTACTGGTTCTCCATAAACTTCAGAAGAAGATGCATAAAAAACCCTTTTCACATTACCATACTTCGAAAGGTTAAGAATATTCTTGATTCCTTCAATGTCTCTTAAAACTCCCACGGGATTCTCCTGAGTTCTTTTGACACCTACTAGTGCAGCATAGTGAAATACATAATCGAAATGATGGCTATAAAAGATGGACGAAATCTCATCCCGGTTGCAAACATCAGCCTTTATAAAGTGAAGGTTATCATAAACCTCCAATGGCAAATTATCCACATGTCCGGTTATCAAGCTATCGACAACATATACATCATTGTTATAATCTTGCGCTATTCGAATTGCCAATTCACTAGCAATAAATCCAGCCCCACCTGTCACTAATATTTTATTCATATGTTAAAAAATCTGAAAATGAATGTACTAATAAATCTATAACAAATTTATTAATTTTTCACACCATTTATCTGAATCGATCCAGTCTGATAACTTCTGACTTTTCTCACTCATAAGATTAAGTTCATCATTGGATGTGGACATTGTTTTGATCATCACGTTTTTTATCTCATCTACACTTTTAGCTCTAAATAATTCTCCATTTTCACCAGCTTTTAAAAAGGCAGATGCGGATCCAATTTCCTCACTCAACAATAAGGGCATGCCAGCTGACGCGAACTCATGCACTACTACCCCCCATGGCTCAAAATGACTTGGTAATATAAATACTCCTGATTGGCGTATAATCCTGGCCATTTCACTAGGCTGTACAAATCCAAAATGCTTGATATCAGGATGTTCTATCCTTTTATCAAAGTCATCCCCCGCTCCAGCGCACCAGAGCTTCCAATCGTTTGGATGCTCCTTTTTTAATGCAATAAAGGCATCCCACATTTCGTATATCCCCTTTTGTTTTATGTATCGCCCAACAAAAAGAAAGACCTTCGGAAATGACACCTTCTTGGCTTCCTTGTTCTGTTCATATTGCTGCGTGAAAAAGGAGATGTCCGCAGAGTAAAATCCATCCAATAGAGCTTGCCCTGAAAAACCCAATTTTCTCGCATATAACGCTTGTGGCTCTCCTGCTACCCACGCATAATTAAAGATTCTTTTTAATATAAGGGGGCTGGCAACTTGCATCAGTCTTTGCTTTATACTACCTGTCCAATGATTATCAAGTGCTATAATGGTGGGAATCTTTTTTTTGAAGCTTTTTATCACTCTGAGATATCCTTTGTCCATCCATCCACTACAAATAATTGCTTTCGGTTGAAGTTCAAAAAGATCATTCTGTAATTTTTCCTTCGTAAAAAGTGACCTATCTTTATATGTCACCCCTTTAACTTCTTCAAAAATAAAAGGGGCTTCTACATTCACAGGCCAATGATAAATGACGACATCATATCCTTTGGACACCAATGATTTCAGATTGGAAATAAGATAACCTGCCATTTCTGAATATAGAAATACTATTGTTTTAGCTTGCAATTGATGTTTCTAGATTTATGGGTGACAGATCCGTTTCCGTGCTCCTTTCTGAGGACGTTATTATGGATAAAACAACTAAGAAAACGATAGTAAATGGATTGAGACTGGCTGTTAACCAAGATTCAAAATAGGTAGAGAACATAACCGCAAAGAAAAACGGCATTGCTACTGAAGTTTTCTTTGATGCCGATAATATCAGCACTACAAGTGGAGTTACAAACGTTACCAAACCTGTTAACCCTGTATCTAACCAAATCGTTAGGTATGAATTATGTGCATTACCTTCATGGCCAAGTCTACTGAGAATATAATAATTTTCTTTAAAAATATACTCGGTATAACTAAAGCCATTACCGAAGAAAAAATGTTCTTTAATATTTTTCCAAGCAAATTCCCAAGCTATATATCTTCCTGACCCACTTTCCAAGGTTTCAATTCTCATAAACTCCTCTAGTTCCAATGCTGCTATTATCTCTGGCAAGAATGAAAAAATAGTCTGATATGCAGCCAATGAAACTACTAAAACAACAAAGCCAATCAACGGAGATATGCGATATAGCCTACTGAACAATAGATAAATAAAAATCATGAAAAGGGCTGTTCTAGATTGGCAAAGTATCACATTAAAAAGGATAATTGCTATAATGGTGATTTTCTCATTTTTATTAAAACAGTCAGGACGTAAAAAAGCAACAACTTGAAAAATAATGAAAATTAGAGCCGAAAATAATCCCAAGCCATTTGGGTTCCCAAGCAATCCACGAAATCGACCCGCAAGATAAACCCAGTCTGCTCCTGTATATTTAAATAGCAATCCCACCAACAAAAGAAAAGTGCCGAAAAAAACTATTTTTCTATAAAACTCACGTTCATTGAGTTTGATGAAATAGTTTACCAAGATTGGAATAATAAGGAAAAGCAAAAAATAAGACAGTGTCTTTTGAAAACTAATTATAGGTTCCGGAGATTTCAGAATAGATATAAAAGCAAGTAAGAAAAAAGGCAAAAACATGGTCAATATCGGATTCTTACCTTTAATTAGGTCATGCCTCCTTGTGAACACCATTAGCGCTAAAAGAAGCATATATATCACCTTCATATTCTTTGCGAATTTCAAAGCGGGCAAAAAACTATCAGAAAGAATAAGAATAAACCAAAATCCGATAAAAATTTCAATGTACATGTCCTGCTTTAAAAACAATACAATAGTCATTGGAATCAATAGAAGTAGTGACTGCCAAAAAAACATACCACAAATGGTCCAAACTATTAATGTCAACAGAACTTGGGTGTTATTTCGGATATAGTCAATCACTCAGTAATACTTTCTTTAAAGTGAGTTATAGTCTTATCAATCACCCGAGTCCACAAAAAATTTCTCTCAATCTTATTTAGAGACATTCTCTTTTTAAGAAGTAATGTTTCATCTGAGGAATCTAACGCTTCACGAACCGCCACTTCCAACCCTTTCTCATCCCCAGGCTCAATAAGCCAGCCGTTCTCCTTCCCCACTTCAATGGATACTGCTCCTACATCTGTTGCTATAATTGCTAATCCACGAGACATTGCCTCTAATATTACGGTTGGCATTCCCTCGGCCCAAGATGGACAGATAAGGACATCCGCTTCATCAAGAATTGACTGTAGCTTGTCTTCTTCTTTTATCAAACCATGATACGCAACATTATCATCAGATAGTTGTTTATCAGCTGGGACGGGTCCTATAAAATCAATATGAAATCTATCATCATTGATTCTCTCAATCACCCGATTAAGTTCTTCTATTCCCTTTCGCCTTTCATACCTTCCAATAAAAACAAACCTGGTCATTCCAGATTTTGCTCTTTTAGGAATTTCACTTTTACGAACCCATTCACTGTCAAGTCCAATTGAGATTTCCTTAATGTGATCTTCAGAACAAAATTTTCTTAGAATATCGGTCAGTTTACCTCCTAAAGAATACGAATAGTCGGCATTTCGAAGATTGTACTGAACAGGGTTCTTAAAAAAGTATTGCGTTAACTTAGATTTCCATCCTTCCGCATGTTGAAACATTTCGAGGCCATGAAAATTGACACCAATTGGAGCCTTTATTCTTCCCTTCTTTTTTTCGTTAAAAAATGCCCATGCCGTGAATCCTTGCGCATAGATAAAGTCTGCCTCCTCCAATTTCTTATACCTCAGCAACAGATCTACCGAGTAACGAAAGGAGTTTCTTATATACTGAAAAGGCAAGAATCCTCTGATTGGGAAACTAAAAGTTAACTCATTTATATATTCAAGCTCGTCCTTAGAAAATATTTTTTCAAGGTCATAAGGCTCTGATGATTTAACACAATGATATAGGTCAACGTTGACTTTATTCTTGGCTAAAAACTTAGCCAAATAAAAAGAATGCTTCTGCATCCCTCCTGTTACGATAGGGCTTATACCATCCGTTAATAATGCTATTCTCAAATTTTTCAAATTGGTCTAATTCGGATTCAATACAAATGCACATTTGCTTACCAATGCAAAGATATACCAATATACAGACCAATAAAGTAGGCAATTCTTTCTTTTCAAAAAAGGAATAAGAAAAACAAGACAAATGACTTATGAGATTTCACTTACTTTGTAGCATGAAAAAATCGTTGGACATTATTTTTATGGGCACTCCAGACTTTGCTGTTGCCTCATTGGATAAAATTCATAAAAGTGGGCATAAAGTTAGGGCCGTTATTACTTCAGTGGACAAACCTGCAGGGAGGGGAAAAAAATTGCGGCAAAGTGCGGTGAAAAAATATGCTTTGGAGCAAGACATATTAATATTGCAACCTAAAAACCTTAAGGACGAAGAATTCAACGCAGCGTTAAAATCATTGGATGCCGATTTATTTGTAGTTGTGGCATTCAGAATGTTGCCAAAAGTCGTTTGGGACATGCCCAAAATGGGCACTATTAATCTTCATGGTTCACTCTTACCTGATTACCGAGGAGCAGCTCCAATAAATTGGGCCGTGATAAATGGCGATAACAAAACCGGAGTGAGTACTTTCTTTATAAATGAAAAAATAGATACCGGGGAATTACTCTTACAAAGGGAGATCAATATTTCGAAAAATGATACTGCAGGTTCGGTTCATGATGCAATGATGCATATTGGCGCGGAATGCTTGCTTGAAACTATAGATAAAATAGCCCTAGATGATGTGAACCCAATAGTTCAGCAATGGAACTCCAGTTTTAGAAAAGCTCCAAAAATATTCAAAGAAGATTGCAAGATTGATTGGACATTACCTTCAGAGGTTATTTATAATAAAATTCGTGGACTTTCACCTTACCCAACGGCCTATACTGAAATGATGAATGGAGAGGTGAAAAAAAGTTTGAAGATATTTTTTGCAGAAATTATTGATGACATCACTATATCAGATGGAGATATCAAAATCACTGAGGAAAAAAGAATGCTTATTGGCACAAAAGATGGCTGTTTAAACATCCTTGATTTGCAGTTGGAAGGTAAAAAGAGGATGAAAACAAGTGATTTTCTTCAAGGATTTCGAGTAGATTCTGCCTTGAAAGCCTTATAAAGGCTGAATTATTGATCGGAAAATGGCTGAAAAAGGCCATAATTATTAACAATCACTACTAATTTTCAACAAAACGGGGCTATTTCGCCCAGAACCCCCTGTTTGCAAGGGAATTCCTATATATTTGTTTCGCTCGTAAGAGCAAAACAGAAATATATTTAATTACTAAAAATTACAAAATGAACAAAACTGAATTAGTTGAGTCGATGGCACAAGATGCTGGAATCTCAAAAGCAGATGCAAAAAGAGCGTTGGATTCTTTCATCACTACTACGACTAAATGTCTTAAGAAAGGTGACAAGCTATCTTTAATCGGATTTGGATCTTTCTCTATTTCTAGAAGAAAACAAAGAAAAGGAAGAAACCCACAAACTGGTAAAGAGATCACAATCAAAGCTAAAAATCTAGTAAGATTTAAAGCTGGATCTAACCTTGCTGAAAAAGTAAACTAATTGAATCAATCAATTATTGAAACCCTCAACTCGCCTAGCGAGCTTGAGGGTTTTTTTATGACCAATTATTACCTTAAAAATTTTCTGTCACAAAACTGAATTTGAACCTTTACACATATGGATGAAACCAACATTGAAGAGCATTAATCATATCTGTCAATCGACTTGATTTTGATATACAGTGACACTAAAATTCACATCCCCCGATACTTATTGTGCCTTAAATGTATTCTCGTTTTGCTCTAGCCTTTTAAAATCTTTACCCTACTGCGATTCTTAACCCTAATTTGAAGGCCTTTCCATAGCTTTTTATGATCGAAATAAGGTATTAATGCCTAATTTTGCGGCAAGACTTATTTGTATGGAAATTAAACTTGACAGTGTAACAGAAGCTATTGAAGAAATTCAAAAAGGTAAAGTGGTAATTGTTGTTGATGATGAAGATCGTGAAAATGAGGGTGACTTTATCACCGCGGCTGAAAATGTAACGCCTGAAATAGTCAATTTCATGGCGACTCACGGTAGAGGATTGATTTGTGTTCCATTACTAGAAGATCGATGTGATGAACTTGGTCTTGAGTTAATGGTTAAGAGAAATAGCGCTCAATTTGAAACTCCATTTACCGTTTCGGTAGATCTTATTGGAGATGGAACTAGCACAGGTATTTCTGCAAGCGATAGATCAAAAACAATAAAAGCACTAGTTAATCCCAATACAGATCCGGTAATCTTAGGAAAACCTGGACATATTTTTCCGTTAAGAGCAAAAAAAGAAGGTGTTTTAAGAAGAGCGGGGCATACGGAAGCGGCAACTGATCTTGCTCGATTGGCAGGGCTTAAACCAGCAGGAGTTCTTGTGGAAATAATGAATGAGGATGGAACGATGGCGAGGTTGCCTGAGTTGAGAAAAATTGCAGAAAAATTTGATCTTAAACTTATCTCTATCCAAGATTTAATATCTTATAGAATTCAGCATGACACATTGATTGAACGGGTAGTGAAGGTAGATTTACCTACCAGCCATGGAGATTTCCAGTTACAGGCCTATCGTCAGAAGGATACAAACCAAGAACATTTGGCATTAATCAAGGGAACATGGGAACCAGATGAATCGATTTTAGTTAGGGTTCATTCTTCATGCATGACTGGAGATATTTTTGGAAGCTGTCGATGTGATTGTGGACCGCAGTTAAAGCAGTCGATGGATCAAATAGAAAAAGAAGGCAAAGGTGTGGTCTTATATATGAATCAAGAAGGAAGAGGTATCGGATTGATTAATAAACTGAAGGCCTACAAATTACAAGAAGAAGGCATGGATACTGTGGAAGCTAATGCTGCTCTGGGATTCAGCAGTGATCAACGAGACTATGGTATTGGTGCCCAAATACTGCGTGATCTTGGTGTGACTAAAATGAGACTTCTATCGAATAATCCAAAAAAGAGAAGTGGCATTATGGGTTATGGTCTTGAAATTACTGAAAATGTCTCTATTGAAATTCCTTCTAATCGACATAATGAAAAATATCTTAAAACAAAGAAGGACAAATTGGGACATGAATTGCACCTAAGCAAAAGCAAGCAATAATTACCCAATGACAGTAAAGACTATTCTTGCGGAGCTTCTAGCTTTACAAAATAGTTTCCCTAAAGATTTTCCAGATGGAATTTTCCCTTCCTATAGATATCATGCGCTGGTAAAATTCTATAGAAGAGCGGATGATAACGTCTATTTCACCGCTTTTGTTTTGTTAACCCTCAACAAACTCCTCCCCTATTTTGATAGGACGAATAAGGATATTGCTCTTAAAATTATTGAGTTGGGAGAAAAAGGCCTTTTAAATTACAAAAACAGATTTGGGGATGTAACATATAATTTTTATAGATCCGATGGGTATTTCCCTAATGGATTTTTACTTTCAAAATTCAAACAATTTCAACCTACCGATGATGCAGATGATACGGCAATAGCCTATCGAGCGAAAACGCATTCGAAAACCGATGCTAGAAATGCGAAAGATCAACTAATACGATTGAGTAATTGCAAACGAGAACGATTGTTAAATCGTGGGCCACACATCTATAGAAATTTCCAAGCGTACAATACATGGATTGGCACTGATACACTTTATGTTGATTTAGATTTTTGCGTTATTACGAACGTTTTAATTTTCAATGCGAAATATGATTTAGGCATGGTCATGGAAGATATTGAAAGCATCAAGTATTTAGAGAAATCCATCCTCAATGGCGATTATCTAGACAAAAAATGGGGCCTAAATGCATGGTATCCATTTGACGCTGTGATTCTTTATCAGGTTTCAGAATTAGTGGAGACAGGTTATTATGACCTTGACCAATCGGTAATTACCAAATTACTAAAAGATACTGAAAGGCTATATGCTGATTGTGAAAATTCATTTGCAAAGATTCTTCTCGACATTGCACTTTGGAGAATGAAATCAAGTCACAAAAGCACATTATCAGACGCCTCTATTGATGATTCATTTATTAATTCTGTCACGAAATCTTTCAGCTACGGTGTTATTCCACTACTTCATCGAATTGACGGAACGTTTTTACAAAAAATGGGGAACAACAGATTCTTTCAACTCAGATACGAATGTCGTGCTCAAATTCTTGCGCTATTATTAGAGTGGAAAACCATAAAATTGGTTTAGTTAAAGCTGGCTTTGATATAATCTATACTCTGTTTTATTTTAATTGAATAGTCTATGTTTTTCCTCGCTAATTCTCTAATTGAGATATGATTATCCTTAATACTATATACTCTTTGGGCAAAATCACAAATCTCTTGCGCATCAATCACAGAGTCGTTTGCTGGCAATTTTAAATAGAATGGAACGAAGGCCGGATCGCTATTGAGTTCCATATCCTCGTAGGCGACAATTACAGGTATTCCACGTGCCAGAGATTCATTAACCCTCAGGACAGACCCTTCACTTTGATTTTTTCTATGTATCGCCAATGTACCAATGCTAATGTGACATGTTTTCAATAACTCTGTTAGCTCATCACCTATGAGTTTTCCAGTAAAAAACACTTGACTTTTTAAATTTAATGCATCAACCATTTTATATTCCTCCTCAAAGGAAGAGCCTATGAAGTACAACTTGATTTTAACCTTCCCCTTGTATTGTGCGATCCCATTAAGTAACCTATCCGTTCCATCATATGGAACATATCCTTTGGCTCCTCTCATTAGAAACAAGGTTAAATTTTCACCATCAAAATCAATAGGGTCTCTTAATGGAATTTTGTTTAGGTCAACACCATTTGTGATCAACTCACAATGATATTTCCCATCAGCCCTATCAATTTGATATTTGACTATTTCGTTGGTATTGGCCAATCCCAACTTTACTCTTTTGAGAATTTTTGGTGCCCACTTACTTTCAGACCAGGTCTTATATCGATTTTCTTGTAACCAGGATAAAAGTTTTGATGGACTCCAACCAAAGGGATTGTCTTCAGAACGCATAATGATTTCATCCAATTCTTTGGTGTTATGTTCAAAAACAATTTTATCACCTAAATCTTTCAAGCCTTTGTACAGCCAATAAGACGCACCTGGATAACGTACATAAATCACATTATAATCTTTTTCAAAACTCCTTACGTGGTCAACGGCAGTTGTAATTGCTGACTTTTGATTGTATATCCCTTGAAAGTACTTTTTCTTGCTCTTGCGAACAGGATAGAGCGTAATTTGCTCGTTCACAACAAAATCGTTCTCAACCGAACGACTAAAGAAAGCTCCTTTGGTTTCTAGTCCGTGGTCATTGAAAAATCTAATTTTGGATATAATTTTGGCCTGCACTGAAGAGTGCGTCTTTCCACCACCAATATATACATATAGCATCTTCATATCCGCAATAATGTAAACCTATGTAAAAAATTACATTCTTGGCAAGTTAAACTGACTAATGTGGGAGTAGTTTCTAACCTTTTGCTTATCATTTTTCGCCTAAGATTGATATCTGAAGGATAGCAAAAATACATAATTTAAATGTTTAATGCCAATTCGAAGCCTTCCCGTATTGCCCTTTGCGCATTCAATCTTGAAGCATCTTTTATCCCTCCGATTAAATGGACATTGGCTCTTTCTAACAAAGTTCCAAAATGCTGATCATTGGCTATTTGCCCAGCACAGACAATGATCGTTTCTACTTCTAGAATTGCCGGAATACCATCCACTAAATAATGTAAGCCTTCATCATCTATCTTCTGATATTTAACGCCATTGATAACTTTCACTCCACTTAACTTAAGTGTTCTACGATGTACCCATCCCGTTGTTTTTCCTAATCTGGATCCAATTTTACCGTGAGATCTTTGCATCATAGTTATTTCACGATCAAATTTTCTTTCATGATCAGGTTTAAGTCCACCACGAAATTGACTGGTATCACCTATTCCCCAAAACTCCATAAAGCCTTCAACCTCTTCTCCATTTTTCGAGTGAAGCAAATGTGACGCCACATCAACACCAATACCTCCTGTACCTAAAATTGCAACTTTTGTTCCCACTGTGACTTTGCCTTTTAATACATCCACATAATTTACAACTGACGGATGTGAGATCCCTTCAATTTCAGGAGTTCTTGGCACTATGCCTGCGGCTAATACTATCTCATCATAACCATGGGCCTGCTCTTCTTTAAACTTAGTTGTTGTTTTGACCGTCACTTTTTCTTCCTTGAGCATCTCTCTGAAATAGCGAACTGTCTCGCCATAATCTTCCTTTCCATGAATGACCTTCGCTAAGTTGAATTGCCCGCCAATTTCCTTCTCGGATTCATACAACACCACTTCATGCCCTCTTTGAGCTAACGTCAGTGCGCAAGACATTCCTGCCGGTCCCGCTCCTACTACTGCAACTTTTTTAACAGCGCTAGATTTGTCCAAAACATATTCTGTTTCTCGACAAGCCAGTGGATTCACAAGACATGTAGCTGTTTTTCTATTAAATATCTGATCCAGACATGCTTGATTACAAGCGATACAAGTATTCACTAAATGTTCCTCACCCCTTTTCGATTTTGACAAGATATGAGCATCCGCTAAAAATGGCCTAGCCATCGAAACCATATCAGCATGACCCTGTGACAAAACTTTTTCTGCTACTTCGGTATTGTTGATCCTATTTGTCGTAATCACTGGAATGTCAATAATATCCTTTATTCCCTTGCTTATTTCCGTAAATGCTGCTTGAGGTACCATCGTTGCGATAGTAGGAATACGAGCCTCATGCCAACCAATTCCGGTATTGATGATAGTAACACCCACGTTTTGAAGATCGAGTGCCAAGGACTTAATTTCTTCAAAAGAGCTACCATCTTCCACCAAATCCAACATGGATAATCTAAAAATAATGATAAACTCCTTCCCTACCGCCTCTCTTATTCCCTTTGTAATCTCTAGTGCGAAACGTTTTCTGTTATCATACGACCCTCCGTATTCATCTTTCCGATGATTCGTTTTGTTAACCAAAAACTGATTGATCAAATATCCTTCAGAACCCATAATCTCTACTCCGTCATACCCCGCATCTTTGGCCAGGGTTGCAGATTTTATGAAATCCTTGATTGTACCTTTCACTGCTCTCTTCGATAAAGCGAAGGGCGAGAATGGTGTTATTGGCGCTTTTATACGAGATGGTGCTACCAATAAAGGATGATAAGAGTAGCGTCCAGCATGTAAGATTTGCATACAAATCTTGCCTCCAGCATCATGCACGGCATTTGTTATCACTTTATGTTTTTCTGCTTCTTTTGATGTGCTCAATTTAGCAGCTCCAGGGGCTGTTCTTCCTGCGCGATTCGGTGATATTCCTCCCGTAACAATGAGTCCCACTTCTCCCCGTGCTCGTTCAGAATAATAAGCCGCCATTTTATTGTAGCCATCTTTTTCTTCTTCAAGTCCGGTATGCATGGAGCCCATAAGCACCCTGTTCTTCAACTGAGTGAATCCAAGATCTAAGGGTTCAAAAAGGTATTTATATTCCAAGTTATTTTTTATATTTTATGCTGAATGAAATGGATTCTTTGTCGGTGAATTTTTCACTATCAAAGACTAATGTGTGTTTGTCTATCTTTTTAAAACCATCCAGTTTTGCACGTTTTATTTTTTTATCGAAGGTAATAACTACCCTATGTTTGAGCCATCTGTCCGTTTGTTCCTCTTCTTTATTTAATGGCTCCCCTTGCTTCATTGAGAATTTCAGGCGATCATCTTCCAAAACAAACAATCCACTTGGCTTATCATCTGATACTTTAGCGCTTATTTTATTCAAAGAAATAACATCTTTAAAATTCATCGACATTGAAAAACCATCCGATTTCACCTCATGACTATTGAGATTCACGCCATCAATTCCCGACAATGCTAAGGCCAAAGAGTCAATATTATTATTGAAATCTTTTGACAAACCTTCATTCCCTTCTTCTCCATCAGATACTACGGCAAAAGATATTTCATATGTCCCAGAAAGATCTTCTTCGAAATGAATTCTCTCTTCAAGCACACATGATTGCATGAGAAAAAGCAGAAGTCCAAGCAAAAGATATTTAATCGAATCTCTCATTGTCGTCTTTTTTGTAAAGCTAACTATTTTACAAGATTTTACTGACATTTCACATTCCCATATTTTTGACAAATACGACTTGATAATGTTTCGATATTATTTGATAGTTACCTTTTAAAGAAGGTTCTTTGCGATCACAAAATCAAGCATCAGAAATGAAAAAAATATTGATCATTGGAGCAGGTAGATCATGTAGTTCCTTAGTAAAATATCTTGGCGAGCACTCCACTCAGGAAGGATGGACTGTCACGGTAACTGATAGGGATAGTAATCTGGCTAAAGATAGAGTTGAAGGTTTGCCGAATTGTGAAGCGAGTTCCTTTGATGCATTAAATTCGGATGAGAGAGAAAAAGCCATACAGGAACACGATCTTATTGTTTCGATGCTTCCTGCCAGATTTCACATTGATGTAGTTCGCGATTGCATCCGACTTAAAAAGGATATAATTACGCCTTCATATGTTACCGATGAGATAAACGCTTTGGATCAAGAGGCTAAGGATGCCGGCATTATCATACTCAATGAAATGGGTCTTGACCCAGGCATTGATCATATGTCAGCTATGAAAATTATTGATGATATAAAATGGAAGGGTGGAATTATGCGTTCCTTCAAATCATTCACAGGAGGACTTGTGGCACCAGAGTCGGATAACAATCCTTGGAACTATAAGTTTACATGGAATCCTAGAAATGTTGTTCTTGCTGGGCAAGGTGGAGCAGCAGAATATATTCGTAAAGGAAGATATAAATACATCGCTTACAACAATCTATTCAATCGGACTGAAATCATTCCTATCGAAGGATACTCGGATTTCGAAGGGTATGCCAATCGTGATTCATTAAAATACAGATCGGTTTATGGTCTTGAAGGTATTGACACTATCTATAGAGGAACACTTAGAAAGAAAGGCTACTCTATCGCTTGGAACTGCTTTGTTCAATTGGGCATGACTGATGATACCTATGAGATGCAAGAGGTAACGACTTTGACCAATCGAGGTTTCCTTAACTCATTTTTGACCTACGATTTGGATAAGTCGGTGGAAGATAAAATGTGTGAGAGAATGAATATCGAGAAAGGCGGGGAAATCTTTAGGAAACTTGAATGGTTGGGATTATTTGAAAACAATCTTATCGGCTTGAAGAAGGCGACACCGGCACAAGCCTTACAGAAAATTCTTGAAGGCAAACTGAGTTTGGATGATGGTGATAAAGATATGATAGTGATGTGGCATCAATTCATCTATGAGGTGAATGGAAAATCACATCAATTGGAATCGCATATGGTGGCTATTGGAGAGGATGAGACATACACCGGAATGGCAAAGACCGTTGGGTTTCCGATAGGTATTGCGGCTAAACTAATCCTTCGTGGTGAAATGAATATGAAAGGTGTGTTTTTACCAACTCGCAAAGACATATATGAACCGGTGCTTAAAGAATTGGAGGACTTGGGAATTGTATTTGTTGAGAAGGAGGTTTAACCTCCTAATCAAACAGCGAATCAACAAATGCCTTATTGTCGAATAGTTGAAGATCATCAATCCCTTCGCCCACTCCAATATATTTCACGGGAATCTTAAACTGATCAGAAATTCCGATCACAACGCCACCTTTGGCTGTACCATCAATTTTAGTAATGGCCAAAGCATTTACCTCTGTCGCTTGTGAAAACTGTTTGGCTTGTTCAAAAGCATTTTGTCCTGTACTACCATCCAGCACCAGCAAAATCTCACTTGGAGCGTTGGGCACTAACTTTTGCATTACAGTTTTTATCTTGGATAGCTCATTCATCAGATTCACCTTGTTATGAAGACGACCGGCAGTGTCAATTATGACAACGTCAGCATTTTGAGACAAAGCAGATTCCAATGTGTCATATGCTACAGAAGCTGGATCAGCACCCATACCTTGCGTTACCATCGGCACTCCTACTCTATCTGCCCATATTTGTAATTGATCAACAGCTGCAGCTCTAAAAGTATCAGCTGCTCCAAGAACAACGCTCTTGCCCGCTTTTTTAAATTGATTGGCCATCTTACCAATGGTTGTTGTCTTACCAACGCCATTAACACCTACAACCATTATAACATGAGGTTTGGTGTCAAATGTTTTACTGAATGCCTGAAGGTTACTTTCACTGTGATTTTCCGCAAGCAAAGCGGCAATTTCTTCTTTGAGAATTTTGTTTAATTCTTCCGTGCCCAAGTATTTATCCTTAGCGACACGTTCTTCAATTTTCTCAATAATTCTTAAGGTGGTTGTCACTCCTACATCGGAAGTCACCAGTACTTCTTCAAGGTTATCCAAAACCTCATCATCAACCTTCGACTTTCCAGCGATCGCCTTAGTCAGTTTGGAGAAAACGCTTGACTTTGTTTTCTCTAGACCCTTATCAAGTTGTTCCTTTTTCTTCTTCGAAAAGACATCAAATAAGCCCATAGTAATTTTTTTATATAAAAAAAGGGTTCCTATGGCAGAACCAAGAGAAACCCTTCATGTAATTTTTTTATTTAAAGAACTATTCTGCCAAGAACTTCTTTACGTTATCATTATGCATGACGGCTTCCCTAAAGGTATATCCCCCTGTTACTGGAGATTTAACCATCTTGATCACTTTCGTGTAATTTTTACCTCCTGTCTGAAGGGTCGCGACTACTTTCTTTGCCATCTTATTATTTTATTTCTTTGTGAATAGTATACTTTCTTAAGACAGGATTGTACTTTTTAATTTCCATTCTGTCTGGAGTATTCTTTCTGTTCTTCGTTGTAACGTATCTTGACATACCAGCTTGACCACTTTCTTTGTGTTCTGTACATTCAAGTATTACCTGTATTCTACTTCCTCTTTTCTTAGCCATAGCTTATTGCCTTAGAAATAATATTATTTTAAAAATCCTTTAACCTTAGCTCTTTTCATTGCTTCGGAGATTCCAATTTTATTTACGGTTCTTAAAGCTTTAGTACAAACTTTAAGAATAACCCATTCCTTTTGTTCAGGAACGAAAAATCTTTTTTTGATGAGATTAGGTTGAAAAGTTCTTTTCGTTCTATTCTTTGCATGAGAAACATTGTTCCCCACCATCATTTTCTTACCAGTTAATTGACATATACGTGACATCTTCTATCCTCGTTTTTTTTGAGTTTGCAAAGTAAGTGATTTATCTCTTTAGTACAAAGTAAATTCACAATAAATTCTAACTCACTTTCAACAGCTTCACAATGAAAAAACCGAAATTGCATCAAGGACCGTAAAGAACTGGACAAGTGTCGGTTAAACTCATTTCAATTCGTGAAATGCACTTAACTGCTTATTGCTGAATTAAGAATCTAGACTTAACACTAGTATTCTCGCCTATCACTTCAATAACATATACACCATTACTCAATTCCGTTACATCCAATCGATTATTTCGTGAAAGCTTGCTGATTGTCATCAATCGACTACCCTTCATATCATAAATATTAATGGCCTCCGCAGTGAAATCTTCGTTGAATGTCACCATTAACACATCAGCTGTAGGATTTGGTGAAATCGTGAATGGGGTTATTGCCAGTTCTCCTAATCCTGTTATTGTGATTCCTTCAGACTCTACACTACATCCATTACCGTTATTACCAATCACTGTGTATGTACCTCCTTCCATATAAGTGTATGTTGAAGCTGTTGCACCATCAATAACTTCACCGTTCAATAACCATATGTATGAATCTGCTGGTGTTGCTGTAAGCGTATTGCCAGCAACAGTAACTTCCATTTCAAATCCGGAGCATACATCTTCTAGTTTGTATATAGTACCATTAAGGTTACCTACAAAAATGTCTTGTTGGTTGTTCTCTCCGAAAGTGGACCAACCAAACCCTTGTGGCCCTAAGAATTCGTTAATTTCCCAATTACCAAAACCATCATCTTCCAAGTATGCGAATTGACCGTTACAATAGTCTGTATAGAAGTATTTCCCAACCATACCAGGAAACTCAGCACCACGGTATATATAGCCGCCTGTAACTGAACAAGCACCTCCTGAATGATTATAAACGGCAACTGGATCTTCAATAACCAAAGCTCCATCACAAAGCGTTTGATTAAAATCTACAAGACCTTCTGTACATCTCCAGCCATAATTTACTCCACCTGGGCTATCCGCTGGTTCGAAATCAATTTCCTCCCAAACATTCTGTCCTACATCACCCATCCATAGATCTCCAGTTTCCGCATCAAAGCTTATTCTCCAAGTATTTCTAAGGCCTATTGCCCATATTTCATCCAATGTTGAAGTAACATCAACAAATGGATTATCCGCGGGAATACCATATGAATCTCCCGAGTCGACATCAATTCTTAGCATTTTCCCTAACATGGTCGCAGGATTCTGAGAACGATTTTGAGGATCTCCTCCAGAGCCTCCATCTCCCAACGGTATGTATAAATATCCATCAGGTCCGAAAGCTAAATCTCCAGCATTGTGGTTTCCGTATGGTTGAGATTGACTCAATACAATTACCGCAGAGCTTGGATCGGCCACATCTGGGTCTCCAGCACTAACTGTGTATCTTGCGATCCTTGTATCTCCTGAATTGTTGGTGTAATTCACATAAAAGAATCCATTATTAGCATAATCTGGGTGAAATGCTAATCCCAATAGGCCTTGCTCTCCTCCACCATTCGTTAATGAATTAATGTTCAAAAATGGCGTTGCATTACTAGTATAATCATCATTCATTATTCTTATCGTACCCCCTTGCTCAACGATAAACAGTCTACTATCACCCGCATGGCTAATATCAACAACATCATCAAAATCGTCTGAGACCTCCGTAAGAGTGACCTCAAGCTGACTTACTAAGTACTCACAAGTCCCGTCATCCTGCTCCGCATCTGGGTTATAATTTATAGCTTCCGGATCAGTACAGCCCATAATCGGTGGTGTATATGGAAGCGAGAATGAAATCGTTTCCCCCTCGCCAAACTCACCACCCGAGCTTATTACAAAACCCGATGTTAACTCAGAAAGAACGTAGCTTCCATCACCGAATCCACAGCAGATACCATCCCCAAATTCATCTGCTATACTGAATTCATAATCGCCTTCAGCAACATCAATTTGGTCCTCAATAAGCGTATTAGCATCAGCATACGGTCCACCAGAAAGTATCTCATCCGATCCATTAAAGATCGACCAACTGGTCTCTCCCGGGTAATCGTCCGTAGTTAATTCCAGCTTTAGAGTGTATTGAGAACTGACTGTCATACAGACAATTACAGCAATGCTAGTGAGCATACTTTTTAAGATCATTGTATCGGTTTTGAATTGTTTATTTTGATTCTCCAGTAATCACTAGAGAATTTGTTTTCCTTGAGAACAAAGATATATAGAGATACTCAGTAAAAAAAACATTGTCGCCCATGTATTTTCACCAAAATAAGATTGCTATGACTGCAACTCTTCGCTTCACTTTAGCCAATGAATATTGGTATCTTTGCAAACATATATGAGGCTAGAAGTTGATGACATATTTAAGCTATTATCTGATATTCCAGATCCTGAAATACCAGTTTTAAATATTGTTGAACTTGGGATCGTTAGAAGTGTCTCTATTCTTGAAGGTCAATACCACATTAAAATCACACCGACATATTCTGGATGCCCGGCTACTGAATATATAGATAAGGAGATTCGAAAAAAATTGGATGAAAACGAGTTGGACTATATTCTTGAGAAACAACTTTCTCCTGCATGGACAACAGATTGGATAACGGTAGAAGCTCGACAAAAATTACAAGATTACGGCATTGCTCCGCCAGAACAAATTTCTGCAGATAAAAGCCTTCTGACAGGTGATCCAAAACATGTTACATGCCCAAGATGTAAATCGAAGAAAACAAAGTTGTTAAGCGAATTTGGCTCTACCCCTTGTAAGTCATTATTTAC
>JBLIMR010000020.1:0-41870 GCA_047638815.1 Gammaproteobacteria bacterium
ATAGGCAATTCATAATGTTCGTCTCCCAACTGAATTTTAGCAACATCGCTCATCTCTTTCTCGTGTTTTTTGTTAAATCAATTCGTACATTATATAACCGAGGATATCGATACAATATTAACGCACGGATTAGTAATGGTTATGTAATTGTTTTGACCCTTTAGTTTAGTAATTGAATTCCTAATTTTAAGGGTTTGTAAAGGTAATGAAAAAAGAAAGAAATCTTAAGGTAAGATTTCTTTCAAATACAGTGGTGTGTTGTTGTTTCTACTGTTTAAAAGTAGGGACGAATGTCTTGTTGTAATTTTGCCATTTTTCCTGAGGATTGTCCACTAAATGCATGTCTTCCTTAAAGAATCGTAGAAATTTCTCAACATCTGGAGCAGTTTTATACCCTTTGTCTACCGTTAGTAAATTCAATTCCTCATCTATATAAACTAATGATGGATACGCAGTAATACCGATGAATCTTGAAAAGGTATGAACACCATTTCTTCCAGCCTTACCTTCAACATAATCAGGGTTGGTATATGGTTCGCCTCGAAAAGTAACATCTTCTTTTGACTCAGCATCAAATTTCACAGCGTAGTAATGTTTGTTGATATATTCAATCAAGTCAGTGTTTGTGAAGGTATTCTTCATCATCATCTTACAAGGACCACACCATTTAGTGTAGACATCCATCATAATTTTACGAGGCTCTTTTTTCATAGCTTCTTGAGCTTCATCAATTGTAATCCAATTAATTTCCTGAGTCCCAAGCTTACTTTTTTCTTGAGCGTTAACACTGAAAGCTAGTGTTAGAACTAATAAAAACAATAAATTTTTCATCTTATTTTCTTAAATACGTTTGTCTTAATCCTGTTACGCAAAGACCGTGCCTTTGTTTCGACTAGTGTATGCCGTGCATCCATTTTCTTAGTGTGGGTACCAGAACTATCAATAGAATGGAGGCTCCACCAACTACGAGTACACCCCAAGTCCAATACATACCTGTAAATGCTGTTATTCCTGCACCTTCTGCTGAAGGATCAATTGCCGTAAGTTTTGCGAGTAGACCTGCTATTTCATGAGCGAAGGATATGGATAGAAACCATGCCCCCATAACAAATCCAACAATTTTTTCATCGGCCAACTTGGTGACCATAGATAGACCAACTGGAGACAAACTAAGTTCTCCCGTTGTATGGAAGAAGTACATCAAGAATAAAAATACTAGAGGTACTAAATCGCCATTAACTCCAAAGGTATTTGCTCCAACAACTAATAGGGCATAACCTATAGCCAATTGAGCCAAACCCCAAACAAACTTCATTGGTGTACTTGGTTCTTTTTTGGCCTTTCTAAGTTTAATCCACATCCATGAGAATACCGGAGCTAACAGGATAATGTATAATGCGTTTAGTGCGGCAAATTGAGCTGCTGGAACATCGTAACGTTCAACGAATCTATCTGCAAATAACATTAATGAACTACCAGCCTGTTCGAAAAGTGCCCAGAAAAGAGCATGGAAGAAAAACAGAACGACTACAACCCATAGTCTTTGACCTTCGGCTTTCTTTCCGTCCGAGATTAGTTGAAATGAGTACCATAAGATATAACCTAGGACAACCGCAATAACAACCATTAAGATTTTCCCTATTGAAGAATTGTAAGACATTAAAAGAACAGCAACTGGAACTAGGAGTACAGATAACCAAAGATATTTGCTTGTATTTACTGAAGGATCTGGAGCATTCCCTTTATCACCAAATTTTTTCATATTCATGTAAAAAACATACAATCCTACAACCATACCAACCCCGGCTAAGCCAAATCCATAATGGTATCCAAAGCCATCAGCCTGTGATAGATAAGCACACCATAATGGTGCGAGGAATGCTCCAATATTTACGCCCATGTAAAAAATGGAAAATGCCCCATCCTTTCGTATGTCATCTTTTTCATAAAAAGTTCCAAGGAAACTCGAAATGTTTGGTTTGAAAAATCCGTTTCCAACAATAATAAGTGAAAGAGACAGGAAGAATATTGGCATATTGCCCTCAAATATTGCACCTTCTAATCCTAAAGTGAAATGTCCAAGGGCCATTAATAATCCACCAAATAATATTGCTTTTCTGAAGCCCACAAATTTGTCAGCAACCAAGCCTCCAAGAACTGGCATGGCATAGACCAGAGCGCCATATGCAGCGTATATTCCGTAGGCACGGGTATCGGCTTCACCGCTTGCCATATGAGCAAATAATTTTTCTGTCATATATAGCACCAGAAGTGCTCTCATTCCATAGAATGAAAATCTTTCCCATAATTCAGCAAAGAATAATGTGAATAAGGCACTAGGGTGCACCTTTTTTTGAGCAAAAATTACTACTGGGATCCAGACAGCGACAAAAATTGTCCCTATAATCATTACCCAAAATCCGATGTCAAATACTGTATCCATAATTTTATCTTTATTAATTTTACAATTCCACTACAATTCCACTACAATTCTATTTCATTTCCACTTCGTTGTCTTCCGCACCATGAGTTAGTTTCTTTAATCTTTTCAAGAAGATCATAATTAAGAGACCGGCTAAAATTGTGAAAACTGCAATTCCCGTGAAGAGATTAAACTCTCCTAACTGTTCTGCAGATTCACCTAATAATCCAGCCAGTTTATTGCCAAATCCTGTCATTGCGAAGTAAACACCCATCATTATTGAGCCGTACTTTAATGGAGAGAGTTTAGTGATAAATGATAATGCCACTGGTGAGATACAGAGTTCTCCAATTGTATGAAATAGGTATGCTGCAACCAACCAATACATTGCGGAAGAACCAGTTGAAGTGTATTGAGCAGAAGCACCAGACATAAAGAAAAATCCTGCTCCCATTATCATTAAACCTAAGATCATTTTAAAAAGAGAAGATGCTTCCTTGTTATTTTTCTGTCTAGTTGCCCAATAACCAGCAACTATGGTTCCGAATATCACAATAAAAGCCGCATTCAGAGATTGGAACCATGTGGCAGGAACTTCCCATCCCATTAACATTCTATTAGTCTTCTCTTTCGCATAGATATTCAATAATCCACCAGCTTGCTCAAATGCACCCCAGAAAAGAATAACGATCAAGAATGAAATGAATAATACAACGACTCTATCTCTTTCAATTTTAGTAAGTGGTTTACTGTAAGCTTCTTGATCTTCTACACTATCAGATGCTCCTAAAAAATTACCTACATGTTTTAAATGTTTTTGCCCAGCCATATATTGTACTAAACCAGCTAACATACCTATCCCTGCTAAGCCAAAGCCATAATGCCAACCTATTACTTCACCAACATAACCTACAATTATTGCAGATAAAAATGCGCCTACATTAATGCCAATATAGAAAATGGTAAATCCTTTATCTCTACGTAAATCACCTTGTTTATATAAACCACCAACCATCGTTGAGATATTCGGTTTAAGCATTCCAACACCTGAAATAATAAAAGCAAGTCCAGTATAAAAAGCCCACATTTCTTCAATTGCTAAGACGGAGTGACCTATAACCAGTAATATTCCACCTACCAATACAGATTTTTTTTGCCCAAGCAATTTGTCTGCAATAAATCCTCCAGGAATGGAAGCAACATAAACCAACATAGTGTACCATCCATAGAGCGCTAATGCCTCTCCTTGGGTCCATCCTAAACCAGCGTTGATGTCAGTGGTTTGAGCGACTAGATATAGAGTAAGTATGGCCCGCATACCGTAATAAGAAAATCGCTCCCACATCTCCGTAAAGAATAAAACAAAAAGTCCCTTTGGATGACCCATAAAAGTCCCCGTTCCCTTTTCAGTAATGCTTGAATCTATTGCACTCATATAATTTTATTTTCGTTTTGTTTAAATTATTTATTATAAATTTTCTTCTAAAAACTTAGTGATCTTATTGAATAAATGAAGTCTCGTTGTTCCTCCATATATTCCATGATTCTTATCAGGGTAGATCATTAAGTCAAATTCTTTATTTTCTTTTACCAAGGCTGTTATCATTTCCATAGAGTTTTGATGATGAACATTGTCATCACCTGATCCATGTACCAATAAATAGGCGCCTTTTAATTTTTCAACATGGTTGATGGGGGAGTTGTCATCATATCCACTGGCATTTTCTTGCGGTGTGCGCATAAATCGTTCAGTATATATGCTATCATAATATCTCCAGTTGGTTACCGGGGCAACAGCAACACCAGCCTTGAAGTAATCAGCTCCTTTAGTCATGCACAACGAACTCAAGTATCCTCCATAACTCCATCCTTGAATGCCTATACGATTCTCGTCTACATATGATAAATCACCAAGATACTTCGCAGTAGAAATCATGTCTTCGGTTTCAAGTTTACCAAGTTGTAAATATGTCGAATGTTCAAAGGCCTTTCCTCTATTCATGGTTCCACGAGGATCTACACTTACAATTAAATATCCCTTTTGGGCCATCATTTGATGCCAATAAAAATTATTTCCTCCATAATTATTCAAAACAGTATTGCTTCCAGGTCCTCCATAAATTGCCAAAAGAACTGGATACTTTTTATTCTCATCAAAATTGGGTGGTTTAATTATCCATCCATTCAATGATGTGCCTCCGTCATTCTTAAAGTCGAAAAAAGTTTTAGGCTGGAAGTTATAATCTTTAATGGTCTCTTTCAAGGCATCATTATCCACTAATGTTCTAACCAGTTTCCCTTTGTTGTCATGCAGGGTTATATGATAAGGTGTATTTGCATCCGAATGATAATTAATGAAATACTTGTAACCTTCACTGAATACAGGATCACTCGTCCCAGGTTTATCAATTAAGATTGTTTTTTTTCCTTTTAAGTTTACAGCATATACTTGTCTTTCAATAGCCCCTTTTTCAGATGAAGTAAAGAAGATTCTCTTTGTATTTTTATCGTAACCTATAAACTCAATAACATCCCATGCTCCCTTCGTCAATTGTATTTCCTTGCCATTGAAATCATACATGTAAATATGGTTGTAGCCATCCTTTTTGCTATTCCATAAAAATCTCATACCATCCTCAAGAAAAATAAGGTTGTCGTTGATGTCAATGAAAGTCTCAGATTTCTCACTATATATTTCATTTGCCTCAATAGACATTGCTTTTGTAAAGCCCGCCTTGGCATTAAGAAATTGCAGATGATTTTGATGACGGTTCATTTTCATAATGCACAATGTATTGTCATCGGCAGTCCACTTTACTCTAGGAATGTAATCCTCGGCCGTCATATCAAGATTCACCTTTTGAGAATGTCTATTCTTTGTATTATATATGTATATATTGACTAATGAGTTTTTCTCACCAGCCTTTGGGTATTTAAATTTATATTGAAGAGGGTAGAGTTCTTTACGATAGTAGGCCATGTTAAATTCGGGAACTTCAGATTCTTCAAATTTGTAATAGGCTATAAAGTCACCATTCGCAGACCATGAAAGACCATTATGAAACCCAAATTCCTCCTCATAGACCCAGTCTGTGGCACCATTGATAATTTTGTTGACCTCTCCATCATAGGTTACTTGCAAGACTACTTTGCTCACTAAATCTTTACAAAAGATATTATTGTCTTTTACGAAAGCAATTTTCGATCCATCAGGTGAAAACTGAGCCAAGCGTTCTTTTTGGTCATCGACACCTGTTAGTTTTTCAACCTTCTTAGATGCTAAATCATAGATGTAATAATGTGACTTGGAAGATCTACGATATATAGACTCCTTTTCAGACGCTATTAGAATCTTACTTTCATCAGCGCTAAAACTATAGTCGTCAATAGAAACGCCAGGGCCTAAATCACTGTCGCTAACAAGGCTGCCTATTGTTTCACCAGACTTGTACGCATACTTCACGATGGAACTCCCCGTTTCACTGCCATCCAATGAAGTGTAATGCAGGCCGTCATTCATAGAGTTTAACCCGGACACATTATCCATGCTGAAAGTCCTGCTATACCATATGTCTTCGTTGGTTAATAATTTATCTTGTGCTACAGACAGAAATGTCGTGGCAACACATATTAATAACAGTGTAATGTTTTTCATTATAAGGAATAGGCGCTTTGATGATCAATTTGGTATTAATTACCCCCAAAAAATTAATCATCTGGTTCCAACAAGATGCTAAAGTAGGAATTATTTTTTAGAAGAATTTAGAATAGCGTATTCAATTCGAATATACAATTGATGTTTACAACAATAATGGAGATTGATAAGGAGAAATAGTCTGATATGCTGGGTTTTCCTACATAAGTACTATAGGTACTTTGATTTTCGGAAATTAAGAAATGATTGTCTGGTAGGTTTCGAATGAGAAGTGTTTTAATCGAAAAATTACTCATATTGTAAATTGAATGTTCCATTTAAATTGACAGAACTAGGACATGCAGGATCAATTAAAGTTAAATCTTCAAATGAGCCAACAAAAGAGGCATTGAAAAAGTCATTTTCTGCTATAAGCAATTGACCAGAGTTTGCGGTGTATGTTTCACCTTCCACTTCGTGATACTCAATCGTAAAATTCGGATCGTTTAGTTGATATGTCCCAGGGCCAGTTGTGGTAGGTGTTCTAACAACAATGTTGGTGTTGTCAAGACCTGACTATGCAAGCATGGAAGTGTTCCAGTGTTAGTATTTTCTGTTACTTCAAACGAAGTCGCTTCCCAAAGTTCTTGATCCAACATAATGTTTAGGGTTTCAGTTGGGACATTACTAATACTATCTATACCATTAAACATCCCATTTGAAAAAACTTTAGCGGTAGCACCGTTACTGTTTAATCCGATAAATGAAAAACTGCCAATTAATATTGGGCTATCACCAGCATAGGAGCTGACAACTATTGAGTCGTTTAGTCCAAAATAAAAGTTGCTTTGATCGGCTACGTCCATGTAGTACCTGATGTATGAGTTGTCATTATCAACCCAATAGGTGCCAGGTCCATTGAAGTCACCAAGTTTAATGTCAATCTGACTTTTATTGTCATTTCCAACGACTCGCAGGTTCCCGTATAAGGTTTCAGTATAAACATCATCGGAATCCCACTCGTTTCCGTCAATAAATACCTCCAACTAGCGCAATTGATTTGTTAATATTCCTTGCGAGGTATCTGACTCATCCTTTTTACAAGAGATTTCAAGTATTACTGAAGCCACAGCTATTAGATGAAGGAATCTTTTCATTAGATATAAAAATATGAATGGCAAATATATCCTAATACATAATTCTCTGCAACCGTACGTTCGTCAATTGTACGCTCAATCCACGTAAGTTGTATTTGAGTTGGACATTGATTTTACTTTTTGATTCAAAATTCATGAGCATGTAATTATTATGGTTCCGCTGTGAATTAAATTAATGTTAATCTTCCCAAATCGATATATAAAGGAAGCACCTTTGTATTCAGGATTAAGTCAACAAATAGAATTTTCATGAGAATATTAGAAATCATTTCAAGAGTTATTGTAGGAGGGATATTTTTCGTTTCGGGTCTAATAAAAGCCAATGACATAATGGGCTTTAGTTATAAGTTAGAGGAATATTTCTCTCCTGATGTATTCGATATGGCTTTTATGGAACCATTTGTAGTCCCTTTGGCATTCCTTGCTTGTGTTGCCGAGATAGTATTGGGGCTGGCAGTTATTCTAGGCGCTAAAATGAAATTGGCTTCTTGGAGTTTATTGGGCTTAACGGTATTTTTCGGATTCCTAACTTGGTTTTCAGCGTATTACGACAAAGTGAGAGAGTGTGGTTGCTTTGGTGATGCACTATCTTTAACACCCTGGGAATCGTTCTACAAAGACATGTTCCTTATGGTGTTTGTCATTATTTTGGTTCTTAAAGCATCCAAAATAAAATTAAATACTCAAAACGATGATCTTATTGTTGGAGGATTAGGCTTGCTGCTAGTGGCCGTACTTTCATTGGGGATTTTTGATTGGGGACTTCCTGTTGTATTGTATATCATTCTTATTGGTGGGGCAATAGTTCTTAAAAGGATGCTTGGTAGTTCTAATAAAGAATGGATTATGGCGGGATATGTTACATTGCTTACTTCCATTTTTGGAATATATACCTACAACTACCTACCCGTTAAAGATTATCGAGCATATGCTGTCGGGAAAAGCATCTCAGAACAAATGAAAACTGCTGAGGAAAAAGGCGAGAAGCCAACAACATATTATACATTGTATACTTTGGTGGACGAAAGCGGCAATGAGAAGGAGGTGCGCTCTGATGTTTATTTGAAAGATCAGATATGGAAAGATAAGAGCTTGAAAATTGATAAGGAACAGAGCAAGGGGCCTTATGTTCTTGAAGCTGGTTATGAGCCTGCAATAACTGATTTCAAGATCGATAGCTATGAAGATGGAGATTTGACACACGAAGTTTTGGATGCTGAGGAGCCAACTCTAGTATGGGTTTTTAAGTCAATTGAAAAAGCTCAGACTGATCCAGATATGGCAAAGTTAATTAGCTTGACAAATGAATTGGGGAAGAATGGAGGCATGAAGGTCTTGGCACTAAGCCCATCACCTTATGAAGAGGTAGAAAGCTTTAGGCATGAAAACAATTTGGCATTTCCTTTTTATGCTGGAGATGAAATAGTATTAAAAACATTCGTTCGATCCAATCCTGGATTGATATTGATGAAGAAGGGAACGGTTCTTGGAAAATGGTCTAATAATGACTTGCCAAGTGCTGATGAAGTAAAAGCCCTTGCCAAAAATTGATCGCAATTATCACAAAAAAACTGCTTTATGGCTTTTCCGTTATGTGGGGAGTGGTGACGGTGGTTTTTCTTATTTTTAATCTAAAACCAGGTGACCCAGCTCAAATGTTATTGGGTCAAAGAGCGACAGAAGAGGCCACGAGGGCCATCGAAAAAGAACTTGGATTAGATCTTCCGGTGACTAAGCAATACATGCTTTATATCAACGACTTGTCATTTTTATCAATCCATGAATTGGAAGACAATGCTAGTCATTTATATCTTGACGAAAATAAATATTCGGGCAAAGTCTTGATGTCAATTGGATCGCGAGCATTGGTTTTAAAGTATCCATACTTGAGGAGGTCATATCAGAGTAAAAAGACAGTTTCGTCTATTATTGCGGAGGCATTACCGGGAACAATTGTATTAGCAGGTTCTGCCATATTATTGGCCTTGTTGTTGGGTGGGGTAATTGGTATACTTTCTGCTTTATATAAGGATAGCTTTTTTGATAAATCAGCTCTAGTCATAGCAGTTTTGGGGATGTCCATGCCATCATTCTATGTTGCCATTATTATTTCATGGATATTTGGTTTTTTATGGTATTCTCAAACGTCATTGCCCATTCTGCCTGTGGTATTTGCATTTGTTTTCATGTTGGTTCATGTTCTATCAAATAAAGGGGTGCGAACATTTAAATTTCTAGCAATGCAATTCTTTAAAGGAGCGCTCATTGGAATTTTTCTTTGGCTATTGGTTGTGGGATTGCAAAAACTATTTGGACTTCAATTCTTATATTCAATTGATAAGTATGTAAACCTTCCTGGAACATATCTAAATCAATCTGGATCGTTATACGAAATAGACGTGTTTACAGGGCCATATCTGTCATTGAGGAATTTGATTTTGCCAATGATAACACTGGGAATAAGACCTTTAGCTGTAATTATTCAATTGCTTAGAAATTCATTGTTGGATGTGCTAAGTGCTGACTATATCAGAACAGCAAGAGCCAAGGGATTAAAGCTAAAAACTATCATTTGGAGGCATGCCTTGAAAAACGCCTTAAACCCTGTAATTACCGCTGTATCGGGATGGTTTGCTTCCATGTTGGCCGGTGCGGTATTCATTGAATTTGTATTCGGATGGCAAGGTTTAGGTCTCAGAATTTATGAGGCCTTAATAAAAGAAGATTTCCCAGTCGTTATCGGTGCTGTAATTGTTATTTCAGCAACATTTGTAATAATTAACATACTTGTTGACGTATTATATAGCGTCTTGGATCCTCGAATCAGATTGGCTTAGTGATTGGATTACAGCGCATTAATTCTAAATAGTTGACACTTTTCACATATTTAAGCTTCTTGTAGTCTCGATTTTTTTATATTTGAAAACTGCATTAATTGACAATGCACGAGAAAACTAAACAAACCAATTTCAAATAATATGAAAGCACTAAAAATTCTATTGTTCTTGTTCGTAATTATTGCTGTTGCGATAGGCGTTCTTAGCTATATTTCGCCCAAAGACATTCATGCTTATGAGTCATTGGAGATTGATGCAAGTCCGGCTCAAGTATATCCTTACATTTCTAATTTAGCTAAAATGGGCCAGTGGTCTCCGTGGATGAAGAAGGATCCAAATTCTAAAACATCAATTACTGGAACTGATGGGACTTTAGGTGCTGTTAGCTCTTGGGATAGTGAAGTGAAAGATGTTGGTAAGGGTTCACAAGAAATCACGAACCTTGTCCAAAATGAACGGATTGATCTTAAACTTAATATGATTAAGCCTTACGAGTTGGAGGCAATGGCATATGTTTCCCTTGATGAAAAAGATGGAAAAACTATAGTAACGTGGGGAATGAAAACTCAACCATCGTTTCCGGCCAACATTTTTATGAAGTTTAATGAGGGTGTTTTAAGGAATGATTATACTGATGGCTTGAATATGCTGAGGGATGTGGTAATAGCAAATAAAGGCGCTGCTTCTGAGTCAAAGCCCAAGAACAAATATACCTTCAAGGAGATGAATATGCCAGCAAAGACTTATGTTATGAAAAGAGAAGTCGTAAAAATGGAAGATATGACAGCTTTTTACAGTGGTAATCTTGGTAATATCTACGCAGCCGTGGGTGCTGCAGGTGTAGAAATTGATGGCATGCCTTGTGGACTTTATTTCGATTGGAATGAAGAAAAAGGGGAAACTGACATGGCTGCTGCAGTGCCAGTAAAATCGGATATGAATGCAGAGGGCTATGAAACTTTCGTAGTTCCTGGAGGCATGTGCCTAATGGTACATTATAAAGGACCGTACGAGGATTCAGAATCAGTTCATTATGCCATTGCTGACTATATGAAAGCCAATGGGTATGAGCAGAACGGAATAGTATTAGAAGAATATTTAAATGATCCTAGTTCAGTAAGTGATTCATCGGAACTCTTGACAAATGTCTACTATTACGTCAAAAAGCTTGATGCTTAAGTAAGAAATGAAAAATGAGAGCTGAGCTATCATTTTTTTTATTCAATGATATCAATTTCGTATTAATCTTCCCAAGATTCGGACGGTTTCTTAATTCTCACTTTCCTACTTAGGAGTATGCCTTGCTTAAAACTATCGGCTTTATCCAAATCTAATTCAATAGTCATGGCACATGACTGTTCAAGCTTTTGACTTACGATCTTGGTGTTGAATTGTTTCGCATAACGCATGACGATGTTCATGCTTTCATATTCAAACAATAGATCAAATTTTTGTCGAACAGCTCTATTAACTATTTTGTTATTGAGTAGACTCTCTTTGGCTGCCGCTCTGTATGCCTGAATCAGGCCGCCAACACCAAGTTTTGTGCCCCCAAAATATCGAACAACAATTATTAGTGTTTCTGTTAATTCAAAACTGTCAATTTGTCCTAATATTGGATCTCCAGCGGAATGCGATGGCTCACCATCATCATTTGCACGGTACTTTGAACCATCAAACTCCAATCTATAGGCATAGCAATGGTGACGCGCAGAATATTCCTTTTCTCTTATCTTTTTTAAACACCTGTC
This sequence comes from Gammaproteobacteria bacterium, assembly GCA_047638815.1. GTDB lineage: Bacteria > Bacteroidota > Bacteroidia > Flavobacteriales_D > JABDKJ01 > JAJRRH01. The sequence continues at coordinate 11,802 of JBLIMR010000020.1, forward strand.
TATGTCTTCGAGTGTTTTGACATGAAAAGCAAAGCCCAAAAATTTGCTGCCCTTATCTTTAAAAAATCCTTCTGAATTTTCTGTGATGGTATTGTAATTTAAAACTTCATTCATTCTTTTAGACAATCTGTTAAATCTGTTATCCTGCACTGTAAGTACAGTAAAAAAAGGGCTACATTTGCACCAAAATTAAAAAAACTATTTTAGGAATGAATTCGGATGTTATTTCTACCAAAGAAACTAGTGAAATAGGTGTGTTAAAACGCTTAGATAAATTCGGACATGAACAAGTGTTGTTTTGTCAAGATAAAGAGACTGGTTTGAAAGCAATTATAGCCATTCATAGTACGGTTCTAGGACCGAGCTTAGGTGGAACAAGAATGTGGAACTACGCTAGTGAAGATGAAGCATTGACAGATGTTTTGAGACTATCAAGGGGAATGACCTATAAGTCGGCAATCTCGGGATTGAATCTTGGTGGTGGGAAGGCCATAATTATTGGTGATTCTCGTACCATGAAGAGTGAGGCATTATTCAGAAGATTTGGGCAGTTTGTGGATAGTCTAAATGGAAAGTATATCACAGCTGAAGATGTTGGAATTACGATAGAAGATATTAAATGGGTGGCACAAGAGACCAAACATGTCGCTGGGAAGCCGGTTGAAATGGGTGGATCTGGAGATCCTTCTCCCGTCACAGCCAAAGGCGTTTATTACGGAATGAAAGCTGCAGCGAAATTTGTTTATGGTTCTGATAGCCTTAAAGATCGTAAGGTAGCCGTGCAAGGAGTTGGTCATGTAGGTTCATTTCTTGTGGATTACTTGGCTGAAGAAGGTGCAATAATCACCATTACAGACATTCATGATGATTTGATTGAACAAATCCAGTCAAAACACGAAGTAACGGTTGTCTCACCAGATGATATTTATGATGTAGAAATGGACATTTATGCACCATGCGCGCTTGGAGGAACATTGAATGATGAAACAATAAGGAGGCTAAAGTGTAAAATTGTTGCCGGAGCAGCAAATAATCAGCTGAAAGATGAGGAGAGACATGGTCAAATGATCTTGGAACAAGGAATTGTATATGCGCCAGATTTTTTAATTAATGCGGGTGGAATTATCAATTGCTATGCTGAAGTAAATGATGTAGCAGACGATTTTGCAGAAGTAGAGACCAAAAACATATATAATACAACTTTGGCGATTTTAGAGAAATCTAAAAAAGAAAACATCCCATCTTTTGTGGCAGCCAGTATGATGGCTGAAGACAGAATTGAAAAAGCAAGAAAAGCAAAAAATAAAGAATGCTAAACAGAAGACATCTTCGTATTAAGATCTTATTGGCCTTATATGCCTATTACTCATCTGAAGAAAGAGATCTCCCAAAGGGTGAGAGGCAATTGATTTTTAGTATCAATAAATTCTTTGAGTTGTATGTCATGTTGTTTTCTACAATTATTGCGCTCAAAGGTTATGCCCAGAATAGGATAGAGATGGCCAAGCAGCGTTTGGTCCCAACTGGAGATGACCTTAACCCTAAGACTAGATTTGTTGACAATAGATTTATAGGCCAAATAGAAAAAAACTCCGATCTGCATAGCGCTATTGAAAATTTTAAAATATCGTGGGATGAAGAACAAAGAGCTATTTTAAAGAACTTGTATGAGGAGATGTTAGCGACAGAGATCTATCAATCATATATGTCTGCGGAGAATAACTCATATGAAGATGATAAGAAATTTGTTTTGGCATTATTCAAAGAGAATATTTGTAATAATGAACGGTTACAGGGAGACTTTGAAGAGAAAAGTATCTTTTGGTCAGATGACCTTGACTTAGCTAGTAGTATGGTGATAAAGACTCTGAAGAAAGTTGAGCAAACAAAGCCATTAGAGTTGTTGCCTTTGTATAAGGATCATGATGAAAGGATGTTTGCAATTGACTTATACAGGCAAGCTGTCATTACAAATGATGAAAACATGGCCTTGATCAAGGACAAATTGAAGAACTGGGATGAAGATAGATTGGCCAAAATGGATGTTCTACTTATGAAAATGGCACTATCTGAAGCAAAACATTTCCCATCGATTCCATACAAGGTCACAATGAACGAGTACATCGAGATCTCTAAGTTTTACAGCACACCAGACAGCAAGAAGTTTATAAATGGTATTCTTGATAAGCTGTTCGATCAACTAAAAAAAGATGGTGGAATAAAGAAAATAGGTAGAGGTTTATTGGATACCTAAATTTGAAGTCAAGATATTTGATCTCAATGGTAGTATATAAAATATCTAAAAAAATATCTGAATGAAAAGAGTAGCGATAAATGGTTTTGGGCGAATAGGAAGGCTAACATTTCGAAGGTTGCTTCAAAATACAGATGTAGAAGTAGTTGCCATTAACGATCTTGCGAGTAATGATATTCTACTTCATCTCTTGAAGTATGATTCAGTTCATGGTTCATTCGGTCTTGAAGTACGTTTAGGAGAAGATTCAATTATTGTTGACGGTAGAGAAATAAAAATGTTTGCGCAGCCAGATCCTGAAAAACTGCCTTGGAAGGAATTGAAAGTTGACTATATCGTTGAATCAACTGGTTTTTTTACAACTTTAAAGGGAGCAAGCAAACATATTCTAGCTGGAGCGAAGAAAGTAGTTATTAGTGCTCCGGCCAAAGACAAAGAAATTCCAACCATAGTGATTGGTGTGAATGATCACACTTTAACTGGCCAAGAGCAGGTTATTTCCAATGCATCTTGTACAACTAACTGTTTAGCCCCCATGGTGAAGGTGTTAGATGAAGCCTTTGGTTTGGAAAAAGGTTTTATGACGACAGTTCATGCCTATACTTCTACTCAAAGTTTGGTTGATGCACCTCATAAGGATTTCCGAAGAGCCCGATCAGCTGCAAGTAACATTATCCCCACAACAACTGGTGCAGCTAAAACTGTGGAATTGGTTTATCCAAAGGTGACAGGAAAGCTATATGGTATTGCAGCTAGAGTGCCAGTCCCTGATGGTTCATTGACTGACTTTACTGCCATTCTAAGTAAGAATGTTTCGCGTGAAGAAATTAATGCCAAATTTAAGGAGGCTTCAGAAGGTAAACTAAAGGGTATTCTTGAATACACCAGTGACCCAATTGTGTCAAGTGATATTATCGGAAATCCACACTCCAACATATTTGATTCAATGTTAACCTACGCAATGGGATCATTTGTGAAAGTTGTAGGTTGGTATGATAATGAATATGGTTATGCTTCTCGAACAGCTGATCTCATTAATATTCTTTAGCCTAGAGAAAAGAAGACACAGGAGTACTAATTAAATTTAAAGACGTTGAAAACTAAAGTATCTAAATCGAAAAAAGTAAATGTTGTGACCTTGGGTTGCTCGAAAAACATTTATGATTCTGAGGTTCTTATGAGCCAACTCAGAGGGAATAGTTTTGATGTGAGTCATGAATCTGAAGAGGAGGATGCTGGAACTGTTATTATTAATACTTGTGGTTTTATTGATAATGCCAAGCAAGAGTCCATTGACACGATATTGGCATATGCCGAATCCAAGAAAGATGGGACCTTGGATAAGTTGATAGTAACAGGTTGTCTTTCTGAGCGATATGGAGATGAGTTAGAAAAAGAGATTCCTGAAGTTGATGCTTGGTTTGGAACAAGGGACCTACCCAGATTACTGAAAAATTTAAAAGCAGATTACAAAAAGGAGCTGGTTGGAGAACGTTTACTTACTACTCCAGTACATTTTGCTTACTTCAAAATTGCTGAGGGTTGTGATAGGCCTTGTGCATTTTGCGCTATCCCTCTCATGAGAGGAAAACATAGGTCAACGCCTATAGAAGAATTGGTTTCCAGAGCCGAAACTCTTGCTAACGGTGGGGTAAAGGAATTGATATTAATTGCCCAAGACCTAACATTTTATGGTCTTGATATCTACAAGGAAAGAAAGCTGGCGGATCTTTTAAGAAAACTCTCAGATGTAAAAGGTATTGAATGGATTCGTTTACATTATGCCTTTCCTTCTGGTTTCCCAATGGACGTCTTGGATGTCATGAAAGAAAAGCCAAACATCTGTAATTATATAGATATTCCTTTGCAACATGCTTCTACTAAAATGTTGAAGAGCATGAGAAGAGGCATAACAAGAGAGAAAACTTTGACGCTGATACAGTCAATGAGGGAAAGGGTCCCCGGTATTTCTATTAGAACCACTTTGATTACTGGGTTTCCAGGAGAAAGTGAAGATGACTTTCAACAAATGAAAGACTGGGTAAAGGAAGTTAAGTTTGATAGGTTGGGGGTATTCACATATTCTCATGAGGAAGATACTCATGCTTACTCAATGGATGACGATGTTCCTCAGGAGGTTAAGCAACAAAGAGCTGACGCAGTGATGGATATTCAATCGGAAATATCGGCTGAACTCAATCAGGATAAAATTGGTAATACTTATAGGGTTCTTTTTGATAGAATAGAGAATGGTAGACTTTATGGCAGAACGGAATCTGATTCTCCTGAAGTCGATAATGAGGTTATCGTTAATCAAAATGATAAATCCTTAATAGGCGAATTTGCGATGGTCAAAGTAGTTGACGCTTCAGTTTTTGATTTATTTGGCGAATTAGCGAAATAACATTTTCATTAAAATAGATTGTATTTATACTTTAGGTGAAGCGACTAAACCGTATGCAGTCAGTCTTTAGTGTCCGTAAATAAGTGTTCTTCTTGCATTTTTAAATATTTTTCTATTGCAAGTTTCACTCTAACAAATCTGTGCTAATAAATATTAATTGGAATCCCATCTGATAGTTGATTTTGGAAGTTATTTGTTCAAAGATATTTGACTGTTATGACGACCAATGAAATTACTGCATTAGTGAGCCTTCTCGATGAACAGGATGAAAGTATTCTTACACATGTGAAGAGCAAGATCGTTTCTTTAGGGGATGAAGTATTAGATTTTTTACATGATGTTTGGAACTCTAAAGACACGAGTAACGTTGTTTTGGATAGGGTAGAAGACATCATTCATAAGATTCAGATAAATACCTTTGATGCGCATATCCGTGCTTGGGTTAAAAATGAGAATTCAGATCTTTTGGATGGCGTTTTCATTGTTAATTCAATGCACTATCCTGAGCTTGATGGTGTTGGTATAAGGGAGGAGTTGGAGAGTATAAAACATAACATGTGGTTGGAGCTCAATGATAAATTAACCGCTTTCGAAAAAGTAAAGATATTAAACCACTTTTTTTTCGAGGAGGAAGGTTTTAAACCCAATAGAGCTGATTATCATTCTCCAGATAATTCTATGATCAATAAGGTCATTGAGAATCGAAAAGGGAACCCTTTGACCCTCGCGATACTGTACTTGCATATTGCACGAAGATTAGAGTTGCCTGTATACGGTATCAATACTCCCAATCATTTTCTATTGGCTTGGGTTATAGAGCCAGATACTAATGACCCATTCGCTGAGGAGGAGGATGAACATCCTGAAGTACTTTTTTATATCAATCCATTTTCAAATGGAGCAATTCTGCAAAAAGAAGGAATAGATTCATTTTTGGCTCAAAATGGTGTTAAGAGAGATAAGGCATTTTATCTGCCATGTGATGAATTGGCTATCATCAAGAGGATGCTTAATAATCTTAAGAATTCTTATGAAAAAACTGGCGATAAGGCCCGATTTAATGATATGAGTCATCTGTTAAATCTATTCATGACAATCCCTGCAACGAAATAGTCGTGTAAATTTATTAACAATTTCAAACCGTTGATAATCAGCTAAAAGCATCAGTAATTTAATAGATTACACTTGGAATACCCTGAATTAGAGCGTTCTAATAAAATTTATTTTTTATATTGGGTTACCTAACCACTCCATGTTTGCATTGTTCTGCTAATGGATTAACCGTAAAACTATGACAACACCAACTTCTCATATAAAATTCGAATTGGATACGACCCTCAACGAAATTTTAGAAAGATGTTTAAAATATTCTTCTCTAAATCCTGGCATAAACAACTCTGCAATATCAGATATAGTTAATGATGCCACTAAATTGAAATCGGAGATCAGTAACCTTATATTTGAAACGGAAAGGAAAAAAGATAAAGAGAAATTGGGGTCATCATTGCAGTTTATTCAAAACGAACTCGGTAAGAAATCAGAACACCTTAGAAGTCGAATTGCTGGTCTGTCACGATTGGTATAATATCAAGCAAAAACATAATTCTCAATTTTATACGTTTTACTTCCATTACTCTTCCGAATGATAGAATTTAAAACCAAATGAAATTACCATGTTAAAATATATTGTAGGAGTTTTTTCATTGACAATGCTTTTGTCTTGTCAGCCTGAGGGAAGAGTATATAATGAATTTAAAGTTTTGTCTCCAAATTTGGAGTGGTTAAAAAAAGACGTTAGGGTGTTTTCAATACCAGTAAGTCAATCGGAAATTGGCTATAACTTAAGTTTGTCATTCAGACATTCGGATGCCTATATGAGAAACAACCTTAAAGTCAAAATAACAGAAACATCGCCAAGTGGAGTGGAAAAGGTGTTAAATCACACCGTCAAATTAAAAGACGAGAGTGGGAAGTTTGTTGGAGAGCCAGGATTCGATATCTGGGATGTTGAAGATGTCATTGAGTCCAATTATCAATATTTAGAAATTGGCACCTATGAATATAAAATAGAGCATCAAATGATCGAAGATCAACTGCACTACGCAATGGATATAGGATTAATTTTAGATGAAGTAATAAAATTGGATTAACAATGATTACAACTAATCTAATGCGATAATGCAGTAATGCTTTAATGCGATAATAATTTAATGTGATCATTGCAACAATGATATATTAATACGGTAATAACACAGAACGATTTTCAAATCGACAAATTTTCAAATCTATAAATCAATTTATTTAACCGGTATCGCCTCTAGCGTCTTCAAGAAATATCCCCAATACTTTTGAACTGATGAGATCTGAACTTTTTCATCTGGTGAATGAGCTCCTCTAATGTTTGGTCCAAATGAAATCATTTCCATTTCAGGATAGTTCGTTCCTAGGATTCCACACTCCAAGCCCGCATGACATGCAGCTACTTGTGGTTCTTCACCATTGAACATTTCTTTATAAAGATCCCTCATAATTTTCACGATCTCCGCTCCAGGCCTAGGAGTCCAGCCAGGATAGTCTCCTGAATGTTCTATATCAGAACCAACTTGTTCGTAAGAGGCAGCAATTGAATCAGCCAAATCAAATTTTTCAGAATCAACGGAGCTTCTAGTCAAGCATTGAATACTGTATGCGCCATCCTTCACCAATACTCTGGCGAGATTATTTGAGGTTTGAACAAGATCCTTAATGTCTGGACTCATTCTGTAAATACCATTAGGTGTAGCATAAATAGCTCTGAGTAATTGATCCTGGAAATTAACATTAAGTACATTTTCAGGAGAAGATGAAGATTCTATCTCAACCGTCATATTTGCATCAGTAGTCCCATGTTCTACTTTCAAAATGGTCGCGATTTCATTGCAATAGTTTTTCCAATCAGCTACTTTGTCATTTGGAACGACAACGATAGCGAATGATTCTCTAGGTATGGCATTTCGTAAACTTCCTCCATCTATTGTTTGAACTCGTAATCCAAATTTCTTTCCAGAATTATAGAGAATACGATTCATGATTTTATTGGCATTCCCAAGTCCCTTATGGATGTCCATTCCAGAATGTCCTCCATTCAATCCTTTAACAGTAATCTTGAAAGATTCAGAGTTCTCAGGGGTGTTGTCTTGAGCATATGTGCCTGTTGCTGTAACATCGATACCACCAGCGCATCCAATTGTCAATTCATCATCATCTTCTGTATCCAGATTGAGCATGATTTCAGCATCCAGAAAGCCACCTTTAAGGCCTAGCGCTCCAGTCATGCCTGTTTCTTCATCTATAGTGAACAATGCTTCAACAGCAGGATGAGGAATGTCTGTGGAACTCAATATTGCCATAATACTTGCAACGCCAATACCATTGTCAGCGCCAAGAGTTGTGCCATCAGCATTAACCCAATCACCATTCACTAACATTTTTATTCCTTCTGTGGCAAAATCAAAATTGGTGTCTCCATTTTTTTGATGAACCATATCAAGGTGACTCTGAAGAACAATTGTTTTCCTGTTTTCCATACCAGAAGTCGCAGGTTTTTTGATAATAACATTACCAACTGAATCAATAACAACTGGAAAGCCTAAGTCTTCGCCAAAAGATTTTATAAAATTAATGACCTCTTCTTCTTCTTTTGAAGCACGAGGAACGGCATTGAGATCTGAAAAATGATTCCAAAGGGCTTTAGGTTCTAGTTGTCTTACTGCTTCACTCATGGTTTTGGTTTTTTTTAATTGGTTGGCAAATCTAATTAATTATGAATTACTGAGAATGTCTTATAATCGCATATAACAAGCTACGCGGAAAAGTGACAAATAAAAAAACTCAAGCCCATATGCCTCAACAGATTTCTCTCCCGATAGCCATCGGGACGTTCCTCCTTCGAAATGACCTCCTTTAGAATAATGCTCAATGACAGAGTCATTCTGAGCGCAACGCAGTGAAGCGTGAGAATCTGTTTAACAATTACCAAGTAACGCCAACAAAGTAATTATTGCCAACTAAAAAACTTCCAACTCCAAACTTCCAACTTCTCACCCAATCAACCCTGTCTCTTTTTCCGATTTCTTTCCTATCACACCGCTTAGAATGACATTTTGACACAAATAACACCTTGGTACATCTTTTGAAAAGGACCAATCACGTTAAATAGAACAAAACAAGAAAAATGAATAAAGGCAGCATTAAGGTAGAAGCGGACAATATTTTCCCTGTAATAAAGAAATTTTTATACTCTGATCATGAGATCTTCTTGAGAGAGTTAGTGTCTAACGCTGTAGATGCAACACAAAAGCTGAAAACGCTTTCAAACATTGGTGAGCACAAAGGCAAAATTTCGAAAGCGCAAGTAGAAATCATTCTGAATAAAGATGCAAAAACACTTACCGTTCGTGATTACGGAATTGGCATGACAGCTGAAGAGGTGGAAAAATACATCAATCAAATTGCTTTCTCTGGTGCAGAGGAGTTTGTAAATAAATACAAAGATCAATCGGAAGCAATTATTGGCCATTTTGGTCTAGGTTTTTATTCAGCGTTTATGGTGGCTGATCGTGTTGAGATTTTATCTAAATCTCAAAAACCGAATTCAACACCTATTCATTGGGAATGTGACGGAAGTCCGAATTATGAAATGAATGAGGATGTCAAGAAGAAAACTAAGGGAACAGACATCATCCTTCATATTTCTGAAGATTCTATCGAGTTTTTAGAAAACCAAAGAATTCAAGGCATACTAGATAAATACTGTAAATTTTTACCTGTTGAAATAGTATTCGGAACGAAGACCAACCAGGAAGAAGATGGTAAAGATGAAGAAGGAAAGCCGAAGTATAAATCTGTTGAAGTGCCTAACATCATCAACAACACTTCTCCAGCTTGGACGAAAGCCCCTGCAGATTTAGAAAAAGAAGATTACAATAGCTTTTACAGAGAGCTATATCCAATGACATTTGAGGACCCTTTATTTCACATTCATTTGAATGTGGACTATCCATTCAACTTAACAGGGATTCTATATTTCCCAAAATTGGATAATAAAATTGAAATTCAGAAAAACAAGATTAATTTATATTCGAATCAAGTATTTATTACTGATGATGTAAAAGATATTGTTCCTGAATTTTTGACACTATTACATGGTGTAATTGATTCACCAGATATTCCACTTAATGTTTCGAGGTCATATTTGCAAAGTGACCATAATGTGAAGAAAATTTCTAATCACATTATGAAAAAAGTGGTAGACAAACTTTCCAAAATGTTCAAGAATGACCGAGAGGATTTTGAATCTAAATGGGATGACATTAAAGTATTTATTGAATATGGAATGCTTACACAAGAGAAGTTTCATGACAAGGCAAAAGAATTTTACTTGCTAAAGGATACAGATGGTAAGTATTACACCATGGAGGAGTATAAGACCAAAGTAGAGATTACACAAAAGAACAAAAGCGATAAAGTGGTGATGCTTTATTCGCATGACGTTGAAGCGCATGATATTTATGTCAATTCTGCAACAGAGAGAGGGTATAATGTATTGATCATGGATAGTCCTTTGACTAGTCACATTACAACCAAACTTGAGCAAAACGATACAAACATCAGTTTCGCTCGTGTTGATTCTAATACGGTTGACAAATTGATCGAAAAGGATGAAGAGATTCCTTCTAAATTAAGCAAGGAAGAGGAGGAGAAATTCAAGCCAGTTGTTGAGGAATTGCTTGATAAAGCAAAATTCACTGTAGGGTTCGAAAGCATGAGCGAAAAAGATGCCCCAATGCTGATCACACAGTCTGAGTTTATGAGAAGAATGCAAGAACAACAGGCTTCTGGTGGAGGCGGTGGAATGATGATGGGGAACTTGCCAGAGATGTACAATCTAACGGTAAATGGAAATCATCCTTTAATAGGAAAGATAATTGCAGAGAAGAGTGATAAGAAAAAATCAAACTTGGCTCAACAGGCTCTTGATTTGGCATTGCTTTCTCAAGGTCTCTTGAGGGGTAAAAAGTTGACTAACTTTATCTCAAGAAGCATTAACCTGATAGATTAAGAAAAACACAAATAGATGAAAAAATCGATAATAATCCTTATTGTATTTGCAGTAGTAATGGGATTCTTCGCAATAAAACCGTACAATAATATGGTTGACTTGGATGTAGAAGCTGATGGTAGTTGGTCAGAAGTGGAAACCCAATATGAAAGACGGTTTGCTTTAATTGATAACTTAGTGAAAACAGTAAAAGCATCTGCTGATTTTGAGAAATCAACATTGGTAGAAGTGACTGAGGCTAGAGCATCAGCTTTTAAAGCGATGCAGGGATCTAACGGTGGACGAGACCTGAGTCAGGTCAATAAAGCTGATAGTAAACTTAATATGGCCGTTGGTGGAATGAGAGGCATGTTAATGGGTTATGCAGAAAAGTACCCTGACCTTAAATCTACCCAAGCGTTTAGAGACCTTATGGTTCAGTTAGAAGGAACCGAGAACAGAATAGCCAAGGCTCGTGGAGATTTTAATGAGGATGTAAAGGTTTATAATAAAGTAGTAATGAAATTTCCGAATAATATGACCGCAGGAGTTTTCGGTTTTGGTGAAAGAGACTACTTCGAAGCAACGGATGGTTCTGAGAATGCACCTGATGTTGGAGAAACTTTTGGTAATTAATGAGTGATTATCTAGATTTTTTCACCCACGCTGAGGCTCTTCAAATAAAAGAGGCCATACAATCTGCTGAGAAAAAAACATCTGGAGAAATTAGGGTTCATATTGAAGATTATTGCAATCATCTAGTTATGGATCGTGCAACGCAAGTTTTCAATAAACTTAAAATGAGTGATACAAAAGAGCGCAATGGGGTGCTCTTTTATATTTCTGTAAAGGATCGGGACTTCGCGGTTATAGGAGATGAAGGCATTCACGCCAAAGTGATTGACGGGTATTGGGAAGATTTGTGTCGAGAGATGGAGAAATTTTTTCGAAGCGCGCATTTTGTTGAAGGACTTGTGCAAGCCATTCATAAAGCGGCAGATTCTTTAGCTACATATTTTCCATTTCAGTTGGATGATGCGAATGAACTGTCGGATGATATATCTGTTGGCCATATATGATGATCATGCAAGCGATCAAATCTAATTTCATGGTAGCACTCTTGTTGATGCTTCTTTTACAGATTGACTCTTTTGGTCAAGATGATAATTGCATTCCAGAAAAACCGAAAAACGAAAACTTTTTGGTTCACGATTTGGCAAATGTTTTAAGCAGCCGCGAATCAACTTCCTTGAATAAAAAATTGGTCAATTTCGCTAAAGAATCATCCAATCATATTTTGGTTCTGACGGTTAATGATCTGTGTGATTTTTCTCCAAATCAATTCGCATATAAAGTTGGTGACCTTTGGGGCGTTGGACAAGCAGATGAAGATAACGGAGTCGTGTTTCTCATTAAAAACAAAACGAAAGACAGTAAAGGGGAAATATATATTGCTCCTGGAAGAGGACTTGAGGGCGCCATACCAGATTTGTTAGCAAGTAGAATTATCGAAGAAGTTATTATTCCTCATTTTAAAACAGGAAATCTAGCTAAAGGTATAAATGAAGGAGTGGATGATATTATGCTTTTAGCTAAAGGGGAGTATAATGAAGAGGTAGAGTTAGGCAATGATGCTACGAAAGAAATTGGTTTTTTCTTTTTGTTCTTTTTCATTCTGATTCTTGTAATCGTCATAACTACTCACAGAAAAGTTAGCAACTATGCCACAATAAACAACATTGGTTTTTGGACCGCATATCATTTGTTAAACAAACAAAGCATAGGTAGAAACGGTATGCCCAATACACGTAATCGAGGTAGTAGAGGAGGATATATAGGTGGTTTCCCTTCAAGAGGTGGAGGGGGAATGGGAGGCTTTGGTGGTTTTGGTGGTGGTAGTTTTGGAGGAGGAGGAGCTGGCGGAAGCTGGTAGTTTTTCACACTTTTATCAAGGTAATTTCGTTGTTTGTCATTGTTGAAAAATAAAAAATGACGTTTTGAAATTTTGAAAATATATTTTGAAAAGTGATTTAATGTGACTAGTGATTTTTCAAAATGTAAACTATTTGACTAGAATTAACTTTGCTAATCTATGTTGTCAACTTTGTTTTCAGTACGTTATGTTTCTATTTCAAAATTGTTTGAAATTTGCCGTAAGAGAATCTTTAGAACAAACAAATTATATTCTTTTAAGAAGAAAATAATTATCATTTATTTGTACACTGTCCAACATCCTAGGGCAGGTAATTAATTGAAGATGTTTTTAAAGAAATTTTCAAATTCTATTAACATATCATTGGTGGTTACTTTTATTTGCATACATTTAGAACATGGAGAAAGGAAATAAACTTTCTCATTGTGATTACAAATCATAGACTTTAATTACACTAACACATTAATACCAAAAACAAAGTATGGATAACTACGACCGCTTAATACTAGAGATTATAAGCAGCCATAAACAAAAAGGTTACGCCAACAATATTAGACTCACGGAACTAGAAAAAGAATTTTGGAAATCGATAGATTCTCACCAAGAACTATCTATTGGACATGGAAGAATAGGAGAAAGGATAACGAAATTATACATCGGTGAATTTATTGTTAATCGTAACGGTTATACATTGACTAAAAGAGGCAGATTGCAATTGAGCAATATGGATGATTAGTTAATTCAAATGGTTGAAAAAATCCCTGCTTCATTTTTGAGGTAGGGATTTTTTTTGTTTTAAAAATTTGATGTTACTCATATTGTCATAAGGTCCATAGATTATTCAATAGATTGTTATTTTTGCGGGGTATAAAAACAATTATTATGAAATACTTAAAATTAACATCATTCTTATTATTAACATTATTCATGTGGTCTTGCACCAATGACAAACCATCTTCCGTTAAAGGAGATAGTGAAAATAAATTAGAAGTGAAAAAAGATGCTAAATCAATATCAAAAATTGCATCTAAGGAAAAAGCAATCGTAAAAGAAGATCCATCTCAAGGTGTTTTCGCAATTGTAAGTACAGACAAGGGAGATGTAAAAATTAAATTAGCCTATCAAAGAGCACCAGTGACTGTAGCAAACTTTGTTGCACTTGCAGAAGGAAATATGGAAAATAACCTTCGTGGCAAAGGAGAACCATTTTATGACGGACTTAACTTTCATCGAGTGATAAGTAAACACAATGGAGATCCTCAGGACTTTATGATTCAAGGTGGATGTCCTCAAATGAATGGTAGTGGGAATCCTGGATATAAATTTCAAGATGAATTTCACCTGGAATTACGTCATAATAAGCCTGGAACCTTATCAATGGCAAACTCAGGACCTAAGACGAATGGTAGTCAGTTTTTCATAACAGTGACGCCAACGCCTCATCTTGACAGAAGACATAGTGTATTCGGTTATGTAATAGAAGGACTGGATGTGGTGACAAATAAAATTAAAAAAGGGGATAGCATCAATAGCATTAAAATTGAAAGGGTAGGGGACAATGCTCAGAATTTTGATGCCATGGCTATTTTTAACGAAAGAGCACAAGTCGTAAAGAGATAATTTTAACACAACTCAAGAGATAAGATAATGGAAGAGGGAATTTTTGCAACAATACATACGCCAAAAGGCAAAGTGAAATTGAATTTGGAGTTTGAGAAAACTCCTATAACTGTGGCAAACTTTATTGGTTTGGCAGAAGGGAAAATTAAAAATGAACTGAAAGGTCAGGATGAACCATACTATGACGGATTAAATTTCCACAGAGTTATTAGCGTACATAACGGGGATGGACAGGATTTTATGGTGCAAGGTGGTTGCCCTGAGAAAAGTGGTAGAGGTAATCCAGGATATAGTTTTCAGGATGAATTTGACCCATCTTTAGTTCACGATAGACCAGGAATACTTTCAATGGCGAATGCTGGACCTCATACTAATGGTAGTCAATTCTTTATTACTTGTATTCCAACGCCTCATCTAAATGGGGGGCATACCGTTTTTGGTCATGTGATAGAAGGACTAGAGGTTGTAACTGGTGGTATTGTAAGTGGGGATGAAATATCTAAGGTAGAAATTGAATATGTTGGAGAAAATGCAAAATCATTTGACGCAGCGACCATTTTCAATGCTGGAGCAACGCTTCAGTATAGATAAAAGTAAATTTAAAAATTATTTAAGCAGGTATTTGATTCTTTCGAATGCCTGCTTATTTTTTTTCAACTGAAGGCCTTCCTTTATTATCAGCTTTTCTTTTTTAGTAAGGTGATAACTCATTGAGACATCCAATTCTCTATCTGCGGCCATTTCTAGGTATATTTCCTCAATATCTTGATCAATACAACTTCGTAATTCCTGGATCATTTGATCATGTGTGAAATCATGTACTCTTGTGAAATTATTGTACAAGTTTCCTAATGGGCTTGTAAGTCGACTAAATAATGAGTTGCTCTGGTTGATTGGTTTGTAAATCTGTTTTGACTTATCCCTTACAGATATAATGACAACACCACTCGTATTTTCTTCTATCCAACTCTGAAGTGAGAAGATGTACTGAAATGAAGTTTTGAAACCATAATTATCACGCATACCGGCATCCATTATCACAACTTCTGGTTCAGTAGGTAAGCTAACTTGGGGTAATATGTAAGGGAAGGTTGCATTGGCTCTCAAGGCCGAACTAAGTTTAGTGTTCTTGGCATCATGATTTTTGAAAAATCTATTGAATTCAATGTTTTCATTATTGTTGGGACTACCGATGCCTTTTTCATATGATATCATGTAAGAGATCGGTTGAGAAGAAATTAGCATTCGCCTTCCATCACTCACAATGGTAGGTGATAATATCATCATGGGCATTTCAGCATTATTTACCGGAGAATAATAATCGCCAAGACTTTTATCTAATATGCCGTGCGTGTTGATGTTCAGTTTTTGCTCAAAACTATATGCTCTATCCTTGGGATATTTGTGACCATTTGATTCAAATTTTCTAATACCTGAAAAAAGATCAAAAGTGGTCAAGTGCAAAAGCAATGGATTTAAGATATCATTTCCAATGGTTGAGATTTCGTCACTTTTATTATACCACGGATTTTCCCCTTCCAAATAATTCAATTCTCGAACATATGCTGCCCCTAACATTCCTCCTGATGCCCCTGACATGAGGACAGTATGATCCAAGAGTTTGCCATTTGTAATGCTATCAGCGTATGCTAAACTTTGGCAAGTCCAAAGCGCTGATCGCAATCCACCGCCACTGCAATTTATTATGATGAGCTTGGGCTTTTCTCCCTGTGCTGAACTGACTTTACTTTTCCAATTGTCTAATCTAGCTTGATCGTGTTGAATGTCCTCAGACACTAGTTTATGATCAATAATATTAATCTCACTTTCCTTGTACTGGGCTGGTTCTTGGTCATAGTCTAATCCATACAGCGCATTGTTTATGAAATTAAAATAAGTGCTTGAAGAAAAGAAGTTTATTCCCATTCCAAGTAGAAGCAATAGCGTTAAAGTCCATCCTCTTGCCCATGAAAGGAATACCGAAATTATCATGAGCATGAATGTAAAGCTCAATAAAATACTTGCCCCTCCAGGTAATATGAACAATTCGAAATCAGAAAATATACCTATGAGCAGAAAGTTAATAATTAGTAATAGCTCAAAAATTGTCGCGTTGATATGATTTTGATAAAATACTTTCCTCAATAATTCCTTGTCATAGTGTTTAGCATTTCTAGCTAATTTTAGTGATGAGAAATTTTTCAAATAGGAATCTACTCTCCATGAAATTTTCCCAGCCTTATTGTAATACCAATTCCCCTTGGATCTCAATGATGGTACTCCAGTTTTTTTAGGTAATTTCTCTTCAGAGTTTTTTACATATGCTTCAATCGTTTTGTTTGTTCTGAAAAAGTAAAAGAATGAAAGAAAGAAGAACAAGAACAGGCCAAATAGAAAACCGAGGATGTTCAAGATGATGCTCCCTATGCTTTCTAACTCCGCATTGTATTGAAAGTAACAAGACTGAAATATGAAATACAAAGTAAAACTTGCGGGAATGATAAAATTGTTCACCGAAAATTTATAGAATGGTTTAGAGAGTGTAGCAAGAAATGGAAATCGATGGGCATGTATTATGTATGTGTAGATATTAAATGCCATTATAAACCCACCTAAGGCAAATCCTGTCAGGGCAAAAGATGCAAATCCTACTTTTCCAAGATATTCGGGGTAAAGAAATAGATATGCGACACCATATTTGGAGGCCAAGAAGTTTCCTGTATAACCTAAAAGCAAAAACCAGAAAATTAAAAGCAGGTGATTTCTTTTGATATGAAGTAATATCAACTGAAACGGAAAGAAGTACAAGATCCTGTTTAAGGCCTTATAGGATGTCTCTTTGTTTTTCAAGTCTCTTAGAATTCAAGTGTTTCAGAGCAAATCTGGTATTATATATAACGTATTATTTGCTCAAAAGATACAGGAATTAACTGTTTTATTTTTAGCTTTATGTTTTACTTTTAACAAAAGGGAAATTTACATGAGAAAAGGAATTGTTGTTCTATTGCTATTGTTCTTTTGCGTTTATGATTCTGTTGATGCATCTAAGTCCATTGCTAGCACGGTTTGGGGCTTTTATGGACATAAGAGAATCAATAGAATGGCCACTTTCACCTTACCTCCTGAGATGTTTCCGTTCTTCAAAAGAAATATAGAATATGTCACTGAACATGCGGTTGATCCGGATAAAAGGAGATATGCAGCTGAAGGGGAAGCCCCAAGGCATTATATTGACATTGATCATTATATTGAGCATGGTGAAGATCCATTCGAAGTTGTTCCTAAAATGTGGGATGAGGCGGTTGTTAAGTTCACAGAGGACACCTTACTAGCTTATGGAATTGTTCCATGGCACATAGAGGTAATGATAGGCCGTCTCACACAAGCCTTTCGTGAGAAAGATGCTCATTATATACTAAGTATGGCATCCGATCTTGGACATTATATTGGTGATGCTCATGTGCCTTTACATACCACAGAGAATTATAATGGACAGTTCACAGATCAAAAAGGGATTCACGGTTTTTGGGAATCTCGAATTCCTGAAATGCATGCGAATGACTATGATTATTTTACTGGTCGAGCAACTTACATTGAAAATATCTCAGATGAAGTTTGGGATGTTGTTAGAGGCAGCCATTATGCCTTGGACTCAGTACTTGGGTTTGAAAAGGATCTCACT
Source organism: Gammaproteobacteria bacterium (assembly GCA_047638815.1). Taxonomy (GTDB): domain Bacteria; phylum Bacteroidota; class Bacteroidia; order Flavobacteriales_D; family JABDKJ01; genus JAJRRH01. Next base: position 29,774 of record JBLIMR010000020.1, read on the forward strand.
CAGGAGTTCGCAACTGACGAGAAATATAGTTATGAGACGAGAGGCGCTACAACAGTAAAAGTTTATTCAAAGGACTTTACAAATGAATATAATGCAATGATGGGGGATATGGTGGAGCGTAGAATGAGACAATCAATTATTATGGTCGGATCTGCTTGGTATACTGCATGGGTGAAAGCAGGCCAACCAGATTTAGATGAGCTTGATCAACCCGTAGTCTCTGAAGAAGAACTTCAAAGGCAAAAGGAATTAGAACTAAAGTTTAGAGATGGTAAAATTAAGGGGCGAGAACACGCCCACTAGTTATCTATCATTTTTGTGACGCTTAAAAATGGGTCTATTTGGCATTCAAAATTGCGAAATGTTTTAAATAACTAGCGTGTGATGGCATGTGAAAAACGCGGGCCAGTGTTGGCGAGAATTGTCTTTGTTACTTCGTCTTGAAGTATTCGTTAACAAAAATCAATAAATTCTGTAAAGCGTTCTATGATCAATAGCCGGTCAAAAGACAAGTGCCGGGAAGAAGCATTTTTTTCACTAGATCTTTTTGGTTCGACTTTTCATCAATTGGAAAAAATGAATAATGTTAATGCGAAGGATTAAATGTGAATTACTAATTTAACGATAACAAAAGATATAAACAAGTACCGTTTATAGCGTGCAGAAAAGCCGTGCAAACAGTTTATATCTAATATGTATTACGATTATAAATTATCGAAGCTGAGATCAGAAGTTGACCCTTCATTTTCTGAATCACTGTATTTGTCATCAGTTGATTTGATTCTTTCAATTTCTGATAATGCATCTTTAAGCCCATCAGCAAACTTGTCGAAATCCTCTTTATACAAGAATAATTTGTGTTTTTCGTAGAAAAACTCACCATCATCTTTAGTCTTCTTCTTGCTCTCGGTAATGGTTAAATACAGATCATTACCTCTTGTCGCTTTCACATCGAAGAAGTATGTTCTTTTCCCTGCTCTTACAGCATTTGAGTACATTTCGTCTTGCTGATAATTCTTCTTGTCGCCCTCCATATGTTAAAGATTACGGTTTAGTATCCTTGTTTAATTATTTTCAAATATATCAATGTTTTACACAATTTTAACTCAAATAGCGACTTTTTTTACACCTTGAATTATTTGTTTATCGTAAATTGAACGGTAATTACCGTTCAATGATATGAGTTCATCGTGGGTACCCTGTTCAACAATAACACCTTTATCCAAGACTAAAATGTGATCTGCATTTTTAATACTCGAGACACGATGACTAATCATTATTGCTGTTTTGTTTGCCATCAGATGTTTCAGATTATTCAGTATTTCTTCCTCAGTTTCTGTATCTACTGCTGATAGACTATCATCAAAGATTAGGATTTGAGGCTTTCTAATTAAAGCTCTCGCAATAGAAACACGTTGTTTTTGTCCACCCGATAACGTAATTCCCCATTCTCCCACTTTAGTCTCATATTGTTCTGGGAAGTCCATAATGTTGGCGTGCACGTTCGCATATTTTGAGACCTCCTGAACTTCAGATAAACTCTTTGATTCAGGATGACCGAATGCTATATTGTTTTTAATGCTATCAGAAAATAAAAAGACCTCTTGCGGTACATAACCTATATTGGAGCGCAGAGAATGTAAATTGTAATCCCGGATAGAACGTCCGTCTATTTTAATTTCCCCATCCGAAACATCATAAAGCCTAAGAATCAAATTTGCAATAGTTGATTTTCCTGATCCGGTTTTCCCAATAATGGCCGTGGTTTTCCCTGATTCTATTTTAAAGCTGGCACCCTTTAATGCTTTGATTTTTGATTCGGGATATTCAAAAGAGACATTTTCGAACTCAATGTTGCCGTTAAAGTTTGTTGGATTGAAGTCGCCAGAAACAAATTCTGGTTCTTTTTCTAAAAATTGATTGATTCTCTCTTGAGAAGCGGCCGCTTGCATAGCCATGGAACTTACCCAACCAACTGCAGCAAATGGCCAAGTCAGCATATTGATATAAATAACAAAAGCAGTAAGGTCTCCAGGTGTAAGGCCAGCACCATCTATGATCATGTTGCTCCCAATAAAAATTGTTAGTAAGGTGCTTACTCCAATGATCAAAACGATAGTAGGTAAGAACATTGAATTGACTTTTACCAGATCAATATTTTTATTTAAGTAGTCCTCAGTCTCATCTGCAAAAAATGCATTGAATTGGCTTGTCCTATTAAATGCTTTAAGTATCCTTATCCCTGCAACGCTCTCTTGAACAAATGAAGTTAAGTTGGATTGTTGTCTTTGTATGATTTCACTAAGCTTATTTATTCTTCTACCTACTACATAAATAATGATAGACATGATTGGCAGGGGAACTAGAACGTAGAGACTTAACTCTGGAGAAATAGACACCATAAAGTAGATGGCTAAAATCGATCTGGCAGTGAGATTAATAGTATACATTACTGCAGGACCTAGGTACATCCTTACCTTACTGACATCTTCAGAAATTCTGTTCATTAAATCTCCAGTGCTATTAACTTTATAGAAACTGAAATTCAACTTTTGATACTGTGCGAATATTGTGTTTTTTAAGTCAAACTCAATAAGCCTTGACATAATGATTAAAGTTTGCCTAGTCATGAATAGAAAAACGCCACTCACCACAGAAATGAGTATGTATAGAATAACAACAAGTAATCCTGCGGTAGTCATCAGCTTGGGCAAATCTTCCCTTGTAAACGATGTTTGGTTGAATATATCGAAATCGAACCACATGTTAACAACCTCAAAAATAGGAGGGAGACTGACTTCAATTGGAAAACTGTGAACCATTTGACTCGTATTTACGAGAAAATCGACTGCTTGTCTAATTAGGAGAGGTCTAAAGACATCAAAGAAATTTGATGCAAAGACAAATAGAGCTCCCATAAAAAGACGGGATCGATACTTCCAAAAAAATTTATTGAGGTAGGCCAGGCTCTTCATTCTCTATCCAATTGAAGCAAATCTACGATTTATAATTTCACGATCAGACTAATGTTATGGACTAATATTCGCGGGTATAAATTTACAAATAGAAAGTTATTTCGTTATGATAATGTTTAGCCTTTAAGAGCCAATTTAGCTTTCTGCGCAATAACGATTTCACGTACTTCCTTCGAGAATCCAATTGGATCTGTTTCAAATTTGGTATGAGGCACCGGTTCACCAAAGTGGATTAATATTTTCCCTGAATTTGTTTTGTATGTTCCCGAAGGCCAGACTTCTCTTGCGCCATGAATCGTAACGGGTATAACATCAGTTTTCGCTTGAATTGCCAGAGCAAATAATCCTTTTTTGAACTGGCCAATTTCTCCAGTCTTTGTTCTTGATCCCTCCGGAAATGAAATGATGTTCTTGCCATTTCGTATCATATCAGCAGCTTGTTGAAGACTTTCTTTTGCCTTGGTCGAGTTTTTTCTGTCAACAAATAACATTCCTGATAAGGAAATGAACCAACCTATTATGGGGGCCTTTCTTAACTCTGCTTTCGCAATGAAATAGAGTATTCGAGGACTTTGCCAATATATTGCTGGTGTATCCAAGTGAGACTCATGGTTGGATGCGAACACATAGCTTTTTTTTGAATCAAGATTATCAAGTCCCGTAGTTGTGACTCTTGCACCAAGAATCCAAAGAGCTGGGGGGATAAAGACGTACTTAATCCAAAGCATTCCCCATTTTCCTTGGTCGCCAAATAGTTTGCCAATAAGCAGTAAAATTGAGCCAAACGAGCCCGCAATAATAAGCCAAGATACTGCGAGTATATTACGAATTGTTCTAAAGATGATCATAGTTCATTTATTGGTTTACATCGTCCATTTCGAGGGTACGAACCCAATTCCGACTATTGCACCTAATATTATTTCCATCACTGTCTAAATAGTATAATTAACGCACGTTCAATTCTAATAAGGATTCCTCTCCTATAAAGGCTTCTAACTTATCCCCAATTTGCACAGGACCAACCCCTTTGGGTGTTCCTGTGAATATGAGATCTCCTGTTTTAAGGATGAATATTTCTGATACTTCTTTTATTATTCTGTCTACAGAGAAAACCATATTCTTGGTGTTGTCCATTTGTACAATCGCTCCATTTTTTTTAAGAGAAAAGTTAATGTCTTGGACGGATGTGAAATTTGAAAGTGGTAAGAATTTTTTACTTAAAGGTGCGGAAAAATCAAAAGCCTTGGCTATTTCCCAAGGATGCCCATTATCCTTGCACTTTTGCTGTAAATCTCTTGCCGTAAAATCAATGCCAATACCTATTTCATTATAATACTTATGGGCAAACCTTTCCTCAATATTTTTTCCGACTTTATTTATCCGAATAACAATTTCAACTTCAAAATGTAAATCTTTGGTGAAAGTAGGGTAGAAAAACGGATGGCCCTTTGGAATAAGGGCAGAATCGGGCTTTAAAAAAATGACGGGCTTATCTGGTACTTTATTGCCTAATTCCTTCGCATGCTCTGCATAATTCCTGCCGATACAGATGATCTTCATTCTAGTCAGTAACTGTTTTCATTGATTTCCATACTCTTTTAAGCACTTTCTTAGTATACATAGGAAAGTCAGCATTCATCATCCAAGCATAATAAGAAGGCTCGGCCGTGAAGACATCAACTAAGGTTTTGTCTTTGTGTTTGCCGAAGTTAAAGGCTTCTACATCGTCCTCATTAAAAACAATCCTTCCGGCAAAATCGGCTAATCTTCTGTTGCCTTTTGAAAAATCAGCAAGGAAATCAACGTCATTTTCAAGCTCACTATATCTATCCAATTGTGCCTCTAAAACCTCAAATGTGGCCATTGTATCTGCCTCTGCAGAATGTGCATTAGTGAGTTCTTTACCACAGTAATATTTGTATGCTGCAACCAATGTCCTTTGTTCCATTTTGTGAAAAATGGTTTGCACATCAACAAATTTACGATCACTTATATCATAGCTTTCATTCACTCGTAAAAACTCCTCACTCAATAACGGTACGTCAAATCTATTTGAATTATAACCAGCCATATCACAACCTTTAATAAATTCAAAAACTTCTTCCGCTATATATTCAAAGGTAGGAGCAGCAATAATATCCTTGTCATAGATGCCATGAATCTCTGAAACCACCTGTGGAATCGGGATTGTTGGGTTGACCTTTTTGGTGTAGATGTCTTTGGTGTTGTCAGTTAATATTTTGACAATAGAGATTTCTACTATTCTATCAGAACTAACATTAGTTCCTGTAGTTTCTAGATCAAAAAAGGCAAGTGGTCGTTTAAGGTTAAGTTTCATATTTTTTCTATTGTATAATTGGTTAGAGTGACCTTGATAATTAAGTGCGTGTAAAAGTAAGTAATTATTGTGCTAGCGTAGTATTTAAGTCCATAGGATTCTATCATATTGTTAGTATCGATTAGATGTTCGCAATATTATATTCGGGTCTTTTGATCAATAAATTAGTACTATCGAATTTATCTATGTTTCTGATGGTGTTATCCATGAAGGTTGTCATTTGCTCAAGTGAGCCATCATAATGTACCAAGCCACAGTCCATATTCATGTGATCTTTAATCTTGTTGTTATTATGAATAATTATGGGGGTTCCTAATCTAAGGATGTTTCTGTGTAACGACTCATCATCATTGTCGCTAGGAATTAGTATGATATCAGTTCGTTTGAGCACATCATACATCTCAGACTCTTCCAAAGGACCATATAACAGAATGCGGTTTTGTAAGGATCGGCTTTTAATATATGTCTGTATATCTGAGTATAAATTTCCGAAACCAATGATTTTCAATTTCCATTCAGGATGAACATCAATTGTTTTAGCAAATGCTTCAATTGCAATCATCGGCATGAACTCTCGAGAAAGGGGTAGGGTCATCCCAATTACCTTATGTAGTCCTGGAAGTTTTTGTTCGAACTTTACATTAGTAGACATTCTTACTTGGCTTGTTTTTTAACATGCTTAAGGCTAGCTTTTTTCTTTGCTGTTTTTTTGAAAAAATGAAATTCAGTAAAATCGAAATCAGGATTTGGGACATCAATAATGAGATCAATAACTTTGCCGTTTTCATCAACTTTGAAGTTTGCCATACCAGGGGGTAACATCATTTTGGTTCCCCAATAAAGTCTGAATGTGTCATCTTGCCAGTGCTCAAAAGTCCCTCTAAAGATGTTACTGTGATCAAAACTGAAGTAAAGAATTCCCTCTCTTGCTTTTATAGATAGACCACCATACATTTTGTCTTCATAATAACCTGCGAAATCTTCCATTGATGCTGAAGGCTTCGTTCCTTTAATGCGTTCTTTTTTAATTTTCTTTAAGTTTGCTTTATCATCTTTTGCGCCCTGTTTTTTATATCCTAATAACATATCTCCCCAATCTTTACTTTCAAAATCACCTGGCGCAAGAAACGCGTCAAGAATATGATACATCATGGCATAACTCAATGAATTCACATTATTTGTCATTATTATAAATCCGAGTTTTTCTTCAGGAACAACAGCTGATTGAGAAATAAACCCGTCATAACCTCCACCATGATTCACAACCAATCTTCCGTGGTAGTCAAAGAGGTCCCATCCTAATCCATAAGCCGAAAAATGCTTGCTTGGAAAGTTCTTTCTATGCCAACCTGATAATTTTTTTGGAGTTTGTGGACTCCACATTTCTTGTGTTCGATCTATGGACCAGAATTCTTGACCATTAAGATTACCAGAATCAGCCTGTAACATTAACCATTGCGCGGCATCGTGCGCTGAAGAAATAAGCGCTCCAGCGCCACCGATATTATCCCAATTTACCCAATCTATTTTTTCATTTGAACCTTTGATGTCATTGTGTGGTTCAGATTTGTTGGTACTTCCTTTAAAATCTCTAATGGAGGTCAAGGTGGAACTCATTCCAAGTGGATCAAGAAAATTAGTTTTTATATAATTATCCCAAGACATACCTGATACCTTAGAAACAATTTCACCCGCAGCAATAAACATAATGTTTTGATATCCATACCCAGAACGAAAGCCATAATTCGGCTCCAAAAACCGGGCTTTCTTTATAACCTGTTTTCTAGAATAGTCAGAGCCATACCAGAGTAAATCGCCACTAAATGTTTTTAATCCACTTCGGTGACAGAGTAAATCTTTGACCGTAAATTCTTCCGTAACATAGTCATTGTACAACTTGAAATACGGAAGATGTTTCACTACTTTATCATCCCAGGACAACTTATCTTGATCAACCAATTGAGCCAGGGCTGCCGCAGTATAAGCTTTGGTGTTTGATGCTATGGCAAAAATGGTATTTTCATCTACAGGGTCATTGGTTTCTACGTTTTTCACCCCATAGCCCTTTTCAAACACAATTTCGCCATCTTTTACTATGGCTATTGCGGCCCCAGGAATATTCCAGTCAACAATCGCTTGAGTCATGTAATTGTCGATGTTGGCAATTTGCTTATCAATTTGAGATATGGCAAGTAGAGGTAGACTCAGAACGAGGTATAGGAGGGTAATCTTCTTCATATTCTTTAAAAAAGTATTTTATCAAAAGTAACACTTTGCTCTATTTTATTTTCTGAAATTCGTAAAGCTTAATTTAACTGGTACAAATACAGCAATGATCAATAAAAAATTGAAAATAGGAGATCGGGTTCAATTCTTGGATGAAGTTGGAGGAGGTGAAATTGTCAGAATGTTTAAAGATGGACGGTTTTTAATTAAAGATGACGATGGCTTTGAAGAGACATACGAAATACAACAGTTGCTTGTGCCAATCTCAGAAGATGATGAGCCTGTAAAGAAAATAATTGAACCGCCAATTGTAAAGCAGATATTAAACTCAATAAGAAAGGAATTCCTGGGAATAAAATTGGGTGATGCAATAAGACCAATTGATGATGTTGGGGAGGGACAGGTTAAAAGTATTTCTGAGGAAGGAGTTTTTACCGTTAGAATGATTGATGGTTTGGACATGGAATATCAAAGGAATGAAATTGTTGAAATTCTACTCGAACAGGAAAAAAAGTTAGAGGATTCTATTTCAGACTCAAGTTCGCTCCTGAAAGATGAAGATAAAATAAAGATCAAAAAGACTTTAAAGGTAAAGAGAGAAATCTCTCTTTGGGAAGTTGATTTGCATGTGCATGAAATTACCGAAGAAACAGATAAATTGTCCCCTGCCGAGTTACTGCAAATTCAAATGGACCATTTCGAAATAAAATTGAAGGAGGCTATAAGTCAAAAAGTAAGAAAAATTATTTTCATCCATGGCAGGGGTAAGGGCAAGTTAAAAGCTGAGATTAGGGCAAGGTTAAAACGTTACCCCAATTGCGAATTTCTAGATGGTAATTATCAAAGGTATGGTCAAGGAGCCACAGAAGTTATTATTTGGAATGTATGATGTCAGCAATTTAATCTGGAGACATGCAATCAAGTAATTGTCTAACTTTGCAAAGACAATCTGCCTTATCGCTTTGATGAAACTTGTTTCATTGGGGAGGAAAGTCCGGACATCATAGAGTGCCATACTCCTCGAAAGGGAGGTGGGAGTTGAGAAATCTTCTCTTAACAGATAGTGCTACAGAAATTTAGACCTCCCGATGTAAGTCAGGATAAGGGTGAAATAGGTGAGGTAAGAGCTCACCAGTAGTGCAAGTGATTGCATTAGCTTTGGTAAACCTTGTGGGATGAAAGACCAAATATATCAACGGTTTAGAGCTGCTCGCTCGAGTTGAAGGGTAGGTCGCTTAGATAAATGATAGGGCATTCTCGATTTATCGAGAGGGACAGAAACCGGCTTATAGGATTGTCAAAACATGGGGGAGCTCTTTGAGTTCCCCCATCTTTTTATCTAATAATTACTACAGAGCCAATAAACTCTTTCCGCTCTGCTGAACCGTTAATTTTAGCCAGTACTTGCCAAGTATACATGCCATCAGGACAATAGTAGTCAGGGTTTCGCAAACTGCCATCCCATTTTGCTTCAATGTCTGTGGTCTCAAATACTGTTCTTCCAATTCGATTGTATATGCTGAATTTGTAATCCTCTTTATCAGCGCCAATAAGAATAGGATAGAAAAACTCATTCACTCCGTCACCATCAGGAGTAAATGTATTTGGTATCAAGAGTACAACTTCTCCTGAAATACTTATGATCTCACATATACTGTCAGAGCAACCGAACTGATTGTCTACATTGAGACAGGTTAGGTAATTACCCGGGCCTTCTTCAGTTGGAAACACAAATATTGGGTTTTCTTCCGTTGAAACATCAAGATCACCAAAATTCCATTCTATGAATGTAATGTCCGGTGAAGATTGATTGATGAACTGAACTTCTGGTTCAGTTGTCGTAATGTTATCAGGACTAAATGAAAAGTCTGCTGTGGCTTGCGGACGAATAATGACGTGAGCAAGATATGTCGCATCATCAGTGCATCCCTCCAAGGATGTAACCTGCAAATTAACGTCATGGATTCCTACATCATAAAAGTAATCTAAGCTGGTACAATTATTAATGGTATCTCCATTAATGGACCAAAGACAACTATTGCCAACAAAATTGTCAGGTGTAGTATTAACCAAATTAATAAAGTCAGCACCACATTGTGTGACAGCACCAGAAATTCCTACAGTAGGAAGATCATTAACAACAATTGATATTGTATATAATTCCGTATTACAACCATCGGAAACAGTTACTTGCACATCTGTGCTCGTCAAAGGATTATAAACAGCAATACTATCATCCACAGAAACTAAATTAGTGCTGGACCAAATATAATCGTAAGGATAAGCCTGAGTATTATTGGCATCGGCAAAAATAGTAGCGCTTTCCCCTATGCAAATTCCGGGATCATTCGGGAATGTTACCACTAGGTCCGATAAGAAATTGAGATTAGCAACACCCATACCTGTATTAGAACAACCGTTGCTATCTGTAACATCTGTGATTAAATATACTCCTTCTAGTGTACCCGTAATTTCATATAGGGCAAGGGGTGCCGTCAGAGGAACTGGAGTCTGTAAAATGCCATCCACAGTATAATTAAATGACCAGGGACCTGTGCCAGTAAATACGACAGGAATGAATTGTTGGTCTCCAGCACATATTGCAAAATCACCATTAATAAATGCGGTAGGAAGAGGGTTAACAATGATAGTTGCACTACCGCTCGTTGTTCCTGTACAAAAACTTGTGCTGATAGTTTCGATGGTATAAAGACCCGGTTCCGTTACAGTGATAACATATGGACTTGTAGTAATACCTGTAATTGTTGGTTGAGGCACATTGTTCAAGGCGTATGTCAAGTTCCAAGACAATACTACAGGTCCTGAATCGAAAAGGTCAAAAGTTATCTGTGCGCTTTCTCCTTCGCAAATTTCATTATCACCTGAGATAGAACCAGTAACATAACAGGTGCAATCTCCTATACCATTCAAAATATCAGGAGAACAACTGTTGATATCATCTATAATAAAATTGTAAGGGACAAGACTACCAATAGGACCAGAAGTGAAAGTATTTCCAGCAAATGTACCCGGTGAAGAAGTTCCATTATTGATATATGAAGTTGGATCTCCACCAGTAACATTAAAGGTGACGGTATAAGTTAATAGATCTGCAGAACACAATACAACAACATTACTAATGACTGGGCTCGTGAGTTCTGTTACTGTAGCAGTACCAAGCCCTGACCCAACACAATTTACATCAGACATTGTGGTCAGTGTATATGTTCCCGGAGAACAAGCAGATAAGATATAAGGATTATCAAAAGTAGGGGGAATAGTAGTTGAGAGACCCCCATTAATAGAGTAATCAAAAGTCCATGGACCAGGTCCAGTAAAGTCGATTGTAAGATCACCACAGATACCCGGACATATATCTATGTCTCCTGAAAGAGTTGCAGTTGCTACACAAAAGCAATTGAGAACGCCATTTATAGTAGCTGGATTACAATCGTTCACATCAGAAATAATAAAGTTATAATTATCACCACAGTTAATTGGATCAGAAGTGAAAGCATTACCTGTAAATACACCTGAGTTACTACCACTATCGGTGTACGTCCCTGCATCTCCACCAGTAACATCAAAAGTTACGGTATAAGTCAACTGATCAAGGGCAGGTGTTTCAACGACATTACTAATAACCGGACTGGTTAATTCAGTAACAGTACCAGAGCCAAAGACTGACCCAACACAATTAGCGTCAGACATTGAAGACAAAGTATATGACCCGACAGCAGAAGTTAATAAGGTATAAGGATTGTCTGAAGTTGTTATTGGCAACTGGTCAACACCGGCTATGGCATGAACAAAAGTCCATGACCCCGTTCCAGTAAAATCGATTATTAGACCACCATCCACACCCGGACAAACATCTATGTCGCCCGAAAGAGTTGCAGTAGCTATGCAAGAACAATTGAAAACACCACTTTCAGTCGCTGGATTACAATTGTTTACATCCGAAATATTGAAGTTGTAATTGACGCCACTGATAATTGGATCTGATTCGAAAGAATTGCCTGTAAATGTACCTAGGTCACCACCAGCATCGGTGTACGTTGCAACATCTCCTCCTGCAACATCAAAAGTGACGGTATAAGTCAGCTGATCAAGGGAGCATGTTTCAACGACATTACTAATAACAATGTCCGTGTATTCTGTAACAGTTCCAGCACCAGAAACAGAACCAACACAATTAGCGTCAAACATTGAAGTCAGAGTATATGCTCCGACAGTAGAAGTTAATAGTGTATAAGGATTGTCAAAAGTTGCGGGTAATTGTGGCTGGGCAAATCCGCCTATGGCATAGACAAATGTCCATGGTCCGGTTCCTGTAAAATCGATTGTAAGACCGCCATCCAACCCAGGACATACGCCTATGTCACCTGAAAGGCTAGCAGTTGCCGCGCAAGTACAATTGAAAGAGCCACTAACATTATCTGCCGCACAATTGTTATCATCGTTAACGGTAAAGTCATAATTAGCACCACTTGCTATTGGATCTGATTCGAAAGAATTACCTGTTATTGTTCCTATATCACCGATATGGGTGTATGTT
>JBLIMR010000021.1:0-39110 GCA_047638815.1 Gammaproteobacteria bacterium
CAGGTTCAGATCTTACCGAATTATGGGTCGATTTGATTGATTCGGACCAACTTGATGGAATAAATGTTGATAGACCGGGGGTTGGTTATGATCTAGTTATTGATAGAAATCAAAATGGCATGTTGGACCTGAGGATATTATTGATGGTTATTCTAAGGCCGGAATGTATGTCGTTTCAGATATGTTTGAAGCTGGACCACATGGAGTAGATTCCGTGGATTATGTTTCACCTACTGGAGTATGGCAACAATTTCGCGTGTATTATCCAGAAAATATTGCAGATATGGAAGCACAACCTCTACTTGTGATTTCGCATGGTTGGACGCATAATTTTTGGTATTACGATCATATAGGTAGACACATGGCTTCATATGGTTATATCGTTATGTCGCATAAAAATGATGTTGGCAATGGTGGTGCCACTGCATCAACAACAGCCTCTCAATCTTAGTAGTTCAGGAGGTTTAGTTAGCACTACACTATCTGATTATTATGAAGTTCAAATGAAAGACCATGATGGTACATTTTCTTGGTTTGGCAATTAAAGGAGTAATGGCATGTGCAGAGCAAGGTTTAATGATGATCCTAACTGTGCCATATTTGCATGGGACGAAAGGGCAGAAATTAATTTCGAGATTTCAGACAATTTTTAAGATTGGACAGACTTCGAGTATTTAAGTATGAGGGTATGTCAAATAACAAGACACCCAAATAACATGGAGTTGGGAGGTGATATTGATTTTACGATCGAGTTAACTGACATGAGCAATACCACAACCCAATTAAACATTTCGCAATACGCCAAGGTTTCTCCGCCATATCCAAAAGGAACAGGTGTGTCTAGTGATGACAGCGTTATTGATCTTTGTCTGAAAGAGGGCGTCTATAATATTGAAATGGGAGGATCTACATATCCAGTTGAAATGTCAATCATAATTCCAGGGCATGTTGGCGGTGGAGTTGGAGAATATGAATTTACGTAGAGGCAGGTGACCCTTGCACTGATATTCAGATTTTGTTGTTTGATAGTTGGGGTGATGGCTGGGATAATGGGAATATTGTTCTCACAAATAGTGAAGGTGTAATAGTGTTCGAAGGAACGCTTTCAACTGGCTTCGGTGCTCAGAATGGAGAAGGATGGCAGAATGAATTTTACCCAATTAGAATTCGAGCAACTGATTTTTTAAGCTCGGGTGATGAACTTGAGTTAAGTGCGATTACTAATTTAAAGGTACTGTTAGGAGGAGATTATGGCTCAGCAACGGGTGCCATGGGCATTGATGATATAGAATTGGTGTCTGGTGATCCTCAAGTTGCTACTGGTATTGACTCTCAGGATCATATTGATAACCAAGCTTTAGTAATATTCCCAAATCCCGCTAATGAATTAGTAAATGTTGTTGTTAATGGATTCAACGGTGAATTATGAAAATGTGCTATTAGTAATGTTGGGGGTGAAATTGTCTGGTCCGAAAATAGTATTGGAAGCAATAGATTATCTGTTCAAACGAAAAATTGGAGTAAGGGTGTCTATTTCATTAAGACAGAAACATCAAAGGGTGTGACTAATGGGAAGTTTGTAGTGAATTGATTTAAGCAATCCTTTTAAAATGAGATGATACATCCATAAGCAATTTCCATATCTTTGCGGCCATGTCAACAATAAGACAACAACGAATAGAAAGAATGCTGCAAAAGGAATTGAGCAACATTTTTGTTTTTCATCGCCATACGGTATTTGGTGGGGTATTTAATACTATTACAGCCTGTAGAGTCAGTCCGGATCTCTCGATTGCCAAGGTATACGTCAGTGTTATGGATGTGAAAGACAAACAAGCATACATTGATGAACTCAATGAGCATACAAAACGAGTCAGAGGATTACTGTCAGATAAAGTGGGCAAAAGCATGAGGCGAACACCGGCACTGGTTTTTTTCTTAGATGATTCATTGGACTATGCGGAAAAGATTGATAAGTTGTTGAAGGGTGATAAATCCTAGCTGCTCAAAGAGATTAATTCATTTATTCTGAGAATTTAAAACACATTGAAATTTCCTTTTTACATAGCTAAACGATATCTTTTTGCTAAAAAATCAAGGAATATCATCAATGTTATAACGACTATTTCGGTCGTAGTAATTGCTTTTGTGACAACCGCTATGATTGTTATTCTCTCAGCCTTTAATGGCATTGACGAGTTGGTACAAGACCTCTATAGCTCTTTAGATGCAGATATTACAATCGCACCAGTTCGTGGAAAAACAATTCATACAGACAGTCTAGATTTAGCGCCTATTCTTGCTATTGAAGCTGTGGATTGGATCGAACCAATAATCGAGGAAAACGTAATACTAGCATATAGAGATAAGCAAAGAATTGCGACTATTAAGGGTGTCCGAAATGAGTATCTCAAGAATATTTCATTTTCGGATCACATACTTGAGGGATATGAATTTCCAGAAAGCGATGGGCTACAATATGGGTTAATGGGCTATGGTGTGAAGCAAGAATTGGGAGCAGGTTTATATGCTGAAAGCTTTACCCCTTTGACGGTGTATGCTCCTCGAAGAGGTAAGAAAATTTATAAAAACAGAGAAGGGGCAACGAAAAAACAAACACTAATGGGTGGTGGTGTCTTCTCAATTAATATTGATTTTGATACAAAGTACCTTATTACATCCTTAGGGTTTGCGAAGGAATTGTTTGAAATGAATAATGAAGTCAATCATTATGAGATAAAATTACATGATGGATATATTGCGTCTGATGTGAAATTAAATATGGAAAAAGCGATGGATTCGAGATATAAATTAATCACCCAAAAAGAGAAAAACTCATTAATTTATAAGGCGAATGAATCAGAGCGATTGATAACTATTTTCATTCTTGCTTTTATAGTAGTCATTGCGACTTTTAACATTTTTGCATCCCTAACCATTTTGATAATTGATAAAGGAAAAGATAGAAAGATATTGAGTAGTCTTGGAGCCACCCAAGGAACCATAAGACAAATATTTTTTTTAGAGGGAATCATGCTCAGCGCCATGGGAACATTGATAGGCTTAATATTGGGCTTTATATTGAGTTGGCTCCAACAAAACGTTGGTATTATTCCTCTTGAGGGGGGGATAGTGGATTATTATCCCGTCATTATTAAACCAATGGATTTTATCCTGGTTTCGGCCATAGTTCTTGGAATAGGATTGTTGTTTTCATGGCTGCCAGTTTGGATGTTAACCAAACAAGAGCAGAGAGCTGGGTAGTTTAGTTCTCTTTGATTTTTATATCAGTAATATTAACAGGATTGGCATTGTTGCATCTGTTCTGCATTCTTAAGGCGCTAAATTTCACCCAAATCATCAACCCATCCTTCTTAAACTCATCTTCAATATTTATTGGATCTAGCAGATAGGTGTAATTTTCATCATCAAGATCGATAGTGAATTTACAATCTGAAGATTCGTCACCAACTACCTTTCCGCTTGAATAGCCTTCTTCAATCATATTTTTATCTTCACTATCAGTCTGCTCCATTGATTTTTTATTCGAATTACAACTAAAAACTGTTATGAATATTGATAACGATATTAATGATATGACGATTTTCATTCTTAGTTCTATTATTTCTTGTAAGTCCCGAAGATAGCAATCAATATCTGTGCATGTTAGAAGCTCTTTTAAGATTATTAGATTGAAGCAATTTTATTTGACATATTGGCCTTTGCGATGGAATAAGATGCGTTTGGTTGTGTACTTTTACTCAAATATTTTGAAAATCATAATTGACACTAAGTAGAATGAAGTTATTTAAATTATTATTTATCACATTATTATTATCGAGTTTTGGATTGAATGCTCAACAGGATAGTGAAGGCACTCCCCCAACAACTATTACTACCGTGTCATCGATGACTCACGTTAGTTCTATCGCCTCTAGATTAAATGAACTTACCCCTCCAATTACTAAAAAGAAGCAAATGATGGACGGCCGTTCATCAAAGAATCTGGTGATTCCAGGAAAGGGTGAGTTGGGTGATGATATTTTAGCGAAGCATAAAAGTAAGCTTGAAGGAAAGCTGAAAGGCAGTGAAGTTGATCTAGTTTGGACTGGTGCGCAATCAAATTCACAGCCTTCTGACCCTTCTTTAGCTGTTGGACCAGATCATGTTGTTGTTGTATTCAACACAGGATGGAGAGTTTTTAATAAAGAGGGTGAGCCCTTAACATCTCCAATGTCTCCAAATCCATCAATATTCCCTTCCGGTGGATGTTGTGATCTTACAGTTTCTTACGATAATGATGCAAACCGATGGGTTGTTGGCTTCCTTACTGGAGTTGGTGGGGGTCTTCAGGTTGCTGTATCAGATGGTCCTGACCCAGTGAATGATGGCTGGTACGTTTATAATATAGCTCAAGTTAATGATTACAACAAGCTATCCGTATGGAGTGATGGCTATTACATTACTGATAATTCCTTCGGTGGAAATAAGTTGTATGTAATGGAACGTGATGCTATGATTGCTGGAGACGATGGAGCACAAGTGCTTGGGTTTCCATTACCTGGTATGTCCACTAATGGATTTTCTAGTCCTCAAGCTTTTAATGTCAGTAACGGAAATTTCCCTGCAGAAGGGAATGCACCGATTGTATTTCTCCAGGATAATGCGTTTGGAGGTGTTAGCAGTGATCACATTAAAATGTGGCTTGCAAATATGAATTGGAGTAACCCAGGGTCATCTACTATATCTTCAGCAACTCAGTTTCCAACAGCGGCTTTTACAAGTGTTTTTGATGGTGGAAGCTTTAGCAATTTAGCTCAACCAGGAGGATCCGTAATAGATGCTCTTCAGTCTACTATTATGAATCAAGCGCAGTTTAGAAAATTCTCAACACATAATTCCGCTGTTTTTAATTTTGTTGTTGATGTAGATCCGACTTTCACAAAATTGGCGGGTATTCGATGGTTTGAATTCCGACAAGATGGTGATAATATGCCATGGAGTTTGTTTCAAGAAGGTACCTATACATCACCAGATGGCAAGCATGCGTGGAATGCTAGTTTGATCATGGATTGGCAAGGAAATATCGGGATGGGATATACGGCCATGAACGGTGATAATAACACAACTCTTGGTTCTTATTATACGGGTAGATACGTTGGTGATGCTCCGGGAACAATGTCTATTATGGAGGAGACAATAATAGTTGGAAATGCAAATATTCCTGGAATCCGTTATGGCGATTACAGCAAAATTGATGTAGATCCAGTTGATGATAGCAGATTTTACTTTATTAATGAAGTCATGAATAGTGGCCGGAAGGATATGGTCGGTAGATTCCAAATTGTATCGGAGTATGCTAACGATATCGGGGCTGTTGCTATTGACCCACCTAATGACGGAGTCCTCACTGATAGTGAGCCAATTACTGTAACCATTTTCAATTATGGATTTGATGATGCTTCTGGTTTTAATATTAATTACCAAGTGGATGGCGGTGTCGTTATTACTGAGGCATTTCCAGGAGCCATTAGTACTGTTTCAAGTATGGAGTACACTTTTACTACCACAGCTGATTTAAGTATGGAGGGTCAAGAGTATACGATCAATGCTTATACGAGCTGGGCAGATGATGAACTACCTGATAATGACGCTGTAATTCAGGTAGTAACACATCTAAATGCAGTTGACTCTGGTGTTGATGCTGTTGTTAGTCCCAGTACAGGGTTGGGATTGTCAGATGCTGAAACGGTAACAGTTTCAATAACGAATTACGGAAGTGTGACGCAAATAAGTGTACCAGTCTACTATTCCGTTGATGGCGGGGCATTGGTTGAAGAAACTTATACAGGTTCGATTGCACAAGGTCAGTCGGATACTTATACTTTTACAGAAACGGCTGATTTTTTCGCAATTGGATCTCATGAAGTAGTCGCAGGAACAGGGTTAAGTGGAGATGCTGATGAGACCAATGATGAGGTAGTAATCGAGGTATTTAACCTTATTTGTCAGCCAACATCTGACTGTGTTAATTTTAATAGTGGAATAACACAAATTGCATTGGTCGATCAGGATATAACGTGTGATTGCAGTGAAACAGGATATACCGACAATACGGATATCATATTTAACTTTACTCTTGAAAACAATCCTTTTACTGGGACTCTTCAAGTGGGCTCTGGTAATACGAATTTTGCGATTTGGATTGATTTCAATGATAATTTTGAGTTTGAAAATTCGGAAATAGTTGGCCTAGGGACTGCTGCTGCTTCAAATGAAGATGAGAACTTCGAGATAGACTTCAATGAATTACAGAATAATCCCGGTATGCACATCATGAGAGTAAGAGGTGTTTGGGGAGCTTCATTTGATGATCTTACAAATCCGACATGTGATGATGTAGAAACTGGCAGAACAAATGACTACACGGCAAATATTTCAGGTGTCCTTGGAGTCGAAGAAAATGGTTTTAATGCAGCAGAATTAAACATAAACTATCTAGAAGGAAATCAGTTCGATCTTACATTGGCTACGGCTGATTACACCGATGAATTACCTGTTTCGGTGATTGACGTGGCAGGAAGAATATTGGCATTCTACACGCTTTTGAACAATGGTTCCGGCTATAGTAAAAGAATAGACATGTCTTATGTTGCTTCTGGAATTTACTTTGTTAAAGTTGGGAATGATAAACTGAATAAGGTTAAAAGAATCATGGTGGAATAGTACTTATTACAAAACATTTTTGAATCGAGCGGGTGTCCAATTTATTGGATGTCCGTTTATTTTTTTTGGATATTTGAAAATGACCCAAAAATGACAATCATTTGGTTTGATAATTATTGCGATTTTAATGATTTCTGTGTCAAAGACTACCAAGCTCATCAAAACCCTGTCAGTCAGCACATTGCGATTTGGTGATTGTCATTTGAATTACAATAGGAGCTTAAAAATTTGCATATTAATGAAATAAATCAATTGGTAAGTTTACCATATTGTAATCATTTTCATGACCTTTTCACTAGTTATATTTCTCAATACCTTAATTTAGCAGCAAATTGAAACCAATATAAAATAATGAAGTTATCTAATTACATTTTAATCACGATCCTAATAGCTAGTTTAGGATTGACAGCGCAAGAAGTTCCGCAGACTGTGGGACCTAAAATAGTTACAACGGTCAGCGAAATGAGAATTGTACCATCTCTCGCTTCGCGAAGTAAACTGATTCCTGCTAGGATTTTGACAGATGCGCCCCAAGACGGCAGATCATCCAAAAATTTAGTGGTACCTGGTAAGGAAAAAGAGTTTAATGATGGTGCGTTGTTAAAAAGCACAAATAAACTGACAAACAAGATACAATCTCGCGTTCCTGAGCTTGTTTTTGAGGTTAATAATAATGTGAATTCTCCTTCTGACCCTGCTATGGGAGTTGGACCGGATCACGCAGTCATAGTGTATAATACGGGAATAATTATATATGATAAGGATGGTAACGATTTGACAGGAGCTTTTAGTCCAAATAATATTTTTTCAAGTGGAGGTTGTTGTGACCTAACAGCTTCCTATGACAATGCCGCAGATCGTTGGGTAATTAGTTATTTATATGTTGGATCAGGAATAGAGGTTGCAGTTTCATCTGGACCTGACCCAGTGAATTCCGACTGGTACGTTTATTCTATTCCTCAGGTTAATGATTACAATAAATTGTCAGTTTGGAGTGATGGATATTACATAACTGACAATAATTCTGGAACACCAGTATGGGTCATGGAAAGAGATGCGATGTTAGCTGGAAATGTGGATGCAGGAATACAGGGGTTTTCTCTGCCTGGTCTTATAACAAGTGGTTTTCATAGCACACAGGTTTTAAACGTATCAGATGGTAATTTGCCTGCTGTAGGTGGAGCAACGGTGATGTTTCTACAAGACGATGCTTGGTTAGGTGTTATGGAAGACCATGTGAAATTCTGGACAATAGATGTTGATTGGACAACGCCTGCGAATTCGACCGTCTCGCCACCTATAAATTTTGTGACTGAAGCTTTTGTTAGTGTATTTGATGGAGGTAGTTTCTCAAATTTGGTGCAGCCTGGTGGAGGTCAGGGTATTGATGCTTTGCAATCAACAATTATGAACCAAGCCCAGTTTAGAAAATTTCCATCATACAATTCGGCATTGTTCAACTTTGTTGTGGATGTTGATCCTTCTGGGGGAAAGTTGGCTGCCACTCGTTGGTATGAGTTTAGACAAGATGGTGATAATATGCCATGGAGTATGTATCAAGAAGGAACTTATACTGCTCCGGATGGCAAGCATGCATGGTTGGCAAGTATGATAATGGATTACCAAGGAAATATTGGAATGGGATATACCTCAATGGCGGGTCCAGAAACACCTAATCCAACGGACTTTAGAGTTGGAGCATACTATACAGGTCGATATGCAAGTGATCCTTTGAATACAATGACACTGACAGAAGAAGTTATCGGTGTTGCGAATTCTGATGTAGGTGGGTTTAGATTTGGGGACTATGCCAAAATAGATCTTGATCCAATCAATGGTAAAGAATTTTGGTTCATAACAGAATATACGAACACGGACATTGTAGGCGTTTTCCAAATCGCATCTGATTTTGCCAATGACATTGGTGCTGTTGCTGTAAACCCGCCAGTAACTGGTGCCTTAACAACAGCTGAAGCAATTACTGTAACTGTATTCAATTATGGACTGGAAGATGCATCAGGGTTTGATGTCAATTACCAGGTTGATGGTGGGACAATAATCACGGAACCTTTCCCTGGAACTGTTCCTTCAGGCTCTAGCATGGACTATACGTTCACAGCAACTGCTGATTTATCAATTGAGGGTCAAGTGTATACTATCAATGCATTTACTAGTTGGGCAACGGATCAATTTCCAGATAATGATGCAGTGGTTCAGGAGGTAACTCACTTAAGTGCTATTGATTCTGGTGCTATTACAATTACAAATCCGGCTTCGGGATCAGGATTGAGTGCTACAGAAAGTGTTACAATTGAAATTACAAACTTCGGTAGTGCAACTCAAACATCTATTCCAGTTTATTACAATGTAAATGGTGGAACATCTGTAAATGAGACTTATACGGGGTCAATTGCGCAAGGGGAAACTGATTCTTATACTTTTGTTTTAACAGCTGATTTATCTGAACTAGGTGATTATGAAATTTGTACTGGAACTGAGTTGCCAGAAGATGGAGATGAAACTAACGATGATGTTTGTTCAATCGTATCTAACTTTATTTGTCAACCAGTATCTGATTGTGCCGGTTTTGATGATGGTGTTGCCGAATTTGATTTCGTTGATCAAGGTGTATCACCGGAATGTAGTGAAGGTGGGTACACCGATAACACTGATGTTGTGTTCAATATTATTTTGAATGATAACCCATTTGAAGGTACTGTAGAAGTTGGATTTAGTAATACTTCTGTTGGTCTGTGGATTGACTTTAATGATAATAATGCATTTGAAGATGATGAGCTTGTGTTGGAAACGGAGCAATTTACTGATGCAGACACAGAATATGATTTCGATATTGATTTTAGTGATTTTCCTAATACAACAACAGGAATGCACCTAATGAGATTGCGTGGATTGTGGCAGGTTGACGTGTCAGACTTAGACGCTTGTGAAGATATTAATTACGGTTCAACCAATGACTACACTGCAAACATCACTGGAGCAGTAGGTATTGAAGAGAATAATTTTGCAGCAGCGGACTTGAACATTAATACATTATCCGGAAATCAATTTGATCTTACTTTTAATACGACAGATTATACCAATGAATTACCGGTATCTGTTATGGATGCTGTTGGACGTACGTTGGCTTTCTATACCCTAAAGAATAATGGTTCGGGTTATACCAAGAGAATCGATATGTCTTATGTAGCCGCTGGAATTTACTTCGTAAGAGTTGGAAATGCGAATCTTAATAAAGTGAAAAGAATTGTTGTAGAGTAATTGCTAGATACAATTTTAGTTAAAAAATATAATCGGGGAGTTCATTGTGAGCTTCCCGATTTTTTTTGGATTTTTTGTCATTTGAGAAAAGGTATGTAAAGACAGTTCAAATTGAACAACTAAAAAGATCACCTCTTTACAATTTTTGCAACATAGACTCGATCGTAGGTTCCTGAGCCTGTCGAAGGGCCGGATCCATGAACACCACCAATTAATTGAACCATATAAATCCCATCAGCAAACCCTGTAAGATCAATTTCAAACTCATTACCTCTCACATCATATCGACTAAAAACCGTAACCCCTAAAGCATCAATAACCGATAAAGCAAAGGTTGCTGAGCGCAGCCTAAGTACCGGCAATTCAACAACAAATCTCCCACTACTCGGGTTGGGGAATACTTGTATATTCTGTTTTTTCACTTCATTAATACCCGTAAAAACATACTCGCAATCATCGTTAAAATCTGGATTTACGTACGAAAATTCATCATCATTGTAACAACGTATTCCACTATAATCAGGAACATCCACCGCCAAACAAGTTATGAGTTTAGGAAAAAGAAAACCATAATTATTATTGGATATAAAATCGTCTTTAACAACTCCTATTCTTTCGATAACAAATCCATCATAATTTAATTCACTATCTGGCAATGTTTTAATTCGAATAAAATTTAATTGAAGATCATTAATTTCAAAAACACCGACACTATCTACAATAGACTGTCCCTCTGTTGGACAACCATCAAAAGTAAATTCATAGTGGGTAATTAAGGTGTCACCAACATTTGCATTAAGATCGTAAAGCAACTCAAACTGTCCATTTACAAATCGATATACCTGACTTTCTGTGGTATAGACATACTCTTCTTCAGTTGCGTCAATTGAATTAGGTACAAGTGAATTTAAAGAAACATTGTATACTCTCTTAGTAATTACATACGCTGCTGTATCCTGAATAATGGTATCTCGATCATATTTCAAATAAGCATATGAGGAAAAATTAAATCCACCATAACCATAATGCCACTCCGAACCAGGAAAAACCAAAGCTTGACTTTTCATTGTTATACAAGAAAGGGAAATTATAAAAAATAGGACAAGCTTTTTCATTGTTTAATAATTTTACTTTTAAATATTCGATCCTCAGTGTTTAATCGAACAAAATAAACCCCATCAGAAAACACTGAAAGATCAATTTCAATCTCATCACCTCTCACGTCATATCGACTAAAAACCGTAACCCCTAAAGCATCAATAACCGATAAAGCAAAGGTTGCTGAGCGCAGCCTAAGTACCGGTAATTCTACAACAAATCTCCCGTTGCTGGGATTTGGGTAAATTGACAATCCATCTTCTTTATACTCCTCTATACCAACTTGACAATCTTCCTCCAAACACCCATATTGATCTACTTTGATAGCAATGGCTGTTTGTATACCTCCCGGATAAAGCGAACTAGGCGAACTATCATATTGCCCAGCCATGATAAATCCACCATCGGAAACAGGGGTTACACAATAAATTTCTGTGAATTCAGTAGCATTGCCTTCTGTCATCCACAATGGCTGGTGTGGTGCATATGGATGATGCCAAAGTAATTCTCCACTTGTTGTAATTTTAGCGACTAAACCCATTATTCCGGATGTTCCTGATATCAAAACATTACCATCATCCAGCATTTGCATTTGTCTAATTCTATGACCTGCACCAGGTATATTTTCATCAATACCATATTGTATTTGTTCAGAAAAATCATGACTCCAAGTCAGAAATCCATCATCGATTAAATATTTCTCTAAGTAGAATGTGTTTTCATCGTTATGTATCCACTCACCATTGCTGTTATAAAAAAATCGTTGAGTGTAAGACACCATAATTTCACCATCAACTTCTACCATACCTCCCGCCCATATCCTGAATCCATCTTCATCCCCAGGATATTCTTCCCATAATATTTCACCTTCCTCATCTACGACAACTAAGACTGCTTTTTCACGTCTGCTATCCCAAGGATAATCCCCGTCATATTCATCCATAAGAAAAGCAATATTGCCATTGCTTAATGGAAGTATTTGTACTGGCCATCTTTGACATAAAAAACCACAACTAAAACTTGTCTCCCAACGGATATTTCCTTCCATATCCATGTTGTATAAGGAGGAATTTAAGTTCATTGAACTTGGAAAAATTCTATCACCAGCTACTATTAATGTTGTGTCATTTAGCATTACCAATGCATCCAAAAGTACATGGTCGTATGATGATAACAATTCAAATTCCTTCAAATCAATATTGTAATTCGTAAGCGTTCCTTTGAACTCATCTTCTCCGACCTCAACAATACCAACTATAATTAAATTGTTATCATCCAATGAAACAGCCATCTGAGGAAGAACACGAGAACTAAGTGTCAATACACTATCAACCTGGTGTATATTTTGATCTATTAGTTCACCATTTTGATCTAGTTCATTGTAGATATACCAATGATTGGTACCAAAGGTCGTCCCCATTCCCAAAAACAGATAACCATTATCATGTTCCACACCATAATTATTAATCCAACCATCCACGAATTCAAAAAAATAATTCTGAGCCCCCATAAAATGAGAACTCAGAATTAATGTTATTAGTATTATCGCTCTTTTCATTGTCAGTATTTATTTCACAATGAGTTTTTCTACTAAGTAAGTTTCACCATCTATGAGCAATTCACACTGGTATATCCCCGATATCATCTTAAAGGAATTACTTTCTCTAATAATTATTTGATCTTGTTCATTCACAATTTCTTGTGAAAAGACAACAACTCCAGATGCATTTACCAGTCTAATATTTCCCGAATTAAATGCTCTGTCAATTTGGTAAGCAACGGTAGTAAATTCGTTTGCAGGGTTTGGAAAAATATTTATTTCCCCATGATTGTTATTTTCATTCGATTGTGGTTTTGGCTTGAATGGATCAAACTTCTTGTCAAAATCAGGCAATAATACCATTTCTTCTGAGGCAAAAACATTGTTAAAGATTAAAACACTCTTCGCTTCCCATCCCGCACGATCATCAATTAAAATATAATTTTCCAGTAAACTAATATCTGCTTCGTTTAATAAAGTTAGGTCTTTATTCTGATTTTTCCAATTATTCAACAATTGCCTTAAACTTATATACCTATCCAATTCAACAAGTTGATAAGGTTTAAGCTCATAAGCACCATCCATTAAACTTAGTAGCGCATCTCCCAGATTTGATTCGCCTATGTTATCATATAGTTCGACTAGATGATAATCATTATCAATGTCGTTGGTATTACTTAATAAGCTTACCAGTGCCAACTTATTATTTTCAGTTAATTCCTCTTTCAAATAATGATGGACAAGTTTTCGTGTTGTTAAATCTTCAGTTTTCTTGAATTTGTCCTTTTGCATCTGTAAGAAATCCTTGGCTGACATTTGGGTCAAGCCTAATTTTATCTGTTCTCTCATGTATTCAGGCAAGGGATTCGCTCTGGCATCTAATGCCTCATCAATATCCTTAGATTTTGCTGAATGCGGATTAGCAACTAATATATCTCTTGTCATGGCCAATGTGAATCCTGACTCATTTACGGTAAGTTCTTTTAACACTTCTTCAGTTATATACCCTGCTTGGGACATAAGCATAATATATTTGTTCCATGCATCTATATTGGTGGTTAATGCCACATCAGTTCGTAAACCTTCCGTGTCTCCTCCATCTAAAACTTGAGCCATTTGGACTTCTTTCTCCACTCTAGAAGCTCTCGCATTGGCCCGATCATCCTGAAGCACGAATTCGCTAATTTCAAGTATACTTGGGCAATAATTTCCAGCGCCTATAAATACTCCGTCCAAATTAACCGTAATATCTGGTAAATTCAATTCAAAAGTTTCACTTGGAAAATGGGGAGGATCATTATCCTTATATCTATAATTAATGAAATCTACTTCATTATCAATATTGTGATAATTAGTCGCGGTAAAAGTATTAAAAGCTAAATCAGTTGGCGCAAACCCTTGATCCTGAGCAATGCCAAAATAAGCCGCATTTTGATTTCCCTGTGCTGCAAATATATCTACCCGATTCTTTGAAAAATCGTTACAGGTAAGCCGTAATCCCTTATGTGTGTTAGTAGAAATATCATCAAACCTGTTTTGCCCTAAAGATTCTATTCCCACAGTTAGATGCCTAAATTCATTGTTATATATCTCTTCCGTCTCCCCATGTCCTGTATATGCAACAATTCCTACTGCAGTACCCGATCCCACATCAGTACTATTTTCGACTGGATAAAATTCGTTTTCTTCAACAACATAACCCCTAGTATTTTTAGCCAAATAGACACCCACTGGCCAGTTATTTACACCAGGTGTGGCTCCTTGGTATGGTGTAACTTCAAAATTATTTAGGATTATTTCGGGATTATACTGCCCATAGTTATAGACTCCCCTCCAACAGGTTTTAAAATCAGAGTTTCTTATCTCGGAAAAAAACAAGGCATTACTTTTTCCGTTAATGTAGATGGCTTTTTCCATATTTGAAAAAGAACTTCTGGTTCCATCACATGTCGGTGGAACGAGATTTGGAGTTGCTCCAGTACAGTATTCGTTTACCTGAATAGTACTTGCCCTAGCATAAATCCCAACCCTTTTGTTATATGGAAATAAACCTGTTCTCTGATCAGAAAAATCACAGCCATTGAACTTTACACCATTACATTTATATAATGTTACATTATCAATTATGTTACTACCAATGAACTCATCGTTAACTGTAAAATTTGTTAAACTAAAACTGCTTATGTCCCTTATTGGGTTACCGCTATTGTTGGTGTTTAAATATTCCATAAACTCTACATCCCTTTTGTTGTTTATAAATGTAGCATCATTTGAAATTATTATGCCGCCAGTTTTGGACCAATCTACTGATCCACTTGAAGTAGGAGCGTAATTTCTTACGGCAGTAGATGCATTTTCGACTATAGCATCGTTAAGAAAAACTGCTTTGCCAGGATTATTACTTGTTCCTTGCCCAGCTGGGTCTCCTGCAACATATACTCCTTTCCATAAGTCTCCGCACAAATTTGAAAGTATACCGCCATCAACAACCAATTCTCCACCCTGTTCGACCACAATCTTTACATTTTCTGCCAAGTGTAGATAGCATTTAACAGTTAACTTTCCACCATCTTCAATTATAATGTCTTTGTTTATCAATTTAGAAGCCTCAAGAATGATGTGTTCACCATCTGATATAGTGAAGTTTTCATCATAGTACTTATAACAGTAATCATCAACTAAGTAGTCTAATTTATTGTGGATAATGTGATAGTGAATTCTTCCCAGTTGCTCTGGGGTATAAGCACTTCCTCCACCATAATCCATAAATGTATTGCCGCAAATAGCCCCTGGATCGTTACATTCACAAGGGTCAGGATATCCCAGATCCAAAATTTCTTGAATGGTTGGTGTATCACTGCAAAAATCGTCTACATTAAATGAACAAGATCCGCCTCCAGTTTTCATCGGATGGCGCATTGCGAAATTATGTCCAGTTTCGTGAAGGATGGTACCAGCAGCACCCCAAAATTGATCTAGAACGGCTTGTTCAGAAACAG
This sequence comes from Gammaproteobacteria bacterium, assembly GCA_047638815.1. Taxonomy (GTDB): domain Bacteria; phylum Bacteroidota; class Bacteroidia; order Flavobacteriales_D; family JABDKJ01; genus JAJRRH01. The sequence goes on from JBLIMR010000021.1 coordinate 15,643, forward strand.
AAGTTGCGATAACATACTTTTGCCATTTACCCATATGCGCGACACCCTGACCACCATATTCGGTGACATACGCAAAAGAGGGAATATATAGAGGTTCATTTATTACAGGTTCTATCCATTGGTAAAAAATATTTAATTCTGTATCCATATTAATACCGTGGTTATTTCTCAAGCAATAAAGCTGGCATTCGGGGTAAGAGTAATCGGTTTCATCAACATCATAATAAACACCTTGTAATTCGTATTTAATTTTTTGATCTAAAATTGCGGTATTATTACCTGGAGGTAAGTTCATTTGCTCGTTATCATTGGCTTGATGATTTGCATAATGAACAATAAGTGCAGCGACAGAATCGCCTGTGAAAACTGTTCCACCATTTCCATCATCTATTGCGGTGAAATTCAAGGGTTCAGTTGCACTTTTGTGCATGAAATGGATATTTATTTTAATTGTTTTACTAAACGTAAATTCATCTGAGATATATAATATGGTCTGATCCGTGCATGGGGGAATTGCGTCATTTGGTTCAAGTTGTAAAGAACTTGCCTCATCGGATAATACGCACTCATCCCATTGAGTTTGCCCAATTGAAAGATTGGTAAAATTAGTCACGGAAAACAGGGTCAATATTAAATAATAGTACGTTCTATTTTTGTATAGAATTTGTATTGAATTTGAAGTAACTCATATTTTTCAGTTTTAAATATTAATAATACAGTGCACTGCTCCTGTGCCACAGTTCCGACCCAGATATGGTCAAATGCTCATTAATAATTCCAACAACTACAATTTCAAAGTAAAAAGCTCAAGTTTTACAGATTAATTTTATTGTATGAATGTTTGTTGTTTGGTATTTAAGCCTAGCCGAATATAACAAGAAGAACGAAATAAACCAAATCGAAAAAGATAACGAAATAACAGCTCTAAGCAAAAACTGCAACAATTTCCTTCAACGAATCACGAATCTCATCTTGATCCATTGAAGTCACGAGCTTCATCCTATACTCTTTGAAATTAGGAATGCTTTTAAAGTATCTTGCATAATGTCTTCTCATTTCAAGAATTCCCAATCTTTCCCCTTTCCATTTAATGGATCTATCAAAATGCTCTAGACAGACATCTGATCGCTCTTCAATACCTGGTGGAGGTAATATTTCACCAGTTGCCATGTAGTGTTTTATCTCATTGAAGATCCATGGATTTCCAATGGCCGCCCTGCCAATCATGATGCCATCCACACCATATTTTTCTTTTTTCTCAAGTGCAATCCTTGGATCTGTAACATCTCCATTACCAAAAATCGGCATGGTAATTCTGGGATTCTCTTTGATTTTCCCAATTAGGGACCAATCAGCCTCACCCTTATACATCTGAGATCGTGTTCGACCGTGTATGCTTAGCGCCTTAACCCCTACATCTTGGAGCTGTTCCGCAACATCTTCAATAAACATTGTATTTGTATCCCATCCCAATCTTGTTTTAACGGTGATTGGTAAGTTAGTTTCTTTGACCATCGCTTTTGAAAGCTCGACCATCTTAGGGATGTCTTTCAAAATACCCGCACCTGCACCTTTGCAAGTAACTTTTTTGACAGGACAACCGAAGTTAATGTCAATGATATCAGGATTCGATTTCTCAGTCATCCTCACAGCCATTTTCATGTGCTCAATATCTGCACCAAAGATCTGAATGCCAACTGGTCTTTCATCTTCATATATATCAAGCTTCTGAAGGCTTTTTGTGGCGTTACGAATTAAACCTTCAACCGATATAAACTCCGTATACAGGACATCCGCACCATATTTCTTGCATAATGCACGAAAAGGTGGATCACTGACATCCTCCATAGGTGCCAATAACAATGGGAAATCACCCAATTCTATGTCTCCAATTTTTACCAAGCGAAAATTTTCACAAAAGTACGATGATTATCAACTTGAAGCTAATGAGATTATTTATGGAATATCGAAGGCAAATTTTACAAGAACTCAAGATAACCACTATTTATTCACAGCTTTAATATACGAGGGTTTAAGGTATTTTTCTTTGTTACATTTGCTCAAATGGAAAATAATATTGACCATTTATTTTCCTTGTGAATACAATAAAAAAAGCACCGAATACCATGGACAAAGACAAGCAACCTTCCAAGCTATATCTACTAGACGCATTTGCTTTAATTTACAGAGCATACTTCTCTATGATTAGAAACCCAATGATAAATTCTAAAGGGGTTAATACTTCTGCGATTTATGGTTTCATTAATACCCTATGGGGCTTGATACAAAAGGAGAACCCAACGCATATGGCTGTTGTGTTTGACACCGCAGCACCAACAACTCGTGTTGAAGAGCATAGTTTTTACAAAGCAAACAGACAGGAAACACCTGAAGACATTCGATCTTCGATTCAACCCATAAAAGATCTTATAAAAGCTTTTAACATACCTGTCATTGAGTGTGATGGTTATGAAGCGGATGATATAATAGGTACGCTTGCCAAAGAAGCAGAAAAACATGGACATCAAACATTCATGGTTACTCCCGATAAAGATTATGGTCAATTAGTGTCTGAAAATATCTTCATGTATAAACCTGGATCTTACGGCAAGGACAGAGAGATTTTAGGAGTTCCAGAAATTCTTGCGAAGTGGGATATTGAGCGTATTGATCAGGTAATTGATATGCTTGGCTTGATGGGTGATGCCGTAGATAATATTCCGGGAATTAAAGGAGTTGGAGAGAAAACAGCTTGTAAACTGCTAAAACAATACGATAGTGTTGAGGGGATTTTGGAACATGCGCATGAGGTGAAAGGCAAGATGGGAGAGAAGATTGTTGCAGGAAAGGAAGATGCTATCATGTCTAAGATGTTGGCTACAATTATACTGGATGTTCCGGTTAAATTTGATGAAAAGGATTTGCTAATCGAGGACCCGAATGCTGAGGCACTTCGTAATTTCTTCGATGAGTTTGAATTCCGAACATTAGGGAAAAGAATCCTGGGTGACGGTTATTCCTTTGCTAAGAATCAGGGATCTCAACCTAGTTTATTTGATAGTGTCCCGGAAGAGAATATCGAAGAATCAAATGGGATGAAAACACTTTCGGATGTTGACAGCAATTATCATTTTGTTGAAATTGTCAAGGACAGAAGGAGCTTAATCGCTAAACTGATGAAGGCGAAAGAAGTCTGTTTTGACACTGAAACTTCAGGAATAGAACCCAGTAACACAGAGCTTGTTGGACTTTCATTTTCGATGAAAAAAGGAGAGGCATATTACGTTCCAACACCAACTGACCAAAAGGAGACTCAAAGTATATTGGAGGAATTTAGACCGTTTTTTTCCAATGAGAAAATCACCAAGATTGGGCACAATATTAAATTTGATATGATTGTCCTTATGCAATACAATATAAAGGTTGCAGGTAAAATTGAGGATTCTATGATTGCACATTCGCTACTTGAACCAGAAAAGAGGCATGGCATGGATTTTTTATCAGAAAACTTTCTCAGTTATGCACCGGTTTCCATTACTACTTTAATTGGTAAAAAGGGCAAGAATCAAAAGAGCATGCGCGACATTGAGCAGAAGGAAATTAGTGACTACGCCTGTGAAGATGCGGATATAACACTTCAATTACACCAGCTCTTCGCACCTTTATTAAAGAAAAATGAAGTTGATGAGTTGTACCAAAATGTAGAATGTCCGTTGATTAAAGTTTTGGCTGAAATGGAGTTTCGTGGTGTAGGATTAGATGTTGATTTTCTAAATAAATATGCTACCGAATTAGGAGCCGACATTCTTGTCATCAGAGATAGAATATTGGAAAGAGCGGGTACCGATTTTAATTTGAACTCGCCCAAACAGTTGGGGGAAGTGCTCTTTGAGAAGATGGAGATACCATATAAAGGCAAAAAAACGGCCACCGGGCAATATTCTACAAATGAAGCAACTCTTAGCAAACTCAAATCTGAGTATGAAATTATCGGTGATATTATGGAATATCGAGAATTGACCAAATTGAAGTCTACTTATGTGGAGGCACTGCCAAAGTTGATTAATCCGAAGGATAGTAGAATCCACACATCATTTCGACAAGCGATAGTACCAACAGGTCGTTTGAGTTCCGATAGTCCTAATCTTCAAAACATTCCAATCAGATCAGAAAAGGGGAGGAAGATAAGAACCGCGTTTAAGCCGACTGAAAAGGATTATGTTTTACTTGCAGCAGATTACTCCCAAGTAGAATTACGTGTCATAGCATCATTAAGTGATGAGAAAAATATGATTCAGGCTTTTGTAAATGATGAAGATATTCACTCAGCCACAGCAGCGAAGCTATTTTCTGTTGATCTGAAAGATGTGGATAGGACTATGAGATCAAAGGCTAAAGCAGTAAACTTTGGACTTATATATGGTCAAGGAGCATATGGATTATCACAGAATTTGGGGATTAAGGTTGGTGAGGCCAAAGAAATCATTCAGAATTACTTTGAAAAGTATCCAGGCATCATCACATATATGAACAGTAACCAAGAGTTTGCACGAGAAAATGGTTATGTGAAAACACTACTTGGTAGAAGAAGGTATTTGCCAGATATCAATTCTGCAAACCATACTGTCCGAAGCCATGCAGAAAGAAATGCAATCAATACTCCAATTCAGGGATCAGCGGCCGACATTATAAAAGTCGCAATGATTGATATTGAAAATCATATGCAAAATAAAAATATGCAATCTCGCATGGTACTACAGGTTCATGATGAATTGGTCTTTGAAGTTCATAATTCTGAATTGGATGAAATGAAGGAAATGGTCAGTGAAAAGATGATGGGAGCTGTTGACTTAAAAGTTCCTTTGAAGGTCGATGTGGGTGTAGGAAGCAACTGGCTGGAAGCCCATTAATCTAAACAAATGAATTAGGATTACTTTTCACACATCTTGATTTTAAAGGTTTTTTATGCGTTAAATTTGAAACTCTTTGCACGTAATATCGTATTTGATTGACGTGCAATACGTAAAGACGCTAAAACACTTATTAAATGAAAGCACTAAAAAACTATTCTATTCTAGCATTGGCAACAATGATTTTAATTAGCTGCGATGGTGGTAAAACTGACGCTGGGTTGACTCATGTTACCCTTGTAGATAAGAAAGAAGATAAAAAGATAGATTATCAGACTGAGAAGGTTAATGATATATTTTTCTCAATACCATCTCCGATTGAAATGGCTGGACTTATAAAAGGATCTGGATCAAAGTATAATGCCGACTTGTTGAATGATATCCGTAACCGAGATAAATATACTAGCTCATATTCAAAGGCAATAAACCTTGGGATTTACGGAGCTGACTTGAGTTATACTTCAGTATTTAATAGAAATCAAGAATCGATTCTATACATGTCATCTGCGAAACAACTTGCGGATGAATTGGGCGTATCAGCAGCATTCAATTCAGATGTGATGAACAGAATAGAGGAGAATGTCGACAATCGAGATTCCTTGTTGGGAATAATTTCAGAGACATTCTATATTTTGGATGCTTATCTGAAGGAAAATAATAGAAGCAGCGTCTCTGCCCAAGTTATTTCTGGTGGATGGATCGAAGGTCTATATATCGCAGCGTGTGTATATGAAGATGATGAAGCAAAGAGCCCTGAATTAATCACAAGAATAGTGGATCAGAAATATGCCTTGGATGATCTTATCGCATTGGTAGAGAGTTATAATGCTAAAGGAGATCTGGATGTTATTCACACTGATCTTTCTGACTTAAAGAAGTTATTTGCAAAGTCGAAATCGGTAAAAGTGGATCCTCCAAAGAATAAAGCCGGAAAAGTGGTTTTAGGAGGAGACGAAAAGCTAACCATGGAGAGGGTCGATTTGATGGCCTTGGTTAAAAAATTAAAAGAAATAAGAGGTAGATATACCAGTGCTTAAAGCAGGAATTAAAAATTAAGACTATGAGATCGTTAAAAATCATCGTATTACTTGCATTCATTGCACCATTAATGGTCAATGCACAGTGTGGGAGATTCACAAAAAAGAAATGCTTACCAATGTTGGAAGAATACCTTCCGAACGAAAATTTTAATAATGCTGTTCTAATGCCAGGGGATGAGGCTGAGATCAACATGACTTTTTTCGCAGGTCAAGCGTATAGATTGTTCGTGTGTAACGAGCCAATATTGGGAAATGTTCAATATAAGGTCATGGACATGAACGACAAGGTAGTGTTTGATTCGGAAACATCAGAACTTGAAACCTTTGATTTCGAAGTTGAAAACACCCTAAAAATGAAAGTTCAAATAATAGTACCAGAAGGTGATGTTACCCATACCCTTACACCACAAGGCTGTGTAACAGTATTATTAGGACATAAAGACAATAGCGGATCTAAGGAATCTACGCCATAGCCTGCTCAAGATCGCTGATCAGGTCATCAGCATCTTCAATACCGACACTTAATCGAAGAAGAGAATCAACTACACCCGTTGCTTCTCTTTTTTCTTTTGGTATGGCTGCATGAGTCATAGAAGCTGGGTGACCAATGAGAGATTCAACACCTCCCAATGATTCAGCTAGGATAAATAACTTAGTCTTAGTTGCAATTTTTCTTGCACTAGCATATTCATTCCCCTTAAGTGTGAATGCAATCATACCACCAAAATCACGCATTTGCTCTTTCGCAACATCATGGTTTGGATGATCTTTAAGTCCTGGCCAGTAAACTTTGTCTACATTATGATGGTTGCTTAGAAAAGTAGCGATTTTCGCACCATTTTCACAATGTCTTTGCATTCGTAAATGCAATGTTTTAATGCCTCTTAAAGTTAGAAAACAGTCTTGAGGTCCAGGGACACCACCACAGGTATTTTGTAAAGTTCTTAATCTAAGATCTAAATCATCATCATTTACAGCAGCTAACCCTATTACAACATCAGAGTGACCAGCGAGATATTTTGTTCCCGAGTGCATGACAATATCTGCACCGAGGTCCAATGGATTTTGTAAATATGGGGAAGCGAAGGTATTGTCCACAACCAGTATAGCTCCACAATATTTTGCAACTCTAGCAAGCATTTTGATGTCAATGACTTTCAAGGTTGGATTTGTTGGCGTTTCAACCCAAATCATTTTTGTTTTCTCATTCACCAAGGATATCACATCTTCTTCAGAAGATAAGGAATCGAAATGGAACTTCAATCCGTAGTTCTCATAAACTGATGTGAAAATTCTATATGACCCACCATACAGGTCACTTATACTGATGACTTCATCACCTGGAGAAAGCAACTTAATGATAACATCAGTAGCCGCCATACCACTTGCAAAAGCTAATCCATGCTTACCATTCTCAATAGCCGCGAAGTTCATTTCCAGCGCATGCCTTGTTGGATTTTGTGTTCTAGAATATTCGTATCCTTTGTGCTCACCAACATCCGTTTGAACGTATGTTGAGGTTTGATAAATTGGTGTCATGATGGCACCGGTTGCTGGATCCGCTGAAATACCCGCGTGAATGGCTTTTGTGGCAAATTTCATTATTGAAGCATTTAATAAAGTACAGCGAAATTAAGCCAATCTGTGTACACTTGAAACAACTGAAGGGAATAAGTTTTTTGTCAAATTTCAGTTATTATTATGAAATCCATGTGTTGTATATGTATACTGAGGCCAGAAGATTCTCTATAAGAGGGCAATTAGCCATTTGAGTTTCCTGAGGATGTTCTCTTCAACCACCCAGGTAAGACAAGCACTCCAACAAAAATGTAAGGGAAATAGGTTAATAATCTCCAAAGAATGGCTAAAAGTCCTACTAAGGTCAAAGGAACAACAGAGTCTCCAAAAAAATGATAGAACGCCACTTCTGCGAGTCCTGAACCTCCTGGGGTAGGAGAAATGAGCATGATAACCCACATGCCCAATTGTTTCGCATACACATAAACATGATCAATACTGGGTACTACAATCATTATAAGGCAGTTCAATAGGAGAAAGCGAGAAGTCCATGAGAAGAAGGTCCAACCGAATGTTGAGAGCCAGAACGACAATGGTTTTGATCGATATTCCTTAGAAGCTAAGACTAAATCATTACCCCACTGTATGACTTTATATTGCCACTTTTTTAGAAATTGAATGTTAAATATTCTTAGAAGCAAAAATCTAAATCCACGTGGATTAATGAATACTGCATATACTAGGGTAAAGATGAGTATGAAAATGAAAAAGTAACCCACCCAAAAAACACCTTCTGCAGTTAAATTGAAACCGAATATTTCTTGTTGCCAAGACTCAGGGAAAATATTCTTTTTAATAACAAAGAAGAAAGTAAAAGGCACAACAAGAACATAAAAGAGTTCATCCAACATTGCTGTAATCATTACGATGGCAGTACTTTTTCCCAATGATATTTTTTCACGTCCAAGGAAGAAAATTGCAACTCCTGCTCCACCGACAACACTTGGGGTTAAAGCCGATGCGAATTCCCAGAGCAATACCACATCAAAGCATTGTCGCCAACTCAATTTCTTTTCGGATAGTATTCTAATTCTCATGATATAGCCTGTGACTCGCATCACCAAGAAAACAATAGCGGCTAGCAAGAAAACAATGGAATAGAATCCCCAATCTACTTTTTTGAGACTTTGTTTTACGGTAGATTTCGTGAAATCTCCATTTTCCATGAGAATAAAATGATCAGCATCCGCGATGTCATGCTCTACAGAATTATCCTTCAAAATATAATCTCCTTTGCCAGGCTCGGTTTTATCAAACCTGACCTCCGTTAGGCTTTTATATAAAACATAGCCAGCTGCTATTAAACCAATGAAAACAGGGATGAAAACCCGCTTCATTCCTAGCTTTTGTTTTATTTTTTTTTCATCCATTAATTAGGAAATTCTTTTAGGCGAAACTACAAAAGGAAAGTTTTAAACTTATAGATTCGTACTATAATTTCAAACCAATGGAAAAGAAAATATATCACTTGGAAAATTGTTCTACTTGTCAAAGAATTCTTGGAGAAATAAATTATGAAGGTGTTGAATTGCAGAACATTAAGTCAGAATCTATAACGCATGAGCAATTGGAAGAAATGCACGAGTTAGCAGGATCTTATGAAGCGTTATTCAGTAAAAGAGCAATGAAGTATCAATCCATGGGTTTAAATCAAATGGACCTTCAGGAAAAAGACTTTAAAAAGTATATTCTTGAAGAATACACTTTCCTAAAGAGGCCAGTTGCTATTGTTGGAGATGAAATATTTATAGGATCGGCAAAGAAGAATGTTGCAGCGTTATCTGATGTCCTAATATAGTTTTTATGTTCAAAAACAAGGCAGTGACTTTGGCCCATATTAGCCTTTTGATGGTTAATCTTATTTATGGTGCTAATTATACCATCGCCAAGGGGATCATGCCTGACATCGTCAAACCGTCTGGTTTTATCATGATTCGTGTCCTGGGAGCTAGCGCTCTTTTTTGGTTGGTTAAAAGTGCATTCAAAGAAATTCCCAATAAGAAAGATATATACAAGTTTGCAATTGCGGGATTATTTGGTGTTGCTGGCAATCAGTTGTTGTTTTTTAATGGATTGAATGCTACGTCTCCCTTAAACGCTTCAATCATTATGACCATCACCCCAGTTTTGGTTATTTTGATTTCTTTTATTGTTGGATCTGAAAAATTGAATGCAAGGCGAATTACTGGGATGGTTATAGGATTTCTAGCCTCAGTAATTCTCATAAGAAGCAGTGTTGGTGATGTAAGTGTAATTACATCATGGCAAGGAGATGTAATGATATTTCTCAACGCTTTATCCTACAGTATTTACCTTGTATATGTAAGACCTTTGATGAAAATCTATAAGCCTATTACTGTCATAACCTGGGTCTTTTCATTTGGGTTTTTGTTCGTGATACCTTTTGGTTGGGGTGAAATGATAGAGGTATCCTGGGGTACTTTGAATCAAAAAGAATGGTTGACGATAGGATTTGTGGTCTTGTTCACTACATTTTTCACGTACCTACTGAATGTGTTTGCCCTAAAAACGGTTAAATCAAGTGTCGCGAGTACATATATTTATTTGCAACCTGTCATTGCATTATTTTTCTCCTTTTTATTTTATTGGTATCAAGTTTATGACAATGTGAAGCCGAACATCACTTGGTTAAAAGTGATCTGTGCATTGACCATTTTTATGGCTGTGTATCTTGTTAGTGTAGAGAAAAAAGTACGGTCATCAACCTAGTTTAGGCTTCTTTCTCAGCTCAAAGTTTTCTCCAAGATAAAGCTTACGAACCATCTCATCAGAGGCCAATTCTTCATCGGTTCCTGCCTTTAGAATATTACCTTCGAAGAGTAGATAAGAACGATCAGTAATTGACAGGGTCTCTTGCACATTGTGATCAGTAATGAGAATTCCTATATTCTTCTTTTTAAGCTGAGAAATAATATTCTGAATATCTTCAACGGCAATCGGATCAACCCCAGCGAAAGGTTCGTCCAACAAGATGAATTTTGGATTTGTTGCCAATGCACGCGCTATCTCAGTTCTTCTTCTTTCACCTCCCGAAAGGAAATCCCCTCTGTTGGTACGCACATGCTCCAGGCCAAATTCTGAAATCAGTGATTCCAATTTTTCTTTTTGCTCATTTTTACTCAACTTGGTCATTTCAAGCACCGCCTTAATGTTGTCTTCAACACTGAGCTTTCGAAATACTGAGGCTTCTTGAGGTAAATAACCAACCCCCATTTGTGCCCTGCGATACATCGGTTCGTCCGTTATGTCTTTGTCATCAAGAAATACTCGCCCTTCATTGGGGTTTACCAAGCCAACGATCATATAAAAAGTTGTTGTCTTTCCAGCGCCATTTGGACCAAGAAGACCAACTATTTCACCTTGATTGACTTCAAGAGAGACTCCCTTTACGACTTCCCTCTTTTTATATCTTTTGACGACATTTATTGCTTGTAATTTCACAATTCAGCTTTTCTTTTTTTGTTCATCCTCTTCAAGGTTCTTCTCGAAATCCAAATACCGACTTCATAGAGTACAAGAATAGGTATTGCAACCAATATCTGACTAGTGACATCTGGCGGTGTAATGATTGCTGCTAAAACTACAACTACTACTATGATATGTCGCCTGTATTTCTTTAAAATTTCAGGACTAACTAATCCTATTCTAGTTAAAACATACATTACTATAGGCAATTGAAACAATAATCCGGTTGCCATTGTCAAAGAGGTAATTAACGAAACGTAGGAATTAATAGTAAAATTGTTACTGACAACATCACTCACACTGTAATTCACAAAAAACTGCACCGAAATGGGTACTAGTAGAAAATAACCGAAAAGAACGCCAAACATAAACATCAATGAAACCCATATTGTCATTCCACGCGCACTCTTTTGCTCTTTGTCCTTCAATGCAGGCACAATAAATCTCCATATTTGGTTAAAAACATAAGGGAATGCTAAAATGAAGCCCGCGATAACGCTACCGAGAATATGAATTGTAAATTGCGTTACCACAGCAATACTTTGTAAACGCTCATTTACGGCCCCAAAACAGATGGCATCACCCAGTGACAATGTCTCGCTTAACCAACAAAGCCAACGATAAGTAATGAAATCACCCTTCATAGGACCAAAGATGATTTTGTCAAAGAGTATGTTCTTAAAGAGAAAAGCAATAATAGCAAAACTGAAAATAGCGATCACACTTCTCACCAAATGCCACCTTAACTGCTCTAGATGAGCAAGAAAGGACATTTCTTCGTCTGGCTTATTTCCAATCTGATCTTGACTCAATGTGCTTGTATTACGAATCGTAAAAGTAATTATTGATTTTAGATTGACCTTAATTAAAAGGAAATCTTCCTCAACTCATATATTTATCGTGATTTGAACTTCAAATGTGATTGCTTTTCTTATGAGAAGTATGTATTTAAAGCTTGACTACAGCGTATTATTTTTCGAAATTAGCATCACAATTGCTCTTGCGGAGAAAATTAATTCTCTTATCTTTAGAATATGATACGATCGCACACAGCATTTATCTAAAATAATAGAATAGAAGTAATGGTCGAAACCGACATTTCTCCAAAAGATGCCCTGACTAAGTTTTTTGGATTCAGTAAATTTAAGGGGGATCAGGAAGCAATAATCAAAAACCTTTTATCTGGTAAGAATACATTTGTCATCATGCCTACGGGTGGGGGTAAATCAATGTGTTATCAGTTGCCGGCATTGATGATGGAAGGAGTGGCTATAGTAGTTTCTCCATTGATTGCTCTAATGAAGAATCAAGTTGATGCTATTAGAGGATTCTCTGAACACGATGGTGTAGCACATTTCTTGAATTCGTCTCTCAATAAGTCCCAATTGTTGCAGGTCAAAGAAGATGTTAGTTCTGGGATAACAAAATTATTGTATGTGGCTCCTGAGTCATTGACCAAAGAGGAAAACATAGAATTTTTAAAAACGATTAAAATTTCATTTTTCGCTATTGATGAAGCACATTGTATCTCGGAATGGGGCCATGACTTCCGTCCTGAATATAGGAGGCTTAAACCTATCATGGATGAAATTGCGAATCAACCCTTTATTGCCCTGACGGCAACAGCTACGGAAAAGGTACAGCAAGATATTTTAAAAAACTTAGCCAGTACGGATGCTACAATATTTAAGGCTTCGTTCAATAGAGATAATCTATACTATGAAATTAGGCCAAAAGAGGAGGCCTTTAGGGAAATTATCAAGGTGGTTAAAACACACGGTGGTAAATCTGGGATTATATACTGCTTGAGTAGAAAAAAGGTTGAAGAATTAGCCGAAGCCTTGCAGGTAAATGGAATTAAAGCCTTGCCTTACCATGCTGGTATGGATTCAACTGCTCGTGCGAAAACGCAAGATCAGTTTTTGCATGAGGATGTAGATGTCATTGTGGCCACCATTGCTTTTGGTATGGGAATAGATAAACCCGATGTTAGGTTTGTTATTCATCATGATATTCCGAAAAGTATAGAGGGATATTATCAAGAAACTGGAAGAGCAGGTAGAGATGGTGGAGAAGGAAATTGTTATGTTTTTTACAGTTATAAGGACATTGAGAAACTAGAAAAGTTTTTACAGGGTAAACCAGTCGCAGAGCAGGAAATAGGAGTGCAGTTATTACAAGATACGGTGTCATATGCTGAGACTGCGATTTGTAGAAGGAAGTACTTGTTGTTTTATTTTGGTGAAGAATACGATGATGAAAGGTGTAATGCAATGTGTGACAATTGCAGATATCCCAAAGAAAGAAGCGAGGCCCAAGAAGATATTTTGCATGTACTTACAATTATTAAGGATGTAAAGCAGAGGCATAAAATGGATCATGTTGTTAATGTATTGATGGGTGTGAATAATGCCGACATCAAAACATATAATCACCATACGAAGGATTATTTCAACTCTGGAAAAGAGAAAGGGGAGAAGTATTGGTTTGCCGCAATTAGACATAGCCTGGTGATAGGACTTCTAAGGAAAGAAATTGAAACCTATGGAGAACTGCATCTCACGGATGCTGGTGAGAAATTTATAGCGGCCCCACATTCTGTAATGTTGAGTAAGGAAAGGGACTTTTCAGTTGTAGGAGATGGAAATATTCTTCTCAATCAAAAAGGCGGAGGAGGTGGAGACCCAAAACTTGTAGCCATTTTATCTGATGTAAGAAAAGATGTCGCTAACAAGCATAAATTGCCACCATATGTCATAGTGCAAGATCCTTCAATTGATGATATGGCGATAAGATACCCTATTACGATCGAAGAACTTTCTCGAATTTCAGGTGTTGGTGTAGCTAAAGCCAATAAGTACGGTCAGAAATTTGTGGAAGTCATCAAGCGGTATGTTGAGGAAAATGAAATAGAGCGGCCTTCTGATATGGTGGTTCGAACTGTGGCCAAGAAGTCAGCAAATAAAGTATACATCATTACTAACATCGATAAGAAAAGACCACTATCGGACATAGCCAAGGCACAGGGTATTTCGGAAGATGAGTTGGTGATTCAAATGGAAGGGATCATTCATTCAGGAACAAAGCTCAATATTGATTATGCTGTGCAAAGCATTCTAGATGATGAAAACATTGAAGAGATCATAGAGTATTATAAAGAAGCTGAAAGTGATTCAATTGATGAAGCTTATGATGAATTTGACGGAGATTTCACCGAAGAAGAATTGCGATTGGCCAGATTGCTTTTCATGACGAAGTATTCTCAGTAGAGTTTGAAGGATTTATTTAAATAATAACTTCAACAATCGGTACTTATCATTCAACATTCTTAACAGAACTATCAACGAAATAATTCCTTTACCTTCGCAATCGTATGCAAGCTGCAGAGATAAATAAAGAATTTATTGCGGAAATTAAAAACTTGATTTCTGTAGATGATAGGTATCAATTGAAGGGAGTATTACATCCTTTTCACGAGGTCGATATTGCTGAAATTATGGATAAAGTTTCCATGGATGAGGCCAAGTATATTTATCTTACACTGGATTCAGAGATAGCTGCAGAGGTTCTTCTTAATATTGACGAAGACAACAGAGATGTTTTTCTTCAGACGCTTTCTTCTAAAGAAATCGCTAAGACCATTATAGAGAATATTGAAAGTGATGATGCAGCTGATGTCCTTTCGGAGCTTGAAGACGACAAGAAGGATGAGGTAATTTCTTTTATTGAAGACAAAGAAGTTGTTGATCGAATCGTTGAACTAATGGGTTATGACGAGGACTCAGCAGGGGGATTGATGGGAAAAGAAATGGTTGTCGTTAATGTTAACTGGTCTGTTGCATATAGTATCCGCTCGATGAAACGACAAGCGGAGAATGTAGAAAATATTTTCTCTGTCTACGTGATTGATGATAACGATCTGTTATTGGGAACGCTTTCTCTTAGAAAATTACTTTTTTCAACCTCCTCGGCCAAAGATAAGATTGGAGATATTTTTATCAGCGAAGACATGATTTCTGTGACACCAGAAGTTGACGCAGAGGAAGTAGCAACCATAATGCAAAAGTATGATTTGGTAGTATTGCCTGTATTGGAAAACGATAAGCTCATTGGTAGAATAACTTTTGATGATGTGATGGATGTCATGCAGGAAGAAGCGGAGAAGGATTATCAAATGATTTCAGGTTTGACCGAAGAAGTAGATTCAACCGATTCTGTTTGGGGTCATACACGTGCACGTTTACCTTGGCTTCTCATTGGTATGTTAGGGGGGTTAGCCAGTGCACAAGTTATTGGACTATTCGATATTGAAAGCAATGTGCGGATGGCAATGTTCATTCCTTTGGTTATGGCAATGGGAGGTAATGTTGGGGTACAGTCTTCTTCAATCATCGTTCAAGGATTGGCAAATGGTTCTTTTAAAGATCTTAGTATCGGCAGTTCTCTTGTAAAAGAATTGGGCGTTGGTTTGGTCAATGGATTCATCTGTTCTGTTCTTGTTTTTGGAATTTGCTTTCTGTTTAAAATAGGCATGAGCTTGGCAATCACTGTGAGTGTGGCACTATTTACCGTGATCGTGATGTCTGCTATTTTTGGTACACTAATACCCCTAACACTCAACAAATTTAAAATAGATCCAGCGGTTGCTACTGGGCCGTTTATCACCACAACCAATGACATTTTTGGCATTTTTGTATATTTCATTATTGGTCAATGGCTAATGGTATAATCAGAAAATGAAAATTCTATTCATTGATACCATACACCCTTACTTAGAAAAAAAACTAT
This sequence comes from Gammaproteobacteria bacterium, assembly GCA_047638815.1. Taxonomy (GTDB): domain Bacteria; phylum Bacteroidota; class Bacteroidia; order Flavobacteriales_D; family JABDKJ01; genus JAJRRH01. Next base: position 31,445 of record JBLIMR010000021.1, read on the forward strand.
CAGAAGCGGGCATGACCTGCGACATGGTTTTCGAAACATCAGCCGCAGATATTGATGAAATCATTCATCTGTATGAGGGCATTGTTTTAAGGAGCAGAATAAAAATGGATGCCCAAAGATTGGAAAAAGCGAGCAATCTAAAGTTCATTGCAAGAGCTGGTTCGGGCATGGAAAATATTGATGTAAAATATTGTCAATCAAATAATATAGACTGTTACAATGCCCCAGAAGCCAATTGTAAGGCCGTAGGAGAGCATGCCATAGGAATGTTATTGACCTTGTTTAACAAACACATTGGTGGGAACAAAGAGATGAGAGAAGGTTTGTGGAGAAGAGAAGAGAATAGGGGATTGGAGATCGGTCATCGAAGCATTGGGATTATAGGGTTTGGACACAATGGAAAAGCATTTGCTAACCTTTCAAAAGCCTTTGGCGCTAAAGTCTTGGCCTATGATAAATACGTTGAGGTCGATATGCCTGGAATACAATTAGCGAACCTCAGCGAAATATATAAAACATGCGATGTGATCAGTTTTCATGTGCCATTGACACACGAAACTCATTATTATTTTAATGCAGAATTTGTGAATAAAATGAAAAAACCATTTTATCTGATCAATACTTCAAGGGGGCCTGTTGTTAGCACCAAAGATCTAGTCGCAGGTATGCGTGCGAAGAAAGTTTTAGGCGCCTGTCTCGATGTCTTGGAATACGAAAAATCTGATTTCGAATTGATGAATTTGAACAGTAGGTCCAATGCGGATATGGAATTTCTTTTGCAATCGAGTAGTGTTGTATTATCACCTCATGTCGCTGGTTGGACACAAGAGTCATTGGTCAAACTATCTGAAGTTTTAGCAGAAAAAATTCTTAGTAAGTACGGTTGAAATTTGTCGTTTGTGTAACTGATTAGTTCTAGATACTTTTGCAAAAAACATTCCAGATGAATCTACTAGCAGATTACGATTTCAACAATAAAAGAGCACTCATAAGAGTAGATTTTAATGTCCCATTAAAGGATGGTGTGGTGACGGATAATACAAGAATCAAAGCTGCTTTGCCAACTATAAGAAAGATATTAGAAGATGGTGGATCTTGTGTCTTGGTTTCACATCTGGGTAGACCAAAAGGGGTAGAAGAAGTTTTTTCATTATCACAAATAGTTTCTGAGATTGAAGAATTGCTAGGGCAGTTTGTAAAGTTTGTTCCATCAACAATTGATCAAAATGCTTTGAATGCTAGTTTTAATCTTAAAGCGGGTGAGGTATTACTTTTAGAAAATTTAAGATTTGATCCAAGAGAAAAATCGGGGGATGAAGGTTATGCGAGAGCATTATCACAACACGGAGATGTATATGTGAATGATGCCTTTGGAACAGCGCACAGAGCACATGCCTCTACTGCGGTTGTTGCGCGTTATTTTGAAGATAAAATGTTCGGTCTACTTCTCGAAAACGAAATTCTAAATATCGATAAAGTACTGCATGGTGCGGAACGACCTTTAACAGCTATTGTTGGTGGTGCGAAAGTTTCAAGTAAAATTAACATTCTTGAAAACCTACTATCTAAAACGGATCATTTAATTATTGGTGGAGGCATGGCTTATACTTTTATAAAAGCTCAAGGAGGGAATATAGGTGCTTCTTTGGTTGAAGATGATTATTTGGAAAAGGCTAAAAGTATCATGGCTAAAGCAGATGAGTTAGGCGTAAAAATACATTTACCAATTGATACTTTAGCGGCAGACAAATTTTCTGCAGACGCAAATACCATGGATGTTCAAAGTGACAAGATTCCTGAATCATGGATGGGGTTGGACATTGGACCGGAGGCAATAAAATCATGTCAAGAAGTAATCATGGCAAGTAAAACTATTCTTTGGAATGGACCAATGGGTGTTTTCGAGATGGAAGCATTTGCTAAAGGAACAATAGAAGTTGCGATGACTGTTGCAAAAGCAACTTCTCAAGGCGCTTATTCTTTGATTGGGGGCGGTGATTCAGTAGCCGCCATAAATAAGTTTGGCTTGGATGATGAAGTATCATACATCTCCACAGGTGGTGGAGCAATGTTAGAATACTTGGAGGGGAAAACCCTTCCAGGAATTGCAGCGATAAAAGAGGGTTAAATCTTCTGTACGAAACAAGTCTTCAACACAACGCCCATTTTATTAACTCTGCAATCGATTTCTTCCGGAGAGTTGGTGAGGGATATGTTTCTCACTACCGTACCTCGCTTTACTTTGCTTGAAGAACCTTTAATCTTAAGGTCTTTGATCACTTTTACAGAATCTCCATCATTGAGAACAGTCCCATTTTTATCTTTCGTTTCCATAATTCAAAAGTACATTTTTATCTTAACCGTATTTCTAGACTCTTTTTAGAGAAACTCATTTTACATCTGAACGGAAATATCAAGGTGAGCGAGGAGTCCAATTAGTCCAGAGGAATGAAACTTTGCTTTTTTCAAACGATTGATTTCTGGATTAATACTGTAGTTTTCAGCACTTCTAAAATCAGCTTTGTTGAGGTTGGTGTTTTCGAATATGGCGTTTTTCAAATCGCAATTATTAAAAGAGGCTTCTTCCAAGTCTGTTTCAGTGAAATCTACATCATTGAGATTACATTTTTCAAAAATAATTTTCTTCAATGGCAATTGATAGAATGAAGAAAGGTTAAGTTGACATGAGACAAAATGAAAAGCCATTAGGAAGGTAGAACTATGTTCAAAATGAACGCCTAAAATTTTACACTCTTCCATTCGAACATCTTTAAATCCAGTATTGATCGTTTTGATATTACTGAGATCACAACGCGAAAATTCACACTCGATAAAGTTGCAATTGCTTACATCAACATTTGCAAATGAGCAATTAATAAATTGGCAGTTTTCATAATTTCCAGTCACAAATTTTCCTGAAGAAAAGTTGTCATTCCTGAATATTTTTTCTTCAAAAAGAGGCCCCATAAATTGTGATGAATTATTTTTCTTGCGAAGGTAGGCAACCCAAATTAAATTCTTGCGTCTCTAAAACTCATACACATGAAAAAATGAATTTTTCAAATTACATATCGCAAATTGCAACGTTCAGTCAAGATTACTTGATGGACGATGTGTCAGGCTGGTCAGCTTCTAGGGATGTGTTTTCATGTTCTCATAAGTAGTTTTAATTAGGAGATAGTTCATCTCTATTCCTGCACAAACAAAAAATATACTGACTCATTGGGTTGGTTGAATTAATAATCATTAAACATAATTACCATGAACAATTTATTTGCATGGGCAGAGGAATACCTAAAACTAATTGATAAACTTTGGGAGGCAGGAGATTATGAAAAAGGTAGTGAAATGCTGAAAAGTATATTGCAAGAAGAACCTGGTTTTTCCAAAGCACATTACTATGAAGGTTGGTATGCACAGTACCACTTGAAAGACAAAAAACAGGCCCGGCTACATTATGAATATGCCATCCATTTTGATCCTCTATACTGCGATATATATATTAACTTTTCTCAGTTACTAGTCGAGGAATTGGATGAAAAAAGATTGCGAAGATTAATCAAGAGTACCAAAGATATAAAGGAAGTTGATAAGGCAGAGTTATACAATGACCTTGGTCGAATTCTTGAGATAAAGGAAAAGTATGTAGAAGCTAGTGCATGTTTTAAAGAAGGCTTAAAGTATACTACAGATGCATATTCTATGTCCAACATAAAAAACAATAGAAAGCGAGTGCGAAGTAAAAAACGAATGTTTGGTGCTTGGTATTCCAAAATAATAAAATAAGACAACCCTGCGCCATTAATTTGATGTTGGGTTTAATAGCTTTTGAATTTTCCGACAATCAGCAAACGTTGAGAAATCCCTACATTTGATTAAACGCAATATTTCGCATGAATAAAGTACTAATCACTTGCCTCTTATGTTTTTTTATTTCTTCTAACTTATTTATTCATGCTCAACAAGGGGGTGAAACATGTGGTGATGCGACTGTAATAAGTTCTATTCCGGCTGTTATAATAGGGACTACTACCGGCACCAATGATGATTACTTTGCCAGTTGTGCTGATATAGGAAACCCTGGTGGAGCACCTGATGTGGTTTATGTTTTTAGCACAGGAGCAGAAGGTATGTTCCTTGATTTTGACCTTTGTTTGGCAGTGACAGACTACGATTCGCAGATTTACATATATGAAGGATCATGCAATGGAAACCCTGTGGGATGCCAAGAAGATGGATGCCAATCACCTGAATATGGCGCTCCTTATAACTCAAGAATCACCGCTCAATATCTTGAGGCAAATACGGATTACTATATAGTAATTGATGGTTATAATGATGATTCGGATGGTAATTATCAGTTAAATATTTCTCAATCTGTTGGTTTGGAGGCACCTGTGGAAACTAATTTACCGCTTGTGTTGATTGATACTGAAGGAGAAGATATTCCAGACGAACCTAAGGTTACAGCCAATCTCAAAATCATAGACAACGGTCCAGGATTGTTAAATCATCCTGATGATGTGGCAAATGTATATGATGGTTTTATGGGAATAGAAATTCGCGGATCATATTCTGCCTCTTTACCGCAAAAACCATATGGAATTGAAACAAGAGATGCCTTGGGCGAAAACAACAATGTTTCACTATTGGGTATGCCCGATGAAAACGACTGGATTCTTTTAGCAAACTACAACGACAAAACTTTTTTCCGTAATGTTTTAGCCTTTGATCTTTTCACTAAGATGGGTCATTATGCTCCGAGAACGCGCATGGTCGAAGTGGTAATAAACGAAGTGTATCAAGGGATTTACGTTTTTACAGAGAAAATAAAGCGAGACAATGGGAGAGTAGATATACCAAAGTTAGATCCAGATGATAATGCAGGAGATAGTTTAACGGGAGGCTATATTTTCAAAGTAGATTATTGGTCTGGGAGTGACAGCTGGCCATCGAATTATGACAATCCTAATTACCCCGGAAACGAGGTGAGATATGTTCAAGACTATCCAGATCCGGACGACATTACAAATGAACAAGAGGATTATATACAAAGTTTAGTCCAGTCATTTGAAGATGCGCTATGGAGCGATCAATTTGAATCAGAAGATGAAGGATATCGTCAATACATCGACCTTACTTCTTTCATTGATTATTTATTGGTCAATGAGTTTGCAAGAAATTGGGATGGCTTCAAAAAGAGTAGATTTTTTCATAAAGACAAAGACAGTGATGATGAAAAGATTCATGCAGGTCCGGTTTGGGATTTTGATTGGGGATATAAAGATATTAGTGATGACTATACCAACGGAGAAGGATGGCTTCATAGTTTCTCAGGAGGCACGGATGTAACGCCTCCGGGGTGGTATGTACGAATGATGCAAGACTCTGTTTTTACGAATGCATTGTATTGTCGATACACAGATTTGAGGACAAACGTTATGAGTAATGAAAGCATCAATAGTTTTATCGACTCCATGGCTGTTGAGGTTGATGATGCACAAGAAAGGCATTATGTTCGTTGGCCAATTTTAGGTGTAAATGCTGGTGGCCCAGATTTGCAAGAGCAGCCTGAAACGTTTGATGGTGAGATGGTAAAGTTTAAAAACTGGATAGAAGAACGTTTGGTTTGGTTGGATACAAATATGCCAGGAAGCTGTGCTCCTGTTGGGGTAGGGGAGTTGACAGAAAGTAACACTTACTCATCCATTTATCCAAACCCTTCAAATGGACAGGTTAATTTTTATTCAGAAAAAGGAATTGTAAAAATTGAAGTTTATGATCTCTTGGGTAAACTCGCAAACACGATTCCAGGAAAAAAGGAGTGCTTGATCTCCAAAAGTTTGAAGGAATTAATGGGTACTTATAGCGCTTTGATTTACCTAGAAAATGGGGAAGTGCTTAGACATAAAATTAATTTCACGCGTTAAATTGCATTCAATTTATCAAACAGCACTTTTTTATCGTTTGGGTTTGGGGCCAGTGAAATAGCAATTTCGAGATGTCTAATTTGCTTCTTTTTATTTTCTGATGAATACAGTTCGGCCAATAGCGAGTGATATAGAAAATTATTTTCAAGATTAATTTTCAAAGCTTCTTCTATGGCCTTCTTCTTTCCATATATCTTTGATAAAACATAAGTTCTGTTCAGTGCTGCTACTGGGGAGTATTCAATTTGTAATAATCTGTTGTAAAGTTGCAAAATGCTCTCCCATTTTTCTTTTGTATCTTTTTTTCTGGTATGCCAAAAAGCGATGACAGCTTCCAGATGATACTTCGTAATAACTCCTTCAACGGCTGCCTTATTTAAAAATAACTCTCCCTGATTTATCAATTCCACATTCCAATCATCTCGATTCTGATCCGCATACAAAACTGATTCTCCAGACTCGTTAATTCTAGCCTCAAAGCGAGAAGTATGAAAGCAGAATAATGCCATTAGCGCATTACACTGTGGATTATTTGTCGAGGGATTGTTGATGAGTATGTTTAAGAGTCGCATGGCTTCATAACAAAGATCTTTCTTAATTTTTTCATCTGATGAGATTGAAAAGTATCCTTCGTTGAACAAGAGATAAATTATTGAAAGGACATTGCTAAGTCGTTTTTCCAATTCATTTTCTGAGGGGAATACGAGTTTAATGTTTTCTTCCCGAAAGGTTTTCTTTGATCGTTGCAGCCGCTTATTGATTGTTGATTTTGTGGTTAAGAAAGCTTGTGATATTTCTTCTATTCCAAAACCACACAAAATTCTGAGAGCCATTGCAACTTGAGCCTCAGAAGAAATAATTGGATCACACAAAGCAAATAACATTTGCAATTGACTATCCTTTATGTTGTTGTCGGAGAGATCGATTTCATAGTCCTTATGTTCCATTGAATCGTTTTTTATTTCAGGGGCTATTTTATCTCGGAATAGACTGTCTCTTTTAAAGTAATCTTTACTCTTGCTTTTTGCAACGGCATACAACCATGCCTTAGGGTTATCGGGGTTTCCTCTTACCCTCCATGATTCTGTGGCAGCTAGAAAAGTATCGCTCACAATATCTTCAGCCAGTTCAATATTGGAAAGGCCAAATGTTTTACAGAGAACGGACACGATCTTACTGAACTCCGTTCTGAATAGATGAGGTATGAGCTCCTTGTTATTCATGAAAATAAAGATAGGAAATGCAGAGGTACATTTCCTATCTCAATATTTTAAACGCCAAAATCCATTATTGGTCTCACCTCAACAAAACCATTGTCCTTAAGTATAGGGCATCCCTCAGCCATTTTCATGGCTTCATCATGATCTGCAGCTTTAACTAAGGCATAACCATTTACGATTTCTTTCACCTCCATATATGGTCCATCCGTAACCATATTGTCTGGGTGAATTGTTTTGCCATTTGGCATAAGAGCTTCGCTTGACACCAATTTATCTTGTGCTGCTATGCCTCCAAGCCAATCTTGCCAGGGCTTGATCATCGCCTGCATTTGTTCAGGAGACATTGGTGGTGGTGGGGTAGCACTTTTTTCTTTTCTAAAGAGCATTAAAAACTGATTCATAGTATTGTATTTTTATTTGTTATAACCCATTGTCGATTGAAGATCTTTAAATGGGACATCAATATATGAAATTATGCAAAATTTGGTTTTGGTTGGTTATTGGTTTATCACGAAT
>JBLIMR010000022.1:0-38953 GCA_047638815.1 Gammaproteobacteria bacterium
GTGAACAATGAATAATCCACAGATGATCCATTGGACTCTTGATATTTGAAGAAATCATCCTCTCCATAAACAGATTTCACAGCACTGTTTCTAGCCCCTATCCGAAGAATATTTATGTTTTCGGAAACATCATAAGACAAATAAAAGTTGTCATCGAAGGTAATCGGATAATCGCTGATGCTGACTTTACATTGTTTGACTCCCGGCTGTTCATTCGTAAAAAACAAACTTGAAGTCTCTGATGAATTCGCTGCGATGGTTATAGTCCCAAGTGATTTTTGTGTTCCATTAACCATCAACTTAAGTCCTAAGTTGTTCAACTCTCGATCGGATTGATTGATGACACGAACGAATAATTCCTCATTTCCATTCAACTGTCTCACCGGCACTTTAAACCAAACAGAATCAATAAAGACATTGGCTATATCCTCTTGCTGTATAGGCACAACATTAAAGAAATAACTAGAATCATTTTCTATCGCATTGAAATCACAGATAGACTTTTGCAAATCAGATAGAATAAATCCTCTTTTGTTTACAATATCCTCTCTGGCAAGTGCTTCCTTCATCCTTTGGACAACCTTAGAGATTTCTTTGACCTGAGCTGTTGGCTTTACCTCGTCCACATATTCAATAAATTCTTCACGACTGACCATTCGCTGATGTCTTCCTTCAAAATCATTGGTCAACAACTGAAATCGATCGCTTTCTTCATAAGTTCTAGCAACATCACGGGCCATTTCTTTTGATTGCTCGATGAGAAGACCCTGTTCATTCTCGCCATTCATGCTGAAAGAATTGTCTACATATATTGATATGGCCTTTTTCCCTGCTATCTGTTGTTGATCATCTACAGGCCAATATGGCAAACAAAATGCAAGTACGAGAGCTGCAAGCGCCAATAAACGTGAGAATAATACAAGGAGATGTTTAATCCTAGATTTGGACTGGGTTTCAAGTTGTACTTCCTCAAGAAACTTCACATTAGAAAAGTTAATTTTCTTGAATCGCCTAAAATTAAATAGGTGTACTATCACTGGTATGAGCAGTGCAAATAGAGCGTAGAGGAATTCCGGATAAACAAATTTCATCGGGGATCAAAGATAGCGGCATTTTTGAATCGCAGGGAGATTCTAGTCGATTTTTGAATAGGGAATTTCGAACAGGGATTTTTGAAGTGATGTTTCGTGTATATTGGTTTGACTGTGTGAATCTATCTGCCTATTACTCAACTACAACTTGCACCCCATCAAACCATACACCTCCATAATTGGTATAATCGTAGGTTCCTGAGCTTGTCGAAGAGCTTGCCCCGATCCCACGGGGGCCGGCATTAAACCACTGAATACTATACGTCCCGCTCGCCAATTTCGCTACTTTTAACCGAACCTCAAAAGCATCATTACTTCCTTGCGAAGGAATACGCTGCCTATGTACCTCTCTGCCCAATGCATCATAAACCGCCAATTGAGTTTCATCTTTTATGTATGGCATTTCACCCGTTCCTTGAGGAGAAAATCGAATGTTTATTTCATTACCAGAAACAACAGGGTTGGGATAAACCAACATGGTGTTCTCCAAACCAATGGTTAGTTCTTCAATACCTACGTATTGACAACCTGGTTCTAGACAGCCATACTCGTCAAGGCGCATGAGCCACATTTGAGTGGCTCCGGGATACAATGTGTCGTTTGAAGCCCGATGTATCGTACCTGTTATAATAAAACCACCATCGGGCATGATTTCAAAGTCGCGCATGTCATCAAAGCCACCTGGGACTATACTGGCATCGATGGTGTAAAAATGCGACCAAATACTATCAAGATCTTGGCTAAGTTTGGCTACATAACCTTGGTTGTGTGACCATTCCAATTCTCCTGGGCCATCTTCACCCAGATATTCACCATTGAATCCAATGAACACCAAGTCCGTATCTTCTAGTTGTTTCACTCCCCTGAAATTCTTTCCAGTATCACGAAAATCCCACTCTAGTTCATCAATTTCTACGCCTTCAATGTTGTATTTTTTCGCCCAAAAAGGCCCCTCAACAAAACCGAAATCTTCTAAGCCTAAATGTGTGCCAAAAGCTAAATAACTATTATCCATTAATTCTATTACTGGCGTCAAAGGCCCATTGCCATCATCACCGCCAAAATGATTCCTCCACAGCTCATACCCAAGGTTATCTACCTTAATTATCACATGATCATGTGAATTCCCAGGGATGCCAAGATATTGATTCCCCCCCAAGAGCAGCCCACCATCACTTGTTGGAGATGCAAATAATAATTCACTGATGTTGTCGTATGTCTGATACCATAACATATTTCCTTCTATGTCCGTGTGGGTTAATAATCCTAATACCTCTTCATAGGAAGAGATGAAAATTGAATCAGAGATATGCCCAATAACAGCATATCCATCGTTAAATTTCAAAGTTTTCCGATAGAATGGAACTTTGGTAGAGTCAACATTAATATTTTTTTTCCAGTTTTGAGAGCCAGATGTCTGAATATTTAATAAAGAAAATTCCCGTTGATCTGTTGGGTCCGAATTATATTCTGTCATTGGTAAAATAAAGTTGCCATTTTCTTTAAATGCATTTCCGAATTCTCCAAGGTCAACATTCATTGTTGAATCTAATGAAGTAAATCGGACGCTATCAATAATTTCTCCACTAAAATCATATTTTAACATATATCCTATGGTTAATAAATCTGTATCCACAATTCGTGTAAAAACATATATCGTATCGTTCATAACTTCCACGCCTGTGCCTACTGATCCACTCCCACTTTCCCTGTATGGGTTTACATAAAACTGATTATAGACATCTTGCGTAAAATGCACATTACAACTAAAAAATCCAACTAATATTAAAATTGATTTCATTTCACTAAAATATAATCGGAAGGATCTAATTAGATCCTTCCGATGTAGTAATATTCTTATTTAATTACACTAAACTTACCTTCTCCAACTTTTATCCCATCTACGCTCAACTTGAGTAGGTACAATCCTTCCATCCAATTTTTTACAGAAATTTCTTTTATCCCATAATCCTTAAGGGGTGTCGAATGGACCAAACTGCCTTTAGCATCATATATCTCAGACAGAAGATTATGTAAATATTTGAGTAAAGAAGATTTCTGCGTTTCAGATTTTAGCCCATCATCTTCTTTGTGACATAAATTAACGTATAATTATTTACAATTCCGAATAATTGCTGATGATTAGCGTGTCATTCTTTTTGTCAGCAAAGAAATAACCTATTTCTCCAGCCTACTTATGAGTATTGATAAGGCCTATATCGAAACTAAATACTCAAATAGTTATTCTGAACACTGCCAAACCTCTGATAAAAAAAGGCAATGCCTTGGATCATCGATCCTTCAAAATCAAATATTTTATCTTGATCAGCATTTTTATTTATTAGGAAATCGAACAAGAATGGCATTGCTCCGTGTTTTTTTCCGTCATCATTGACACCAGAAATGAGATGAAGCAACCTGTCCTTTGTATGAACAAAGAAAGCAGCCCCAATTAATTGTTCTTCCTGATAAATCCCATGAATCATCCCCATTTCCCTTATTCTTATTTCATGAATAAGCTTCGCCATGATATCATATTGTGAATCCTTAATTTTATTTAACGCTACCTTTTTTTTGAATTGGACAAAGTCCTCAATATCATCAATTAATCGAACATTCAATCCTACTCTACTTGCCTTTGAAACAGTGTTTTTGAGGTTTTTAGCAAAACTCTTTCGTAAATCTTCATAGCTCTTCTTCAAATGAAGTTCATAATTCACCTTTTCATTCAAATTTTCGATCGTGAATTGTAGGGCTGGCGTATTACTCGAATTGAAATTATATGCCTTGGGCTTGAGCTTAGCAAACTCTTCATAAAAAGCTTTTACTGACTCTAAAGTTGATCCAGACTGATGAAAAACTCCCAATTGCTGGCAAAAAGTAGGCTGAAGAATCTTTCTTTGGTACAAAAATCGCTTCAATCTCAAATATGGCAATGGCATAACCGACTGATAATCACCAAGCACCAGGACATCCCAATCCTCTGTCAATACATCCAAATACCAACTAAAGGCATAGATTCTAGGGTTCTGAGAATGAGCGATACATGAATCATACTTTTCGGTCTCTAGTGTACTTCGTTTTACTAATCTTATCATCCTTAACCCTTCAGAAATTCCAAATCTATTGATCTAAATTGGGAAATCATGTGCTCAAAACTAAAACAATTAATTGACAATGAAATTTTACAATTATTATAAAAATATTAGCCAAAACGACATCTCAAAGCATAATTTGTTGAAGGAACAAATTAATGAATTATCTCAATGATTTTATTGGAAATTCGCTCCATAAAATAACCATTAAGCCCATCTGACACTGCAATTCCACCTTTATTAAGCGCAAAAAATCCCCTGATTAACGAAAAATAGATGGTTTTGGTCTAAGGATTCAGCATTTATGCACCCATTTTACTATTCGCACGTATAAGAAGTTATGCAAGGTTTGAAAGTGAAGAAATTTTTAGTTGGTATATTGCTTTGCGCATTTTACACAGGTGCTCAGGCTCAATGTCCGGACGTATACGATTATTTAGGGAATCCAGGTGCTAACCCAGAGTGGTATGCATGTCTTGGGACAGACTATACCCTCAATTTCCAAACGGATGGAGCCGTTGGAAATTGGTCAATCAACTGGGGTGATGGAAGTCCTCTTGAAACGGGTACCAGTTTAGCCGCAAATACTATTGTTCCGCACTTGTATACCCTCACTGTTAACGAGTTCACAATTACCTTCACTAGCATTGATGATGGTTGTTCTGTTGTTGGTATTCTCGTTATGGAGGAAGTATCTAGTCCATCCATACAACTGGTGGCTGGATCTACTGTATTGGCATGTGCACCTGAGACAGTAGATTTTATCAACTCGAGCACAGGAACTTCACCAAACACAACATTTACTTGGGATTTTGGAGATGGTACTATAGAAAATTATGATTTTACAAATGCCGGTCAAACTATACCACATACCTATTTGTCTGGGGAAGTTGATTGTAATACTACTGTGACTTTAAGCGCACAAAACAAGTGTAACGTTAGTCTAAATGTATTTCCGATTGCTTCGCTAATAGACAACATTACTATATGGGATATAGATGATGCTGCTATTGATGTTTCACCTATGAGTGTATGTTCAACAATCAATACTTTCACATTTACGAATGCTTCTGAGCTTAACTGCTTGGCTCAGGGTAATACTGCACAGCGATATGAGTATTGGAATTTTGGAGACTATTGGGGAATTGGTTCGGATTCTATTGTTGACTGGACAGCCTTTCCACCGAACCCGTCTTATACCTTATCATTTCCAAACGTAGGAAACTTTACGGTGATGATGATCGATAGTAACTTTTGTGGTGCAGATACAACATACACTACTGTAACAGTTGTGCCTCCACCTGTTGCTGGTCTAGTCGCTCTACCAACAACGGTTTGTACAGGAGATCCTATTACATTTTCTAACGTAACCAGTAGCAATGCTAATGCATACTTAGTTGATTTTGATGATGGTAACGGATTCAATCCAACTAATGTCGGAGTTTTTAATCATACCTATAGTTTTGCAGGAACTTATGATGTTGAACTTATCGCATACGTCAATGGATCAATTGCAACCTGCGCAGATACCACCATGGTTACTGTTACAGTTGAACCTGGACCAAATGCTGACTTTACATTACCTCAGAACTCTTTTTGTGGCCCAATGGATGTTACATTCACAAATACCACCGTTGGAGCAATTAGTTGGACATGGGATTTTGGGAACGGAAACACAAGTATCTTACCCGTTCCACCAACACAATCTTATACCGGTACGGGAGATTATATTGTCTCCTTAATAGCGGAATCACTAAACGGATGTCAAAGCACTAAATTGGAAACTATTAGTATATATGATCCACCTGTGGCTAACTTTGACTTTATTGCAGCTTGTGATGGTGATTTAGTAACATTTAATGATCTATCAACCTTTAATGTTATAGATCCTATAGTTTCATACGACTGGGATTTTGATGATACCTTTATAAGCATTGAACAGAACCCAAGCCATATTTATACTTTGGCTAATACCTATAATGTAGAATTCACCGTATCTACTGCAAATTGTAGCGATAGCATTACTTTACCAGTTGCTATAACGGATGCTTCAGTAGCAGGATTCAATTCTTCAATTACCGAAGGATGTCATCAATTGACTGTTGCATTCACAAATACTTCCACTAACTCGGATTCATACATTTGGAATTTTGGAGATGGTAACTTTTCATCAGTAACATCACCTACGTATGTCTTTGAAAACTTTACTACAACCGTTCAAAATTATATTGTAACGTTATATACTGACAATGCCATAGGTTGTGCGGACACATTAGAACAAATAATTACGGTTCACCCAATACCATTGTCAAATTTTACAATGGTAACAGGGTCGGCATGTGCACCGATTGATGTTGATTTTATCAATCTTTCGAATGGCGCAACAAACTATGTATGGGAGTTCGAACCTGGTCAAACCAGTCCTTTGATTTCTCCGTCATATTTATTTGTAAATAACACTTCAGCAGCTCAAGTTTTCAGCCCTGAATTGGTTGCCATAAGTGCTTTTGGTTGTACGGATACATCATCGCAAGACTTAACAGTTTATCCAGAACCTTCTTATAGTATCGACTTAACGGGAATGTCTGGATGTTCACCACTTGCTGTGACAATGCCTTCTGTTCCAGACGCGGTAAGTTATAATTGGAATTTCGGAAATGGAAATACTAGTGTATTACCTACACCAACACATATCTTTACGAATAATGGCACTGACACCATTAATTACACCATAGAATTGATTGCCAGTAATTCCTTTGGATGTTCTGATACAGCCTCATCGGTTATTACCGTTTATCCAAATTCAATAGCCAATTTTTCACCTGATCGTTTAAGTGGATGTAGCCCTTTGACCATTGAGTTTGAGGACCTTTCAATACTCGGTGAAACTTATAACTGGAACTTTGGAGATGGAGATACTGCTTCGGTAGCAGGAAACATGGATCATACATTTGTTAATGCAGGAAATGCACCAGTTGATTATAATGTACTACTTGATATTACTTCAGAATTTGGATGCTCTAGTCAAAGTGCGGTGACTATAACGGTTAATCCAGAAGTGACAGCATCCTTTATTAGCGATACCGTTGGATGTACTCCATTGGTAGTAAATTACCAGAACACCTCAACAGGTGCTAGTTCTTACTATTGGTCTATGGGAGACGGAAATATTGATATCGCCATGAATCCAAATCATACCTATAATAACTTTAGTCAGGTGGACATGGAACTGGAAGCATATTTGGTTTCTACTTCAACTTTCGGATGTAGTGATACGGCATTTCAAAACATTACTATTTATCCTGAAGCAATAGCCAATTTTCAGACAGATTTAGTTCAGGGTTGTTCTCCCTTGGATTTGGGAATCACTAATAGCATAACTCCAGGTAGCACATATAACTGGACATATGGTAATGGCAATACAAGTCAAGATGCAAATGCACAACATGAAGTGCCATTTATAAATGAATCCAATGAACCTGTAACATATGCTATTTTATTGGAGACAATAACAGATCATGGTTGTTTGGCAATTGATCAAAATGAAGTATTAGTGTTCCCTCAACCAGAGGCTGCATTCTCAGTAGATCCAGAATTCTGTTCAGGAGCGGATATTATATTCACCAACAATAGTACAGGTGCGACACAATATTCCTGGCAATTTGGAGACGGTGGTATGTCGAATGCTATTAATCCTATTCACGTTTACACAAACGAAACTGGAGACACACAAGTTTACCCAGTTTTACTAACTGCTGAATCAGATTTTGGATGTACACATGTTAGCTTTGGTATGGTAGATGTATTCACTTCTCCTATTGCAGATTTCAACATTGATTCAAGTTCTATTTGCTATCCATTGTACCTAGAAATAGCAAACAATTCACAGTATGCAACAGAATTTCAATGGGAATATGGAGATGGTAATTTCTCCAATACAGCCGATCCGTTGCATAGCTACACCTACTTTAATAATGGGCAGACTTTATTGACCAATACACTTGGATTAACTGTTACATCAGAGAATGGTTGTGAAGCATCAGATTCACAAGAAATACAGGTTATCCCAAGACTTGAAGCGAATTTTGACCCAATTGATGGCGCTTGTCATCCATTGCCGGTTGATTTCAACAACCTTTCAGTGGGTGCTCTAGAATATCAATGGACATTGGATGTCGGTGAATTATCAGATGAGTTTGAACCTGCCTACACCTATGTAAACTATGGAATTGCAATTGAAACCTTTGAGGTTACTTTAGTCGTTTCATCTTATTTTGGCTGTACGGATACCATGACAACAGAGATTATCGTTCACCCAGTACCAGATGCGGAATTTTCTATAACACCAACCATTCAGACATTTCCGGATGCTACAATAGAAATAGTTGACAATTCTGTTTACGGAGACGCCAATTTCACCTGGGACATGGGTGATGGTTTTTCTGCAGATACCGCGGTTGGAACATATACTTATGGTAACTACGGAACCTATTTTGTGAATTTAGTAATAGACAATGGTTTCTGCTCTGATGAATCAACGGAAAGGGTTGACATTATTGCTCCGAGTCCAATATCACTATTTGAAGGTGAAGGTGAAGGTTGTACTGACCTTACAGTTCAGTTTACGAGTCTATCAATATATGCTGAGACCTTCATCTGGAACTTTGGAGATGGCGCCACTTCCTCGGAAGAGAACCCTTCCCATACCTACTCATCACCTGGAAACTATACGGTAAGTTTACTTGTTGCTGGAACCGGTGGAAATGATATTAGTGTCCAAGAAGACATAGTTCATGCCTACCCTCATGCTGAAGCCGATTTTAGTGTAAATCCACCGCTATCACAAACAGGAGATGAGGTTTTCTTTTATAATCTTTCTCAAAATGCAGGAATTTATGAGTGGGATTTTGGAAACGGAACTACGACTGTGGAACCAAATCCAACCATGGTTTATGATGAACCGGGAATATATGATGTTACATTAATTGCAAATAATGAATTCAATTGTCCTGATTCCATGCATTTGGCAGGCGCATTGGAGGTTGAAATTGGTGGATATGCAAATTTCCCTAATGCCTTCACCCCCAGTGTTACAGGTCCTGATGATGAAAATTACAATCCGGAATCATTGAATAATAATGTGTTTCACCCGGTATTTGCAGGAGTCTTGGAATATAACCTTCAGATATACAATCGATGGGGCGAGCTTTTGTTTGAAACAGATGACATAAATACAGGCTGGAATGGATACTATAAAGGAAATTTAGTGCCTCTAGGGGTATATGTGTGGAGGGCTAACGTACTCTTTACAGACGAAAAGCAATTAGTGAAATCAGGAGATATAACCCTGCTTCGTTAAAAAAAAATTGAATAAAAATTATTAGTGTAAATACTTAATTAACTTTGTGTATCAGTGATACATACAAAAATGAATAAACTAAACACTATATCACTTTGTCTTGTACTCTTCATCATTTCTGCAGCTGCAGTGATGCCGAAAGACAATACAAAAAGGTTAAAGAAGGAAGCTGAATTCTTTTTCTTTAATGAGGATTATGTTTTGGCTGAACCTCTTTTTAAGAAGTTGACTAAGATTTATCCAAAGAAAAAGGAGTACAAACATAATATTGGGGTTTGTTTACTAAATATAAGAAACAGAGAAAGAGAGTCCTTGCCATTTCTTGAAGGGGCGATGACTCAAAATCATGACGAATCTTTCTACTACGGAGCACAAGCATACCACATAAATCTAAGGCTTGAAGAAGCGATAGATTGTTTGGATATATATCAAGGAAAGGGCAAACATTTAAAGACGGCAGAAGAGATTGAGGTTTTGAGGGAAAAGATATTATATACGAAGCAATTGATGGCAAATCCTATTGGTGAAAAACCAATTTTGATGTCCAAGGCGATCAACAGTAAGGCTCAAGAATACGCCCCTCTAATCAACAAAGATGGAACTGCTCTTTATTTTACTGCTAGAAAAGCAGGAAGTACTGGTGGTCTTACTGATCCTAATGGCAGCTTTTACGAAGACGTATATGTATCACATAAAGTCGGTGACAAATGGTCAAAATCGAAACCTATTGCACCTCCAGTAAATACCGGTGGTCATGATGCTAATGTTAGTTTTTCTGCCAATGGTGAAACACTTATAATTTATAGAACTGAAGCGGATTTACAATCTGGAAATTTATTGTATTCGATAAGAACAAAAAATGGATGGAGTGATCCTGTTGAGTATAGCGAGAACATTAATTCCATAGGAACACACGAACCGAGTGCTTGCTTATCGTTTGATGAAGACTATATGTTGCTTGTATCGAATCGTGATGGATCATACGGTGGCAAGGACTTGTTTATGGTCAGAAAATTACCAGATGGCACTTGGAGCATTCCAAAAAACCTCGGTGACGTCATAAACTCTGATATGGATGAGGAGTCACCTTTTCTTTCTGCAGATGGCAAAAGGCTTTATTTTTCTTCAAATGGACATAACTCGATTGGTGGTTTTGACATATTCTACTCTGAGTTGGATGACGAAGGAAATTGGATGAAACCGGTAAATATGGGATTCCCTATTAACACGGTAAGTGATGATATCTATTTCACCTCCACACAAGATGGTACAAGAGGATATTTCTCTTCATCAAGGTCTGGAAACATGGATATTTATGCCATCGACATGTTATTCGAGGCAAATGACCTTGTCGTAGTAAAAGGATTTGTAAAAGACGAGTTGTCTCAAAAAACACTCTCCGCATATGTTGCTTTGGAGGAAAAAGAAGATCTTGATAATTTATCAGCTGCATTTACCAATAATTATTCCGGTAAATTTTTGCTAGTTGTTAAGCCTAATAAAAAGTATAATCTGGTGGTAGAAGCACCTGGTTATACTGATTACAAAGAAGAAATCACTTTAAATGTGGACCATAAAGGAGACTTTATGGTTTTGTCAAAAGTGGTGAAGTTAAAAAAGATGCACTAACTTTATCCTGGAGCGAGGATATCCTCGTCCTTGTGTTTTAGTAGAAGTGAAGTAGATTGAAGAGAAGGAAATACTTAAAACAATGAATAAAAGTAAAATAATATTACTCGTGTTTCTTGGGCTGTTAGCAGTTCAAATAGAAACGAATGGTCAGGATTATCAGTTAACTCAGTTTTATTCTGCCCCTACCCTATTAAATCCTGGATTTACTGGCAATACGGTTCAAAGTCGTTTCGTTAGTAACTATAGAAATCAATGGACAAATATCCCTGGTACGTTTTCGACTTATAGTTTGTCATACGAGCATTTTGCATCTAAGATTAACAGTGGTCTTGGCGTAAGAATTATGCACGATCGAGCAGGAAGTGGTGGCTTGGGTTACTCGAGTGTTGCCGTTATGTACGCTTATGAATTACAATTAAATTACAATCTATTTTTTAGACCTGGAATATCAATGGGGAGGAGTTTTTCAACTTTGAACTACAATAGATTGGTATTTGGTGATCAACTATCAAGACCAGGGAGTTCAAGCACTATTGAACAGTATGAAGATCCGAGAATTTCTTATTATGATATGAATATCGGTGGTGTTTTATATTCTCATAACTTTTGGTTTGGGTTAAGTGCTTCGCATGTTAACAAACCCAACAATTCTTTATTGGGCTATCAGAGTACTTTACCAATGCTAATTTCAGCGCATGGCGGATATAGACAGAACCTACAGTTTAAGTCAAGATCAAAAAGTCGTAAAGCAATTTTATATGCTTTCAACTATAAAAATCAACTCGACTTTGATCAATTTGACCTTGGAATGTACTATGAACATGATCCATTAATAATTGGATTTTGGTATAGAGGTTTGCCAGGTGTGAAATCGAATGAATATAGTAGGATTAATCATGATTCATTTGCCATTTTACTGGGTTATCAATTACGAGAAATAAAATTTGGTTACAGTTACGACATCACAATTAGTCCATTAATTTCAAATAGTGGAGGATCACATGAAATTTCTATTATTCATGAGTTTGCAAAACCTAAAAAGAGGAAATACTCCAACAGAAAAAGGATTATTCCATGTGCTAGATTTTAACAGGATTGAGATGGAATGAACTTTTGGATAAAACTTATTAGGGAGGGTTTGACACACTAAACTTCCAATTGGCAAATACCATTCTTAACAGCGTATAGAGCCAGGCCAACCCTTGTCTTTACGCCAAGCTTTTCACATAAACGATCTCTGTATCCATCAACAGTTCTTGGTGAAACACACATTTGTAATGCAATTTTTTTATAGGACATATCACTGCAGCAGAGTTCCAAAAATTGAATCTCATAATTCTTCAACTCGAAATCATTTTTACCACAAACCTTATTCCTTAAAGCCAAGGAAACCGTGGCGTTCGTATAAAAACCTTCTCTATGTGTCTTTCGTATAGCTTGGGTCAATTCTGAAGGATCAGAGCCCTTCAACAAATACCCTCTTGCACCATTTCGCAGCATACGAATAATTGCTCTCTCATCCTTAAACATGGATAGTGCAAGAACCTTAATGCTGGGGAAAAATTTTGCCATTTTTTTTGCCAATTCATAGCCTTGCATTCCTTCCATACGAATGTCGATAATCGCAATATCTGGATGAGCCCCAATACTCAGCTTATCTAGAAACTCTTGACCACTTTCTGCCTCAACAATTACCTTAAAGTCTTTGACAGAATTGATCAACTTTACCATCCCACCAAGAAACATGTTGTGGTCATCAGCCAAGCCTAAAGTAATACTATTATTTGCTTTGTTTGTCATAGTCGTTTGAAAAGATTATTTTAACTTCTGTACCTTTATCAGATTCTGAGAAGATTTGGAGCTTAGCATCAATTACATCAGCTCTCTTAAAAAGGTTCTGCAGCCCATTGCTTTTTGCAACTTTGGATTTCACATCAAACCCTTCACCATCATCATTGACGCTGATGCCAAAACTGTCATCTACATCTCTAATAAAAATATCTATTTTATTCGCTTTAGCATGTTTTACAATGTTATTAATGGACTCTTGAACCATTCGATATATAATAAAAGCCTTCTCAGGACCTATTTCTATTTCTCGATCAGTGAGCATATATAAATGACTGTCATAAGCTCCTGAATTATTAAGATGCTCAATTTCTTCTGTTAAAAGATCTGTAAGATGAGTATCATCCAATATATTACTTGATATAATATGTGATATACCTCTTATACTTTCGATTGCTTTATTCAACAATCCTATAGATTCTTTGACATTTGGAGCATTATCTTCTCCCACGATTTGATGTATATTTAACTTTGTTAATGACAGGATTTGACCTACATTATCATGTAGTTCCTCTGATATTGTTCCAAGGGTTTTCTCCTTTATTTCCAGTTGAACAGTCAACATCTCTTTCTGATTTTTTACGAGTACTGCATCCAGTTCATTCTCATGATGTTTTCTTGATCTTTGATATTGAATTACTGAGAAAACAATAAAGAAAACCATCACTCCTATCACAGCACTAACAGTAAGAATAATATATACTATGTGAAAATCATCTGACATGTAAGCAAAATATAATTATTTAAATAATCTCGAACTGTTAAAACCAACAAGATATAAAAGGTATAACGTTTGATTAAAAACGGCACTTATATAATCCATTATTAATTGCTGATCTGGAGTCATATTAGGCATTACATCCCTCAATGTACCATGAAGCAAGGTTCCTGCGTAAAAAAATAAATTACCACAGTTGATCCAAAAAAAAGCATTTTTATAAATCGTTGTTTTTGCAAATGGGGGGCTAAAACTTTCAATAAAATACAAAAGCGAAAATGTTATAATGACCAAGTAGCTAAACAGATCTATTAGTAGTTTTACACTTTCTGTAACTGGCAACCATAACTCAAAAATTAAAAATAACCAAGACGTAACAATAAGAAATGGAATTGATTTCTTGACTACTCTGTTACGTAGCACATGTCCATAAATGAGCCCCAAAAGTGTTAACTCAATAGGATCATAAAATTGATGAAGAATGATATCCAATTGTTCCCAAAACAATAATTTCGGGGTCTCAACAATAATGACTGATAAAAGCAATAAAAAGAAATACAAAAATAGTTTAGTATCTAGTCGGCTTTTATTTACAAGAAGAGAAACAATGGAAGTAATTACAATTGTATAATATATGTGTATTCCACCCATTAGTTCTCTTAATTTATACCCATATCGTCATATATCTCATCTACACCTTGAACAATATTTACTGCTGCTCCGGAAGGATGAATAATTTCATGTAATTGAGGCGATTTACCATCATATTTCTCTATCCCCTTTATCTCACTTCCAGACCCCAATGGGATAGCCTTACCCGTGCTATTATAGGGTACTAATATAGTGGTTTGAGTTTTAACACCTGTGGCACTTTCTTCCAATCCAAAAATGGCATAAACACCATCGCATTCTGCTTTGGCCGTTAATCTTACCAAATCAACTTTAGATAATTTAAGTACCATTGGTTCTTTCTTTAATTTGATCGCTGTTGAAGCTGAGGAGGCATCATATACACGTTGGACGTAATCCACACTCATTGCTCGCATTTCTGCTGGGTTATATTCTTGAGACATATAATATTTAGTTTAGAGTATTAATTTGTTCTATGAATAGTGCTAATATAACAAGTATTTTCATTCAAATTATTTGAATCTATCTTCATGGTTAGCTTAATATAGCAATCTAGGTGTTTAAATTTTCCATATATAACTTACTTACTGGTCTTTAATTTTTCGTTTTAGATTTCTGAATTCATAATAATGGGTGTATTAACCCAGCTTCCTGAGTGTTTTAACTCATGCTAAATTATATTGCACTACATATTGACTATTCAGTTTTACTTATCACATCTGGGTTAAATCACCCAATATATTAGGGTGATTTACAGAAGCGCGTGAGAGGTATTATTTTAGATCTTGGACATATCCATTTGCATTGAGTTTAATTAGTCAATTAGCACTAAGCATGGACACTAATACGGCAGAACAATGGTTAATTGTTCTGCTGTTTATCGTCTGAAAATATATACCTACTTAAGCAAATTATTCAAGCAGCGATAAATGAAAAAAAAAGTGTTTCTATATGTAGGTCATGATGGCTGGGGTAAGTCCGAAACATTGAGAAAGATTACGGAAAACGACAAGAAAAAGAAAATTGTTACAATTACTGATCAGCAATTTTTTGTGAAGAAGATGTCAAATGAATCGAAGTTGTTGAAATATGCAAAATCTGTCGATAAATCTAAATATGACAATCATGTTTTGGCATTTTGCCCGAATCAATTAGAACGTTTCGATTCTCTAATCATTCTTAGAACACTCGAAAAATCTAATGATCTATACTTTTACATTCAGAAATATTGTCCTGATAGTGTTGGTGAAGGGACAGATATTGAAATTAACTGTTTAAAGAAATTCGTTAAAGTTTGTATTAATCAATCGATAGAATCTTCAAGCATGAGGGCTGAAAAATTGATCCTATTTATTGAAGATCAATTTAAACCTCAAGATAGATTTGACTATATCTGATAACAGAATTAATATTCAGTCAAATGAAATTTATAAAAACTCTCTCAAATTGGCAAATTACAATTCGATGTAGAACTTAATATTAAAGAGTAAGCAAATTCTAAAAAGTTTAGGATAGGATATTTTTCTTAAGAAGGTCTTTTCCAACCAGCTAGGCTATTCCACAAATTAGCCGATATAAGCCAGCCTCCGTCTAAAGGGCTGGTTTATTTTTTTATTACTGTTGATCAAGAATTCAACTGCCCTATTGTCAGTGTTTTGCGAAGGCAACCGCCAGAGTGTCAGAGTGTTGTTTTAGTAATTCCAACTAACACTCTGTTTATCAGTTTATTTTAAATTATTAAAAAAATAAGGCATGTCCTTTGACTATTGAGTTTCTGAATTATTATATCAGTCTATATGACCTTAGAAAAGTTTACAATAAAATCACAACAAGCAATTAAAAATGCTGAATTGCTAACTATAGAAAATGGCCAACAAAGTATCGAAGTCGCTCATCTTATGATTGGCATGTTTCAAGCAGATGAGAACATAATACCGTTTTTGCTGAAAAAAGTAAACGTTAATCCAGATATCGTTAAAGATACTCTGACTCAAATGGCTTTATCATACCCTAAAGTTTCCGGTGGAAATTTGCAGTTATCTAAAAACGCATCTGCTGTAATAAACACATCGGTAACACTTTTAAAAGATTTTAGTGATGAGTATGTAACACTTGAACATCTTTTAATTTCTGTAATCTCAAGTTCAAGTAAGGAAAGCCAGATGCTCAAGGATGCTGGGCTGACCAAAAAAGAACTATTGGCTGCGATTAAAGAAATGCGTAAAGGAGAGAGGGTCACCTCATCATCACAAGAAGAAAAATACAATGCGCTGAATAAGTATGCCAACAACCTGGTGGAAATGGCTCGCAATGGAAAATTAGATCCTGTCATCGGACGGGATGATGAAATTAGAAGGGTGCTACAAATTCTAACAAGACGCACCAAGAACAACCCTATACTTATAGGAGAACCTGGCGTAGGTAAAACTGCTATTGCTGAAGGCTTAGCCCACAGAATTATAAATGAAGATGTTCCTGAGAACTTACAGGACAAACTTATTTTTGCTTTGGACATGGGTGCACTTATTGCCGGTGCAAAATTTAAGGGTGAATTTGAGGAAAGATTGAAAGCAGTCATCAAAGAAGTCACCCATGCTGAAGGACAAATTATTCTTTTTATAGATGAGATACATACGCTAGTTGGTGCAGGTGGAGGGCAAGGTGCAATGGATGCAGCAAATATTCTAAAACCAGCATTAGCTCGAGGTGAATTACGTGCGATAGGTGCTACAACCCTTGATGAATACAGCAAATACTTTGAAAAAGACAAGGCTTTGGAAAGACGATTCCAAAAAGTATTGGTGGATGAGCCTTCTGTTGAAGATGCCATTTCAATACTTCGAGGAATCAAAGAAAAATACGAAGCACATCATAAGGTACTGATTAAAGATTCTGCTATAATTTCAGCTGTTGAATTGTCTCAACGTTATATAACTAATCGTTTTTTGCCAGACAAAGCTATCGATCTTATTGACGAAGCTTCAAGTAAACTTCGAATGGAAATGAATTCGAAACCAGAAGAGTTGGATGAACTTGAACGTAAGATCATGCAACTAGAAATTGAAAGAGAGGCGATAAAGAGAGAAAAGGATGAATTGAAATTAGGTCAGTTAGCGAAGGAGTTATCCGAGTTAAACGAAAAACACAGTGCTCTCAAAAGTCGTTGGGAAAATGAAAGACATGTGGCGGAGGCCATTCAGAATTGCAAGATTGAAATTGAAGACCTAAAACTACAAGCCGAACAAGCAGAGCGAGCTGGAGATTTTGGAACAGTTGCGGAAATACGTTACGGCAAAATCCAATCTGTAGAAGAGAGGTTAGCTCGTAAAAGACACGAGATGTTTGAGATTCAAAAAGATTCTCCACTAGTAAAAGAAGAAATCGATACCGCGGAAATAGCTGACGTTGTTGCTCGATGGACTGGAATTCCTGTTTCGAAAATGTTGCAGAGTGAAAGGGAGAAACTCTTACTGCTGGAAGACGAACTTCATCAACGAGTTGTTGGTCAGGATAAAGCCGTCATTGCAATCTCAGATGCGGTTAGAAGAAGTAGAGCGGGTTTGCAAGATACTAAGAGACCAATAGGATCCTTCATTTTCTTGGGGACTACCGGTGTTGGAAAAACAGAACTAGCCAAAGCTCTTAGTGAGTATTTATTTGATGATGAAAACGCTATGACGAGAATTGATATGAGTGAATATCAAGAACGTCATTCGGTGAGCAGACTCGTTGGTGCACCTCCAGGATATGTAGGGTATGATGAAGGTGGTCAATTGACTGAAGCTGTGAGAAGAAGACCATACTCCATCGTATTGCTCGATGAGATAGAAAAGGCTCATCCAGATGTATTTAACATTTTGTTACAAGTTCTTGATGATGGTATCTTGACAGACAACAAAGGAAGAAGGGTTGATTTCAAAAACACGATCATCATCATGACTTCTAATGTTGGATCCCATATCATATCAGAAAACTTTGACAAAATGGGCAACAGGAAAGATGATATATTAATAGAAAAGACCAATAAGGAAGTCTTTGAACTATTAAGAAAAAGTATGAGACCTGAGTTTCTAAATCGAATTGATGAAGTCATAATGTTCACCCCACTTGATGAAATTGACATCTGGGAAATTGTTAAAATGCAGTTAAAAGGATTGAGCGATAGATTAAAAGGGAATGGCATTACGTTTGAATATACAGATGATGCCGCAAGACAATTAGCAAAGCTTGGTTATGACCCCCAATTTGGGGCAAGGCCGGTTAAAAGGGTGATCCAAAAACATGTGTTGAATTTCCTGTCGAAAGAAATTTTAGGAAATAAAATAGATGTCAATAAAATTGTATTACTAGACTTTGAAAAGGGAACATTTTTATTTGAAGAAAAAGAGATCCCAGTTGAAGATTTAGTGCTGGTATAAAGATAGTTTTTGGTTGTAGGTTATAAGCTCATTCGATAAAGTAAAATTTATTGGGTGGGCTTATTTGTTCCATTTATTTTGCATCATAACAAATCTTTAGGTTATTTTACGCGATGTATAAACTAACCGGAATCCAGAAATATGAAAACACTTCACTTGAATAGACATGCCAAATCGAGCTGGAAGAGCAATGCCAATAACGATCATGATCGACCCTTAAACGGAAGAGGCAAAATCAATGCTAAGTTCATGGCCAATTTATTCGCTACAGACAATGAAATTGATCATGTCATTTCTAGCACGGCCAAAAGAGCCCATAGGACAGCCCTTAGTTTTATCAAAGAACTTGATCTGGCCAGTGAAGACTTTATGCTTTCGAAAGAAGTCTATGCTTCAAGTGTGCAAGATCTGATGAATGTCATCAATAACATCGACAATAAATATAATGAGGTCATGATTTTCGCTCATAATCCTGGATTGGAAAATCTAAGTAATTATCTTGATCAATCATTTAATGGAGCTTTGGTAACATGTGCTCGAGTCAAAATTATTTTTGAAGTGGAATCATGGGATGCAATTGGCCGTGATTCTGGACAAGTGGTCGAACATGATTACCCAAGAAAGTATCCTGAGATGGCAAATTTGTAGCTACTTCGATTGAAAAACAGTGTTTTCATTTGGGGCTAACATAAATATACAGAAAGATAGATGTTAAGAGTAATTTAACCAAACGCAATTATACCCCTACTTTATAGAGATATTATAGGCTTACGAATTCACAATTGTGAAAGGGGCTATTTGTTCAATCTCAATATTGATTATTTGTGGAAAGGACATCCCATCATTAATGTTAAGTATCCATGTTTGATTGGTCTTAGCATTCATTACATTATCGTCTCTAGTTAGGCCATTCCAATCCACAAGCATGGTTACAACCATTTGATTTTGATCATTTAAGATTGACTCTACTTGATAAATTTCATGCTGACTATCTGTAAGTAATTTTGCCCTAGTATTCAACCAACTTTCCATCTTTGTATTCGAACTGATTTGAGTCCCAGTTGAGAATTTCATCTGGAATTCCGGACCCAAAATTTCTTGAAATGGGTTCACCTCACCTTCAAGTTGCTCCAGAAGCCCCAACCAGTAATAAATTGTGGAAAGTGCTCTGTTTTGATTTTGAGATTCCGATATTTTTTCAGCAGTCATAGCAGCAGAAGAGATCTCATTAATATCAAAATTTGCAAACAGTGGTAATTCACCCAAGGAACAAACAAGATCTGCCTTAATTCGAATGGGCTGAAATGTCTCCGAATTGGTCTCGTTACGTGAATTATTTTTAACCAATGCAACTATGGTCAGCAACGATTCTGACACATTTTGAATCTCCAATTCCTGCACTATTAATTGACCATCCATCAATCTTGAGAATTGCTCTGATAATAATAAATTCTCTACATAACTATTCGAATTAATAAACACCTTAGATAAAGTATTTACAAAAACAGCATTTACAACCTTATTATCATCGTTGTATCCGTTAGTTTCAATTGAAGATAGCAGCCTATAGAACTGTGCTCTAGCTAAGTTTTCTTGGTTGTATATTTTACTAGTCCCGTGATCTTCATTTGAATCAAACTCACCTGACACTTCGTTGACAATAACGTTAGCTCTTTTCTCCGCTTTACCACAACCAAGAATTAGTATGGCACAAGAGAATGCCATAAATAGTACCCCCCAATAGCTATTCATATAAACAAATTTAAAGTGGGTGCAAAACTGGCACTAATAAACGCAGAAAGAATTGACTAAAATCAAAAAACTAACGATCAAAGTTTTTTTTGCGTATCCGGCTTAAAGTTGACTGTGTAATCCCAAGGAATGAGGCAATATGACTCAATGGAATATTATGTACAATGTTCGGAAACTTTTCGCAGAAGCATCTGTAACTAGTCAATGCTTCTTGATTTAAAATCTCTCCTTGAAAATTGTGAGTTTCCAGTAAATAACGGTTATGAATGTGATTTATCGTATTTCTCCACTCTGGAATTTCTTTTTCAAATACGCCCCATGCCTCTCGCGTAATTATAGCCAAATCGCTTGTAACTTCACATTCAATGGCATACTCACTTTTAATGTTTCCATAAAAGCTTTTCATATTAGACAAACATCCATTTTCATTGATAAATTCTATCGTGGTCTCTTCATTGACTTTATGATAAAGATATGATCTGAAAACTCCATTAAAGACAAATGCAATCTCATTCGAAAAATTTCCTTTTTCCAGAAAGAGCGCTCCAGGTTTAATGTGTCTCAAAACAATGTGCTCCCTGAGAAGATCCTTGCTTCGAGTAGACAAGTTTTCATTGACCTCTAACTTTTTAAATAATAGCTCAATCATATCACATAAATGTAGTCGGATTTTCAGATTTCATACGCCTTCTAATTCTACTCAATGTGGGAGCACTCATTCCTAAAAATGAAGCAATATGTCCCAATGCTATTTTGCTGCTTATTGTCGGAAAATGCCCTAAAAACAATTTGTATCTTTCTGCCCCTAAGTGGTCAATATACAGTCTTTGTCTTTCAGATTCCTGGGTCAAAAAATTTGTGGCAGTTTGTCCTACAAGTTGATGAAATTCTGGAATTTGCCCTACTATATGCTGATAATGCTCATAGGTAATCGTTACAACTACTGAACTAACCTCTGCTTCAATGGTTCTCGTGCTTGGCAGGAAATCAAAGAAACTGCTCAGTCTAGCCACAAATTCGTTCTCTTTGACAAACATCGTAGTGATCTCCTTTCCAAATTTATCTATAAAATAATACCGCATAACTCCAGACAAGATGAATCCTGCTTTTCTAGATACTTTCCCCGCCTCAACGAAAACATCTCCTTTACCTAGTTGTTCCACATGACATTTGTTCCTGATAAGATTCTTTCTATCCTCACTAAGGCTAATGTGTGGTTCTAAAAAATTAAAAAATTGCTGTAGCATAATAAATTCAATTTATTACGGAAAAGTTGGTCAATGCCGCTCATTATTAGATCATGAGCTAAAAATACAAAAATTCACACAAAATATTAGTCAAACAAGACATGTATATGTCAAAAAATCATGCATTTAGCTTTAGAAATATGAATGGTATTTATTGCTAAGAAACTAGTTGTTTCCTTATTCTACTTAAAGTAGACTGGGTTATTCCAAGAAAAGAAGCAATATGACCCAACGAAACTTTCTTTGCAACTTCAGGGTAATTTTCCAAAAATATTAGATAAGAGTTCTTTGCGTCTTCATTGATCAAGACTCTCATAAATATATTGATTTCTAATAAATATTCTCCCGCCAAAAGCACCATTGCATTGAGCCAATCCTCAATATTTTCTTTGAGAAAATCACAATCATCTCTATCCAAATACAATAACGTGCACTTGGTTTCTGCGTGGACCGCACCAGTAGTTAATCTACCGTAACAAAAACTATTAATTACCGTGATGAATTCATTTTCACTCGAAAAATTCACGGTTATTTCTTTCCCACAACTATTGACAGAATAATTCC
The DNA here is from genome assembly GCA_047638815.1 of Gammaproteobacteria bacterium. GTDB lineage: Bacteria > Bacteroidota > Bacteroidia > Flavobacteriales_D > JABDKJ01 > JAJRRH01. The sequence goes on from JBLIMR010000022.1 coordinate 22,355, forward strand.
TGAGGATACCGGAAACTAGGAATCCTATTTTATCGACAACAATATCCTTCTTAATGAATATTTCGCCAGGCTTAAGTACAACTATGTTTAATCTGTCTTTGATTAATACTTTTTCTGTAGGGCTAAATGAACCGTATCGCTCAAGAACCGCTATGAGTTTGTCATTCATGATAATATTGAAAAACAGTAATAGTTGAGGTTTGGTTTTCCTCTATTCTGTTGTATTATACGACAAACATAGTATTTTTTAATTAATATATTAACAAACCTCTCTTTTTCAGACCATTCATATGAATATCCCATAATACCTAACATGATCCGATAATCTATTGAAACTATGTGTAATAACATAGTTTAAGATAGTGACTTCGCAATTCGGGTTGGAATCCTAGTGGAATTTACTCTCATGATTCAAATGACCTTAATCAAAATTAATCTTCATCAAAACAATCCAATAATTAATGCGTTAGTATTCTGAAACCATCAAACCAATACAATGTTAAAATCATTTTTTTGGATGTGCTCAGGAGCAGATCCCGATTACCTTGTGAGCAGCCCGAAGTCCGAACAAATAAAGTTTGCCGGCATTGGTGGCACAGTATTCTTTACCGCTATAATGGCTTTTATTGCTGCATCATATGCCCTATATACAGTGTTCGATAATATTCCATTGTCCATTCTTTTCGGCCTGATATGGGGATTACTTATTTTCAATTTGGATAGATTTATTGTCTCAAGCATCAAAAAAACCAGTAGTAAATCAGATGAGATTATTCAAGTCCTTCCTCGAATAATTCTTGCAGTGATTATTGCTATAGTAATATCAAAACCACTGGAATTAAAAATATTTGAAAAGGAAATAGACCAGGTCTTGTTGACTCAGAAGAATGCCCTGACATTGGATAATCAGGAACAAATAGGATTAATCTTTGCCAAGGAAAAACTGGATCTTGATAATAAAATTGCCTCCATTAACAACACATTGGCATTGAAAGAACAAGAAGTCAATGCATTATACAGTACTTATATTGCTGAGGCTGAGGGGCGTGAAGGAACCAAATTATTGGGCAAAGGTCCGGTTTATCAAGAAAAGCGCGATAAACATGATCTTAAAATGGCCGAATTACAAGGTTTGAAAACGGAAAGCAAAGAGCAAAAAGCACTTCTTACTTCTCAATTAGCGCTAATGACTGAACGACAGAAAACACAAATTGCCAGTTCTCAGCCAATTATTGATGGATTCGATGGCCTTATGGCTAGAATAAAGGCTTTAGGTGAGTTGCCCTTCCTACCATCCTTTTTCATCTTTCTATTATTCTTAGCGATTGAAACCTCCCCCATCTTGGCAAAACTATTGAGTCCCAAGGGTGTCTATGATATAAGATTGGCAAACTTTGAGCACAAAGAAGTAATCTGGGCTGAACAGCAAAAAAGACAGAGAGAGTTGATACTAAACGCTGATACTGCACTTAATAAAAAAGTTCTTGAGGCTTTGAAAAATGAGGATGAGTCTTACCATTATAAAAAACAAAAGGCCAGAGCACTTTTACATCATCAAGCGGATGTTTTTCTAAATGATCAGAAGGAACTGATTGGTGGTTAATATACACCTAATGGTTAAGTGTTGAAGGAGGGGATACACTAAACAATTTAATCTTTTGAGGACTTAGGTCACATCCTTACAGGAATAATAAAATGATCTTTACTTTTAGTATAATACAAACTACTCGTAAGTTCATTCATTATCTGTATCGCAAGAACTGTGGTTAGGTCAGACCATAGTAACATTGTTAAATTAGGTCCCGAATTCTGTTCCATTAGTTCGTCCCCAAAATCCAAAACCAACATGAATGATATTGAGCTACTGCCATCCTCAATTGACCATGGCTTAAATTTTGGGAAATTCTGCATGGCATCTAACGTTGCTATTTCCATTTCTTTAGAAAAACCGCGAAGTATTTCTGTGTGCTTAATATCACCTTGGTTGTTAATCTCAAATTTGAGGAAGACTCTACCAAACACCTCCAGGGATTTCGCCTTAGCTCCTAATGTGCTATTCTGTTTAAAAAAATCACGCGTCTCTTTTTTTAGACATTTACTAGTGCTTTTTACATCATCTTCGCATTCCAAAAGAGTAGGAAATATGGTGCTTTCTGAATCAATTTTCGCATACTCTTCCTCCAGAATAATTTCGGTTCCTTTCTTTTCACCTCTCTTGTACAATTCCTTGTATACCACCTCCTTATGCTGATTATAATAAAGCACTTCACCTTTTAACTTTCCTTCATTAAACTCACAAGTTTTAACCACATGTCCCTCAACATCCAAGTATTTCCAATCACCATGTTTTTTATTATATTCATAGGGGCCCGATGATGCTAGTTGCCCTCCTGGATAATGATAATACTTCCATTCTCCATGCTTCAGAAATTCTTTATAATGACCCTCAGACCATTTATTCCCATTGTCATAAAAGTCTTTAAAACTACCTGTAACTTTTCTTTGTATTAAGTCTTTAAATCCAATGATAGTGGACAGGGTTATCTTGTCTGGATTATACGTCTTTCTTAGATATTTACCTTTCTCAATTCTTTCTATTGACTGAAAATCATTAATAGATATTAGCTCAGCCCCTTCATCCAAAAACTTTTGATATTTCTTTAAGGCAATTTGGTCAATCTTAACAGGAGTTGATTTCTTTCTCTGGCCAAAACTCAATGTGCAGATCAATAATAAACTAAACGTTAGCCCTATTTTTTTCAAAAGGTATTTTGAGATTCTATTCCTCCTCATCAACAACAGTTAAACTTGTTTTTAATAGATCCTGTTTAACCATATCCAGAGAAACATGGTGTTTTTTTATAAGAATTTCTACTTTGGAAATGACTTCATTTTCTATCATTTGAATCAAGTCTTCTTCAAGATCAATATCTACCTCCGTGATGCCTATTTTTACTTTCTTTTCGTAGTAAGTGCTGATCTCATTATTGTCGATTTCACAAATGATTGATCCAGACTCACCAATAAATTTCACCTCTCCTCCATTTTGAGTCCTAACATTTAACGGTCCAATAATTCTTAATTTTAAAAACTTAAAGCCATCCAGTTCGTCATAGGACGATAACAAAATTGTATCAGAATTACTCGCGATCGTCTCGGTCTGGAAATTCTCTATGGGACCAGTTAATATCTTGATTTCATTTTCCGTTTCTTTTTTATCAAATAACCCTCCAAACATTCTTCTTTTTTTAAATAAAAGTATACAATTTTTATTTAAGGCTTGTTCAACGACATTAGTGATCTTCGAATGGGAATTATTGGGAGATTGAAAACTTCTTTACAATTCTATTACCATCTCCAACAAGAATCAGATTATACTGACCGATTGCGAGACTAGAAACATCAAAAGATCTGTCAGATAGGGAACCAGACACAACGATCTTACCGCTCAAGTCTTCGATATGAACCCCCTCTATCTTCAATTCCTCTGGAATATCGACATTTAGTATATTATTCGAAGGATTTGGATAAACTCTTATTGATTGCTCAATTTTTAATTGCACTTCATCCACAGAAGTGGCGTATTGTCCCTCAATAAAATTAATACACTCCATCATTTCTGCCTCGAAGCTAGGGAAATCAACTGTATGACCAACATCAGGTATTTCATTTAGAAAAGACGAACCTCCGTTAAGTAGGATGTCATCATGTAAATTATTAGCTACTGCGATGAAATTTGAGGAATCGTCAAGACCTATGCAAATGCAAGCAGGAGCAAACTCGTCAATGCTATCGTAGTTGGGCTGGAGATCACCTTCACTTCCAGTTGCAAATGGAATTACTCCTCTGAGGTTGGGAATTGCTCCATTATCAGTATCCATTGAGACAATGACCGAATGCCTCCCTCCATAAGATAGTCCAGTAAGATAAATGAAATCTGAGTCGATATTATAGGTCTCACTAACCGTCTCAAATGAATATTGAAACAATTGCTTTGTAAGTCCTTCATTGTTCCAGAAATGATCACTGTTCTCAGGGCACAAAATAATTGCTCCCAGTTCATCTGAAAGAAAAGTTAGTTGATCTCTAAATTGACCCGCGTTCGAATTTGGCCCGCCACGAAAGCCAACGACAAGCTTATAAGAAATGCTGGGATCATAGTCACTCGGGACATAGTAGTATAGGATTCTCGTAAAACTATAATCTGGCTCGTCAAAAGTGACAGATTCCTGAAAACTTCCAGTTGTTTGTGCTTGTAACAAGCCTAGTGAAATAATTGCTATAAAGACTGTTGTTAGTTTTTTCATCTGTTACATTTTAAAGAAAGAAATACAATTTAAACCCGCAATTTACCTTCGAATATAATTACAGCCTTTCCTTTAATTAATAGTGTTTTATCATCAATAATTTCAAGAGCCATAAATCCTGTTCTCTCTGATGACTGATATGATATCATTGATTTCTTCCCCAATTTATCACCCCAATATTTTGCCAGAAATGTATGTGTCGCACCGGTTACTGGATCCTCATTTCCACCACTCCATGGCCAGAAAAATCTTGAATGAAAATCATATTCATCGACCTCAGATTGTGCTGTCACCAATATACCACTAATATCGTCAATTGACCGAACTAAAGAGTCGTAATCCGGACTTAAGCCCTTAAGCAAGCGAGCATGCAAAATTTCTATAAGAATTATGTTCGTCTCTTCATTGTAGTGAACGGACATAGGATTGCGTATGCCAAGCGCCTCCATCGTCTCATTAGGAATTTCTGCCGGAGTAAGATCATATAGAGGAAACTTCATAACAAGATCATCCCCTTCTTTTGCAACCTCCAAATTCAATTTTTGAATTGTTTCAAATATAACTTCATCGATTTTAAATAAATCAAATAAAACTTTTGCTGATGCTAGTGTTGCGTGACCACATAGAGGAATCTCTTGAATTCGTGAAAAATATCTGATCCGATATAAATCTTTATGTTCTGTGGACTCTAGAAATGCGGTTTCGGATAGATTAAATTCTTTGGCAATAGATAGCATCGTCCCATCATCTAGTGGAGAATCCAAAATACATACTCCAGCAGGATTTCCCTTGAAGGGAGCGTCTGTGAATGAATCTACTATATAACTTTTCATAAGAACAAAAGTACCCGTTTCTCAAATCCAATTACGTAATTTTCCAGAAGATATTTTGGGTGATGATATTAAACGTAAAAAAGCATTGAATGTGATCCCTTCATTAGATTGATATCCATTTATAATTCCGTAGATCTGCAGTAAAATCAATTATTTTAAAAACCTATACCAATAACTCAGTTTCCAGATCATCAATGGATTGATACAACTGATCCAGGGACTTAACAGCATAGTATTTGTTTTGGATTTCTGAGTTGATAAAATCGTTTTCAAATATCATCTTCAGATTAAATGGAAGTACTGTGATCTTATCAGAAACCACATGACTCGTTTCACCATAAGAGGAGATGGTTCCTGCGCCATATATCACGGTTTTGCCATTTTGCACTAATCCAAACTCAATGCTAAACCAGTACAATCGCTGCAATTTTAGAATGATTTCTGGCTGATCTTTATACTTCACGCCAAGCTTACCGATCAACTCCATAAGCTCCGTGTATTTGGATTCCAACAACAATGGAATGTGGCCGAAAATATCATGAAACATGTCGGGTTCCTCCAGATAATCCAGCTGACTCATGCTTCTTAACCAGGTGGAAGCGCTGAACCTCTTTTGAGACAGAAATTCAAAAAATTGGTCAACTGGTATAAGACCTGGAACAACCGTTATTTGCCATCCAGTGGTTTTCAAAAGCACTTCGTTAAGTGCTGAAAATTTAGGAATACTTTCACCGTTCAAGACTGGAGAAAGCGTCTCAAGACAAGTCAAATATTCTGCACAAGCTTTGTCCTTGAGATTTCCCTTTTGCCTTACAAAAAGTTTGTTCCAAACGGCAAAATCTTCCGCTGTGTACTGATCGTATTTTTGTTCCATAACAATTGATTACATAAAAAAGGTCCAGTTTCAAATGAAACTGGACCAATAATGTTTTTTAAACTATTACCCTATCTCACTTTCTCAATTGTAGGTGCGAATAATAGTAATATGTGTTTTTAATTCCTTTCATAACACGTGAAACAAATGTATTAAAATTTCTAAGATGCGGTTGGCTTTATTTTAGAAATGACCTTCCAATCGTCAGAAATCTCATTGTCGGAATCCTCAATAGCAAATTCAATTGAATTGACGATAAGATCTTGCACTTTCGAGCATCTATAATCATCCCGTTTTTCAATTCGGATATGCCGAATTAATTTGCCGGATCCTTGTAGGATCTTATTTGGGTCATTTAGTAATGTTCCTTTATTAAACCCAAGGTTGAAATGATTGGTATAAATGGGTATCATACAAAAAGCATCCGATAATTTCTCAGTGACCGAGTACACTGATGTCAAAGCATATGTATGGTATAACAACTCAACCGCCTCTGGATATATTTCAAGCACCATTTTCCTGAGATCAATATACAGTTCGACCAAATCTTGATCTTTATATTTAAGATGGTTTAGAAAATCGGGATGAATTTCTCTTTTACTAGAGGGCATAAAAAGTTAAAGCATTGCGGTACTTGAAAGCTCTCCATTGCTGTACCTTAGATCGTAGCTTTTGTTATCCACTTCGATGATCAGTTCAAAAGGTGCTTCATCAGTTTTTATCTTCGTAGGAAACCATGTTTTTTCAAATTTCTTGTTGGCTAAGATCAACCTTCCTTCTGGACCACCATTGGCCATAGATTTGTTCTTATTTCCACTCCATAACTTTGACTTACACTTATTTTCCAGTCTTTCGTTGATGTTCTCGATATTTTTGACAGCCATACCTATTTCATTGACCGATAAGATTTGCTTCAAATCAAATTTCTTCTTTATCCTGGCTGATTTCAACTGGGAGATAGTATCATAATGGGCAATGAACTTTGTTACATTACCAACGCCATCATAGAAGTAAACAGCATCTGCATTCCAAGATTTTGAGAATTGTATTTCATTTCCTGCCTCATCCTTTATTAACTCCACCCTATTCTTCAGCCATGCAATAGATTCTTGCAACTTGTTGGACGGAACCATGAAACAATAATGATACTTCTGAGGAATAGCCGTCCTTCGAAACACCAAGCGTGTGTGCCCTACTTGAATAGTGAATTGATCTGAAGACTCTTGTGAAGGTTTGAATCCAAATAAATCCACATAGAACTTTTTTTGATCTTCCAGTTTATCTGTGAAAAGCACTAATTCTTTGATCTTCATATCCAAATATAACGTTTAATCAAATGGACCTAGGGTTCAATTTATCAACGTTATTACATTCTTACTTACCGGCTGATCATGGTCCCAATGTAAAAGTTGGCATCAACACCAACCATCTCTTTTTCAACTACTTGATAAGCCCACTTGATGGTAGGGTAGATTCTTTCCTTACGATTTGCTATAAAAATATCAACAGGCATATTGAAGTCTGGGACGGCACTTGTCCATCGATAATGTAGCTTACCATTACTGACATAGTATTCAAGTATTGGCAAATTTGAAGTACGCAGATATTGATCAAAGAAAGGAGATAAATCAATCTTTAGGTATTCTGAAATGTATTGTTCCAACTGATGAGAGTCCACAGTACTATGATAAAATCTCTCGTTTATTGATCTTAAAAGCCCTCTCCATATGTCGTCATTATCGACTATAGTCCTCAAAGTATTTAACATATTGCCTCCCTTATTATATACATCTCCAGGATAGCTTTCATCATTAACATGATAATTACCAATCATTGGTTTTCTATTTTCAATTGCGAGTCTGGTACCACGAACATATTCCTGTCCGGCTTCTTTACCAAAAAAATACTCTACAAAGAGGCTCTCGGAGTAGTTCGTGAAACTTTCATGTATCCACATATCTGCGATATCCTTATGGGTGACATTATTTGCAAACCACTCATGTCCTGATTCATGAACGATGATAAAGTCAAATTTCAATCCCCAGCCAGTGCCACTCAGATCACGACCTAGATACCCATTCTCAAATTCATTCCCATAAGTCACAGAACTTTGATGTTCCATGCCCAAATATGGCACTTGAACCAATTTATATCCGTCTTCATAAAATGGATATGGTCCAAACCAATGCTCAAATGCCTCTAACATCCTTGGCACTTCCTTAAATTGTTTCTTTGCCTTACTCTGATCTTGCTTCAGGGCCCAGTAATTCACATCAAGGTTCCCTTTTTCACCTTCATATATTTCATTCCAATTGGCATAATTACCAATATTGACGTTTACCCCGTAATTGTTAATTGGGTTGCTTACAAACCAATTGAAAGTTTTCGTTTTTTTCTTTTTGTCAATCTCAATGCTAAGAAGATGGCCATTGGAAATATCAGATAAATGGTTGGGAACCTCTATGCTCATCATCATACTGTCCACTTCATCGTACATGTGATCCTTGCAGGGCCACCATACACTAGCGCCAAGCCCTTGACATGACGTTGCGATAAAATGATCTCCATTGGTATCTTTCTTCCAACTGAAGCCTCCATCCCAAGGCGCTCTGATGGCCTCTTTAGGTTGACCTTCATAGTGCACTATCAACTCATTATAATCACCTATATTTTGACTTTGTTGTAACTGAATTATATGAGCGTTTCCTTTGCTCTCAAATTGTAATTCCTTTCCTTTTTGAACAATTTTTGTAATTCTCAATGGAGATTGCAGATCAATTTGCATTCGATCATTCGCTTCCAAAACTTTATAACGAATAGTATTACTCCCTTGAATATATCTTTTCTCAGGTAGCACTTCAATGTCTAAATGATAATAATTGAGATCCCACCAAATTCGTTCTTCAGTTATACTACCACGCAATGAATCTGCTTCAGTATATACTTGTGCCAAACCAAATAAGGTATGGGTTAAAAGTACGATTAGTAGAACTATATTTTTTCTCATAAAGCTAGCTTTCTATTTTATCATATGAAGCAACCAAACCCTTAATCAGAGCCGAACTAAAACCATTGTGTTCCATTTCATTTAATCCAACGATTGTACAACCTTTTGGTGTTGTCACTTTATCAATTTCAAACTCAGGATGTTCTTTTCGTTCTATTAATAATTGTGCCGCTCCTCTTACCGTCTGGTTTACTATTTGTCCAGCAATCTCAGCACTAAAACCTATTTGTATCCCCCCTTGCACCATTGCTCTTATGAATCGCAAGACATATGCTATGCCACAGGCGCCAAGAACGGTTGCTGCTTCCATTAGTTCTTCTTCAATTATAATTGTTGTACCAATCGTGTCAAACAATTCCTTAACCAAATTCATCTGGCTCGATTCTGATCCATTTGAGGATATACAAGTGATAGATTCATTAACATCTGCGGCAATATTTGGCATTGCTCTGAATATCGATAACTGAACATCTAGAGCATCACTTATTTGCGCTATTGAAACTCCGGATGCCAGGGAAACTAAAACATGTTTATTTCCATCAAGATGTGGTTTGAGTTCCTCTAAAATACTTAGAATATTATATGGCTTCAAAGCAACAATAATAATCTCAGATGTTTTCAATGCCTCAACATTGTCACTTGAAATTTTAACACCCGATTTTTCATACTCAGCTAACGTAGTTGTGTTTCTTTTCGTGACAGTAATATGTTCTGCGGGGTATTTATCGTCCAACAATCCTTGTAAAATAGATTGCCCCAAATTTCCACATCCAATAATTGCAATTTTTTTATTTTTCATATACCAGAGTTATGCAAATGCTAATGTAAAGTAATTTTCGATCGAGCTTTCCCAAACTTAATTTTTACACTAAAAGAATGAGATGATAAATTTCTTACTGCGTGTAACAATTAATGCGTCTGCAATTATATACTTTCGTAATTCTTGACCGTAAGTGCATGATCAACATCTCCGGTATGCTTAATGTTTGCTGGTTCGAATAGCAGCACATGAACTTCTTCTTCAGCAATGGGATTATGCTCCACTCCTTTTGGTACTACGATCATTTCTCCTTCATTTAAGGTCACTGTCTTGTCTCGAAACTCAATCTTAAGTTGACCTTTCACAACAAAGAACATTTCATCTTCATGCTCATGACTATGCCAAACGAATTCGCCTTTCAGTTTTGCTAACTTCACATGCTGACCATTCAATTCACCAATTATTTTTGGACTCCAGTGATCATTAAATAGTTTGAGTTTTTTATTGAGATTTATCTTTTCCATAAATTAACTTTATTTTACTTTCCCACTATTATAACAGAATTAAAGTTTTATCATCAAATGCCGTCAATTTTATTTGCCTCGACCCTAAAGGGTGCAAAACTGACTTAGATTACACAAAAATAATCAATTAAAGACTAGAGCAGCTTCCCTGCTATAAATCCTGTTGTCCAGGCGGATTGAAAATTGTAACCTCCTGTGATACCATCAACATCCATTATTTCACCGGCAAAATATAGCCCACTAATAAGCTTGCTCTCCATGGTCTTAAAATCAATGCTATCCAAACTCACACCACCACAAGTAACAAACTCTTCCTTGAAGGTCGTTTTACCCTTGACGGAATACAAATCATGTGCCAGTACATTGAGTAGTTTATTCAGCCCCTTCTTACCCAGTTCTGACCACTTCTTATTCAGTGGTAACTCAACTTTTGCTAAGAGATATAACCATAAGCGATCCGGCAAGAGATATGGACGATAGTTGGACAACATTTTTTGAGGATGATCCTTCACAATATTATCCAATTCTTGCATGATGAGATCTTGATTTTGCTCATTCACCCAATTTACCTGAAGATTAAACTCGTAGTTCATTCCCTTGAGAATTCTTGCGCCAAATGCAGAGAGTTTCAATATGGAAGGTCCACTCATACCCCAATGCGTAATGAGTAAAGGGCCATCGGATTTCAACTTCGTGCCTTGTATGGACGTCTTTGTTTTTTCAACGACTATACCCATAAGTTCCGTCACATTTTCATTAGGCATGTTGAACGTAAATAAAGACGGTACAGGATCTTCAATTTTGTGATTTAATGCCTCTTGCCAATCCAAGCCTTTTCTTCGTGGTGCCCCTCCTGTAGCAACGATGACTTTATCAAATATTTCATCGTCAAAATCTACTTTCGAAAACGACAATTTTAACCCTGACTCTTCCTGGGTGATTTTGTCTACACCTCTTCCTGTTAAAATATTTATCTTTTGCCTTCTTGCATTATTCAAAAAGCAATCGATTATGGTCTGAGAATCTTGGGAAACTGGAAAAACACAATTATCTTTTTGGGTCATCAAGGCAACGCCTCTTGATTCAAACCATTCCATAGTATGCTGTGTACTGAAAGTTTGAAAGGCTTTTTTCAAGGCAGATCCGCCTCTAGGATATGCAGCGGTTAGTTCCTTTATGGAAGTGGTGCCATTCGTAACATTGCACCTACCGCCACCAGAGACTTTCACTTTGGATAATAACTTGGGAGATTTCTCATATATAGTCACTTCACAGTCAGGATAATTATCCTTTACTGCCAATGCCGAAAAAAATCCAGCAGCTCCACCCCCAATTACAGCAACATTCATATGACTAAACTAAATAATCGACCAAATTACTCTAAAATATATTTAATAAGTGCTTCCTCATCAATTTCATCATTCATTATTTTTCAAATTGACTCTGCCTTTTCTTTATATTTTTTTTATTCCACAAATCTGTAAAACAATTTTCAAAGTCTATTGAGTTTAGTTTTTTTATTGAAATCCCTTTTGGTCCAGCGCCTATTGCTGCGATCCGATCATTCCAATAAAATTGATCAATAAAATGTGGAATTATCAAGGTTGCACAGCCGTATTTTAAGGACGAATGAGTGGTGCCAGACCCACCATGTTAGCAGATGCGTACATCTTTGAAAGGATCCAATCATAGGGTACGTTGTTAACAAAATGAATATGATCTGCATACTCCATGGGTTCTATCAACAATTGCAGCTCCTGTAACAGCACCTAAGTCCGGAAACCCAATAGACGTTGTATAGTTTATGGTTGGAACTCCATTAGCACCATTCACAATCCAAGATGGATTACCGTCAAAAGTAATTCCAAGATCATTGGGCGCTAACGGATCGCATGTGTATGTATGTACATACGACTCATTAGGTTGGTTATCCAAAGTTTGCATTTCACAAGAGACTCCAGCAACATTAATAAAGGAAGTCCAATTATCATAGGTGAATCCAGCAACCGCTGTTCCAAACTCTATGTCAAATGAGATTCCAGAGATAGACTCTAAAAATGATGTAGTACTGATTACAGCGGCACAAAATCCGTCCCCACTTTCAAACTGAAAAGTAGGTGTTGTATCTTCAGAAGTCTTATGTACAGAGGTTTCTGGCTCGTCATCATCATCATCTTTGGAACAAGACGTTATTCCAAGGCATAATATGGCTGCTCCAATAAGTAATGTTTTAAAAGGTTTAATCATGACGTTTATTTTGTTTGTTTGTTTCTATAAAACTATGGCGCCACTATTAGTTAAGAAATAAGTTAAACTACCCAAATACATACAGTGTAAGCCGTAGTTTTCTCAGGAGACAGCCCGACAACCCCATTATTTGCCTTATTTTGCGGATGACTATTGCTGATTTAAAGTTGTTTAATCTGGAATTATCAGAATGTCAATTATAATGGATATTTATAACTACAATTCTTTGGATTTAATCTACACAATTCGGAAATTTTCCATAGTTTCAAAAATCTGTTTGTCTTTTATTATAAATTGGTGATCTACGTTAAAAATAAATATTCTTACTATTGAAAAATACTCAGGGCAAATTCCTTTTCAATAGCAGCATTAATGTTGTAACATCTTAAAATAAATGAAATACAAATTGTTGACTTTATCTTTATTTGTGGCCTTCTTGGTCAATGGATTTGGTCAAACAGATACTACTTCAACAAAGATAAAAGTTACCCATACGGCATTACCGTTCGCTTTCTACCTCCCCGAAACTTCATTGGGTTTTGGAGGATTAGGAATCATTAGCATGAGGGACGTAGATGGTCCAGAGAATCAAAGACCTTCACAGGTTTTATATAGTGTTTCATACACTCTAAGAGACCAACTTCTCATATATCTTCCTTATAAATTTTACCTTGATACCGAAAACATACGTTTGAATGGTGAATTGGGATATTATCGTTACTACTATCAATTTTATGGTCTTGGACCTGATTCAAAAATTGATGACAAGGAATCTTACAATGTAAATTTCCCAAGAATAGAATTTAATTATTTTAGACGCTTAAAGAATAATCATTTTGGAGAAATTGGATTTAAGTATGATTATTTTGATATTTTTAATGTAAAGGAGGATGGTATTATTGCAAGAGAAAACTTAGCCGGCAGATCTGGTGGTGATAGGTTTCGATTCGTATTTGGTTACCTTTATGACAACAGAGATAACGAAGCTTTTCCAGAGGATGGCTTCTATTTTTCGTTGATTGTGGATAAGGGGATTAAGAATATTTTGTCAAGTTATGATTACAACGTTTTTGTACTTGACGGAAGAAGTTTTCACAAACTCGGAGATGAACTAGTCTTAGCAAATCAATTATATTTTTCCAATGCTAGTTCAAATACACCGTTTTATTACTTGCCTCGTGTCTCCACAAAAACCCTTGCTCGTGGATACGGCAGTAGACGATTTATTGACTATACCATATCGAATTTACAATCAGAATTAAGATTTCCTTTATACAAAAGACTGAAAGGAGCAGCCTTTATCTCTGCTAGTCAAATTGGAGATGAATTAACTTCATCTTCATTAAAATTTACTCTTGGAGCGGGAGGACGATTTATCCTGAATAAAGAAGACAGAACAAGAGTTAGGGCCGATATTGGACTATCGGATGAAGGGATTAATTTTTACTTCACGATTTCAGAAGCTTTTTGATTTTCTTCTCAATTGTCTTAAGGCTGATTGTACAGTTCGAAATAGTTATTCTAATTGAATACCAAAATCTCATTCAGGCACTTCTATTTCGTCCTTTAATTGACTCTTAATAAAAGACAGAATGAAAATATAAATTTCCCTCTAAGTTTTTGAGTCGTCATTTTCATGAAAAAATAAGACTATTTCATCAAACAAAATTGGCCCGCAAATATGCCATTATCTTGATTCAATTTTAAGAGATAAAATCCTGGTCCAGCTTCTACAATTAATTTGATTTCAGAAGATGAAGAATTGTTCACATTTGAAACATCACCTGAAATCATTTTAAAATCAATAATCCTACCAGAAAGATCATATATCTCGATGTTATTTTCAAAGAGCGGACTAATTACACCTGGAATAGAAATGGAAATTACTTTGTTAAAACTGGGGTTCGGATAAATATTTAGTTGAGAAATACTTTGATGTATTTCATCAATTCCAACCAAAATTGTCTCGAAATGAGCCTCTTGACATGCTGATGCTTCACCAAATTCATTATAGGGGATTATGCTGATATAAATAGTCTCAGCAACTGGCCATTCTCCTGGTCCATAACTAACAACATTTTCAACATCAAACATATCCAATATATCGACTGCACCTGGACTGGTTCCAGCATTTATTAGATATCCCTCCGCCCCAGTAATCGCAGTCCATTCTAGAGTCGCACTAAGTGGTATCTCATTCCCCTGTGGTGCCATCATAATTGTGCAACCAGGAGGATTAGAATTTTCTCCAATGATGATGTTTTGAACTACTTCAGTAGTATTACCGCAATCATCAAAAATACTAAAAGTACGCAGGATGGTTTCACCACAAGATAGACTTCCGGCATCAATAAACTGAATTGAAAAGTCACTGCAATTATCAATGCATACAGGCTCCACCAACGGTATGCTCTCACCACAGGTAACGTTCAAGATTTCTGTAAATTCGATGACTTCCGGTGGGTCGACATCAATAAAGTTTATTACCTGTGATGTTGTGTTTGAATTGCAATCATCCGTCACAATTAATGTACGAATAATCGAATAATTTCCTCCACAATCTTCTGGGACGACTTCTTCCTCCAAAGTGTATGAAACAACAGAACATGAATCTATATACGAGAATTCTGCAATAGGAATTTCCGATTCACAGGAAACAATAACATCTTCGGCCAGAAAACCTTGGATAGTGATGAAATTGGTAAAGAAGCTCGCTACGTTACAAGGTTCTGTTATTCCAAAAGAATTATAAGATTGAATTGTTACGAAGCATTCGACCTGATCGATCAATGGCACAAGATAAGATGTCGTATCACCAACATCTTGCAATTCAAATATATCATCAAGTCCCGATTCAGTGCCGACTGACAGCATAAATCCATCAGCCATTGATACTTCATCCCATGTCATAAGTTCATTTGAATAATACATTGTATCGCCAATGAATGGTGATATAAGTTCTGTACAAACTGGGGCGCATTCAATTTGATACATATAAACTGATCCGGCATTCCCACCATTACTATCATCACCCAATGCACCTATCATTACTGTGCTACCATGCATAGCCGTGGTTGTCCCGAAAAAGTCAGCATGTTCACCATCATTTGAATACAGTTTTTGTTCGTACTCCCAAGAATTCCCATTATAGGTATGTAAATATACTGATCCAGTTTCTTCGGATAAGCCAAATCCCGTTGTTGTTCCTGCAATTAAAAATTGTCCGTTAAAATCAACATTAATTCCGAAATTTTCGGAGACAATGGTTTCAGGACTAATGAGAATGTCATCTTCAACCCAAACACCATCGCCCTGATTTTTGAACACATAAACGGCCCCAGCTTCATTTACTAGGGTGTCATTGTTCACTGAAGAAACAACAGCCATGCTATCAGTTATAGCAACATCATGTCCAAAATTATCACCTACTGAAACGTTTGAAGCCGTCAATTTCATTTCAAAGTTCCAATTATCATCTGCATTTTTATAAATATATGCTGCTCCAGTATCTGCAAAATCGCCATCATTTTCATCTGCCCCAACGATCGCATATCCATTTCTAATATCTAGACTTAATCCGAAATTGTCGAATAAATCACCATCGGGCGCCAATAGTTTGGTTTGAAAAGTCCAAGTTCCATCAATGTTTTTGAATACAAAAGCCGATCCACTAAAGACAACATCTCCAAAATCATTCTGTGCACCAACTAGAACATAATCCTCCCAAATACTAACTGTCCATCCGAACCAATCAGAAGATGATCCGTCAAATGCAAGAATTTTCTGATCAAATTCCCAAACTCCGTCAATCAATTGATAAATATATGCAGAACCACTATTGTTTCCCATTTCGTCATCATATGGAGCACCTACTATAACGAAATTGCCCCAAATTGCGACTCCTCTTCCGAATCGATCATCGAGCACATTGTCATCAGGGATAAGTTTTTGAATTTCAATCCATTCACTGCCAGATCGTTCAAAAATGTATGCAGCTCCAGATTGATTTCCATTGGTTTCATCTCCGAAAGCACCGATTATAGCATA
>JBLIMR010000023.1:0-38006 GCA_047638815.1 Gammaproteobacteria bacterium
AGAAAATGAAGAGGCTTTTTTTGAAGCTTTTATTCAAAAATTGAATGATGGTTTCGAGTATTATGTTTTGAATCCGGTGAAGGGGAATTATGTTTTGGTTATGGGGGTTGGGTGGTAGTATAACGGACCTGATGTATGAATCGTTTCCGACCTCAAGGGCGGATATGATTTCATAAATGTTGTTAGGTGCTTTGTTCTTCATATCTTTTTGCGAAAAATATTGCTTTTCTTTTTTGATGATCAGTTGCAATTTTGAATTTAAATTGATATTGAGTACCAGCTTTTCTCCATGATACTTCATTTTCAGTTCCAGGCCTTATACTCATATCAGAATTTATAACATCTCTAATTTTAGACTCACCCTCATAATCCACAATGACAAATTCTAGATTATCAATATTCTTAATGTCGAATTTCATTGGTTCTTCAATTGTGAATTTCGTTATAATTTCAAATTCGGTTAATTTAATTACACCTATTATCTTAGAGGAATCAATAGCAAATTTTAACACAAAAGGTAGAGCCATAAAAACAAATCCAGCAGTTCCCATTATCTTGCTTAACGTTCCAAACTCTAAAAACACAGCGGAACATAACAAGATTAATATACCTAAAACACTTAAAGCCCTTGCAATTCGATATACATTAACATTTACATCTTTAATAATTGGAAAGATAGCCTCTTTATATTTATTCATGATATTAAGCTGTGCATTGCACCTAACAACAGGATATAAACACTTTATGTTCTATATTCCACATATGTCTGTTGTCTATAAACCACTAAGGTAATAAAATTGCAAACCTATTTCGGATAATAAAGTAAGTGAAATCACTCATTTTGTTAGGCTAATTCACCCACAAAAAATCTCCCGAAATCTTTATCTTTGAACAAAATAATCGTCTATGAAGCTATACCCAATACATACCGGAAATCTAAAATTGGACGGAGGTGCCATGTTTGGTGTTGTTCCAAAGTCCATCTGGAAGAGAAATTATCCTGTGGATGAAAGCAATATGTGTAATTGGGCCATGCGAACTTTGTTAATTGAAGATGGAGATCGCTTGATGCTTATTGATTGCGGAATAGGGGAGAAGCAGTCTGAGAAATTTTTCGGCTATTATTACCTCAATGGTGATGACAATCTAGACAAATCACTAGCTGCCAATGGCTTTGGCAGAAATGACATTACGGATGTATTCTTGACCCACCTACACTTTGATCACTGCGGTGGAGCGATAATCAGAGAGAACGATCTGCTTGTACCCAGCTTCAAGAACGCACACTTCTGGAGTAATGATAGACATTGGGAGTGGGCAACAAAACCTAACCCAAGAGAGAAGGCTTCTTTTCTTGGGGAGAACATTAATCCGATAAAGGAAAGTGGTCAATTGAAAAACGTCAAAAGAGAAGGGGACTTAACCTTAAATGTTTTTGATAATATGGATGTCTTTTTTGCAGATGGTCATACTGAATCCCAAATGATACCTCAGATAAAATACAAGGATAAAACAATCGCCTTTATGGCAGATTTATTACCATCAACGGCTCACTTGCCTTTGCCTTATGTTATGGGATATGACACTCGTCCATTATTGACAATGTCAGAAAAAGAGAAGTTTTTAAATATGGCAGCCGACAACAATTATATCCTATTCCTAGAGCATGATGCCGTTCATGAATGTTGTACGGTAAAGCATACGGATCGAGGTGTACGGTTAGACCGGGCTGGAAGGTTGTCTGATTTTATATAGTCAATGAAGTAATGGTACAATGATAGAATGTAGTAATGCTTTAATGCGATAATGCAGAAATGCGATAATATTTAATTTTCCCTAGTGCGTGGATCCCTTTAGGGAATTAAAGGGCGTGTGATGGGATGATACAGTACGATTGTGCTTTAATGTGATAATTCTGATATGCGAAATTCCAATAAGAAAGACGTCATTCAGAAGGAGGCACGAGTGAAGAATCTCGTTTTAATTATCGGGTTAGTCCCAAATGAATCGCTGTTCAAGTCTTCAACCTTATTCAAACGTCAAAATCCCACCCCTCTCATCAGCAGTAATAAAAACTGACTTAATCGTTTTGTTCAGATCAAAATGAACAATATTAGTTTGCTTGTCGAATTCATCCAATAACATATCAAATTGCAAATTGACTTGTGATGGCATTTCAACATCATACCCTTCAATATAACACCATATCACATCATCGTCAATTTCATAACCGAGATAGGTCAATGGTATACTTTTTTCATTAATCTGAATACTCACTTTCCCAATTATATACTGCCCGACAAGTTCGTTTGTTTCGAAATCATCATCTTTTTTAATTCTTAGTCCAGGCACAACGGATTCCAAATCATCAATGAAAAGCTTTGATGCCATTTCTAATGTTTTTTCTTGCGCGTTGTATTTTATTTCAGTCAGGCTGACATAAAATTTATGTACCGGGGAAAGAAAAAGAAGGAAAGCAACAAAGGCAATTTTCATGTTGTTTTTAATTTGGAATAATTATGCGAAGATAACACAACGATTTATTGAGAATTAAATGCAATATGATTCCCCTGAATCATACCAGTATGGTTATTGTATTTGACTTTTATAACCAATAAGATTAGTTCTGTCATAGGATTCGATCATTATTCAAAGAAATTGGCGAGTGATTTTTCCCGCAGATCTCGCAGATTTTCGCTGATTAGATCTGCGGTAATCTGCGAGATCTGCGGGAGAATTAATACTTTTAAAATTCAAAATGCACAATTGGTATGATTCAGGGGAATCAGAAATACAATTGCTAAATTGTCTAATTCAATTTTTCTCTATAGAGGTATTTCTTTTGAAGCGATTCAAAGGGCCTATAGATATAATAAGCGAAATCACCTTTGATTTTTATTTCAACTGGGTAGGGAAACTTCATGGAGTATTCCTTTTTTATCTGACCAGTGTTAGTGTTAATTTTCTTAAGTACAGCGTCTCCACCACGGACCTGAAATTGAGCGAAAATATTGCCAGTGACTTCATCCTTGTGCAGAATTTCCATAAAAGTTTTGTTTATTTTTCTACCCGGTTCATGATAATTTATCGCTGCAGAATCAATAGGGTTTCTATTCATGTCATAACGACACAGAAGATTGTCGCAATGATCAAAAATAAGCATGGTATCATTGACAATAAACATTGGAGCATAGATTGGATCGTAGTACAATCCTTGATCAAAATTATCAATACAGGCCCATATTTCTTTATCAATGCCTGTTTTCATTTCCTGTCTTAGATAAAACAATTTTGTACGTCCTGATAGATATTTGTATTCTGCTCGACAAAGTTCCAACATAAAGTTATCGGCAATCTCTCTTATCTTTTTATATGATGAGTCAATGACAGTATACTCGTAGTACGCAAATGCCGGATATTTTTCATACCAATTACTTAAGTATACTTTATCGTTTATTGTGTCCACTATCGGTTTGACGTGATCGTCATAGGTCTTGCGATCTACCTTTGTTAATTGAATATCATTTTTGATTTCCACTTGATAAAGATTAGAAGCGGTGTTGAGAAAAATCATACGGGCATATGATTTTTCAAGTCCAAGAACTTCACCAAAAGATGCGGGGATTGTATAGCTTTGACTTACCTCCATTAAATCATTGGTAAGAAGAAGTTTTCTTTCCTTTTTTGGGTTTTTATCATAGGTGAGAATCAGAAAATCTTGCTCTACGAATTCGAAGTCAGCAACATTGTGCTGTTCATTGGCATAGATCTCTTCCGGTGCGCCAGGTGCACGTATGTCAACTACGCCCAGCATTTCACCAGTAAACAAAGAGAAGTTTCTAATTATGACTCCCGATGCCATCTCATCTTTCGTGGCTTTAACGAAAATGGTTTTCTCTAGATAGCCTTCCCTCTTAAGTATAATCTTACTTTTTTTACTTGCAACAGAAACCTGGTATTGACCTAGACTATTGGATTTTCTTTTGTAGCCACTGTTTTTTTCAACTACTTCAACTTTGACATTGTGCAATATTTGTCCACTTTCTTGATCGCGAATCTCACCCTGCAAAACAAGGTTTTGCGAAACCAAATTTGTGGTTAAGAGAATTAAAAAAGAAATGGAAAATAATTTAATCATTTGTTGTCTGAAGATAAACTAAATTGCTAGTCCGATTTTATACAAGCAATAATAAATATGATACCATTGAGCCGAAAAAGTCTTTGCCCCGAATCTAAGGGGTAGACTTTTTCTAATTTCGTAGTCAATTTTGCATCCCGCACGAGCGGGATCGGGGCAGACAAAATTGACGGTACTTAATCGGGCAATCCAAATTAATTGGTAAAATGCGAACTAACATGCATACTAATACAATAGATGAAGTCAATTGACTTATTCCATAAAAAATAGTGAACTATTTTCCAAGTATTTTTTTGATCTCATTAAGTTTCATCAAAGCTTCAACAGGGGTTAAAGTATTAATGTCAAGATCTTCAATGTCTTCTCTAATTCGTTCCAGAATAGGATCATCAAGTTTGAAAAAACTCAGTTGCATATCAGGTTCTGACTCTCCTATTTTATCAGATCCCCTCTTGTGACTTTTCTCAAGAAATTTCAAAACAGATTTGGCCTTATGAACAATAGTTGCAGGCATTCCAGCCATTTTTGCTACGTGTATTCCGAAGCTATGAGCACTTCCTCCAGGGACTAGTTTTCTTAGGAAAATGATTTTATCTTTCAATTCTTTTACCGCAACATTATAGTTCTTAATACGTGGGAACTCATCTGTCATTTGGTTGAGTTCGTGGTAGTGAGTTGCGAATAAAGTTTTGGCTTTATATTGCGGGTGTTCATGTAGATATTCACTGATGGCCCAAGCAATAGAAATACCATCATATGTACTTGTGCCTCGTCCAATTTCATCTAGTAAAATCAAACTTCGATCAGATAAATTATTCAGGATACTGGCCGTTTCATTCATCTCAACCATAAAGGTAGATTCCCCAGAAGAAATGTTATCTGATGCACCAACTCTTGTAAATATTTTATCAATCAATCCGATCTCAGCATGATCGGCTGGAACGAAACTACCCATTTGAGCCATCAAAACAATCAAGGCCGTTTGACGCAATAATGCCGATTTACCAGACATATTTGGCCCGGTAATCATGATCATTTGCTGTTCTTCCTTGTCAAGATATACATTATTGGAGACATATGATTCCCCTACCGGAAGATTACGCTCAATGACCGGATGTCTTCCATCCTTTATATTTAAAATATGGTCATCATTGATTATTGGCATAACATACTTGTGTAACTTGGCAATCTCTGCGAATGACAACAAGCAATCAATTTTAGCGATTAATGCGGCATTAAATTTTATTTGATTAATGTACTCGGATAGACTATTTAAAAGATTGTCAAACAACCTTTCTTCAATCTCCAATATTTTTGATTCAGCACCTAATATTTTCTCTTCGTATTCTTTAAGTTCAGGAGTGATGTATCGCTCCGCTTGTGTTAAGGTTTGTTTCCTTATCCAGCTTTCAGGAACTTTATCTTTATGTGTATTTCTGACTTCTAGGTAATATCCGAAGACATTATTATAGGCTATTTTTAAAGAGGGAATGTTATGAGCTTCACTTTCTTTTTGCTGCATTTGCAACAAGTAATCTTTTCCAGAAAAAGCTATTTTTCTCAAATCATCCAAGTCCGAATTGATGCCTTCATTAATGACATTCCCTTTCTTAATGAGCACAGGAGCCTCTGGGTTAATTTCATTCTCAATTTGAAGACGAATAGCCTCACAATTGTGAAATTGGTTAGCCAATTCAACGATATCTTGATTTCCAGATTTTAATAATTCATCTTGTATTTCAGGAACGGCATTAAGTGCGCGTAGTAAATACAGCACTTCCCTAGGATTTATCTTTTTTACAGATACTTTGGAAATCAACCTTTCCAAATCACCGATAGGGCTCAATTTATCTTTCAAGGCATCAGACAATCCATGCATTTGATGAAAATGGGCAACGATGTCCAATCTTTTTCTAATGGCCGACACATTGTTCAAAGGCAAAATTGTCCAACGTTTCAGAAGACGACTTCCCATTGGAGTTATTGTTTTGTCCATCACGTCCATTAGTGATTTTCCGGTAGGATGATTGGCATGAATAAGTTCTAGATTACTTATCGTAAACTGATCCAACCATACATATTCATCCCTATTAATGCGAGAAATACTATTGATGTGCTCTAGCTTATCATGACGCGTCTCGCTTAGGTATTGCATGATCGCTCCAGCGGCAATAATACCTTCGTCTAGTTCCTCAATGCCAAATCCTTTTAATGAAGTTGTTTTGAAATGTCGCAATAGGACCTCAAGGGCATAATCTTTAGAGAAGATCCAATCCTCTAACCCAAAAGTATGGAACTCATTTTTGTATAATTCTTCGTACTGTTTTTTCTCAGATTTATTGAAGAGTACTTCACTCGGATAAAATCCTTTTACAAGTTTCTCTATATAATTTTGATCTCCTTCGGCAATTAAAAATTCTCCGGTGGAGATATCCAAAAAAGATAATCCGATTTTTTTTCGACCAAAATGAATGGAGGCTAAAAAGTTGTTTTTCTTTTGATCAAGAACTTGCTCATTTAAAGAAACTCCTGGAGTAACCAATTCCGTAACTCCTCTTTTTACAATATTTTTCGTTGCCTTTGGATCTTCCAATTGATCACATATAGCAACTCTATATCCCGCTCGAACCAACTTAGGGAGATATGTGTCTACCGAGTGATGCGGAAAACCTGCTAATTCGATATAGGCGGCAGCTCCATTTTTTCTCTTGGTCAATACGATGCCCAGAACTTTTGATGCTTTAATGGCATCTTCCCCAAAGGTTTCATAGAAATCACCAACCCTGAACAGTAACAATGCATCAGGATGTTTCGCCTTGATAGCATTGTATTGCTTCATTAATGGTGTTTCCTTTTTTTCTTTTACCGAGTCCGACAATTTTCTTATAAATTTGACAAACGAAGATATTATGGAGCCCCCGGATTTCCTAAATCTTAAAGCCCCTTTTATGAACAAAAAAACGAAAAATGAAGACCTCGGTAGATTGGATGTGATTTCCTTTCAAAAGGCCAAGAAAATTCCAATTATTATCATCCTAGATGATATTAGAAGTTTAAATAATATTGGATCTTTTTTTAGGACAGCTGATGCATTCAGAATTCAAGAAATTTTATTGTGTGGCATATGTGCTCAACCACCTAATAAAGATATACGGAAAACGGCTTTGGGTGCCACTGAGAGTGTGGCTTGGCGTTATTTTGAATCTGTGGATCAAGCTATTCTGGATTTGAAGACTAAAGGTTTCAAAGTGATTAGTATCGAGCAATCAGAGCATGCCGTTTCTTTGGATAAATTCCAACCTGATCCGGATGATAATTACGCCCTTATCTTTGGAAACGAAGTAAGGGGTGTTGCTCAGTCTGCTGTAGATCAGTCCGATATGTGTATTGAAATCCCGCAATTTGGAACAAAGCATTCCTTTAACGTCAGTGTGAGTTGTGGCATCGTTTTATGGGATATCGTTAGTAAAATGGGAGCAACAAGTGACCTCTGAATCATTTATTTTATACATTTGTAATCAATTGATTAAGCGCTCAATGAAACTTCAATTAAAATCCATTCTTCTACTTGCTATTGCGGTATTATTTTCCGCGCATACGTTTGGGCAATTTAATGGTGGCGGCAATTATTGGAAAAAACATAGAACGGAGTTTTATTTATCCCTAGGAGCATCAAGTTTTCTTGGTGAATTGGGAGGAAGGAATGCTATCGGCAGCAATTTTGTGAAGGACTTCGAATTGAATCAAACCAGGGGTTTGGCTAATGTTGGAATTCGATATTTTTTAATGAAAGATCTGGCATTGAGGGGGAATATCATGGCTGGATATTTAGCAGGAAATGATAATCTTACGGAAGAACCTTTCCGAATGAAAAGGAATTTGCATTTCAGATCTTTTGTAACTGAGGTTTCGGGTTTATTGGAATATAACTATAGAATAGGAGCTGTCGGTAGTCAATATAAATTGAATCGTTCTAATAGGGCTAGAGCAACTTTTACGGAAGCGATCTATTCACTTTTTATAGGAGTTGGGGTATTAAAATTCAACCCACAAGCTAGATTTCAAGAACAATGGTATGACCTTAGACCTATGGGAACTGAAGGTCAGAATTTAGGAAAACCACAAAATCAGTATTCACTTTATACTGTGATTGTTCCAATAGGGTTTAATTGGAGGACATCGATAAGTGAGCGCTTTAGTCTTAGCCTAGAGATAAGTCACAGGTTTGCATTCAGTGACTACATCGATGATGTGAGTACAGAATACTACAATCAACAAGAGATAGAGTTGTTTTCAGGAGTGGAAGCGGCTCATCTTGCCGACCCGAGCTTCGAGTTTTTAATCATTGAAGGAGAACAAATTTTTTCTGCCAATACACTCCCTGGCATGCAAAGGGGAAACCCTGATGATAACGACTCATACATGACCTTGACGTTGGGATTAAATTATAAGATGGAGACTCATAAATTTAAAAAACGCAGAAGATCCGTTAGATCCAAAAGAAAAGGTAGACGATTGTTCCTTTAGTAGTCTAGGTTATTTCAAAAGGGATTTTCGTCCTATTTCTTTCATAATTATATCCCGATCAATTTTTATTTTACCAGCGGGAGAATATTCTCTGCCGTAAAATATTATTTGCAAATGGAGTTTATTCCAAAGTGCTCTTGGGAAAATTCTTTTTGCATCTTTCTCAGTTTGAACAACATTTTTTCCGTTTGTAAATCCCCATCGATACATTAATCTATGAATATGTGTATCTACAGGAAAAGCAGGGTGACCAAAGCCTTGACTCATTACAACGGATGCCGTTTTATGTCCTACACCTGGCAATGATTCTAGTTCAGGGAAACCTTCCGGAACTTCGCCATTAAACTCATCTATTAAGATGTGAGATAGCCTATGAATTGCTTTGGACTTGTTGTTTGCTAGTCCGCAGGTTTTTATTAATTCTTTAATGTCCGCAACCGTGAGTCGACACATTTCATATGGGTTATCCGCTGCAGCAAATAATCCTGGCGTGATCAAGTTCACTCTCTTGTCAGTACATTGAGCGGACATGAGGACCGCCACCAATAAGGTGTAATTGTCTTTGTGATCAAGAGGAATTGGAACTACCGGGTAAAGATCTTCTAATGTATCAATAACGTAATTGACTTTTTCAGCTTTGTTCATATTCCTAATTTAATCTTCGTTCGAAACCGCCATCTAAAATAGTGCAATGAATTTCAATCTCCAAAGGTATTTGAGATTTGTATTTTTCGGCATAAAATTTTGAAAAACTACTATCAAAAATAATCGTTTTAGGATTGTAGTTTTTCAAAACGCTGGACATAGAAAGTTTTTTGTGTTTAACCATGATGAGATAATCAACATTAAGCGAATTTTTGAAAGTATAGGCACTTGATTCTGAAACTATAGCAATTGTTTTTCCTGAGACCCCAATAATGTTTTCAGTGATTAAGGTTACATGTTCTGGTGGTAAATTGTCTATTTTAAGTTTTCTGGTCTCCCCCTGCCCATGCCTTATCCAGTTGTTTTTCATTTGAAAGGGATTGTTTTTTAAATCTATTTCCAAAGAACCAACATCGAGGATGTAATTATATTCATCACTGATAAGATTTATAGCAGAGCTTTTTGAAATATGATAAACGCAGAGATAATTGTGATCTAAGAAAGATATTTTATCGAGGGTTCTAAAACTCACTAACAAAAGAATGGAGGCTAAAGTGATGAAAATAAACTTGACTCTGCGCTTTACCAAAAAGAAGGTTGTGGATATGATAAGAATATACAAAAGCCATGTATCTGCAATGCTGAAAAATAGATTATCGATAACAGCATTCGGTAATTTTTCTATCCACTTCACGAATAGGTTTAGACTGTCAATGATGGCAATGAGCTCTTCACTCAACCAGCCTGCTAGTGGATCATAAAAGGAGAATGTAAATAATGTAATACCGAGATACATAATGATAATTGCTGCCGGAATCACTATGATATTTGAAAATAAGAAGTATGACGGAAATATATGGAAGTATAAAATTCCCAATGGGAATGTTGCAATTTGTGCTGAGATAGAGACGGCCGTTAAACTCCATATTTTGTCCATAAAATAATTACGAAAAAAGAATAGATTGTAGATTTTAGGTTGAAGATAAACGATGCCCAATACGGCAAGATAAGAAAGTTGGAAACCCACTTCAAAAAGATAATTGGGCTTTACTATTAGCAGGATAAATGCTGAGCTCGATAGCGTGTTATATATGTTCTGCTTGTTGTTCATTAATATGCCTATTGATATTGCACTGAACATGGTTGCCGCACGAACAACAGAAGGTGATAGACCCGTGATGAATGCATAGAACCAAAGAATTAGAATAATTAATAGTGTCTTGACTTTCTTTGTGTTTTTACCTTTAAAAAAGAGGGATAGTAGGCCATTGAAGATTAAGTAAATGATACCAACATGCAAACCTGAAACAGCCAAGACGTGCAAAGCCCCGGCAGACGCATATGCTTTATGTGTCTCAGGATCAAGCAGCCCTTTTTCTCCAAGTAAAAGTGCGGATGCTACAGCGAGATTTTCGTCTTTCAAGCCATGATCAGAAAGTGTCTTGTGCATTTTCTTTCTAATGCTAATTGCGAGATTAAGTATAGATTTAATAGACTTTTTTTGAATGGTGTATTCTCCAGTTTTCAGATAGGTTTGGTGGTGTATATATTTAAAGGATAGATACCTCTTGTAATTAAATTCACCTGGATTGGAAGGACTTAAAACTTGAATTACTTTATTCTGTATCAAGAGCTGATCACCGTTTTCTAGATCGGTAAGTGCATTGTTTTTTTGAGTATACAAAATAAGCTTTCCCATACAACTCACCCAATTCCCCAAGCTATCTGCATATGAAATTACATTGACGATTGTCTTATGACTTTTCTTTTTTTCCTCAGGAATATCGATTATTTCAGTCAAAAAATAGGATGCCCCAGTCATTTTCGAAAAGTGTGTGAGATCGTCTTCTTGCATGTAGTGGACTGTGGTAAAGGCGCCCAAAAAGAAAACAGAAGAATACAGTAAAATGCCAGTTACCGCAATTAGTTTTTTTGAGATTTTTGATTTTGAATTGTATATGAATATTAAGCTAACAGATGTTGAAACAAGGGCTGCAAAAGCACCAATTTCATTCGTGTAAATGAATGTCGAAAAAATAATACCAGCCATCAACGCAAAGACTAGACGCACAAAAGGCATATGACTTAAGGAGTACATTTATTCAGGAATATTTAAGCTCATTCCCAAGATAGGGTTTATTTTAAATTAATTACCAAACTATATGCATTAACTTTGTCTATCAAATAATTAGAGTTCATTTATGAAAAGTATTAGTGCAATTCTTGCAATCTTTTTATTTTCAACTTTTTATGGGCAAATTGTTCCTGAAGGTTTTGAAATGCAAGAAGTTTCATCAGGATGGTCTGGGCCAGCGGGTATTTCATACGCTGAAAATGGGAACTTATATATTTGGGAACTTAATGGACGTATATATGTCATTGAAAATGGTGTGAAAGACGAAACTCCAGTGATTAATATTTCCGAGGAAGTTGCTAATTACGGAGATTTGGGAATGTCTGGATTTGCTCTTGACCCTGATTTTTTAGACAACGGATACATTTACTTATTGTATGCTGTTGATGCACACCATCTAAAGTATTTTGGTACACCGGATTACGATCCAAATGTTTCTGAACAATATACTGCACAAATGGGTAGATTAACACGGTTTCAATTGAGTCCAGATGACTATAAAACATTAGTGCCGGGATCTCGAATTGTGCTTCTTGGAGTAGAGGTAGGAGATGGTATTCCATTACCAGCCGTTTCTCACGGAACAGGAACATTGGAATTTGGTAAGGATGGGTCACTTTTAGTTTCTACAGGAGAAGGGACAACATGGGTTGATTATCATACTGGAGGACTGCCTGTGCCGAAGTTTGGTTTTGATGATATTGCATTGCAACAAGGAATAATCGAAGATCATGAAGATGTAGGATCTTTCAGAGCACAATTATTAGAGGGGCTGAATGGGAAAATTTTGAGATTAAATCCTGAGAATGGAGAGGGATATGAGAGTAACCCGTTTTATAACGGTACAAGTCTTGAAAATAATATAAATAGGGTTTGGGCGATGGGTTTGAGAAATCCATTTCGTTTCACCATTGATCCCAATAGTGGTTCATTTGATCCCGCTGAAGGAAATCCTGGGGTAATGGTAGTGGGAGATGTTGGTTTCAATAAATGGGAAGAGCTCAATGTTTGTCCGGATGGAGGTATGAACTTCGGGTGGCCGCGTTATGAGGGCATGAGACTACAACCTGGTTATAATGATAAGCCAACTTTTAACCCTCTCGAACCTAATCCGATGTTTAACGATCAGAATTGTCAGTTTGAATATTTTAGATTTCGAGATTTAATTCAAAATCCTTTGGAAGATCACAGTAACTTTTTCGGAAATCCATGTGACGCCTTCCAAGAAATAGTAAATACGCAAAGATACTTGCATGAGCGTCCTATTATTGCATGGAAAAACACTGCCAATAACGACCTTGACACAACAGTAATTCCCGGTTTTACCGAAGACGGATCCCCGAGTTTCTTGTCACTTGAAGAGTCTGGTATTGGAGGGGATGCGTTTGAAGGCATTTCCAGTATCGGAGGGGCTTTTTATAATGGGATTGCATTTCCAGAAGAATATTTTGGGACCTATTTTCATGCTGATTTTGGGGGATGGATTAAAGCATTCTGGTTTGATGAAAATCATCAATTAACCAAAGTCGAGCCATTCCTAGATGAATTTGGTGGGATTGTCCATTTGTCTGTTAATCCGTATGATGGATGTTTGTATTTTCCTTCCGTTTATACAGGAAGTATTTATAGAATTTGTTACGCTGAAAATCTAGCGCCAATTGCGGAAATAGAAACTGATATTATTTATGGACCTAGTCCATTGACAGTTCAATTTGATGGATCAAGTTCTTTTGATCCTGATGAGGATCCAATAACATATACATGGGACTTCGGAGATGGAAGTGGTGATAATACTGATGCTACATCACACGTTTTTACTTCAACCGACAATTCGCCTCAAATGTTTGAAGTAGAACTGTTAGTTGAAGATAGTGCTGGCAATATAGGTCAAAATATGGTTTTAATTTCTTTAAACAATACACCTCCACAAGTGGATATAACTAGTTTTAATGATGGTGATTTATATACCATTCTAAATAGTTCGACTTTGGATCTTGAAGCAAACGTGGCCGATGAAGAACATGAAATAGAAACTCTAACTTATAAGTGGCAAACTTTTTTTCATCACAACACCCATTATCATCCGCAGTCACCTGATGCCGATCCAATGACTGATGTGGTAGTGACTCCAACACCATGTGATGATGGGGCTACATATTTCTACAGGATAAGACTGGAGGTAAGAGATCCTGCTGGGTTAATGGGTTTTGATGAGAAAAGTATTTACCCAAATTGTCAAGATACAATATTGCCAACAAGTTTTCCATTTGATTACTTGCTCTATCCAAATCCTGGAACAAGCTATTTAACTTTGAAGGGAATATTTGAGGATGAACCAGTGGAAATGGAAATATACAATGCCCTAGGGCAAAGAGTTTTTGAAAAAACAGTCCTTCCTAAAGGGAATACCAATTTGCCAATTGATATTAGATCCTTAGAAGATGGCCTTTATATTCTTAGATTTAATCATCAAGAAAGGGTGAAGACAATATCCTTTAGTAAAATCGATTGAACAAAGAGCTAAAGGGATTTGGCAATTTCTCATGGTATGAACTATCCTACAATGCTTTCAGGAATTATTAGTACAACAACAGGTCAAGATTCCTAAAACAGTATGATATAACCTTTGTAGGCACAAACCAAGCAGGAATTTGAGGTAAATGATATTTGTGGTATGTTAGATGTTAGTTTCATTGAATTGAAATAATGGCGCAATTTCCATTGAAGTCTTTACGCGAATTGCTTGAGCAGAACCTTTATTGGTTTAAATTCACATATATCAAAAACAAATCCGACTTCTTATGAGAATTTCACTAACTAGCTTAGGGTTTTTAGCAATTATTGTGATGTCGATGAGTTGTAGAAATGATTTCGAATTGAATGCTCCTTATGATAGAATTCCTGTTGTTTATGGGATGTTAGATCCATCTTTAGATAAGTAGTATTTTGTTATTCAACGCACTTTTCTAGTGGAAGGGAACAAACGATTTTGCAGTAATCGAAGACTCTGTATTATTTGATAAGGTTGATGCAAAACTATTTTGGGACAATGGAATCAAAGCGCATCGTTGATGCCGGAAATAATTGATTATAAAGATACAGATGGCTTATTTTTCGCACCTGAGCAGCTGGTTTATACTGTGCCTTCTGAAGCCTTAGATTTAGAGAATAATTTGTACGACAACTATCAATTGAGCATTACGGCAGATGATGATATTATTTATAGTGAAACCGATGTGATTCGTATGACCCAAGGCAGTTTGGGATTGCCTTTTTTTAGTAATCTAAATTTAGTTAATCTAAATGCTACGCCAACAAATGAAACTATATATAAAGTAGCGCTTTTGAATTTTAAATCTTCCAAAAATGCATTGAATCATGCGGTTGGTTTCCGGCTTAATTATACAGAATTTTATGTGGGCGGTGATTCGGAGCAAAAATCCTTTCAATCCACGATTAGAACGATCAGACCATTAGACGATGAGGGTGGATAAGAAATGATAATTCGCTTTTTTGGTGAAGCATTCTATCAAAGAGTGCGGGATAATATCCCCATTGATAACAATGTGACCTTAAGAGTTGTTGATCAAATGCACTTAATTTATAGCGCTTATGGACAAGATTTGACAAGATATGTGGATTTCACCAATTCCACATCTAATATTGGTCAAGAGTCAGCAAGATATTCAAATATTAACGATGGTTTGGGGCTAGGCATATTTTCTACAAGATCTCGAGATATTAGAATTATGCAGTTGAGTGAACAAAGTGGGGTAGAGTTGGCAGATGGTCAGTGTACTTGCGATTTAAAGTTCTGAGCCATATGAATTCTATAATTTAGCTACCGTTCCTTCTATATTTTATCCACTCACGTACATTTTCTTGGCTTTCATATAAGATTGTATAGTTTGATTGAAATCTTCTCTAAATAACAATACATTTGTAGTCCATAAATCCCATTGGTTATGAATATGACGAAATCAAGCTTTTATCTATTATGTTTAGCCCTAGTGCTAATGACTGCCTGTGAGGACGATTTCGAGTTAAATGCCGATTACAAACGTCAGCCTGTTGTATACGGTGTGATAGATCCTGGTGCTGAGAAGCAAATATTCATGATCAACCATACCTTTTTAGGTGATGGTTCCGCTTTTGATTATGCCTTGATTGAAGATTCTGCTCTTTATGACAATTTGGAGGCAAGAATATTTTGGGATGAAGGTAGTGTATTACTTGAACCTGAAGTTATAGACACAAAAGATGATGATATAGCGGGTCTATTCTATGCGCCAGAGCAAACAGTATATAGCGCTCCTACGTCAGCCTTCAATTTCGGAGCTAATTCAACAGATACATATCGTTTAGGTGCTATTGGTGATGGAGATACGATCTTTGCCGAGACAACACAAATTATCATTGTAAATTCGGATTTGAGAGCACCATCGTCTAATCAGACTTTGAACTTTGTATCTAATAGCTCGAATGTTTTCACAAATCCTGTATATACGGAACTTAACATAGAATATAAATTTGTGAAGGATGCATTGAAGCACAATGTGAGAGTAAGATTACTTTTTAATGAGGTAAGAAACGATGGTACAATGACCGAAAAATTTGCCGAGTTCGAGGTTAAAAAGCTTCTAGCCACGGATGACGATGGCACTACGATTGGAGAAGAATCATTTCCATATTCAGGAGAAGCATTTTTTCAATCCATTGCAAACAACGTTGATGTTGATCCAAATGTAAACTATCGTGAAATACTCGGTGTGGAATTTCTTTACTCTGCTTTTGGAACTGAATTGAGCAAATATCTTGATATTGTAAACCCAACTGGTGGCGTGGGGCAAGAAACACCTTCCTATTCCAATATAAATGGAGGAGAGGCGCATGGCATCCTATCAGCTAAAGCAACTCTTTCTCGAATTATACCTGTGGATAAAATATCCGGTAAAACCTTTGAGGAATTGGTGTTTGGACAATTTACAGGAGATTTGAAGTTTTGCAATACGCAGGAAGGCTTTAATTGCGAGTAATTGTCAAAATGTGACGATCTGTCACATTTCCTTCTTTTTTGTCATATTTTTTTCATCAATTTATCTGATTTAGTGTAAATATCGCCTTGGCATAATACTTGGCTATAGTCTTTCGAATAAATTTTTTGAACATTACACAAACAGAAGTATGAGTAAAATAATTGGTATAGATTTAGGAACCACCAATTCGTGTGTATCGGTCATGGAGGGAAATGAACCTGTTGTTATTGCAAATAACGAAGGTAAAAGAACTACTCCTTCTATCGTTGCATTTATAGATGGTGGAGAAAGAAAAGTAGGAGACCCTGCAAAAAGACAGGCAATCACCAACCCAACGAAAACGGTTTATTCCATAAAGAGATTTATGGGTAACAAATTCGATGAGGTTGCGAAAGAGATGGCCAGAGTGCCTTATCAGGTTGTCAAAGGAGCGAACAATACGCCTAGAGTTAAGATAGACGATAGAGAGTATTCACCACAAGAGATTTCAGCAATGGTTCTTCAGAAAATGAAGAAGACTGCCGAGGATTATTTGGGAACCTCTGTGAGTCAAGCTGTTATTACAGTTCCTGCATATTTTAATGATGCACAAAGACAGGCTACTAAAGAAGCTGGTGAAATTGCTGGTTTGGAGGTGAAAAGAATAATCAATGAGCCTACTGCTGCTGCATTGGCTTATGGTTTGGATAAAAAATTAACAGATCAAAAGATCGTTGTATTTGACCTTGGTGGTGGAACACATGATGTTTCTATCCTTGAGTTGGGTGATGGCGTATTTGAAGTGCTTTCTACTGATGGTGATACTCACCTTGGTGGGGATGACTTTGATGAGAAAATCATCAACTGGTTGGCAGAATCATTCAAGAGCGATGAAGGTCTGGATTTAAGAAAAGATCCTATGGCTCTTCAAAGGTTGAAAGAAGCTTCAGAGAAAGCTAAAATTGAATTGTCTTCAACGAATACAACGGAGATCAATTTACCATACATTATGCCTGTTGATGGAGTGCCAAAACACTTGGTTAAAACATTGACAAGAGCGAAGTTTGATCAATTGACTGAGGAATTGGTGAAGAATTCTATCAAGCCTGCCAAAGATGCTATGAAAGCAGCTGGATTGAGTAACTCTGATATTGATGAGGTAATTCTTGTTGGTGGATCCACTCGTATTCCTGCAGTGCAAGAAGCAGTGCAGAAGTTCTTCGGAAAAGAACCATCAAAAGGAGTAAATCCTGATGAGGTTGTTTCTCTTGGAGCAGCTATACAAGGTGGTGTTTTGACTGGTGAGGTGAAGGATGTACTTCTTTTAGATGTTACTCCACTGTCATTAGGTATCGAAACAATGGGTGGTGTATTCTCTAGATTGATTGAATCGAATACTACTATTCCTACTAAGAAGTCAGAGACTTTCTCGACAGCTTCAGATAATCAACCATCGGTTGAGATTCATGTGTTACAAGGAGAAAGACCAATGGCAACTGATAATAGAACTATCGGACGTTTCCACCTGGATGGTATTCCACCAGCACCAAGAGGAGTTCCTCAAGTTGAGGTGACATTCGATATCGATGCCAATGGTATTATCAATGTTTCGGCAAAGGATAAAGCGACTAACAAGGAGCAAAATATCAGAATCGAAGCTTCTTCAGGTATTTCTGATGAGGAGATCCAAAAAATGAAAGAAGAAGCTGAAGCAAATGCTGAAGCGGATAATGAGGCAAAGGAAAAAGTAGATACGCTTAACAAAGCAGACAACTTAATCTTTCAGACCGAAAAGCAAATGAAAGAGTTTGGTGATAAAATACCAGAGGATAAAAAAGCACCAATTGAAGAAGCTTTATTGGCACTTAAGTCAGCGCACGCTTCTCAAGATATTGAGGCTATCAATCCTGCGATTGACAAATTGCAAGAGGTATTCCAAGCGGCTTCTCAAGAGATGTACGCTCAAGCTGATGCTGAAGGTGGAGATGCTGGACAGCCACAAGCTCAAGAGGAATCTACTGTCGATGCAGAAGTGACAGATGTTGACTTTGAAGAAGTAGAGTAGTATGTCACTTTAAAAAATAGTAAAGACCAACTCAATATATTGAGTTGGTCTTTTTTTTTGCAAATTTTTTTCACTTAATTACTCAGTTGAACTAAAAGATTGGGAATACGACTAAAGGAACAATCATACCCCAACTGTCACTAACGAAATTAATCACCAATAATATCGAAGGCCGATTGAAGCATCAAACCTACCTAATCGTATTGGACGCAAAGCACTAGATTCAATTGAGTTAAACTTTCCATCATTGGCGAGTTTTACTCTCCCTGTAGCACCCAATAAATAGGAAGACTCTATTCCTATCTGTAGGTGTTCGGACAATTGCTGGTCAAATCCAAAATTGCCTCGTAATCCCAAGGAATTCCCTGTCATTGTAGATTTTTCAAGGAACTCAAATTCATCCTTAAATCGTAAGTAGCCTATCGCCAGATTTAGAAACACCGTTCTATGGTTGTCGTAACTTACACTTCGAGTAGTATAAGATGGAGCTATAAATGTCACACTCATTTTATCCTTAGCGGTTACGTTAATATAATTACGGGCCATATATTGGATATTGAGATAATTCTTTGATTCAGGAGGCTGAAATCTTGATACTACTACCCCAAATCCAGAGAATTCAGTAAAAAAGTACGTAAAATCTCCGCTAAATTGAATCCCCTTTTGTAAGTCTCGCTCAAACTTTGCGAAATCAACTACATCACTGAAGTTAATAAGTGCAGCACGACCATAACCAAGAGAAAAAGCAGCGCGGAACTGTTGAATTTCCGGAATGTTTACAATATCAAATTCCCCTGTAATTGAATCCCTATAATAAGACACTTCATACTTTTGAATATTCTTCTTACGTATGGATGTGCTTTTATAAATCTTATTTACGTTGCTGGTATAATAGATCTTATTTTTGTTGCGATAAGTTATCGCACAATTGATTGTATCTCCTTCAACGGTTATAATTAAATCTTGAGAATAAAAATCATAAACAAAAAGGCACAGTAGGGGGATAATGGCCGCAAATTTCATTGAAGCTATTAACGAATAGATCCATTAATTATTACGCTACCCGCCCTCTCGAATATTACTTACTTCAAATGCTTGGCAAAAAATCCCATCATAGACTGATATAGCTCGATACGATTTTCCTCATGACCAAAGCCATGACCCTCATCGTATTTGACCATGTATGGAACATCAAAACCACGTTGACGAAGATTTTCTACCACTTGATCAGATTCATCAATATTTACCCTAGGATCGTTTGCACCTTGAACGACAAATAATGGTTTGGTTATTTTATCTACGTTCAAAGCAGGAGAAACTGCTTTCATTATTTCCTGATCTTCAGGAGAGTTTTCATCGTACCATTGCTCGTAGACTTGACCAAGGTATGGTTTCCAGTATGGGGGGAAAGATTTGAAGAAAGTGAACAAGTTGGACACCCCTACATAATCAATCCCGCAAGTATATAAATCGGGTGTTTTAACTAAACTACCGAGTGTTGCAAGACCACCGTAACTGGCACCATATATTGCTATTTTGTCATCATCGATCATGTTTAATGTTTTTACATATGCAACAGCATCTTCCAGATCATTCAACATGTTGCGGCCTATTTGTTTGTTCCCAGCCATAGAGAACTTTTTACCATACCCTCCTGAACCACGGTAATTAACTTGTAGAGTCGCATAACCTCTACTGGCAAATAATTGTGTCTCCGAGTTAAATCCCCAATCATCTCTCGGGCCATAAGGGCCGCCATGAGGATTTACAATCATGGGTACTTTGGTCCCGCTTTCCGCTATCTTTGGTATGGTTATATAGCCATAGATATCTAATCCATCACGAGACTTAAATTTAATGGGGCGCATTTCTGCCATATCACCCTCTTTTAATTGCGGCATAAGGTCAAATACTTTACTAAACTTATCTGTGTTGGCATCATACAAGTAATACACGCCATACAATTTATCACTGTATACCCAGATTAATATTTTGTCTTCATTATCTGTTAGATCAGCAATTGAAAAACTTTTACCCACAAACTCATCGGTCATTTTCTGATGTAATTTTTTGTAGGTATCACTTACTGGGAAAAACACTTCTTTTTCACCCGTATAATAATAGTAGTCCACTTCATAATTTCTTTTTATAGATGTTCTCATTCCACCAACATCAAATGTATCGTTCGAATACACCATATTAATAAAGGACTTTTTCTTAAAATCATATTGCATGATGGTATTAGTATTGCCCTTAAGGTTTGTCATAACGTATGCATCATGAGGATTCTCTGTTTCATAGTCAAACCCAATGATATAGAAGTTGTCCTTCCAAGATGTTTGTATGATTTTTTCAAATGGATCTTTTTCTGATAGGCGATAGTATAAAACATAGTCGGTCCCGTTAGTTTGCTGTGTGTAGGCTTTGAGTTTCCCGTCTTTGTCAAAATCATATCCCGATATTGGGTTGTCGGGATCCCTGTTCTTGTATAGCTGTTCAAGTTTTCCAGTTGTAATATTGACTTTATATGGCTCAAATATTTCTGGGTTATTCTTGTTCATATCGATGATCATGTGATCCTTTTGTTCTTCTAAATTATCAAGGATAGATACCCTGACATCATCAAAGGGCGTAAGATCTTTATTGTTTTTACCATCAAGATCAACGGCATATAGATGATAATTTTCATCTCCACCTTTATCCATCACATAAATCAAACGATTGTCATTCGCCCATCCATAACCACGAATAAGGTCAACCTTTTCTTCTATCGCTTGTTGGATTTCTCCTGATGCTACATTTTTAACCATGACATGTCTTTTGCCATTTTCATCTTTTTGACGAAAAGATAAATATGCTCCATTGGGTGAAAATCTAAATGTACTTTGTTTTGGACGTTCAAAATAATCTTCAACGCTATAGTCATATTTTGTTTTCTCAAAAGCAGCTAATTTCATCAACTCCTTGCTGGTAGAGGGTAAAGATGTATTACCTGGAAGTGTTTCTTTGTCGTCCTGAGCAGATACAGTAATTGACAATATAAGTAGGAGGGAGGTTAGAATTACTTTATTCATAATTTGTTTAATTTTAAGGTTTCCGATCTCAAGTTAGAATAATAAAAGTTATGGTAGTTGGTTTTTAAGGGAGCGGTAAATAGTTTGTACGAACGATTGAAAACAACTCACTTTGAATATCCAGTACTCCTGGTTGTGTCGTTCATAAACAGTGATTTATTTTGCCAATTTCTCTTTTTTTAGAGGAGTAATCTTCCAGCCCATATAGCCGAATAGTATTGTCATTAGAGGACTCACCCAATTGAAGATGCAATAGGGTGCGTAGAGTAAAACTGCCACACCCAATACGCCCGATTGTGCAACGCCACAGGTGTTCCAAGGAATCAAAACGGAAGTAACTGTACCGGCATCCTCGAGTGTTCTACTCAGATTTTCAGGGGCCAGATCATAATCTTTGAAAGCTTGATCATACATTTTGCCAGGTACCACAATAGCCAGGTATTGATCTGATGCGGTGACGTTGAAGAATATACATGTTCCAGCGGTCGTTGCGATTAAGGATCCAACAGAATTTACAAGTTTTAATAGAGCCTCGGTAATTCTTCTTAATAATCCGGTTGCTTGCATAACGCCACCAAACGTAAGTGCACATATTATGAGCCATACAGTATTCATCATCCCGACCATACCCCCTGCTTTCAAGAGTGAAGATCTATTTTCTACTGGGACATCAAATATTTCGTTTATTATATTGTTTTCAGCTTCAAAATACCCTGTTGTTTCAACTGACATAGAAGTAATTATTGCTTTGTAAGATTGCTCAATATATCCATCAGCATCTCCCGCTATTCTTGCGACTAAATCTGGTTGATATATTAAAGCAAAAATGCCACCGATTAGACTACCGAGAAATAATGCTGGAATAGCAGGCATCTTTTTCCATATCAATATTATCATCGCGGCAGGGACAAGAAATAAGAAGGCGTTAATATTAAATGTTGTATCCAATAGCGCTAAAAGTTCATCCACCTTGACAGAATCATATGTTGTTGTGTTTCTAAATCCTACTATTGTAAAAACTATTAGAGAAATTATAAAACTTGGTGCAGTCGTCCAAACCATATGTCTGATGTGTGTGAAAAGATCCGTTCCTGCAACTGCTGGTGCAACATTGGTTGTATCCGAAAGAGGAGACATTTTGTCGCCAAAATAAGCACCTGAAATTATTGCTCCAGCGATCCAGCCAGTGGACAACCCAAGGACCTGACCAATGCCTAATAGTGCGATTCCCACAGTGGCAATCGTACTCCAAGAACTTCCAGTGGCAATGGATACTACCGCGCATATAATACACGCAGCCACCAAAAATATTGTCGGATTTAACACTTGAAGACCACAATAAATCATGGCAGGAACTACACCACTTAAAAGCCATGTGCCTGCCAATGCGCCAATAAGTAGTAAAATGATCACTGCACCCATCGCTGAACTAATGCTCTCTACAATTCCGTTATAGATGATCTTCCAGTTACTGCCATATTTTAATCCTACAAATCCAGCAACTGCTGCCGCCAGTAAAAGTGCTATTTGATTAGCGCCATAACTGGAATCACTTTTGAAAAAATATACGTTCAATCCCAATAAGACAATTAGAAAAATAATTGGAATGAGTGCCGCAAAGAGACTTGCTTGTTTAGTTGTTGAATTCACAAATATGAAGTTTAGGATCTAAACATACGGAAATAATAATCAATTACGAATTACCAATGATAGAATGCTTCAATGCCAAAATGCTTCAATGCGATAATGTTGATTAACAGTCCGTCATTCTGAAGGAGGGACGACAGAAGAATCTCGTTTCAATTATCGGAAATTGTCCCAAGTTATTCCAACCATTGATTTTAAAAACTTCAACAATAAACAATCAATATTCATCACTCAATAATCAGTATTCGCTACATATTCCTCCTATATTGTCCACCGACTTGGAACAATCCAGATGTGATTTCTCCTAGAGAACAAGTTTTACCAGCCTCCATTAGGGCTTCGAATAAGTTGCCATTTTTCACAGCAATTTCTTGAAGATTTTTAACGTGATCATTATTTATTGAAGCATTTGCAGACATCAATTTTTCTACGGTCTGAATCTGCATTTGTTTTTCTTCCTCCGTTGCCCGAATAACTTCATCAGGAATAATTGTTGGTGAGCCATCGTCACTGAGGAAAGTATTCACACCAATTATCGGGTATTCCCCTGTATGTTTTAAAGTCTCGTAGTAAAGAGACTCTTCTTGTATTTGACCTCTTTGATACATCGTTTCCATCGCACCTAAGACACCTCCACGATCCGTAATTCTGTCAAATTCTAATAAAATAGCTTCTTCAACAAGATCCGTTAATTCTTCTATTATAAAACTTCCTTGTAATGGGTTTTCGTTTTTAGCTAAACCAAGTTCTCTATTGATGATCAACTGAATTGCCATTGCTCTTCTTACACTTTCTTCCGTTGGTGTTGTGATGGCCTCATCATAGGCATTCGTGTGCAATGAATTACAGTTGTCATATATCGCATAAAGCGCTTGAAGTGTTGTTCTGATATCATTGAAGTTGATCTCTTGAGCATGTAAAGAACGACCACTTGTTTGGATGTGATATTTTAGTTTCTGAGCCCTGCTTCCTGCTTTATATTTTTCTCTCATCGTTTTAGCCCAAATTCTTCGAGCCACTCTTCCAATCACTGAATACTCAGGGTCGATTCCGTTTGAGAAAAAGAAGCTGAGATTCGGAGCGAAATCATCAATGTTCATCCCTCTGCTCAGGTAATATTCAACGTATGTAAATCCGTTTGAAAGAGTAAATGCCAATTGTGTAATTGGATTGGCTCCAGCCTCTGCGATATGATATCCTGAAATACTTACCGAGTAAAAATTTCTGACTTTTTGAGTGATAAAATACTCTTGTACATCACCCATCAATTTTAGTGCAAACTCCGTACTAAAAATACAAGTGTTCTGAGCCTGATCTTCTTTTAAAATATCAGCTTGAACTGTTCCACGTGTACTTGATAATGCTTTTGTTTTTATCCCTTCGTAAACCTCAGATGGCAAAACTTGGTCACCTGTAACACCAAGTAAAAACAACCCTAAACCATCATTTCCTTCCGGAAGGTCACCGTTGTATTGAGGTCTATCAACTCCCTTAGCTTTATAGATGTCAATAATTTTTTTCTCAACTTCTTTCTCTAAGTTATGCTCCTTAATGTACAACTCACATTGTTGATCAATGGCCGCATTCATATAGTAAGCAAGGAGCATTGGAGCCGGACCATTAATTGTCATAGAAACAGATGTCATGGGATGACATAAATTGAATCCAGAGTATAGTTTTTTCGCATCATCAAGACAACAAATACTCACACCAGCATTTCCTATTTTACCGTAAATGTCTGGTCTTAAATGAGGATTGTTTCCGTACAGCGTAACACTGTCAAAAGCGGTACTCAATCTTTTTGCCGGCATTCCGAGCGACACATAATGAAACCTCTTATTTGTTCTTTCAGGCCCACCCTCACCAGCAAACATTCTGGTCGGATCCTCACCCTCTCTTTTGAAAGGGAAAACTCCTGCGGTAAATGGAAATTCACCGGGGACATTTTCTTGTAAGTTCCATCGTAAAATACTTCCCCAATTCTGGTATCGAGGTAAACTTACTTTTGGAATTTCAAGTTTAGAAAGTGAAGTGTATTTGGTCTTAATGCGAATCTCTTTGTCTCTTACTTTAAAGATGTATTCATCCGCCTTATATCGATCAACTTTCTCTTTCCAGCCATCAAGAATATCCTGTCCTTTGTGACTGAAATCCTTTTCAATATTTTTATAAACTTCTCCGATTTCTTTCGATGAAGATGTTTCACCAAGTAATTCCATGCTCCCTTTTAACCGGTAGAGATTTTCAGCTTTTTCCGATTGTTCGTCAACCCATAAATCATAAGCTCTAACGGCCTCTGAAATTTCACTCAAGTATCGAACACGTCTAGGTGGGATGACATGAATTTTTTCACTCTCGTCTTTGCTAATTACAGCATTACTATCAAAAGACATATTAGATTTCTCTTCAATCATTTTGATCAATCCGGCATACAAATTGTTTGTTCCTGGATCGTTAAATTGACTTGCTATGGTACCATAAATCGGCAAAGATTCATCCTCCGCCTGGAAGAGTTTGTGATTTCTTTTGTACTGCTTCCTGACATCTCTTAAGGCATCAAGAGCACCTCTTTTGTCAAATTTATTTAGCACAACTATATCAGCATAATCCAACATGTCAATCTTCTCCAACTGTGATGCTGCACCATATTCAGGCGTCATAACATACATGCTCATGTCAGAGTGATCGATAATCTCGGTGTCACTTTGTCCAATACCTGATGTTTCAAGGATAACAAGATCAAACTCCGCAGCCTTCAGAATATTAACAGCTTCTTGAATGTGCTTACTCATCGCCAAATTGCTTTGACGTGTTGCCAAAGAGCGCATGTAACACCTGTCATTGAAGATGGAATTCATTCTTATTCTGTCCCCTAAAAGTGCTCCACCAGTTTTTCTTTTTGAGGGATCTACAGAAATGATCCCAATATTTTTATTTGGTAAATCCACTAAAAATCTCCTGACCAATTCATCCACAAGAGAACTTTTTCCAGCGCCCCCAGTTCCTGTAATTCCAAGGACTGGCACTGTTGATTTTCGGGCTATTTCCGCCACTTGTTTTTTCAAATCAGCATGCTTGTCACCAAAATTTTCTACCGCTGAAATCATTCTAGCGATTACATCAGAATCTTTTTTTGGGAGATCTTTAACGCTGCCTTTAATGTTTTCGCCTAAGGCAAAATCACTCTGCTTCATCAGGTCATTAATCATACCCTGAAGTCCCATAGCTCGGCCATCATCTGGATGATAGATTTTGGTTATGCCATATTCTTGTAATTCCTTGATCTCACTTGGTAAAATAGTTCCTCCTCCACCAGCAAATATTTTGATGTGATCACAACCACGTTCTTGGAGTAAATCATACATGTATTTCAAATACTCAGTATGACCACCCTGATAACTCGTCATTGCGATCGCATTTGCGTCTTCCTGAATGGCACAATCCACAACTTCCTGGACACTTCTGTCGTGACCGAGGTGTATGACTTCTGCGCCAGTAGCCTGAATGATTCTTCGCATAACATTTATGGCTGCATCATGGCCGTCAAAGAGAGATGCTGCTGTAACTATTCTAACTTTATTCTTTGGTTGATATGGCGCTTCTTCCTGCATGATTAGGGGCTATTTTTCTGAGTGCAAAACTACTAAAATTAGAGCGAATTATTTCACCAAAATTTGTTGCAGTATAGCTTTGGTTTTGAGTCGCTTTTGAAAAGATTAATTCTTCCAAATTTGTAGTCAAAATGGGGCTTTGGTGCTTATCTTTGTTTCGTGAATTGGTTCACGGAACTTTTGTAATAGAAATTAATTATAGAATCAAATGAAGGTGGTTGAGACAACATACA
The DNA here is from genome assembly GCA_047638815.1 of Gammaproteobacteria bacterium. Classification (GTDB taxonomy): domain Bacteria; phylum Bacteroidota; class Bacteroidia; order Flavobacteriales_D; family JABDKJ01; genus JAJRRH01. Next base: position 27,090 of record JBLIMR010000023.1, read on the forward strand.
GAACTAAAGAAAATAAAGAAGAATTGGATGAAATAATGGGTGTGCCATACAGTTTTATGCAGTCTTGGAAATTAAAAGGGAAAGGGTCTGGCAGAATGATTGTTGAAGAATGTAGCGTTGGTCTAATTACGTTTTGTAATAACTTGTCTGGAATACAGTATGTTAGTTTTGAATTGAGGCCAAATGGATTGATAGCGCACATCAATAATGCTAAGAAAACATATGCTTGGCTTGTTCCATTCTATAGACTTTACCTTTATAAAACTAGAGGTATGAGCATTCATGGTGAGGGGCAATTTTTGCGTTTGAAAGACGACAGATTATTGCGAGAAAATAGAAATTTCTTTGAAAAACTTATGAGGTGTAAATTGAAATATGACCAAGACTTTCCTTCAACTGGAAATGGACAGCTTAGTCATTCGGCAGAATTATAAACGGACTTGATTGTCTAATGCCATCAACGTCATAGGAAAGATGATAATAGCCACCGGCAAGTTCAGAAACATCAATAAGAAACTGAAAGTCATCGACTTTAATCAATCGACCAAATTGATCAAAGATTTGTAGCTTCTCTATTTTCACTTGCTCGTTTAGTTGTATTGAAAGATAGTCAATACATGGATTTGGAAAAATAAGTAGCGCTTTTTCAGGGGAAACCTCTTCGATTCCTACAAGAATACCCCATGGGTCATCAGCGACAACTCCGCCCCATATTTTAGTGGCCAATGCAGGATTATCAATGAATGGATTTCTATTGCCTTGAGCATCTTCGACAACTTCATTTCTTACCAATTCATATTCAGACACTGGATCAGCAGCGTTCCAATCGAGAAATAGATTGACCATATTATTATCTATGGTGTTGGTTGAGCCAATGCCTACGTTATCAGGTAAACACTGATTTCCATATCTGAGATACATGTACATTATCATTCTTGCACAGTCGCCTTTCCATTCATTGCCTGGATACCATCCACCGCTTGATGAGCCTGCTGTGCCATTTCCAGTAGAGAATTTCAAGCTACCTCTGTTTCCATTCATTTGAACATCGGTTGAACGGAGATGATGTGGATCTGACCCTGGACCTGCAGTACCTAAGTTCGGATTACCGAGAGATTTTGGATAAACATGCTCTCTGTTCCAATCACCTACATTCCCGCCATTTTCATTCTTATCTCTTGTGCGATCATTGATGATGTCCGAATCAGAGTCATTATAGCCATAACATAAAAGTACGTTGTTGCTGCTGCCAGGATTAAGATCAGATTGTTTCAATACATCCCAAACTTCACCATAAGATAGGAAATTACCGTGGGTTGAAATTATATGTCCTGCCAATTCATTTCTCAATGGAATACCATCGAGATCTAAATCTACCCCGTTATAGTAGGTTCCTTGTGCCCATAAAGAACTGGTCACTAGAATAAGAGATAACAATACAAGAGTGTTTTTTAAGCTCAATTTGATGTACTTATTATTTATCCACAAATATATCGGTTTAAACACAAAACGCTTAAGAAATTGATCCGAAAATGAAACCGCTGCAACTGAAACATCAATCGAGAGCCTCTGCTTTTGAGTTGTTGGCACGCCAGAAAATATTTTTGTCAATCGAATTTACAGTTCCATCTAGGTTGAAATCAGATCTAAAGAGTATATAATCAAATGCTTGTCCGTTTTGAGTGCGCCAAAATATATTTTTATCAATCGCATTTATCGTACCGTCCCCATTCGCATCACCTGAAATTAATAGGGCTGTGCTATTGAGAATTATTCTTGCATTAACCCCATAGACTTCAAAACTGGGATCCGAGAAATCGATGTTTATCGGACTTGAGGTATCGAGTGCATTTAACGTACGAACACCAAAGTGATTTCTGTGTCTTATGGCGACTACAACTTCATTAAACCCCTGACTGTCAAAAGTTAAACTTGATTGTTGCGTTGCATCTGTTATCTCGCCATTTCGCTTTATTAAAGCCGATTGAGAATCAATAATGATATTTGGATTTTGCGGATCCCTCAATTCAATATAGATCCAATCTGTAATGGCATCGTCACCAATGACGTTGAGCATCGTACTTGTTGTTGAGGTAGGCTGTCCATTAAAACCCAGAGCCGTGAAAGGCTCCATCAATGGAATGGAATTGTTGATCCTAAGATTATCCGACATTCTCTGAGTGTTGTCGTCAAAAGGCCCTTCTAAAAAGGCAATGATATTAAGAACAATTTCCGTTGGGGTTAAAATGCCCCATGGATCTGCTGCTATATCTCCACCCCAAATTTTTGATGCAATGGCAGGATTATCAATGAATGGATTTCTATTCCCTTGCACTCCCTCAATGATGTCATTCCTTTGAAGCTCATAGGGAGAAACATCATCAATGGCATTCCAGGTTAGAAATAGATCTATCATATCCTGATCAATACTATTTACTTGGCCTATCCCCACATTAATAGGTAGGCATTGGTTACCATATCGAAGGTACATGTACATCATTATTCTGGCACAATCCCCCTTCCATTCATCACCAGGATACCACCCAGTACCATTATAGTTGGCTGTTCCGCTGCCGTCAATAAAACGATGATTGTTTCGAGTGCTATTCATTTGAACATCACAGGATCTCAAATGATGTGCATCTGATCCAGGTCCGCTATTTGAGAATGTCGGTGTACCCAATGATTTTGGATAAACATGTTCTCTATTCCAATCTCCTACATTCCCTCCGTTTAGATTCTCATCTCTGGTGTAATCGTTTATGATACTGGCATCTGAATCATCAGAGCCATATATCAATCTTACTAAATCACCACTGCCAGGTTCATGATCCGTTTGCATTAAAACATCCCAAGCAGTAGAATATGATATTGTTGTAGTGTGATTGCTTATCATATGACCAGCAAGGTCATTTTTAAGCGCAATGCCCTCAAGATTAAAGTCTACGCCATTGTAATAAACTCCTTGTCCCATGATTGAAAACATGGAGAACAACATTGATATTACCAGTAGAAATTTTCGGAAAGTTTTAAGAATCATGAACAAATTTAAGCATATTGTCACATACCAAGGAAGAATTTAGACAAATTATTGGAAGTGTTATTTCCGAATGATCACATTGCATGAAAGATTAAAGGTAGAATGCAACTAACCGTAAAAGTCTTTGCCCCGGCTACTTCGACAAGCTCAGCACATCGCCTAAAGGGTGGACTTTTTCTAATATCGCAGTCAATTTTGCTCCCTTTGGGGCTGGGGCAGACAAAATTGACGGTGTTTCTACTTAAAAATCTACATGAATTGTGCAAAAGCCCTAGATCAATAAAAATTTTGTTGTTGTCCTAGAATAGCAAGAAATATTAATACAAAATCCCAATCAAAGTTGCCGACAATAGTGAAGCAATTGTTCCTCCGATAAGTGCCTTTATGCCGAATTCGGAAAGCGTCTTTCTTTGGCTAGGCGCAAGAAATCCTATACCACCTATTTGTATTCCAATAGAAGCAAAGTTTGCAAAACCACACAACATGTAAGTTGCCATGATGATACTCTTTTCATGCGTCAAGTGAAGAGCATTTTCCGGATTTTTAAGACCAGATAGTTGAATATAACCTATGAATTCACTGGCCACTATTTTGATGCCCAAAAGCTGGCCCATTAATGTAGTGTCTTCAGAAGCAACACCTATCAGCCACATTAATGGAGCAAAAATGTATCCCAAGATTAACTCTAGAGATAGGGCGCTGTAGATCGTATTATTGGCAATAACTTCGTTGAGTGATGTGAAATGCCATCCGACAGAGGCAATACCATCAAAGCCACCAACCAAACCGAGCACACCATTTATTAAAGCGATAAATGCTACGAATACGAGAAGCATTGCTCCCACATTTGCAGCCAATTTCAAACCTTCAGTAGTTCCTCCTGCAATGGCATCCAAAATGTTGGAACCTATTTTTTCATTAGAAACAACGACATTGGAATCCACCTCTTCAGTTTCGGGATAAAGCATTTTTGAGATGACAATAGCCCCAGGTGCTGCCATTACAGATGCAGCTAAAAGATGTCGCGCAAATTGTTGTCTAAGAACAGGATCATCACCACCCAAAAACCCAATATAGGCCGCGAGAACACCCCCAGCAACTGTAGCCATACCACCAACCATAACCAAAAGCATCTCCGACTTGGTCATTTTATCAAGGTAGGCCTTAATCATTAAAGGCGCTTCTGTTTGACCCAAGAAAATGTTGCCTGCAACACTTAGACTTTCAGCGCCAGAGATTTTCATGATCTTCGTCATTAATCGAGCAAGAAGCGAAACTAATTTCTGTATAATCCCAAGATAAAACAGGACAGAAGTAAGGGCGGAAAAGAATATTATCGTAGGTAAAACCTGAAATGCAAAAATGAAACCAAAAGAACTGACATCCATCAATTTATCCCCGATGAGAAATACACTTCCATCCCTAGTATAATCCAAGATACTCGTAAACATCCGGCCTCCAAAATCGAATATCTCACTAATAAAACTGAGGTCAAATCTCCAAGAGCCAACATTGAACCCAATGTCCGAGCCTTTAAGAATTCCAACAGCCAAAAACAATTGAGCACCCAAACCGTAAAGCACGGTTTTCCAATTTATGGCTTTTCTATTACTACTCAATAAGTAAGCAATGAACAACAGCACACCCATGCCTAATACACCACGAAAAATCGATATTAAAGTATCCCCCATTAAAGCAAAACTTAGAATTATTGGGCAAGATACATTTTTAAATAGAATTCAATAAAAAATGGAATTAATTAGAAATTTGGGGATTTTTATTTGAGGAAAATATCAGTAATAGAACCCATAAAAACTGAAATAGAGGCAATAATAACAAACAAAAATGAACAATAATGAAGCTCAAACTGTGCAAAGGCTCCCTTCAGGGAATCAAAGGATCGAGGATTGATATTCTGCCATTTTATAACCAACCAGTCTCAAAATATCTTTAGGTAACAACCCGTCCCTTTCACTCGACCCTCGTCCCCAAAAGATCACTAATTCTCCTGAGACCTCTTAGCGATTTCGTCCCTTAACTTAGAAGCACGTTCATAATTTTCATTAGAAATTGCCAGGTCGAGTTCTTTTTTAAGAGCATCCATACCTTTTATATTAAGGTCCTCATTTCCTTCTTTAATAAGGTCTTCAACTTCCATATCTGGAGATGAAATTTCTTCTGAAATCAAATCATCATCGATGACAATCCCCGTTGAATTTAAAATGAATTCGTAGGTATAAATTGGACATGCATATCTAACAGCTAAAGCAACAGCATCAGAAGTTCTTGAATCGATCTCCAAAGTCTTACCGTCCTTTTCACATATAATTTTAGCGAAGAATATCCCCTCGACTAAATTATAGATGATAATTTCGGTAATGTTCACTTCATAATTATCGGTGAACGCTTTGAATAGATCGTGTGTCAAGGGACGACTTGGCGTCATGCTCTCAAGTTCAATCGCAATGGCTTGAGCTTCGAAGCCACCAATTATAATAGGTAAACGTCTTTTCCCTTCCTCTTCACCCAGAATGAGAGCATATGCTCCAGACTGAGTTTGACTGTATGACAGGCCTATTATTTCTAATTTTATTCTTTCCATGCTACTTCTTCGGAGGAGTCATAATATGACTCAACAAGATCTTATACGAATATAATAATAAAATGTTTTATTCTTAATTCAGAGATTATAGTTGTTTGATCGCTTCTATTAATTTAGGGACTACTTCGAAAGCATCTCCAACGATGCCATAATCGGCAGCTTTGAAGAAAGGAGCCTCAGCATCTGTGTTTATTACAACAATGGTTTTACTTGCATTAACGCCAGCCAAATGTTGTATCGCACCAGATATTCCAATGGCAATATATAGGTTTGGACGTATTGCCACACCTGTTTGGCCAACATGTTCATGATGCGGTCTCCATCCAATATCCGCTACTGGTCTAGAGCAGGCTGTAGCTGCACCTAATACACTTGCCAACTCCTCAATCATTCCCCAGTTTTCAGGTCCTTTAAGGCCACGTCCTGCGGATACAACCTTTTCAGCGTCTGGTAAAGCGATATCTCCTTCCTGCATCTTAGTGCCTGTAATCTTAACTTTTGCTTCACCAGCATCTGCATCAAAACTCTCAATGGATACTGTCGCTGCATTCTCTTCGGCTGGAAAAGAATTAGGCATCAGGCTAACAATCTTTATATCCGTATCAATGGATACACTTGCAAAAGCTTTTCCAGAAAACACTGGTCTTTCAACAGTAAAACCAGCACCCGTGTCCGGCAATGAAATTGCGCCAGAGATCATACCTGCTTTAAGTTTTCCAGAAACCAAAGGAGCAACTGACTTCCCAATAAGATCGTGAGAAAAGATCATAATTTTCGAAGCTGTATGTGATACAGCAGCAGAAACTAGGTTGGCCATCTGACTGTCATCTGGATTTGTAAGACTTCTGTTTACTAAAACTTTGCTTACACCGAACGTTCCAAGTGAAGTTAAGTCCTCATCTGATATGTCGCCATATGTGACTACGATTACCTCTTCGTCAATCTTTCGGGCATAGGAACAAGCTTCCTGAGCGTTTTTACTAATCTCTTTTTTGTGAGATATGAATACTAATACTGACATTAATGTTGAGTTTAAATTTTTTAAATGGCCTTGGCCTCATTTTGCAATAAGTTGACAAGTTCTTGGACATTGTCAGCATCGATCATTTTACATGCAGATTTTTCTGGTGGTAAAGTGTAAGTGACATCATGACTAAGACCCGCTGATCCAGAAGGCTGAATGACTTCCAGCGTCTTTGTTCTGGCGGCCATAATACCCCGCATATTTGGAATTCTTTGCTCTGCCATTCCCTTTGCAGCACTAACGACAATTGGTAATTGCGCTTCTACGATCTCTTCTCCACCCACAATGTCTCTATGCAATGTAGCAGTAGTTCCGTCCACTTCCAATTTTGTCGCAAGTGAGACATAGGCTATGTCCATAATACCTGCGATTATTCCCGCAACTTGAGATCCATTAAAGTTTATGGTTTCTTTACCTGTGAGTATAATATCAAATCCGCCACTTTGAGCATAATTGGCAACCTCTTGAGCCACACTAAAAGCATCTGGAGCATCCATATCAACCCTTACAGCATTATCTGCACCGATGGCTAAAGCTTTTCTAACGATAGGATCGTGGTCGGCACCTCCCACCGTAAATGTAGTGACGGAGCCACCTAAAGTTTCTTTTAACTCTAGTCCTCTTACCAAAGCATACCATTCATCGTATGGATTTACAATAAACTGTATGCCATTTGCATCAAATTTGGTATTGCCATCAGTGAAAGCAATTTTAGAAGTCGTATCTGGTGCTTTACTTACGCAAACTAATATTTTCATATCAATAATTATTTTCGAAAAATCTTTTAATTCCCTTCTTAAAACGCTGATCTATTGAGATTGTTTAAAGCAAAAATTTGCTTGCACGTCTTAGAAAAGATTTGCGCGAATTTACAAAGTCCTGTCTCTAATAAAAATAAATTGGCATGAAATTCATCTTTGAATTTAAGGGTGAAAATTTATTCAATTCATATGCAGAATAGAAAGAGAAATTAATTTTAACTTTGCTTCCTTCAAAAAGGGAAAAATTATGCGAGAAATACAATTCAGAGAGGCCATTCGTGAAGCAATGAGTGAAGAGATGAGAGCAGATGAAACTGTTTTCTTAATGGGAGAAGAGGTTGCGGAATATAATGGTGCATATAAGGCAAGTAAGGGTATGTTAGCGGAGTTTGGTGAGAAGAGAGTGATTGATACGCCTATTGCTGAATTGGGTTTTACGGGCATCGCTGTTGGTGCCGCCATGAATGGTTTAAGACCTATTGTGGAGTTTATGACTTGGAATTTTGCCATTTTAGCTGCAGATCAGATTATCAATTCGGCCGCAAAAATGCTTCAGATGTCGGGTGGTCAGTTAAATGTACCAATCGTTTTTCGTGGACCAAATGGACCTGCCGGTCAATTGGGAGCTACACACAGTCAGAGTTTTGAAGCTTTTTATGCGCACGTTCCAGGTTTGAAGGTGGTGACACCATCCAATCCTTATGACGCTAAGGGATTATTGAAAGCTGCTATAAGAGATAACGATCCTGTTGTCTTTATGGAGTCTGAAAGAATGTATGGTGATGTTGGAGAGATTCCAGAAGGAGAGTACATTATCCCATTAGGCGTAGCAGCTGTTAAGGTTAAAGGAACAGATGTCACATTAGTATCTTATGGTAAAATCATGAAAGTTGCCTTAGCCGCAGCAGCTGAGATGGAGAAAGAAGGCATCAGTGTTGAGGTTATCGATTTAAGAACGATTAGACCATTAGATACCGATACCATTCTTGAGTCTGTGAAAAAAACCAATAGATTGGTTGTCCTAGAGGAAAGCTGGCCAGTAGCTTCTATATCTTCAGAGATTGCATATAGAGTTCAGAAACATGCATTTGATTATCTTGATGCACCTGTAAGAAGAGTGTGTATGGCCGATACGCCATTGGCTTTTGCGATTCCGTTAATTGAAGAGGCAATTCCAGATATAAAGGACACTATCGCTGCAATCAAAGAGGTGTTGTACATCTAATCTTACACCTAATTGTAAGGGGCCATTTACAAGGTGGTAACAATAAATGATTGGATTCTTGTGTAGAATCAATCATTATTCTATTTTTGCGCTCCAAAATTTTCTAAACAAAATAATAAATATTATGGAAGCATATATAATGTATATCCCAGCTATCCTTGCCATTGTAGGCCTATTGTACATGATGGTGAAACGATCATGGGTCTTGAAACAAGACGCGGGTGATGGTAAAATGAAGACGATTTCTGAGCACATTTACGAAGGTGCACTTGCATTCTTAAGTGCAGAATACAGACTCTTGAGTATTTTTGTTGTCATTGCTGCAGTGGCCCTTTATGTGGTTTCACTAGTCGTTCCAACAACTCATTGGTTGATTGTTCCTGCATTTATTTTCGGAGCTATTTTATCTGCTTATGCGGGTAACATCGGAATGAAGATAGCCACTAAAACGAATGTCAGAACCACGCAGGCGGCTAAAACAAGTTTGCCAATGGCATTAAAAGTTGCCTTTTCTGGTGGTACTGTAATGGGAGTTGGTGTAGCAAGTTTAGCTGTACTTGGTCTTTCATTGGTTTTCATTCTTATGTTCTTTCATTTTATGGGCGGTTCATGGACAGAAGGTACTCACACTGGTGTAGAGGGCATGACAATGTTATTGGAATCACTTGCTGGATTTTCACTTGGTGCTGAGTCTATCGCATTATTTGCTAGAGTTGGTGGTGGTATTTATACTAAAGCTGCCGATGTTGGTGCTGACCTTGTAGGTAAAGTTGAAGCAGGTATTCCTGAAGATGATCCAAGAAATCCTGCAACAATTGCTGATAATGTTGGTGATAACGTAGGTGATGTTGCTGGTATGGGAGCTGATTTATTCGGTTCATATGTTGCAACTGTTCTTGCAGCAATGGTTCTAGGAAACTATGTGATTAGTGACATGGGTGGATCAATAGAAGGTGGTGCTTTCTTAGGAATAGGACCTGTTCTACTACCTATGATGATTGCTGGTGTAGGAATCATTATTTCTATCATCGGAACGATGCTAGTGAAAATAAATTCAAATGATGCTAAAGAAGCCAAAGTTCAAGGCGCTCTTAACATCGGAAATTGGGTTTCTCTAGGTTTAGTTGCTGTGTCATGCTATTTCTTAGTAAGAATGTTACTGCCAGAAACTCTTCAAATGAACTTCTTCGGGGAAGGAATTTTAGAAATTCCAGCAATGAATGTATTCTTCGCAACGCTAGTTGGACTTTTTGTTGGTGGTGCTATTTCATCGATTACAGAGTACTACACTGGATTGGGGAGTAAACCAATTATGAAAATAGTTGAGAAGTCAAGTACTGGAGCTGGAACCAATATTATTGCTGGTCTTGCAACAGGTATGATTTCTACATTCCCAAGTGTTATACTATTTGCAGGTGCCATATGGGCATCATATGCTTTAGCTGGTTTTTACGGTGTTGCTTTGGCTGCATCAGCAATGATGGCTACAACAGCAATGCAATTGGCAATCGATGCTTTCGGGCCTATCGCGGATAACGCTGGTGGTATCGCTGAGATGAGTGAGCAACCAGACATCGTTCGTGAAAGAACAGATATCTTAGATGCCGTTGGAAATACAACTGCTGCTACAGGTAAAGGATTTGCAATTGCGTCTGCTGCGCTAACATCTTTAGCATTATTTGCTGCATATGTAACGTTCACTGGAATTGATGGTATTAATATCTTCAAAGCACCAGTTTTAGCCATGTTATTTATTGGTGGTATGGTACCGGTTGTATTCTCTGCTTTGGCAATGAATGCTGTTGGTAAGGCAGCAATGGAAATGGTATATGAGGTGAGACGACAGTTCAAAGAGATTCCAGGAATAATGGAAGGAACTGGCAAACCAGAATATGACAAGTGTGTTGCTATTTCTACAAAAGCATCATTGAAAGAAATGGTTTTACCAGGGGTTTTAACAATTGGAATGCCATTATTAATCGCATTCGGCCCTATGCTTTTTGGAATGGATTACAGTTTGATTGCTGAAATGTTAGGTGGTTATATGGCTGGTGTTACAGTTTCTGGTGTGCTTTGGGCAATATTCCAAAACAACGCTGGTGGAGCATGGGATAATGCTAAAAAATCATTCGAGGCGGGTGTAATGATCAATGGTGAAATGACATATAAAGGTTCAGATGCACATACTGCTGCTATTACTGGTGATACTGTTGGAGATCCATTCAAAGATACTTCGGGTCCTTCAATGAATATTCTTATTAAACT
>JBLIMR010000024.1:0-35798 GCA_047638815.1 Gammaproteobacteria bacterium
TCATCCTTCTCAAATGCTTTAATTATCTTTTTCACCAAGCGATGACGTATAACATCTCTACCACTCAATCGAATAATTCCAACTTCATCAATGTCTGCTAGTCTGTCCAATGCATAGATCAATCCAGATTTCTGACGGGGTGGTAAATCTATCTGTGTTAAATCCCCATTGATGATAAACTTAGCGGATTTCCCCATTCTTGTGAGAAACATTTTCATCTGAGAAATAGTGGCATTCTGCGCCTCATCCAAGAGGACGAAAGCATTATCCAAAGTTCTTCCTCTCATGAAGGCCAAAGGTGCAATTTCGATGACTCTTCTTTCCATGTAATCGATGAGTTTTGTATTCGGTATCATATCGAACAAAGCATCATAAATGGGTTGCATGTATGGATCCAGTTTATCCTTGATGTCACCAGGTAGAAAACCCAAAGTCTCACCTGCTTCAACAGCAGGTCTGGTAAGGATGATTTTTTTGACCTCCTTATTTTTTAAAGCTCTCACCGCCAATGCCACCGCAGTATATGTCTTCCCCGTTCCGGCAGGACCTATGGCAAATACCATATCCTTTTCTTCACTCGACTTTACCAGTAGCCGCTGATTTTCAGTGTGGACCTTAATCACTCGACCATTCACACCGTACAGCACAACTTTATCCTCTAGGACTTCTCTCCCGATCTTATTTTCTTCTTCCAGAATGCTTATTACATTTCCTTCAGTTAGTTTGTTGTACTTTTCGTAATGTTCGATTATTGGAGCAATCTTAAGTTCAAACTCCTCGATGTCTTTCTCTTCTCCCAAGGCTTTCAGCATGTTTCCTCGCCCTATTACCTTGATCTTTGGAAAGTATTTCTTAATCATTCTCAGATTCTTATCTCCCACGCCAAAAAAAGCCAATGGCTCATCAACTTCTAAAATAATTTCTTTTTCTTGCAATAATCTATTTTTAAATTTGTCCAATACGCCTTCAATCGTTATTAACAGCAAGTAATTAGCAAAAAATCAATTCAATTCTCCTATCACTATGGATTGAAAGTAAATTCGCTCAAATTAACGAAGATTTTTTTTCTCAATGTGCATTTTACAGCACCAGAAAACAAAAGATATTCAACCATTTTCCCCATTGGGGATATAAAATTAAGGGACTTGATCATAACGCTGACCTCTGATATGGGGCATAAAGATTACTATTTAGCAGCAATAAAAGCTGCTTTATTATCTAAATGTGCTGGAGTAGATGTGATAGACATTAGTCATGGGATCGAACCTTATAATATCTCACAAGCTGCATATATTCTGGGCAACGTCTGTTTCGATTTCCCTGAAGGTACCATTCACTTAGTCGGTGTACAACCGGAATTAACAACCAATCAATCACATGTGTTAGTTCGATCTAGAGGTCATTATTTCGTTGGTGCTGACAATGGAATATTTTCGCTTTTACTGGACACAGCGCCAGATTTGGCATATGAAATCAATCTCAACAAGACTTACAAAAATCTAACTTTCCCCTTCAAGGATGTATTTGTTGATGTAGCAGCACACTTGGTCAAAGGTGGAATTCCAGATGTCATTGGAAGAAAACATTCTGGCCTGAAACAGATAAAAAGCTTTGCCCCAATAATTGACGCAGATCAGATTAGAGGACAAGTAATCCATATTGATTCCTATGGTAATGTCATCAGTAACATCACTGAAGAAATGTTTAAGGAAGTGGGTAAGAATAGAGATTTCAGCATCTCATACAATCATAGCTTTAACAAAATTAGAAAAATACGAAACGTTTATAGTGATGTTTCAGAGGGCAATTACTTGGCGCTCTTTGGCTCTTCGGGCCATCTAGAAATAGCCATCAACATGGGTGTGGAAGGAAAAGGAGGTTCTGCTAGTTCATTACTTGGTTTGCATATTAATGATGATATAAGAATAGAATATACATGATAAAGAGAATAGTAAGATTATCCATAGACGAGAAAAAAGCAGAGGAATTTGTTTCAAATTTCAATGCGCATAAAGAGGCGATTAAAAATTTCGATGGCTGCGAGCACCTGGAGCTTTGGCAAGATCATGACCATCAAAATATCTTTGTGACATATAGCCATTGGACAAGACCAGAGGATTTGGAGGCCTATCGAACGTCAGAGTTTTTTGCTGGTGTATGGACAAAAACAAAGACTTTTTTCAATGGTAAGCCGTTGGCTTGGTCACATGTGCGGGTTTCGTAATTCTAATGCAGACAATAGAATTGTAATTTCTCGTTATTTTTTCATCTATTTAACTGAATTTATATTTTTCTTAGCACCTATATCTTACCACAAGGTTTAACTTTGCAACACCATTGGAAAATAAATGTTAGCGTTATATAAAAAAGAAATATGGTCCTTCCTAAGCTCCTTGATCGGTTACATCGTGATAGTTGTCTTTCTCCTTATGACGGGACTTTTCATGTGGATCTTTCCTGGGGAAATGAATCAAATAGATCGTGGGTTTGCCGACTTGGACACCTTATTCCTTATTGGCCCATGGGTATTCATGTTCTTGATTCCAGCCATAACAATGAGATCCTTTTCGGAAGAAAGACGAACAGGTACTATGGAGTTGTTGCTGACTAAACCCTTATCCAAAGTTCAAATCATCTTGGCCAAATTCTTTTCTGGACTAACATTGACTGTGATTGCCATCATCCCTACCCTATTTTATTACTATAGCATAAACAAGTTAGGATTGCCCGAAGGTAATATAGATCATGGTGGTGTTTGGGGATCTTATTTGGGACTCATATTTCTAAGTGCTGTATTTGTGAGTATAGGAATGTTTGCCTCATCACTTACAAGCAATCAGATTGTCGCATTCATTACTGCAGTTTTCTTGAGCTTTTTCCTCTTCTTTGGCTTCGAATCCATAGCCTCTTTTGATTTACTTGGATCCTTTGACAGCTGGATGCTAAACATTGGTATAAAACAACATTATTCAAGTATGAGCCGTGGTGTCATTGACACACGAGATGTTGCGTACTTTGTTGGCGTAAGTGCCATTTTTATCTTGTTGACAAAATTCAACCTTGAAACAGGAAAGCAATGAAAGATCAAAACACTAAACCAAAACATCTTTACAGAACGCTGGTATCCATTGCGGTTGTTATCCTGTTAATTTATATATCAAATTTTGATTTTGCATTTGAACGATTTGACCTAACCGAAGAAAAGAGACACAGCCTTACAGAAACAACAAAAGATATATTAAGGGAACTGGAGGAGCCATTATTTGTCAAAGTTTATCTTAAAGGAGAATATCCGGCAGAGTTCAAAAGACTAGAAAAGGGAGTGCGTGAGAAATTAGATGAGATGAAAGCATATGCTGGGAGTAATCTGGAGTATGAGTTTATCAATCCATCTGCTAGCGATGATACTGAGTTAACAAAGGAGACCTACCAATATCTTTCTGAAGAAGGCTTAAAATATACCTCCTTACAAATGAGGACTAATGATGGCATTACTGAAAAGATTCTTTTTCCTGGAGCATTAATCTCTTACAAAGGCAAAACGAAACCATTGCAACTTCTTAAGAGCTCTGAAAGAGTTCCAGATTTAAAAATGATTAATAACTCGTTAAACAACCTGGAATATGAGTTTGCAAGAATCATCAATAAAATTCAATCTACAGAAACACAAAGTATAGCGTTTACTTATGGTCATGGTGAAGCGTCTGAACGTGAATCTCACGATGCCCAATTGGCGCTTGAAGAAACATATAATGTTTCTAGAATTAAGTTTGATGGTGGTCTTAATGACTTGAGTAAAATGTTTTCTGACACGGTGAGATATCGTGAGAACTTGTATGACATGATCATTATATCTGATCCTGACTCTGCTTTTTCGGATCAAGATAAATTTTTATTGGACCAATATCTAGTCCGTGGTGGTAGGGTTATGCTTTTCATGAATCCAATGTCAGTGAATCTTGATAGCTTGAGAAAGAATCAAGAAACAATGGGGGTTGCCAGAGACTTGAATATTGCAGACATGATATTTGATCATGGTATTCGATTTGAAAACAATATATTAATCGATAGAAACTGTGCCCCTATCGCATTGACAACTGGACAGGTAGGGAATCAACCTAAAGTTGAATTCTTCCCTTGGTATTATAAACCTATTCTAGTTCCAGAGTCCAATCACCCTATCATTAGTAATATTGATCCTGTTGTCACAGAATTTGTAAGTAGCTTAACGGTTATTGAAAAAGACTATCTCAATGAAACCGTCTTACTGGAGAGTTCTGGGTATACCAAAGCATTAAAACAACCTGTTCGAGTCAATGCAGGCATTGTTAGTGTTGATATAGATTTCACAACAAATAACAGTCCTCATTTACCAATTGGAGTGATGGTTGAAGGTAGATTCAGATCGGCCTTCCTTGATCGTTTACCACCTGAATTTTTAAATAACAAGCAAATAACCTTTGTCGAAAAAACCAGTAAAGCTGGATCATTGCTTGTTGTGGCTGATGGCAACTTGATTAAAAATAAATTTTCACCAAACGGAAGTACGCGATACCCAATTGGCTACGATCGATATGCACAAAGAAAGATTTATGGCAATGAAGATTTCTTACTCAATGCCGTTAATTTCATGATGAATGATGAACGTCTCATAAATTTACGAAGTAGAACCATTACGCTCCGTCCATTGAATCAAGAGTTAACAGAGGAGAAAAGATCATCTATCCAGATTAGCAATATGGCCCTTCCGATTATCGCAGTAATATTTCTTGGTATTATATTGGCATTTGTAAGAGGAAAGAAATTTGCCAAAAAATAAAATAAACTTTTATGAAAAAGAACATTGTATATATCCTGGTGTTGTGCCTTGTTGGCGGTTTGGCTTATTGGTTTACTAAAAAAGATACGGGCAATACGATGGGAGAAAATCCATTGTCAAATTTTGAAATAACGGATACTGCTTCCATTCAAAAGATTTTCATTGCAGATCTAGAAGGAAATAATGTAACCATCTCTCGATCTGAGGAAGGGTATTGGAAAGTAAATAATAAATACAGAGTCAGAGAGCATAGTTTCGATCTTATTTTAGAAACGTTTGCAGGCGTAGGAATCCAGAGTACAGTGCCTAAAGCAATGCGAAATACGGTGCTGAGAAATATGGCTGTTACGCAACGTAAAGTGATGATATATGGTGAGAATGATAAGCTTATTAAAACTTGGTACTTGGGTAACCCAACGAAAACAAACCAAGGAACATACATGATACTTGAGACCCCGGAAGAAGGATTGTCAACTGAGCCATACATTGTGGAGAAAAGAGGCTTTAGAGGATACCTTACAAATAGATTCCACACCAAAGTGAATGAATGGAGATATAAAGGGGTCTTCATTTATCCGAAAATGGATATTAAAAAAATAACGGTAATCCGTCCCAAGATGCCAGAAAAAGGTTTCGAATTAAAAGTGAACAATCTCCTCAAGAATGAGCTAGAAATGACAAATCATGAGGGTGATAAAGTGGATGTCAATCCCACTGCGATGCAGCTTTATCTTTTGAAATTTAAAGAACTTCACTTGGAAACCTTCGACCCACCGCTACTGAATCATTTTCAAGAGGATAGTGTCGCTGCAAGAATTCCTGACTTTAGAATCACTGTGACAAATACAACTGGGGTAACAACCAAAATAGACCTCCAGTATAAACCAACATTGGCAAATGTAAGACTTGAAGATCCTACGGCTCCTGAAGTGGATCCTGACAGAATGTTTGGGGTATTTAATGGTGAAACAATACAGGTTCAAAGGGCTAGTTTCGACCCGGTGTTAATGCCTCTTGAGTACTTTCTTGAATAAAGCTATTTCTTGAAGAAGAAAGACGGAAATGCCTTTCTTTCCTCTCTCCTAAGAATATGGATATTAATCCATCCTTTAAGAAAGCCATATCCATATCCATATAGTTGTGCGAAACTGGCTGGAACGGCCAAAAGAGTAATCAAGAGACTTTTGGTCTTCATTAAGGCATCTATAAATAAAACGATTACCAAGAAGAGCAACGGACTTATAAAAAACTTAGACAATAAGACACCACAGATCACTAAACCGATACTTCCCAAAAGAAATAAAGTAGGCAGTAAGTATGTTGGTTTGAATTTATCAGGATACCACTTTATTAATATCGTTCTAGCGACACCGAATTTATAGACCTGTTTCAGGAACTTTTTAAAATCAATTCTTCGCTTGTGATAAACATAAGCGGATTCAATCAAACCTACTTTGTATCCAGCATTCATAATTCTATAACTCCAATCTGGATCTTCTCCAGGATGAACATCACTGAAACCACCAACCTTTTCGAAGACCTCACGTTTGATCCCCATATTAAATGTTCTCGGTTGATACTGATCAAGCTTATTCTCCTTTCCCCTCACTCCACCCGTTGTCAGTATAGATGTCATTGCATAGTTAATTGCCTTCTGAATCGTAGTAAAAGACTCATGTGCAGCATCAGGACCTCCAAAAGTATCTAACGAATTTATTTGAAGATGATCTTCTACGGACTGAAAATAAGCTTCAGGAATAACACAATCGGAATCAAAAAATATCATCCACAGTCCTTTGGCCTTAGTCATACCAACATTTCGACTATCCCCAGGACCAGAATTATCTTTGAAGAAATAGTTTACTTCCAGATCAGGATACTTTGCAATGATTGATTTGCAATCCTCAGTAGATCCATCCTCAATAATTACAATTTCAAAATCTTTGAGAGTTTGACTTTGAAGACTTCCAAGCAATTCATCTACCTCAGAAGGGCGATTATACACTGGAACAATGACTGAATATTTTTTCATCTAAAATAAATATCTCATAGTATGATCTACAAAGTTCAAAACTATGAAAATATATGGCTTGGTGGGTTTATTCTAAATCAATTAGTTATCAAAACGCTCCACCTCACTAACAAATCTCAACAACTCCCCCTCATCAATTTCCGGTGGAAAAGTATGGAGCTGAGTAATATATTTCATCCCAAGGTATTCTGCGGAAAGTTTAAATGGAATCCAGAAATTATCTCCCGCATCATTACCCCCAGAAGCGGTAATAACCGCCATGCTTTTTCCTCTTAATTGTCGACCAAGATCCTTTTCGATCGTTAGCAGATCGGATATTCGATCAAAGAACACCTTCATAATTCCACTCATTGTATACCAATATACGGGCGTTGCCAGTATCAGCACGTCATAGTTCTCAATAATTTTTCTCATCAGTGGTAAAAAGTCATCCTCTCTGTTTCTATGGTCATAATCGAAATATGTAATATCATATTCGTTCAAGTCTAACAGATCCCATTGACAGGTCTCTTTAAGCTTTTGAGTCAACTTGGCGGTATCTCCACCACTTCTGGACGATCCAAGGATGATTAATTTTCTTGTTTTCATTTGATATTGTTTGATTGTATTGGTGGTTGTAGCATACATACAGGGCAGAATACAAAAATGATGTAACAAATGTGTAATCTTTTTGAAATCGTCCTGATAAGATCCCGCTCTAGTTTTGCATTGTAATTTAAAAAACAGATTAACAATAATCAAACAACCCCTATGTTAAGAAACAAATTTAATATTTTACTTGCAGCACTAGCCCTTTCAATTGCCTTCACTTCATGTAAAGACGATGATGACCAATTTACTCCAGATCCAGTGATTACTAACGGAACAGTTATTTCTGACAATGGTAATGGAACAGGAACAGTTACTTGGACGAACGATAACATATACATCCTAGACGGCTTTATATTTGTTAACTCCGGTCAGACATTGACCATTGAACCTGGCACTGTAATAAAAGGTAATCCAGGCACCGGTGTAAATGCTAGTGCATTGATTGTTGCTAGAGGAGGGAAAATAATGGCTGAAGGAACTATTGACAACCCAATAATCTTTACTGCCGAAGCAGACAATCTTGACGGCAATGTGGATTGGAAAGCACGTGGTTTATGGGGAGGCCTTATTGTTTTGGGAAATGCTTCTTTAAATTCGACCCCAGGTGAATCCGCTATTGAAGGAATCCCGACTAGTGAATCTAGAGGAATCTATGGCGGAAGCAGTGACACGGACAACTCTGGTGTTTTGCAATATGTTTCAATAAGACATGGAGGAACTGACATTGGCGATGGAAACGAAATTAACGGTCTAACACTTGGAGGTGTTGGTTCTGGAACTACGATTGATCACATTGAAGTTATTTCCAATGCTGATGATGGAGTTGAGTTCTTCGGAGGCATGCCAAATTGCAAAAACATGGTGGTGGCATATTGCGGAGATGATAGTTTTGACTATGATGAGGGCTATAGGGGAATGGGGCAATTTTGGCTTGCCATTCAAGATGAAAATGAGGGTGATCGAATTGGTGAGCATGATGGTGGTACTGATCCAGAAACGGCTCAACCCTACGCAACACCAATGATATACAACGCCACCTATATGGGAAGAGGTCAAAATAATACATCAAGAATTATAACATTTAGAGACAATGCAGGTGGACACTACGTAAATAGTATTTTTCTAAACCAAGGAAAGGGTATAGACATTGAGTTACTTAGTGGAGAATGTACTTATGACAGATTTCAATCTGGAAGTTTAGAGATAAAAAACAATATCTTCTATGATGTTTCGGATGGATCAGCTGAAAGTCTATTCACGGTTTCGTTTGGAGACGGGGCTTCTGCAAATCCAGATTCTACAAACGCTTCAACAGACTTTGCCAACTATTTTACAAGTGCAGGAAATTCGGTTTCAAATCCTGGGGTTTCATATAACGCATCATCATGGACACTAGTACCTACTGGAGATGTTTCTAGTAATATGGCGTCATATCCCAATTCATGGTTTGAGAATGTTGACTACAAAGGAGCTTTCGAACCAGGAGACAATTCCTGGACTAACGACTGGACGCTAATTTCATCAAACGGGCTAATTGACTAAAAAACCTAACAAAATATATCTTGCGGATATATTGGGGATTGGCCTTCGGGCTGGTTCCCTTTCCGCAATATTACCCATTTCAATTATGAAAAATATAAAATTCGCACTTTTAATTTTACTAGCACTTCCATCTCTACTTTTAGCACAAAAAGGGACATTGACGGGCAAAGTGTTTGATCAATCAAATTCTGAAGGATTAATTGGTGCGGCAGTCCAAGTAAAAGGCACACAAATAGGGGCTATGACAGATCTTGATGGAAATTTCCGATTAGAATTGGCTCCTGGAACCTACACTATTGTTTGTAGCTACGTTTCATTCACAAAAAAGGAAATCACAGATATAACAGTAAAAGCTGGCGAAACAATCAACCAATATTTTGCCATGACCACAGAAGTTAGTGGATTGGACGAGGTTGTCATTAGCGCAAGAAAGGTATCAAATAGTGAAACGGCTATCCTCAGCATGCAAAAAAAGGCCCCATCTGTTATCAACGCAATTTCTTCACAAGAAATCTCCAAAAACGGAGACAGTCAAGCTGCCTCAGCCTTAAAGAGAGTCTCGGGCATCTCGATAGAAGGCGATAAATATGTTTATGTTCGTGGATTGAGTGATCGATATAGTTTAACTACACTTAACGGAGCTGAGATTCCTGGCTTAGATCCAAACCGAAATACGGTGCAAATGGATTTGTTCCCAAGCAATATTATCAATAACATAGTTGTTCACAAAACATTTTCGCCTGAATTGCCTGCCAGTTTTTCTGGAGGCTATATCAACATTGAGACAAAGGATTTCCCAAATCAATTCTCACTTGGTTTTTCTACTTCTTTAGACTTTAACTCCAGAAGTAATTTAAATAAAAACTTTTTAACTTACGAAGGAGGAAGTACTGATTTCCTTGCTATCGAAGATGGATCTCGATCATTTCCTGTTGATGTAGCGTCTATTCCTAACCTATACGAAAACAATAATCAATTGGATGATATCACAAGATCATTCAACAAGAACATGGAAGTAGAAACCAAAACTTCTACATTCAATCACGGCCATGGATTCTCCATAGGAAATCAAATAGAAATTGGTGAACGAGTCATAGGTTATAATGGATCTTTGAGTTATCAAAGAAATTTCACAGGCTATGATGATGGCGTTCTCGGGAGATATAAATTAACTGGGATGGATAATGAAGACCTAAACAAGGAAAGACTATTGAATGTTAGCAGAGGCAAAGAAGAAATTTTGATTGGAGGTCTAATTAGCGTCAATCTAAAACTGAATCCAAATAATACAATTGGAATAGTGGGAATTCATAACAGAAGTGGTGCAAAAATGGCATCTTTTCTTGATGGAGAAAGACCAACAGATGAAATAGGATCATTCCAACAAACAAGAGAGCTATCATATGTCCAAAGAGCTATTTCATCAGTTCAGTTAAAAGGGTCCCATTACCTTGAGAAATTCAGTAAACTAAGACTCGAATGGATGAGCACATTAACTAACGCGACTCAACAATCACCGGACTTAAGATATCTTACGAATTCATATTTCATTGAAGATGCGGACACTTTGTTCTTGATTGAAAAATCAAAGTATTCCTTACCAGCGAGATTCTCTAGGGAAATGAATGAATTCAACATTGATAACAAAGTTGATTTTGAATTACCTGTTACCATTTTGGGCTCCGATGCAAAGGTGAAATTTGGTTTTGCAAACATCTATAAAAGCAGAAAATTCGAAGAACAAAGAGTCGACATCAACAGCCAGAACAATTCATATAGCGGAAGTGTTGAAGATTATTTTTCTGATGACAACATTGGCCAAACTGCTGAGGGCACGTACGGTATCTATGTTCAAAATGCCTCGGAATTGAGAAACAACTATACAGGCGAGCAGAATGTATTTGCAACCTATGCCCTTACATATTTTAACCTTAATGAATTCATAAAAGTACAAGCAGGTGCAAGACTTGAAATGGCAAATATTTTTATTGAAAGCTATGACACTGAAATTCCAACAGGATCATTGGATAATATTGACGTATTACCATCTCTAAATTTAACTTATAAATTGGATGATAACATGAACCTTAGAGGCGCAGTCACAAGGACTTTGGCAAGACCCACTTTTAGAGAGCTTGCTCCATATGCGTCATACGATTATGCAACAGGTGAAACTAAGATTGGTAATGAGAATTTGGTTAGAACCTTGGTAGATAACATCGATATCAGATGGGAGAGATTTCAAAATGGTGGTGAAGTATTATCTATCGGAGCCTTTTATAAAAAATTCAGAAACCCTATTGAAACAACTTTCAATCCTATTGCTGCAAATCCTGAGTTGACATGGCAAAACATTGACAACTCTAATCTATACGGTTTAGAATTCGAGTTGAGACAAAACCTTGACTTCACTCCTACTCTCAGAAATTTCAAAATTGGAACGAATGTGACAATTGTTAAATCAGAAGTTACAATTCAGACCGCAGAACTTGAGGCCATTCAAGCGACTGACCCTAAAACCAAGAACACAAGGGTAATGTTCGGTCAGTCTCCGATTGTTGTCAACGGACAGTTGAGCTATGATAGCGAAAAATTGGGCTTGAGTTCAAATCTCAGCTATAACATGGCTGGGAAGAAATTAGCCGTAGTTGTTGTTTCAGGAACGCCAAACATTTTTGAGCAAGAATTCCACTCATTAAATCTCAGTGTTACTAAAAATTTAGGTGATAAATTCTCTATGAGATTAAGCGCTAAGAATTTATTAGACAGTTCCATATCTAGAACGTATACATACAACAATAAGGAATATTTCTATAGCCAATTCAGACCAGGCATAACATATGGCATGTCATTGAGTTATAATCTTAACTAAATTATCTAATTACCATAGGACAATCTTAAGCATATGTTTACTTTTGCGGGAACCTTAGTCCCAAATCATTTGAAAAAAAAGATACTAATTGTCGATGATGAGGAAGATTTGACGGAAATCCTACAATTCAATCTCGAAAGTGAGGGTTTCGCAATAGAGGTTGCTCACTCAGCGGAAGAAGCGTTAAAGTTGCCTGTTTCACAGTATGATCTCATCTTATTGGATATTATGATGGGTGGAATATCAGGATATAAGTTTGCCAATATAATAAGAACAGAGCAAAACGTCAAAACTCCTATTATTTTCCTCTCCGCCAAAAACACAGAGAATGATTTACTAACTGGCTTTAATTTGGGGGCTGACGATTATATCTCTAAACCTTTTTCCATCAAAGAAGTAATTGCTCGTGTCAATGCCGTCATCTTGCGAACCTCCTTAAGTAAAGCGAAAAAGTCTAAGACGAAAACACTGAAGGTTGATAAGTTGAAAATTGATCTTGATCGAAAGAAAGTACGCATTGATGATGAGAAGGTAGAAATGACCAAGAAAGAATTTGAAATTTTAGTTTTATTATTGCAAAATGAGGGCAAATTGTATTCTAGAGAGGACATACTGAATAAAATCTGGTCAATGGATGTTATAGTCATTGACAGAACTGTTGATGTTAATATTGCTAGAATTCGAAAAAAATTGGGGCCCTACGGTAAAATGATAAAAAGTAGATCTGGATACGGTTATTTTTTTGAAAAATCTTAATCTCGCTTCATGGCAAAATTCTCATACAGAAGAAAACTTCAGGTTTATTATCTATCTGTATTTGTCATTTTTCTATTAATCACAGGGACATTTCAATATCTCCGTGAAAGAACATTTAGAACTGGGCAATTAGAAACTAGCCTGAACGACATTGGTGAAATGTCGCGAAAGTACATCGAGAAGCATCGACTTTTTGAAATCAATGATTTTGCTAGACTTGACTCTTTAAAATCCATATTTCCGCAAAAAGATGCTAGGTTGACCATTATTGGAATTAATGGTAATGTCATGTACGATAGTTCTGTGAATGATTATCTTAATTTAGAGAATCACGGATCTCGACCTGAAATCATTGATGCTGCTACTCACAGCCCTGGTGTTAGTGTCAGAAAATCAGCAACAACTGGACTTGAATACTATTATTACGCAAAAAACATTGGCAAATATTATATCCGATCTTCCGTAATCTATGACGTTAATATCATTAATTTTCTAAAAGCAAATCGATTATTCTTTTACTTCATTTTTGGATTATTTTTATTGGTTTGGGGTCTTCTTTTTCTAGTTACAAGAAAATTTTCTTTGAGCATTTCCAAATTGCGAGATCTAGCTGTAGGAATGGGAGAAAATTCCAATCCCCAAAAGTTATTTGCTTTTGAAGATGATGAAATTGGAGAAATTAGCCATGAACTGGTTAATGTATACGGAAATTTGCAAAAAACACGGGATCAACTATCAGTTGAAAAAGAAAGAATATATAGACATCTCAACGCGGTTAACCAGGGAATTGCCATCTTTTCATCTGACAAGGAACTCTTGATTTCTAATAAGCAATTCAGTAAATACAGCAACCTTTTGTCGGACAAGTCTCTTAAAAATGAGACAGACATTTTCAAAGTATCAGGTTTCGAAAAACTCAATACATTTATTGATATGCGTATAGGCTATGATGGCATTAAAATGAGTAATCAGAAAGTAGAGAAGTTGATAAAAATAGAACATGGTAATAGGTTCTTTAATATTCGCTGCATAATTTTCATTGATAAAAGTTTCGAGATTATCATTACGAACATCACAAGAAAGGAGAAAAGTGAAATCATAAAAAATGAGATGAGCTCTAATATTGCTCATGAATTGAAAACACCAGTCGCAGCCATCCAGGCCTATTTGGAAACCATTATTAACAAACCTGAATTGGAGGATGAGAAAAAGATTCACTTTTTGCATAAAGCTCACGGACAGGTTGAAAGATTGGGATCATTAATCTCAGATATATCGACTGTTTACAAAATGGAAAGCACTAAAGATGTTTTCAAAAAAGATGAGTTTAACTTATTCGAACTTATCAATGAAATAATTGAGAACACACAGATAAGGTTGGACGAGAATAAAATGAAACTAAGTCACAACATCTTTTCTAATCTTTTACTATCTGCAAATAGAGAACTTATTCTATCCATCTTCCAAAACCTCATAGATAATAGCATTAATTATGCTGGTGAGAACACCAATATATCTATTAGTATGTATAAAGAAGACAAATACTTTTACCATTTCTCATACTCGGATGATGGTATAGGGATCGAAGACGAACATCTTGACAGAATCTTTGAACGATTCTATCGCGTTGATATTGGACGTACAAGAAAATCTGGAGGTACGGGCATTGGCCTAGCTATCGTCAACAATGCCGTGAAGTTTCATAAGGGTGAAATCTCGGCAAAATCTAAAAAAGATGGTGGCGTAGAGTTTCTTTTCTCCTTGAGAAAAATTTGATTTCATGCCTTGTTGATCACTTGGAAATCAATACTTAACAACTTCATTTAGCCTTTAACTTCTCCATTCTGCAAGTAATACTGTACTGAAAAAATTATATTCAGTATCTTCAACCTCCATTATTTTAGATGAAAAAATCCAGTCATACTCGAGAAGCATTAAAGAATATCAAGCAAATTGGTAGCATTTCTTCTAGCAGCCAATACTTGGCAAGAAAGATGACCAAGGACATTGAGTTTGATAAAAAAATTAAAGTTCTAGAATTGGGCGCTGGGAATGGTGTTATCACCAAAGAAATCCTGAAAAATCTGAATCAAGACTCTGTAGTCACCTCTTACGAAATACATGAAACCTTTGCTAGAGACTTGAGACAAATAAAGGATGATAGATTAAGTGTCATGCAAGAAAATGTGACCGAACTCTCAAAACTAGAGGACAATTCATATGATGTGGTTGTTTCGAGCCTTCCATTGGCAATGTTCGACAAGGCCTTTAAAGCGGATATCTACAGTAACATTAAAAAGAAGTTAGTCAAAAACGGCCTATTTGTACAGTATCAATATTCACTCTTAGACTATAAGGAGATCAATAAGTACTTCAAAAACTGTAAGTTAGATTTTTGTTTACTGAACGTCCCGCCTGCCTTTGTCTATAAGGTGAGGTTAGTAGGGTAAACATTTTTTTCATCATATAGTTATTCAATAACAAACTTCACCGCCTCAAACCACCTACTTCCATTTGTAATAGAACCGAAGGTTCCTGAGCTTGTCGAAGGGCCGGCATAATACCACTGCACACTAAAACTTCCTTTCGCGAAATTTGGCAAGTTCAGTTGTAATTCAAAAGCATCATTACTCCCAGTAGAACGAACATCCTGACTGTGTACTTCTCTTCCCAAGGCATCAAAAACTGCAAGCTGCGTTATGTTTTTAACTTAAGGCATTTTAGCAACTCCTTGTGGAGAAAAACGAATGTTGATTTCGTTTCCCGAAACCACAGGATTGGGATAAACCAACATGGTGTTTTCCAGTCCTATATTTATTTCTTCTATGCCCACATATTGGCAGCCAGGTTCTAAGCAGCCACATTCATCCAGAGGAAGTTATTGTTGCTGATTTACACTTTATGGAAAAACAATGATGTGTATCAAGAGGATTATTATCAAAAAAATAGCCTAACGAAAACGCTAGGCTATACTGGATAGAGCCATTATAGCTCTTCCTTAAGTTCATAAAAGTATGAAAAATAATTTGGTTTTTAACAGAGTACCTAAAGGGGTTTCCAACGCACAGATGCGCGAAATATTATTTATTCAAGATTCAAATTTAAACATATTCAGATTGTAAGTATTTAAATAGTTGAACACATACCCAGGGAATTGTCTGATGTCTTTAAAGTTTATACGAAAAATTGACAAATAAAATAGTAAAAAGACCCATTTTACTGGGTGAATACACTCACTTAAATATTGACGACAAAATCAATAATACATTTATGATCAAGGGGATTATTTAATATTGCCTAAAACTAATTTATCGTACTTCACGTGAACAATGGTAAAGAAAAGATTAAAGGAGGTTATTTCTTATATTAAAGTGCAGTACTACGTATTGGAATATATGTAGCAGTTAGTAAAATCTCAGCTAAAATCACATTCCATTTCACGCAAACGAAGTTAGTCCTCGTCAAATTATCAATATAAATTGTAAATCCCTCATCAACGATTATAGAATCTTCATCTAAACTAAAAGCCCAAGTGGTCTCATAAAAGAATGGATTTAAAGAATCACAGCTCAATGAACCATCCGATTCCTGAAAGACATGATTTGTAAAGAAATAGATCAAATCATATGCATCACATGGCTCCTGTTCAACAAGCAACTCCTCATCTAGACCACCATTTACAGATTGGGTTTCGCTAACCAAGGCCCAAAATTTACCAGTTAATAATTCTGTCCTTGAACGTATAAAAAAAGCCCAACATTAAATGCTGAGCTTTTCTTTTATCTTGAGGTCTTTAAATCTTTTAGTCTAATTAACTATTTCAAAGATTTATATTTATCCGTCATCTTAAGACGAACATATATTTCTTTAAGAGACTGTACGGTACTTGCATCCTCAGCATCTAATTCATGGGCTTTCTCTAAAAATGGCATTGCCATATTAAAAAGACCATTTGCTTTTTCAGTACCAACGGCCATTTCTTTTGATTGGCTTAAAGACATTTGATTAACATCCTTAATAATTGCAGCGGCCTCATTATAGTAAGAAGCGCCCAAGTTGTAGTTTGCTTCGAAATAATCTGGATTCAAGCTAATTGCCTTATCATATGCAGCCCTTGCTTCAGGCATTTTACCAAGATTATCATAGACACTCCCTGCAGAGTAGTTCAACACTGAGTTGTCAGGGTCATTCTTAAGAGACATTTCTAAATTTGAAAGAGCCTCTTCCAAATTATCATCTTCTAGGTAAACATTCACTTCATCGATTAACAATCCTTGATCATTTGGATGTGCCACACGACCTTCTTTCAATACTTTTAATGCTTGTTCTTTGTCACCACCTTTCACTGTCACATCATATAAAAACTTATACAATGATGGATCTGGAAATTTCATGTCAATCGCCTTTCTGTAATACATCATTGCATTAGTATTATCACCAGCTCTATCAGCAGACAGTCCTGCATTGAAAATTGCTGTAGAATCAACAATGCCCATTTTATCAGCCATCATATTAGCAGAATCAAAATGTTTGTATGCTCCAGCGTAATCTTCAACGTTATACAAGTTAATTCCAGAATTCACCGAGATGTTCTGCATAATAGAAAGTCCAAGAGTATTTTCTTTCTCGTAACTTCCTTTCGTATCCAGATCTAAGGCTTTCATGTATGACTCCGCACCCAATTCAACAGGATTCGGACTGATATCTGAAAAACCTGGCTTCTCTAGAAACCGAGATAGTAATTGGTAAATATCACCTCGATATCTCCAAGTTTTTTCCTTTATAGCAGTTTTTTCGTGTGTTGTCGCAGGTTCTATATAACCTACAGCGGCTGTCAATTTACTCTTTATTTTCTCAAGATCTTCTTGAGGAAGAGATTCCATGTCGCTTCCAGCCATAACAGATGTTGCGTCATCATAGGCCAACTTAGCACTAGCCACTTTGCTATTTTGCGCCACAATTGTTCCAGCTAGGAACATGATCATGACCAAACTTGAGAGGTACTTTTTATTCATTTTATATCGATTATTAATGTGTTCTTAAATTAATTTTTCAGATAATTATTACCATTACTTATCCCATCATAGCGCCTTTTAAAGCCCCTGTATCTATGGGATGCAAAGATAATCATTAATCCACAGAGTGAATATCAAGAATGCTGCCAAAAATTTATTCCTCCTCGCTGGAGTCTGATTTAGAGTCTATTGAAGGAATGTCTTCAGGTCCATTTTCAGGGTCCATTTCTGGCGTAGGATCTTCATCTATGTTAGCATTTTGATCATTCTCAATATGGGCAATAGAAATTTTAGCAACCGCTGCAATTTTATCTTTCCCCTTCAAATTAATCAATTTAACACCTTGAGTTGCTCTTCCCATTACTCTCATTTCTGAGACCAATAATCGTATCGCAATACCTGACCTATTGATAATCATCAATTGATCTTCATCCATCACTTGCTTGATAGCAATTAGATTTCCGGTTTTCTCAGTGATGCTTATGGTTTTAACACCTTTACCACCTCTGTTGGTTATACGGTAACCGTCTACTTGAGATCTTTTACCATATCCATTTTCAGAAACCACTAGAATATTTTCATGTTCTCCCTCTACACATACCATTCCGATCACTCTATCCGTATCACTTCCTAGCCTTATTCCACGCACTCCCGAAGCCGTACGTCCCATGGCTCTGGTTTTTGCTTCTGGGAATCGAATCGCCTTTCCTTCTTTAGAAGCAATGATTATCTCATTATTTCCATTGGTCAATTTAGCTTCGAGTAATTGATCTCCATCTTTAATGGATATTGCTCTAATACCATTTTGTCTTGGACGACTATAGGCTTCAAGACTTGTCTTTTTCACTGTACCCAAAGCAGTACACATGACCACAAAGTTATTTTGGATATACTCCTGATCTCGGAGGTCCTTTACATTTAGATATGACATGATTTTATCTCCCGGCTCAACCTTAATCAAATTCTGGATTGCCCTACCTTTGGATGTTTTACTACCCTCTGGTATTTCGAATATCCGCATCCAATAACATTGTCCTTTCTCGGTGAATATCATTAAGAAGTTATGGTTGGTTGCCACAAAGAGATGCTCTAAGAAATCTGTATCTCTAGTTGTGCTGCCTTTTGATCCTACTCCACCCCTTGCCTGAGTTCTGTACTCATGCAATGACGTTCTCTTCATGTATCCAAGGTGTGAAATAGTCACAACCACAGATTCATCAGCGATCAAATCTTCAATGCTCACTTCAGCACCGCTATACTCTATTAGTGTTCTTCTTTCATCACCATACTTATCCTTTATTTCATTGAGCTCAGTTCTGATGATGTCCTTTCTCATTTCCTTATCACCCAATATAGCCTCTAAATGCTCGATTGTTTTCATCAATTCATCAAATTCCGCTCTTATCTTATCTCTTTCAAGACCAGTAAGTTTTTGAAGCCTCATATCTAGGATTGCCTTTGCTTGCAATTCTGATAGAGAAAATGATTCCATCAAGCCATCTTTGGCAACCTCCGGATTAGCACTTGCGCGAATAAGTTTTATTACTGCATCAAGGTTGTCAATTGCAATCAATAATCCCTCAAGGATATGTGCTCTTGCCTTGGCTTTTCTCAAGTCAAACTCTGCCCTACGTACAACCACTTCATGTCTATGTTCCACGAATTCGTAGATCATATCTTTTAAGTTCAACAACTTCGGACGCCCATTGACTAACGCAATGTTATTGACTGAGAATGATTGCTGTAACGCTGTGTACTTGAACAATGTGTTTAATACCACATTTGGAATTGCATCTCGTTTCAATTCATAAACGATACGCATCCCTTGTCTATCAGACTCATCTCTGATATCTGATATTCCTTCAATCTTTTTATCGTTTATCAAGTCGGCCGTTTTCTTGATCATGTCGGCCTTGTTCACTTGATAAGGAATCTCATCTACAATGATGACATCCTTTCCAGATTTTGTTTCTTCAAATCGAGTGTTCGCTCGCATCACGATTCTTCCTCTTCCAGTCTCAAAGGCACTCTTCACACCTTCATAACCATATATGGTTCCCCCAGTTGGGAAATCTGGTGCTTTAACATGCTCCATGAGCCCTTCAATCGTGATCTCACTATCATCAATTAAGGCTATAGTACCATCGATAACCTCAGTAAGATTGTGGGGAGCCATGTTAGTGGCCATACCAACAGCAATACCACTTGCTCCATTAATAAGCAGCGTTGGAATTTTAGTAGGAAGAACACTTGGCTCTTGAAGGGAATCATCAAAGTTATTAACAAAATCTACCGTCTCTTTGTCAAGATCTGCTAACAATTCATCACTCAGTCTTCTCAATCGAGCCTCAGTATATCTCATTGCCGCAGGATTATCACCATCGACAGAACCAAAGTTTCCTTGACCGTCCACCAAAGGATAACGGAGAGACCAGCTTTGAGCCATACGCACCATTGCGTAATAGACAGAGCTATCACCATGCGGATGATACTTTCCAAGGACTTCCCCAACAATTCTAGCCGACTTTTTATGCGCTCTACCAGCAGAAAGACCTAAGTCTAACATTCCGTATAAAACCCTTCTATGCACCGGCTTTAGGCCATCTCTAACATCCGGCAAAGCTCTAGAAACAATAACACTCATCGAATAATCGATGTACGCGCTTTTCATTTCATCTTCAATGCTTACCTTGACAATATTTTCTCCCTCCATCTTTCTTTTAATTATATATTTTCGGTGGCGCTACAACTTGATTGTTTGTAAATCAATGCTTTAGCAACTAAGGTCAACGCTTCAAATGGCGTTGAATTAAGCATTCGAAAGTACCATTAACACTTGACTAATGGATTTTTTGAGCACCCTTAATTTTTAACAAAATTCTGTGGAAAAAAGCGGTTTTTGAGATGACTTTTTACAATAACATAAATACTTTTATAGTTCCAAAGATATTACCACACTATGATACACAGTTTGGTTCAATTTTTGAATTGTCTAATCGGACAATAGATAGTAACTTCGATGACTGACTTACGTATATGTATCTGTCATTTAATACAAACACGATTATGGAAGCAAAATTTTCACCAAGAGTAAAAGAAGTAATAGGTTTCAGTAGAGAGGAAGCTCTAAGACTAGGTCAAGATTATATAGGCGTTGAACATTTGATGTTGGGAATACTAAGAGAAGGAGAAGGTTCAGCAATAAAACACTTAAACACACTTAAAGTGGATCTTATGGATCTGCGTCAAGCCATTGAAGGGAAAATAAAGCCTAGCCTTTCGTCCAAGAGAAATGTCTCAGACATACCTTTGGTAAAGCAGGCTGAGAGAATCTTAAAAATCACTTACCTAGAGGCTAAACTTCATGGAAGTTCAAGCATAGGCACTGATCATCTTTTATTATCTATACTAAAGGATGAAAACAATATTATCCATCAGCAACTCAAAAACTTAGGCGTTGACTATAGTTCTGTTCATGAATTGATGCAGAATGAAAGTGTTGAAAGTCCAAGGGCTGAATTCCCTGCTGATGATGATCCAGGAGATCTAGGATTTGGTGATTCGGGTGGATCAGAAGGACAGAGCGCTTCGAAAAGACCATCGAACACAAAATCAAAAACTCCAGTTCTTGACAACTTCGGAAGAAATCTAACCTTACTTGCAGAAGAAGGAAAACTAGATCCTATTGTTGGAAGAGAAAAAGAAATTGAAAGAGTTTCACAAATTCTAAGTCGAAGAAAGAAAAACAATCCTGTTCTTATTGGAGAACCTGGTGTTGGTAAATCTGCCATTGCAGAAGGACTAGCCTTAAGAATCGTTCAAAAGAAAGTTTCTAGAGTTCTTTTCGGGAAAAGAATTGTTGCTCTGGATATTGCTGCACTTGTTGCAGGAACAAAATACAGAGGTCAGTTTGAAGAAAGAATGAAGGCCGTCATAAACGAATTAGAAAAATCGGATGAGGTTATTCTTTTCATTGATGAAGTACATACTATAGTAGGTGCCGGTGGAGCCAGTGGCTCTTTGGATGCTTCCAACATGTTTAAACCAGCCCTCGCAAGAGGTGACATACAATGTATTGGAGCAACTACTTTGGATGAATACAGACAGTACATCGAAAAGGATGGTGCCTTAGAAAGAAGATTCCAACAAGTATTGGTTGAGCCTACTACGATTGACGAAACCATAGAGATATTACATAACATTAAAGACAAATATGAAGACCATCACGGTGTGAGTTACACTGATGAGGCCATAGTTGCTTGTGTTACACTTACCGCTCGATATGTTGCAGACAGACACCTTCCAGACAAAGCCATCGATGCTTTAGATGAGGTGGGGTCAAGAGTACACATTTCCAACATTACCGTTCCTAAAGAGGTGATCGATCTTGAAAAAGAGATTGAAGACATTAAAAAGGAAAAGAATCAAGTTGTTAAAAGCCAAAAATATGAAGAGGCGGCAAAACTTAGAGACAAAGAGAGACAATCTCTAGACAAACTTGATCAAGCGAAAAAAGACTGGGAGGAATCTGAAAAAACGCACAGAGAAAAAGTTAGTTCAGAAGATGTGGCTTCAGTCGTGGCTATGATGACAGGTATACCTGTACAGAAAATAGCAGAGAAAGAAAGTGGTATGCTAGCACGTATGCCAGAAGTGATTGCAAATAGTGTTATTGGTCAAGATGAAGCTGTAGGCAAAATAGTAAAAGCTATTCAAAGAAATAGAGCTGGATTAAAGGATCCGAATAAACCTATCGGTTCATTCATTTTCTTAGGACCTACTGGCGTTGGGAAAACCCAATTGGCAAAAGTTTTGGCTAAGTTTATGTTTGACTCAGAGGAATCCCTAATTAGGATTGACATGAGTGAATACATGGAGAAATTTGCTATTTCAAGATTAATCGGAGCACCTCCGGGATATGTAGGATATGAAGAAGGTGGTCAACTAACTGAAAAAGTTAGACGTAAGCCCTACTCTATTGTTTTACTTGATGAAATAGAAAAAGCGCATCCAGATGTATTTAATTTAATGCTTCAAGCATTGGACGATGGACAGTTGACGGATAGTCTTGGAAGAAAAATCGACTTTAGAAACACGATTATTATAATGACTTCTAATATTGGGGCGAGACAATTGGCAGAATTTGGTTCTGGCGTTGGATTTGGTACTGCTGCAAAGGAAGCTTCTAAACAAACCCACGCTTCTGGTGTCATCCAAAAAGCATTGAAAAAGACATTTGCTCCTGAATTCCTGAATAGAATTGATGATGTAATATTGTTCAATTCATTGAAGAGAGAAGATATCCATAAGATCATTGATATTGAGTTGGCCAAACTGTACAACAGAATTGAAGGTCTTGGATATAAAATCAAGTTGAATGAAGAGGCAAAAGACTTTATTGCCGACAAAGGATATGATGTGAAATATGGTGCCCGTCCGTTGAGTCGTGCTATTCAGAAGTATCTTGAAGATCCATTGGCTGAACAAATAATCAATAATAACTTGGAAGAAGGAGATTCTATTCAAGTGACTATGGATAAAGCCAAGGAGAATATCCTTTTGAAGATAAAAAAAAATAAAAAGTCTCCTAAAGAAAAGGAGAGTAGCAAAGACGAAGAATAACTTTAATCAGCCCGATCATTAGAAATGATTGGGCTGTTTTTTTACTGACAATCTATATCGTGAGAGTACTGCAATTTTTCATAGTAGTAATTTTAACCTCTTTTTTGGGTTTTACTTTGGATTTAAATGCTCAAGAGAATACTTGGGAGTTAAAACCAACATTCAAAACCGATAGTTTAGAGGAATACTTTATTAGTCCGGTGTATACTTTTCAATTGGAGTATGACATTGACTTTTCTGGTTTCTCAGCATACGAATCGTTGGCTGCAGAAACTGGGGTCTATCAATATCGAGCATTTGTTAATGGAGAATGGTCTGATTGGACTAGCTATCGAAGTAAATTTAAAAATGTGAGATTGGATCGTAGATCCTTTGAAGCAGATCCTGTTTTTGGACAATTTGAGAAAATTCAATTTTCTTCACTTATAGAAAATGCAGAACCAACTTTTAGATTATTTTTTGCGTTCAGACGTGAATTAGAGTTGTCACCGGCACGAGCGTCTAATGGTATTGACTGTGATTGTGAGTTACCTGCATATTGCAGTCGCGAATGTTGGTGTCCAAGCGGAAGCTGTGATCCTTTGCAAGAACCATTACAAATTGAACCTACACATGTAATAGTCCATCACTCTGCTGGATTTAACGAAAGTGAAAATTTCGCATCTGTGGTTGCATATTATTTTGACTTGCACGTAAACACAAACGGCTGGGATGACATTGGCTATAATTGGCTTGTAGATGCGAATGGAATCATCTACGAAGGACGAGGCAGCGAAGCTCAAGGAGCACATTTCAGTTGTATGAATGAAGCGACTACTGGAATATGCATGATTGGTGACTTTAGCACACTTAGCCCATCTGAGGCAGCCATGGAGGCTCTGCAGAGTCTTATATCATGGGAAGCATGTGATAAAACAATCAATCCTATAGCGTCTGAATTACATGCTGGATCAGAAATTATTCTTCCGAATGTTTGTGGTCATCGAGATGGTAATGTCTCGAGTCAAAGTTGCAGTGCCACGGTTTGCCCAGGAGATGTTCTCTATGATATGATAGATGTTATGAGAACAGAAATAGCAGAAAATGAATGTCTCGATCTTCAAACAGAAATGGTGGAAATTGAGGGAAATATTTTTGACATCTCCCCTAACCCATTTTTTAATTACATCACCATCACAACTGATGATACTTGGGCGAAGAATAACTATCACTTTAAAGTGTATGATTTAAAAGGGTCCTTAGTTACGGAACAAAAAGAAAATGGACTTTTTGAAAATAGCACAATGCTCGATCTTTCTAGCCTCACTTCTGGGGTGTACTTTTTAGAAATCACCACCGATAAGTATACAATGAATCATCGTATCGTTAGAAAATAGTCTCTGACCAGCAGATCATGAATCTCAAAAATGAAATTTTATATGAGCATAGCAAGAGGAATATGTTGCGCTCAGGCAAACTAATCGGTTCCGATAAATCAAAGTTTAAAATTCTTATAAAAATGATGCTTGGAAATGTTATCAGAGAGCAGCAATTAGCGGCAGCAGTTTTCTTTCATTGCATTGAAGCAAATCCAAGTTGGCTTGCAAAGCATATTCCTTCCTTGGTTAAAAAAATTCAAATGGACGAAACTCACAATGCCCTTCGAAGAAATTTCTTTCGTGTCTTACAATACAGATCGATTTCACAAAAGCATCAAGGCATTATCTACAATCTTGGAATGGATCGAATGTTGGACATTAAAGAAACTGTTGCTGTAAAAGCATTTGCCATGACAGCGTTATTTAATATTTGCAAAGAGGAACCGGAGTTGAAAAATGAGCTGGCTTTG
The DNA here is from genome assembly GCA_047638815.1 of Gammaproteobacteria bacterium. Classification (GTDB taxonomy): domain Bacteria; phylum Bacteroidota; class Bacteroidia; order Flavobacteriales_D; family JABDKJ01; genus JAJRRH01. Next base: position 25,078 of record JBLIMR010000024.1, read on the forward strand.
GTTATAAAAGATGTTATGCGATGTGGAAAAGTTGCCGTTACTGGAAGGGGAAGTAAGATATTGAGAGTAATGGATAAGGGTTTAAAATGATTTGATACTTCTCGCAACACTATTAGTAAAATATTATCCAAAATCAACGATGGAGACAATAATATTGTGCATCATATAGTCTTCCTACTCCTATTCTTAAAAGTAAAACTTCGATAATTTAGCAATCAATCTTAGTGCAAGACATCAAAAGAGCTCTATATTAGCAGAACAAATTTGACAGACCCATTAGATTACTGTGAAAAGAATCTCTCACCTAGCAACATTAATTGCATTTTTCCTCATCAGTCTACATTTCAAGACTCAGACAGGGAATTACCTTGATTTTGATGGCGCGAATGATGAAATTTTCGTGCAGGATGCCTCTCAATATATTGCAGGAGCAAGCGGAATTTCCATGACCGGTTGGTTTTGTATTGACAACCTTAGTTACGGACAAGGATTCTATAGCTTTAGAGACAATAGCTTTGGTGGACAAACGGCCAATTCTAGTATGTATGCTGTATTGGTGGGTGGACAACAGCTTGAATGTAGATATATTGCCAACGGAACGCTTTATGAATATTTGGCTCCGAATGGTGTTATTCAAGTTGGACAATGGCAGCATGTTGCATTAATCTACGATGGATCATCATTTAATTTGTACATAAATGGTATCCTAAGTGGATCAGTTGCAGCAAATGGTTCGTTTCTTGACACAAATAGACCCTTTAGTATAGGCAGGACAATTATTTCATCTTGTTGTGGGACTGAATTTTTCTTCGATGGGAAAATTGATGAAGTCAGTCTCTGGAGTAAGGCGTTAACACAAATTGAAATCCAAGATATGATGGCCGATGAATTGGTTGGAGATGAAATTAATCTTGAGCTATACTATAAAATGAACCAAGGAGTACCCGGTGGAAATAACACTGGTATATCTGAATTAATTTCAGAAGTTGGAGCGCCTGTCAGGAATGGAGATATAGTAAATTTTGCGCTCAATGGTCCAGGTTCAAACTTTGGTCAATTAGATGATGCCAGTTTTACATTAACAAACTTCTGTCCAAATGCGCCAAATGAAGCGACACTAATCGCTACTCCAGGTGGTACATTTACTTTCGATATAGATCCATCTGATGGCGCTACAATTGATGGTACTTCAGGTGAAATATTCAATGGGATTGCTGGGACTGCCTATGATGTTCTATACACGACTACTGGGCCTTGCGAAAACTCTCACACGGAATCAGTCACCGTAGCTACAATTCCAACCATTAATAATGTAACACATACTTGTTCGGTTGATGAATTAACATATACCGTCTCTTTTAATATTATTGGCGGGAACCCAATGTCCTATGTCATCGTTGGAAATCCTGGAGCAATTACGGGAAATCTTTTTACCTCTGACCCTATTTTGAGTGGATCCAATTATAACATCTCGATCTCGGATGGTGACAATTGCGGATTGGCAAATGTCGCAGACTCATTTCTCTGCACCTGTCTTGCTAGTGCAAGTTTCAATGGAGACATTTCATTCTGCAACGGCACTTCAACAGTCATTCCCATTGATGTGACTGTAAATGGGCCGTGGACAATAAGCTATACTTTTAATGGTGTTCCACAAGACGATTTCATATCTGCTAGTAATCCAATCTTATTGCCTATCGAGGATCAGGGTATATACTTATTTACAGGGATTACGGACATTAATTGTTTCAGTGCCCTCAATGAAATTATAATAGCAACAGCCCTGAATTTACCAACTGCCGTAATCTCAGGAGAAATAGAGATCTGTGTCGGGGAACCAGCTTCTTTGAACATCGACCTTACTGGCGTTGGACCTTGGGAGGTAATTATCGGTATAGATGGTATCCCACAGGCTCCTATTATGATTTTTTCACCAAACTATACTTTACCTGTAATACAAGATGGTATTTATTCCATATTAAACGTTCAAGACGCTAACTGTTCAAACCTTGGGACAGGTTTTGGCGAACTGGTTATAAATGATTTGCCATCTGCATCAATAAACGGTGATATCTTAATATGTGAAAATACTGCCGCTTCACTTTTCATCAATCTTACTGGGACGCCAGATTTTAACCTTACGTATTCCATTGATGGAATTACTCAAGATGTTTTGACGATCAATCAATCGAATCAATATGAATTCCCATTAACCGAAACTGGCGTATATGAATTACTATCGATTGAGGACTTGTTCTGTAATGGTTCAGTTTCAGGCAGCTCAATCATCACGAGTGCACCACCACCTAGCGCTTTTATAAATGGAGATTTCACAATTTGTGAAGGGACAGAACAAGCCATTGAAGTCGTTTTAAGTGGCTCACCAAGTTGGATTATCGACTATGCCATAAATGGTATTTCACAAACACCTCTGAATGCTACTACTTCACCTTTTCTTATTCCAGCAACAATAGAAGGTGAATACATCATTACTGAAGTCTCGGACATATATTGCACAAATACTGGTGACGGTATAGCCAATATTAATTTCTACCCGGACATTTCACTTACCAATGTCTCCTCTGATGAAATTTGCTCTGGAGAAAATGTTGGAATATCTGTAACTACCACAGGAGGTTTAGGGGATAATTATAACTATACTTGGTCCCAAATTGACCTGTTATTTCAATCTGATAGCACAGCAATATACAACCCCTCTTACACTTCAAACGTTCAAGTAACAGTTACAGATGATTGTAATATCTCCGAAGCTTTTGATTTAACCTTAGTCGTTAATCAGTTGCCTGCAATTGCTATTTCAAGTGAAAAAATCTTGTGTGGTCCGCAACTGGTTGAACTAACCAATTTGACCCCCGAAAATTTCGCTGGCAATAGCTGTAGGTGGATAATAAATGGAGATACTCTATACGAATGCAATGTGCTTGAATATTATTTTGGAACAGAAGGCAGTTATGATGTCAACTTAAAAATCGAATCTCCAGAAGGTTGTATAAATGAAGTCAATTTTGAAGATCACATCACTATACTGGCGGAATCTATTGCGGATTTTTCATACTCCCCACAGGATATCACAACGCTTAATCCAATTGTTCAATTTGAGAATGAATCCTCGGATGGTGCGACATTTACACAATGGGAGTTTGGTGATTTAGAATCTACTAATCAAGAAAATCCTATCTTCGATTTTCCGATCAATACGGGACAATTAAATTGGAAAACGTGCCTATATGTCGATAATGAGTACGGGTGCTCAGATAGCTTATGTCAAGTCATTAGTATTAAAGGAGACATCATCCTTTTTATTCCCAATAGTTTCACTCCTGATGGTGATGGGCTCAATGAATTTTTCTATCCAGTTTTGTTAGGTGCTTCATCAGACAATTACATTTTTAGAATATTCAATCAATATGGAAATATACTTTTTGAAAGTGAAGACATTACTGAGAAGTGGAACGGTAGCCTAAAGAATCCAGATTTCTATGCTCCAGATGGGGTTTACAATTGGCAGATTATAGCGAATATTACAGGCACACCCGAAAAGAGAGAGTTTTTTGGCTCAGTAAACATGATCAGATAGTAAATTTGTCACATTTTCGTTTTCGGTTGCAAGTCTCAAATAAACATCCTGGAATCATTTTCAATATTGTGTTGCCCCCATCGTTGGATTAAGAAGAGGCTAAAATTCAAGTTTATATTTTCATTAACTTTGGAATCAACACAACGGATTCTAAATGAAAATATTCTCTGATATACTTTATTCTTATTTCGCATTAATAATTATTTTTTCAATCAATTCTTGCGGAGTGAAAAATGAAGACCTTCTGAGTCAAATTAAGAATAAGAAAATCATCACGGTGTACACAGTATGCCCTCATAAAAACGGTGAACGAATCCAAGATCAATATTTATTTAAAATAAAAAATGATCGAATAACGTTAACCGAAAAACATGGTTCAAGAATATTAAATAAAGTTACTTCTGACATGTCGGTGGCTTCAAAGCTCGAAGATTTTATTATTAAATCATCAGAGGAAGGAGAGAAAGAAAACACTTGCGAATACTTTGTTAAGTGCGGAATACAAGAGTGTAATATCTTTCCCGACTCTGAAGAATTACATTCCCTTAGTCAACTAATTAAAAGTTTCGAAGATCCATCCTAAGATTTTTTTTCAAAATTTTCTATCTATTAATTTCGACATCTCACGAAAATAATTTCAAACAAAATATGTGAACTTTTTGTTTGTTATTCTCGCAATTATCTCATTGTTAAAAAATAATTCAGCCCTATACCCCATATAGAATAGGACTAGATAGGCTACAAAGAATTATTCAACTCAAATGGTGTATAACATTCCTTTCCCCCATCCTATTCCACAACAATAAAAATATATAATTGTAGAAGCGCCCTGCGATCCATTTTACACGCAATATGTTTAGTGAAATATCATTGTAGTAAATAAGATTTAAAAATCTGTTTTTGTAATTAATAAAATTAAGATTGATTATTTCAAATAATCGTATTTGGAAAATTAATCTTCAAAACATTTAATGCTGAATCAATCATAAGGGCACATTACAATTGAAACATTATTTCAATTGTTTATTATTATTGGAAGCGAAAAAAACTATAGGCAACATGAGTTCAAAAACTAAAGAAACCACAGAACATCTGACAGATGTTGTTACATATTCATACGATGATGTCATTACGAGATGCTTGGCCTATTTCAAAGGCGATGAGTTGGCTGCAACAACATGGATGAATAAATATGCGTTAAAAAATTCCGATGGAGAATTTCTAGAATTGACTCCTGACGACATGCATAAAAGAATGGCGGCAGAGTTCGCTAGAATAGAAAAAAAATATTTTGAAAAAGCCAACTTAAATGGCAGTGCCATAAAACTTTCAGAATATGGGCAGAACAGAATGTTTCTAGGAGAAAAAGAAATTTATAATCTCTTCAGTAATTTCAATTACGTGATTCCTCAAGGTTCGGTAATGTCTGGACTTGGAAATCCATATCGTTTGGCTTCTCTTTCAAACTGTGTTGTCATGCCTGAAATTCACGATTCTTATGGTGGTATTTTCAAAACGGATCAGCAGTTGGCCCAGCTGTTTAAAAGACGATGTGGAGTTGGTGTAGATTTATCAGGATTAAGACCATCAGGATCAAAAGTTTCTAATGCGGCAGGTTCGACTACCGGAGCCGCTTCATTTATGGAAAGATTTTCTAACACTACAAGAGAAGTTGCTCAAAATGGCAGAAGAGGTGCCCTGATGTTAACTATGGATGTTGCTCATCCAGATATTGAAGAATTTGTTACTAAGAAACAAGATCTAACTAAAGTTACAGGAGCGAATGTTTCTGTAAGACTTTCTGACGAGTTCATGAAGGCAGTGGAGAGTGACTCAGAATATACCCATCGATGGCCAATAGAATCGGATGAACCAAAATTCACGAAGACAATAAACGCTAGAGATCTTTGGGAAAAGATTATTACTTGTGCACATAGTACTGCTGAACCTGGACTTATATTTTGGGATCGTCAGCACTACTACTCTACCTCGTCCGTTTATCCTGGGTTTAAGAATACCAGCACAAATCCCTGTTCGGAAATTGCTATGCAAGGTGGAGACAGCTGTCGATTGATAGCCATTAATCTTTACAGTTTTGTTAAAGATCCCTTCACGAAAAATGCATCATTTGATTTCGGAAAATTATATGAAATCGCATATGAGTCCCAAAGATTAATGGACGATTTGGTGGATTTAGAATTGGAAGCCATTGAAAGAATTACAAATAAAATTGATTCTGATGATGAACCTGACATAATTAAGTCTGAAGAAAAAGCCGTTTGGGAATTATTGGCTAAAACTGGAAAAGAAGGCAGAAGAACTGGACTAGGTTTTACAGCATTAGGCGACACAATTGCTGCTTTAGGAATGGCGTATGATTCAGATGAAGCAATAGTAGAAGTTGAAAGGATTATAAAAGAAAAGACCCGTGCTGAATTTGATAGCTCTATCGATATGGCATTGGAAAGAGGAAGCTTTGAAGGCTTCGATCCTGAGATTGAAAAAACCTCAGAGTTTGTGGATATGATGGCAAAAGAGTTGCCATTGGTTCATAAAAGAATGATGGAAATAGGAAGACGAAATATTTCAATTTCCACGGTAGCTCCTACTGGTTCTCTAAGTATGCTTGCGCAAACATCAAGTGGCATTGAACCTGTATTCATGACATCTTACAAGAGACGAAGAAAAATAAATCAAGATGACAAAGTTGCGACTGTGGATTACACTGATGAGTTAGGAGATAAGTGGCAAGAATTTACAGTTTACCATAACAAGCTAAAAACTTGGATGGACATTTCAGGAAATGATAAAGAAGAAGAAAGCCCCTATTTTGGATCTACTGCTTCAGAAATTGATTGGCTAAAAAGAGTCGAACTGCAAGCGGCTGTTCAAAAATATACGACTCACTCTATCAGTTCAACCATTAACTTGCCGAATGATGTGAGCATGGAAGAAGTTGGAGAGATCTACCTTGAATCTTGGAAACAAGGATTGAAAGGCATCACCGTTTATAGAGATGGTTCTAGGAATGGTGTACTTGTTTCAAACGATACTCCAAGTTCAGATGAACTGAATTCAATTATTGAGACAAACGCTCCTAAGCGTCCACATAAATTGGAAGCTGATATTATCCGATTCCAAAACAACAATGAAAAATGGATTGCAGTCATTGGTGTATTAGACGCTAGGCCATATGAAATATTCACGGGGAAAGCTGAAGATTCTTTCTACTTACCTAGTTCTATAAATCGAGGTTGGGTACTGAAAAATCAAAACGAAGCAGGTGAGAATCGATATGACTTTCAATATATGGATAAAGAAGGTTTCAAAGTGACTATTGAGGGACTTTCAAGATCGTTCGAGAAAGAATATTGGAACTATGCTAAACTTATTTCAGGTATACTAAGACACGGTATGCCATTGCCATATGTTGTTCAGCTTATTGGAAGATTAAATCTTTACGATGAATCTATTAATACATGGAAAAACGGAGTAGCAAGAGCTTTGAAGAAGTTTATTCCAGATGGTACTAGGGCTGCCGATCATACATGCCCAGAATGTACAGATCCAGACGGACTTATATATGAAGAGGGATGTTTAAAGTGTAAAAGCTGTGGACATTCAAAATGTGGTTGATGCATTAAACTAAACACTGCATTGAGTATAGCTCATGACAAGGGATCTAACGACATGTTAGATCCTTTTTTTGGTTCATTTATTTTTTTATACCTTTCCAATCTCATAACCAAATAAATCATGTGGAAAGAAGAGAACGATATGTTAACCAGAACTTTTGAATTCGATAGTTTTGTAGATGCCTGGGGATTCATGTCTAAAGTGGCTATTCTAGCCGAAAAACACAATCATCATCCCAATTGGAGTAACCTCTATAACAAGGTAAGAATCAATTTAAACACCCATGATGCGGATAATACAGTTACGCATAAAGATTGGGAATTGGCTACCGCGATTGATAACGTTTTAGGATGATTTTTCAATTGGAAGAATACTCTATTCTTTAATTGACTTCTTGTTTCATATTTTGGCACGTAAATTGGTATACATTTATTATATAAATATGTGACCATGAAAAACATTATACTCTTTGCAACTTTTATCATTATCGGTCTGAATTTCAGCGCTCAAGAAAGCTTTACTCCAGATCAGAATCCGAATTATCAAAACAGCTTGGATAGATTCAAGGACAGTGCGAATGACTATTCGGTACTCCAAGGCACTACCCTACAAAAGACCTACAAAGCGATTGATCCCTTGAAAGTAAAAAGAGAATTAAAAGCTTTAAGAAGAAAACACAGAGCAAACAGACCTGTGTGGCGTCATGAAGAAAGAATGGCGAGGATTAACAATACAACCTATATTGATTCTGACTATGGATATAACAATGGTTTCGGCAACTATGGTTATAGTAATAGCTATAGAAATTCCAGTTTCAATAGAGGCTATAGAAACAGTTTTACTAATTCCAATTCTCTATTGTCACTTGGATTATTAGGCTGTGTACTTTGGAACTAATTCAGCAATAAAAAACACAAAATTTAAAGTTAACTACCTCTATGGGTATAATATCTTAACATTAACACAATGAAAAAATTAACAATTACCTTATCAATAATTCTAGTTGGTATGATGGCGCTAGAATCATGTTCACGAAAAATCACTAGAATAGATCCAGACACAGAAATTGACCTAAGTGGTCGATGGAATGATACGGACTCTAAGTTAGCCGCGGAAGAACTTATTGAAGAAATACGCACCGGTAACTGGGTCTCAAATCACATGAGAGATAATGAGGGGAAGGAACCTACTATTATTATTGGACTTGTCAGAAACAAATCTCATGAGCACATTGAAGCTGAAACTTTCATTAAAGACATGGAAAAAGCCCTGATCAGAGGCGAGAAGGTTCGTGTCGTTCAAGGTGGTGAGATGAGAAATGAAATTAGAGCTGAACGAGCAGATCAACAAGAGAATTCATCTCTATCCACCATGAAGAAATTCGGTTTGGAACATGGAGCAGATTATATGTTACAAGGAAATATCAATTCTATTGTTGATGCCTATAAAAAAGATAAAGTGGTCTTCTATCAAATTGACTTGGAACTAACCAACATGCAAACGAATGAAAAGGTTTGGATTGGGGATAAAAAAATTAAAAAATTCATAAAGAATTAAAAGTTAGTCCTAAAACAAATGCATTGGGTTAATTAATTGATTTTCAAAAGCTTTCCTGTTATTTACAAAGCTTTTTTATCTTAACTATGAAATTTTTAATTATTAAAATACTGCTTGTTTTTTCATTGATCATCTTGATGGTCGGATGCAGTACCTATAATACGAAAAGTCTTAGTTATCAAAAGAAATTACTCAATGGAAACACCGATGGGGCGTTAAAAGAATTGGAGAAAAACAAATTCTTGCAAAAGAAAAAAAACAAGCTCCTATATTATCTTGAAAAAGGAAAAACTGAATACCTCAACGGTCAATATGCTGAGAGTAATGTTTCGCTGAACTTAGCAGACAATTATTTAGAGGATTATAAGACCACTAATGTTAATCGATTTTTTGGAGTGGTTACAAACCCTGAAAACAAGCCATATATGGGTGAGGACTTTGAAAAGGTAACTATCCATTATTACAAAGCTCTAAACTATATTTTCCTCAATCAACCTGATGATGCACTCGTTGAAGCCAAAAGAATTAATCTTCAACTTCAGCGTTTGAATGACTCCTACAAATCTGGAAAGGAAAACAGATACAATACAGATGCTTTCGCGATCAATTTGCAAGGGTTGATATACGAGTTGATAGGTGAAACCAACAATGCCTTTATTTCCTATCGAAATGCTGTTGATCTTTATTACAATCACAACAATCTGTATTACGGAGTGTCATGCCCTGAGCAATTGAAGAAAGATTTGTTACGGATTTCTAAAAAGCTGGGATTTACAAATGACCACTTATTTTATAAAGAGAAATTTGGAGGGAATTTTGAAGATTCACAAAAATCAGAAGGTGGTGAAGTGGTTATCTTTTGGGAAAACGGCATGGTTCCTTATAAAAGTCAAACGTACTACACCTTCTCTATTTTACCAGGTAAAGAATTAGGGTATCTAATGGTACAAAATGAGGAATTGGGCATTTCCCTTCCAATTCCTATTGGTGAGAATGATGAGAAAAGAGATTTCACCGACCTAAGTGTTTTCAATTTGGCTTACCCCAAATACGTCCAGCGGCCTCCGAATTATAGCAATGCATCAGCTGCGATCAATGGGCAATCATTTGACTTTGAACTGACAGAAGACTATAACAATATTGCAATTCAAACGCTAAAAGAAAGATCTTCTAAAGAACTTGGGGAAGCGGCATTACGTTTGGCGGCAAAAAAAATAAGCGAACTTGCGATTAAGGAAGAGAATGAATATATTGGTGTTGTCGTAGGGCTTTTCAATGCTATCAATGAACATGCGGAGACAAGAAACTGGCAATCGCTTCCAAACAACATCCAATATGCGCGCATTCCTCTGAAAATAGGCGAAAACAAGATTGAGTTGCATTTTGTAAATCAGCAAGGACAGTCTGATCAGAGGACTATGAATGTTATTGGAACTGGGAAATTGCAGATCGAAAAGGTCATTACATTAGATTCTAAATTACCCAATTATTAGGCAGTAAGAAGTCGAAATTGCTTAGCCCAAAATTTGAATGCGCTAAATAAAATATCTCTATAACAAAATTATATTCTCAGGTATTTGGTCCCCAACTTTATTTTATCAAGATTCATTCTAAAACTGTATGATAGAAATGGTAATTCACTAGCACTGATTGATTGATAGTAAGATTGTAAGTTCATGTGCTTGTTCGTTACGGTAATGGCGAACTCGAAATTTTTTTCGAAGTTAATTTTTAGGCCTGTGTTGTAATTTGGGTTAATCATTACATTAACTCCCACATCAGGAATAAAATTCAAATCTGCATCAAACAACCAGTATAATTTCCGATATATCCTTTCTTGGTATTTTAACACTACTTCGAAATTAAACACGTCAGTTCCTTGAAATTGAGTTAACATAGCCCATTGATTCACATTTCTGTAATAGTTCTT
>JBLIMR010000025.1:0-35353 GCA_047638815.1 Gammaproteobacteria bacterium
GATAACGATGCTTGTACTACTGATTCTTGCGATCCTGCTACTGGTTGTGTTAATAGTCCTATCGATTGTGATGATAACGATGCTTGTACTACCGACTCTTGTGATTCTGCAACAGGTTGTGTAAATACTACTGTCGATTGTGATGATGGTGATGCATGTACAACTGATTCTTGTGATCCTGCAACGGGTTGTGTAAATACTACTGTCGATTGTGATGATGGTGATGCATGTACGACTGATTCTTGTGATCCTGCAACGGGTTGTGTTAATACTGCTATCGATTGTGATGATGGCAATGCATGTACTGCGGATTCTTGTGATCCTGCAACAGGTTGTGTTAATACTGCTATCGATTGTTCTGATTGTCCTCTTTTAGGTTTGAATATCGGTGATGCTTGTGATGATGGTAATTCTGAAACTGAAGGTGATGTGGTAGGATTTGACTGTATTTGTACAGGAATCGATCCTTGTCCTAGCCCAGTGAATGATGAATCTGCTGGTGCATTAATGAATACTGCTAACAATATCTGGGGTGTTCCTGGATGGGATACATTTGATGTCGCTTGTGCCACCTTAAGTAGAGAGTCATGTGATGGAAGTATTCCTTTAGCTGACACTTGGTATTCATTTGTTGCTCAAGCTGAAAACCAAGGTATTCTTGTGAGAGCCAATCCGTCTGACCCTATTGCTGCAATTAGTGACATGGCCGTAGAATTATATGATGCAACACCCAATCCTCTATCTGGATTAGGTGGTGGCAACTGCGTTGTTAGTAGATCTTGTTTCAATAATTATGGAGATGGACAAATCGAGAGATGTGTTCCTAGTGGATTGACTATCGGAGACACCTATTACTACAGGGTATATGATGCTAATGGTGGTGATGTAACAATAGTTGACACTAAAGTGAAGACTTATGCGGATCACACGATCTTAGATGGGTGTATTATTATTGATCCTATTGACTTCTCCTATGAGTGGACTATAGTAGCACCGATTGCGTTGTATAACATTCCTCCGGTACCAGTATTTAATGTAAGAATGGTAATTAAGGATTTGTCTGGTAGCGTAGTTGCTATGACTCCTTCTCATGATCCATCTACTGCTGGTGAACTAACGTTTAATTTTGGAGAATTTGCAACTGCACTTGGCGCAGGAAATTACACCATACATGCTCAGAACGAAGTGAAGATGCATGCTAACGGATGTGTTTCCGCATTCTGGAGTCAAACTGGAACTGGATGTGCTTTAGGTATAGGAACGACAGCCATTGCTTTTAACTTCACAGAGGGCACTGCTGATCTTAATCTAAACTTTACGGCTTACCCGAATCCAAATGCTGGAGATCAAGCATACATCAAGTTTGATCAAGTAATTGATACTAATCAGGATGTTATTGTAGAGATATTCAACATGTACGGTAAGAAAGTACATAGCGAACAATTTGCAAATGCTGGCAGTGATATCAATAGAATGATAACATTCGATCAAAAACTTACTTCAGGAATGTACTTCATCAATCTATCGGTGAATGAAACAATCATGATAGAGAAGCTTATTATTGAATAAATTAAAATAATTTAAAGCTAAAGGCCCCTTCACAAGATTGCGAAGGGGCCTTTTTTTGTTATCATGAATTCTCATTTACCCACCTTGAAAAGATTTATTGAGATGAAATTCTAGAAGTATGTATAAGAGAAAAGATTGAGCGCTCAACTCAAGGGCCAAAATCAAATATAATCCAACAAATTGTGATACTGCAACGGTAACTGTAAACGTAATGATAAGCTTCCCCCAAAACAGCACTGTTTGAATTTGGAATAATAATCTTAAATTTAAGCAATAATTATGAGAAGGAGTGAATTTTCACCCACGCAGATAGCCAAGATTTTGAAAGAGTTTGACAACGGAAAAAGCGTTGAAGAGTTGAGTAGAGAACATGGCGTAAGTACCGCTACATTTTATAACTGGCGATCAAAATACGCAGGCATGAATTCCAAAGAACTGAAACGACTTAAAGAGCTCGAAGAAGAAAATCGGAATCTTAAGCAGATGTATGCTACGTTGGCCTTGGATCATGAAATGGCAAAAGAGATCATCGAAAAAAAGCTATAAAGCCTTGCCGCAAACGTGCAATAACAAAGGAACTTATTCATTTCGGTATAAGCAGGGCGTGCCGAGTACTTAAGATGAGTAAGAGCGTGTATTACTACAAACCAAAACCTAAGGATGATCTTGAAATAGAGACTGCATTACGGCATTAGAACATTCTGAAGAAGGATTTTGGAGAGCTTATAGTAGATTACGTAATGAAGGTAAACCATGGAATCATAAACGTATGCACAGAGTTTATGTATCACTGGGGCTTCCATTACCCAGAAAAGCAAAGAAACGCTTACCAGCGAGAATAATGGAACCGTTAGAAATCCCAAAAGAACTAAATCATACATGGAGTATAGATTTTGTAACAGATGTCTTGGAGAACAAAAGACGATTCAGAGCATTTAATATTATAGATGATTACAATAGAGAGGCGCTTCATATAGAAATTGACTTCTCATTAACAAGTAATCGAATAGTATGGGTTCTTAATCCTCTCATCAATAAAAAGGGTAAACCCAAGAAAATAAGAATGGATAATGGTCCAGAATTTATAGCTCACATCACTAACGATTGGAGTGAGATGCCCGATATAGCGTTTATGTCTCAATCGTAAAATTCTCTGAATTTTCCTCAAACTCTTCCCTTTTTGCTATCTTAGTGCTTACGCAACCAACCATACACAAAACCGTTAGCCTTCATTATGACCAACCAATAACCAATGATAAAATTCTTTAGAAGATTAACGGTAATAAATAACGAAAGCACAACACCGTGTATAATAACATAACCTACTGTAACGTATCATATACGTAGACCGTTGTAACATATGCTAATATCTCTCTATTTCACCAATGGACAAAAACCAACTATTATGACAAAACCATACCTAAGTAAAAATGTAATTATTGTGGGGCTCGCGCTTTTCAGTTTCTTCTTAAACAATGTGTCGGCTCAGCAAACAGTCCAGGTTTTCGTATTAGCGGGCCAATCCAACATGCAGGGGCAAGGCAAAATCTACGATGGCTCAAACGGTGCTATTGGCGATGTTTTGGCAACATTTATACCATCATGTGCTGATCTTGGCACTGAAACTTGTGACTTCACGTTTAATATGTTAGATAGCTACGGAGACGGATGGAACGGTTGGACATATGATTTTGTCCAAGACGGAGTTGTTACAGCAACAGGAACATTATCTCAAGGTTTTGAAGGTACCGCTATATTGACTCTTGATGACGGTGTTCCTTGTGACATTGTTGTAAATAGTGCTGGGGCATATGGAGCTGAGATTTCATGGACTGTAACAAATCCATTCGGAGATGTTGAAGCAACAATGACAGGACAAAGCGAAAGTTATCCCTCCCCTAACACACTATTGGATGTCATAGAAAACGATACGGATGATCAATGGTCCATGCTTGAGACAGATGGAGACTGGAGTGTCATGGACAATGCATTTCTATACTTCGAAAATGGGGATGGGGACATCATTCGAGACAATGTCTCAATTGGGCAAGGGGCCAATCCTGATTTGATCGGACCTGAATTGATGTTCGGCTACCAGATGGACCAATATTACCAAGATCCGGTCCTGATAATCAAGACGGCCTGGGGTGGCTTAAGTTTATCCGAGAATTTTCGACCACCGTCAGCAGGTGGAACAACGGGAGCCTACTACAATGCAATGATCGAGATAGTGGAGTATGTAACAGCGAACATCACTACAGAGTTTCCCGACCTAGGAATAAGTGAGTTTGAAATTGCTGGATTCGCCTGGTTCCAAGGATGGAATGATGGTGCTTCTGAAGATTTCTTGAACGAATACGAAAGCAACTTGAACCACTTAGTCACTGACGTACGAAATGATTTGGATGTTCCAAACCTTCCCTTTGTCATTGCAAGTTCAGGACAAGGTGGGTATGAAACCCATTCGGGCTGGACACAAGACATGCAAGAGATAATCTCTGTAGCTCAGGAGAATGTGGGTTGCAATGACATAATGTATGGAGGAACCGTGGGATTTGTCGACACCAAACCTTTATACATGGCTGCTTCTGAATCACCAGACGATGCGGGATATCACTACCACAACAATGCTCTAACATTCTTAAATATTGGAAAATCTATAGGTGATGAGATGATACTCGCAATCAACGATATGGCCTTTTGCTCCGAAATCTCGTCCGTAAACACTGTAACCAATCAAGTCAATTGGGTTGCCGTATACCCCAATCCAACTAAAGGCAACCTAAGAATTGATCTAGGAGAGATATATCCTAAAGTAAATGTAATCGTGAGAAACTCAATTGGAAAAAAAGTATTTGAGAATAAATTCGATGTATCTAATCAAATTGATTTTTTTCTTGAAGGAGAAAGTGGTGTTTATTTCATTGAGATCACTAGTGAGAATAACAAGGCGGCACTAAGAATTGTAAAAGAATAAAAAACGTGCTACAACAATTTATATAAGCCAATAAAACAGCTCATATACCAAACGTTGCATACTATTTGAGAATAAGAAGAAAAATGACCAGAATTACTTTAATCATATGTTCGTTGTTGATAGGCCAAGTCCTATTCGCCCAAAATTCCATTATAGACAGCCTATCCTATCAGCTTGAGCAGTCAAAAGAAGATTCCAACAAAAGTCTATCTACTGCTTGAATTAGGTGATGAGATCGGTAATTCTGCCTTTAGTTAATAATGGTAACTTTCGAGAGGTAAATTAGTTATCTAATTGACATTTTTGGGTTCGAACTAAAATTAAATAAGATGAAAATAACAACATTTCTAACGTTTGTAGGTGATCAATATGGTAAGGCTCAAGAAGCGCTAAATTTCTAAACTTCTGTCTTTCCGAATTCGGAAATAAAAAGCATAACAAAATACTCAGAAGGAGAGCTTGGAGGAACACCTGAACTTATCAAATATGGCGTATTTATATTAAATGGCAAAGAGTACATGGTTTCTGAAAGCAATTATAATCACGCTTGGTCATTTAATCCAGGGGTATCACTGTTCGTTGCGTGTAACTCTGAAAATGAGATAAAAACTTTATTCGAAAAACTTTCTTCAAACGGAGGTCAGGTGATGGTTCCACTGGACAACTACGAGACAGGGGATTACGGCTTTGGTAAAAGATTCGGATGGTGTGAAGATAAATATGGTATTTCATGGCAATTTAATCTTTCAGAATAACTTCGAAATATATTTTTAGCCGTTATACTTATTAGAATAAACTAAATTGATAATAACTGTCATCAGCAATGTAACAATTGCACTAGGGGTTTTCACCTGTATTTCCCTCTTTAGATTGTTGCTTCTTCGACAATCTTTTGGCGTCTTTAAGACTTTTGTTAATTACCCATTCCAATTGACCGTTAACACTACGGAATTCATCATCAGCCCATTTTTCAAGTTGCTTAAATGTCTCCGGATTAATCCTTAAAACAAATGACTTCCTTTTACTCAAAATATTAGTTTAGTGTCCCAGTATTAATAACTGGTATCGCCTCTTTATCACCACATAGGACAACCATTAAATTACTAACCATTGATGCTTTTTTATCATCATCAAAGTCAATAATATTATCTTTAGAAAGCTTTTCCAGTGCATCTTCTACCATTCCAACTGCGCCTTCAACAATTTTCTTACGAGCAGCTACAATGGCAACAGCTTGTTGTCTTTTCAGCATGGAGCTTGCAATTTCGGGTGCATATGCTAAATAACCAATTCTTGCTTCCATAACTTTTATACCTGCTATAGCCAATCGTTCAGTAATTTCATTTTCTAAAGCTTCATTAACTCCATCCATGCCTGATCTTAAAGTTAACTCAGCTTGTTCATCATCAAAATTATCATAAGGGTATGAGCCTGCTAATTTTCTGACGGCAGCATCGGTTTGAACTCGAACGAACTCTTGATAATTATCCACATCAAAAGCCGACTTAAATGTATCCTCCACTTTCCATACCAAAATAACATTAATCATTATAGGATTTCCAATCTTATCATTGACCTTTACTCGCTCACTATCAAAGTTTCTTGCTCTTAAAGAGATCCTTTGTCTCGTATAAAAAGGATTGGCCCAAAAGAATCCATTATCACGTACCGTTCCTTTATACTCTCCAAACAACACCATTACTTTAGAACTATTCGGATTAACGGTAAAGAAACCTTTAACAATCAACAAGATCACTGGTACTAAGACTATGAAAATTGGGCTTTTTGTGATTATCAAACCTGCTATTGCACTAATAATCACACCCAGTAGTACTAGGAGCATTACGTAACCGTTACTTGCTTTATTTATTTTTTCGTTTGTCATGATGATATCATTTTGATATCACAATAATACTATTAAATTTTTAATTATCAAATGTTTTTACTTGTAAATAGTATTAAATACCATTTGTTCTTTCTTAGTATATTAATAAATGTGTACTTTTTCAGAAAAATTCAATAGCTCAATTCAACAAGGGTTTAGCACAAAATAAACCAATGTGTTTACCAACAAACCATAACCGTCAATGGATAAATTAAAAATGTTAAATCGTATTAAAGAACTTTATGATAACGGTGAAAACGTAATCCAATACCTTAAAAGTCTGGACAGTAGTGAAAAGAATAATTTAGAAGACATCCTAATAAGTTATGATATACAAGCCGGTATATATACTTCAAGAGCCGATATCAATAGGAATGTCAGAAATGTTTATTGTGAAAACTTGGCCAATGTTTTATCAGAGCTTGAACCATTTGACTCTCTACTAGAAATTGGTGTGGGTGAAGCTTCAACTTTGGGAAACTTATTACCAAAACTCAAGAACACTCCTAAAAGCATATTTGGATTTGATATTTCTTGGTCAAGAATTAAATATGCAAACGAGTTTCTTAAATCACTAAATCTAAAGAATCTTGAATCTATTAGATTGAGTACGGGTGACTTGTTTAATTCTCCTTTTGCAGACAATTCCATTGATGTCGTATACACATCACACTCAATTGAACCCAATGGTGGTAAGGAAACTGAGGCACTTAAAGCTCTTTATCGAATATCAAAAAAATATATTGTTCTGCTAGAGCCAGACTATGGATTAGCGAATGATGAAGCAAAAGCGAGAATGAAGAAGAATGGTTATGTCACTAATTTATATGAAACCGCAATTAAATTAGGTTACAATGTATTAAAACACGAACTTTTCGTTCCAACCTTTAACCCTCTTAATCCAACCAGTTTAATAGTTATAAAAAAACATGAAAACGAAGAGTTCATTTCCAGTGAATTTGCCTGCCCTATAACCCACTCTCTTCTTGAAAAAAAGAAATCGGCTTACTACGCTAAAGATGCCTTGTTAGCATATCCAATTTTGGATGGAGTTCCTTGTCTACTTCCGGAAAATGCAATAATAGCTTCTCACTTCTTGGACTAACTCTTAGATGCATTACTTGCCCATTGCCCTAGTCACAGTCCAATAATAATCTAACTTGATGACTGATACTTTCTTCAATGGCTTAGCCCAATCTATATCTAGCTAAAAGTCGATCTACAAAGAGTAAAGTAAAGATACTCAGTACTGCAAAAAGAGCAAGTTGAGAGTGTACAATGGAAGAATCGAATTGGAAACTTGGCACATAATCAGACATAGTAAATATTGATCCCTTATCACCGGTAAGTCCCAAGTAAACAACAGTGAGAAAGGCCAGACCTATCAACATCCATTGAGACATTGAAATAACAGGAACATATTCAAACTTCTTTTGCTCCGTTAACACTTCACTCGCAACTATGCTATCCATAATGTTTTTGGTGAAGTCCGGTGAAGGAGTGATTTCATCAAAATTCCCTTTAAGCAATGCTTTTATCTTTTTATCCTGTTCTGTCATACTATGCTCTTTTTGCTATTGAATTGGGTGAAATTTGTATCAAATTAAATAATTTTTTTCGTGCCCGATGAATTTTAACTTTAACATTACTTTCAGAGAGATCGGTGATTTTCGCCACATCAATGATAGACATCTCTTTATCGTAGAACAACTCCAACAAGAGTTGCTGTTCAGGTACTAATTTCCCTATGGCAGACTTCAACTTTTTTTCACGTTCCTCGACCGATTCCTGATTCAAAGTCTCTATCAACTCGTCTTCCGAATACGTTTCGATCGTGTAATCATCTAAATATAAATTCTTAACCTTACTCTTTCGCTGTTGAGAAATGCTCATGTTATAAGCAATGCGAAACAACCATGAGGAAAATTTAGCCTCCTTTCGAAAGGTACCTAGCTTCTCATACGCTTTTAGAAAAGCATCTTGCGCCACTTCCTCCGCCTCTTCCCTATTGCCCAATATCTTCACGCAGATATTAAAAACAATATTCTTGTGACGGTCAACCAATACAGCAAAAGCAGAGGAATCCCCTACTAATACTTTGTCAATATAAAACTGATCTTTTGGTATGATCATTCTGGTTATCTAATTGTTTTCTTATTTATTCTTTACACCTAAATAGTAGCTTATTACCAAGCCTACACCAGCGAAAAGGAAGATCATAGAAGGAAAAGCTACTCCTTCTTCCAACAAATTAGCAGTCACAAAAAGATTTGCTGCAACAATACCTATTCCGACCCCTATGGCCATTATACCCAACTTCAATGACGTCAGCCCTTCTTTAGCTGGTTTGTTAAACAATTCAGCAGTGGCCCCTTTTTCAATTAAAGCCATGCGCTCTTTATTTCTAGTCATTAAAAAAAGGTAAACAATCCCAAATAAAGCGGAGATAAACAAAAGCGGTATTAATATTTCTTCATTCATAGTATTTGATTTTTAAATTATATCCGTTTGACGCATTAAATTTTAATCGGTTACACAATTTTACAAATTCTTTGAGTAATTTATTTAAAATCAACCGATCAGTATACAAATAGGCCGACTGTTAAGGATCGTGACGATCATCTATTAATGTTTCAAATAGCGTTTTAACACCTCCTAAGGGATGTAAATCACTATTGACTTAATATGGTTTAACTTCTGTAAACTGACAGCAATGTTCAATTAACAGATGGCATAAGGAGTTAAAACTTGTATAATGTCTATATTTGGTTTAACAACAAGTTGTAGGTAAGCTAAAAAATGAAAAAAGGACTGACAATCATATTGACTTTAGTAATCGGATTCGGACTCGGATGGTGGTTAAATGAAATGAACCGATTTGCCGAAGGTGTGGCCGCAGACACTAAAAATCCTGACTTACTTTCAAACGACTCAGTAATTGTTTTGGAGAACACGGAACTTGGAAAAGAAGATTTTGACGAGTTCTTTTACAAATTCATGATTGAACCTGACTTTCAACTATCAAGGATAAGATTCCCACTTGAATTCGTAGGTTTCAAAGATGAATATCCAGGTGAAAAAACAGACACCATTTACTTGAAAAAAGACCAGTGGGAACACAACCATTACTATCTCAACGAATCATCTATTCCTGTTATCTATGACAACTACGAAATGAAATTAAAGGATACAGATGAACGAGTTTTTGTATGGTCGGGTGTTGAAAATGGAATTTACGTGACTTCATATTTTAGACGAATCGAAGGAAAGTGGTTCTTAATAAAAGAAGAAAATTTCTCTACTTGAAAAATAAAAAGCCTACCTACAACAACACCTATGCGCAATGCCCTTCGGGACACTGCGCATAGCCAAACCGTTAGCGAAAATAAAAAACAATGAAAAGAACAATTACACTACTAATAACAGTATTCGCATTGAATGGCTTCAGTCAATCAATCACTGTTGAACGTGATACAACTCAAACTTTACAGGATTCAGATGCAGGTTCAGTAGCCTATGCTGATATAGATCTGGATGGCGATAACGACCTTCTAATTACTGGAAATGGACCAACAACAGGTGTTACTTCAACCCTGTACGAAAATGATGGTAGTGGAAACTTCACTGCAGTGTCCCAACCAGCTATAGTAAATGTATATATTGGTGCTGCTGAATTTGCAGACGTTGACAGTGATGGAGATATGGATTTAATGATGACTGGTAATACCAGCTCTCCAAGTGCAACAGCCAATTTATACATCAATGATGGCACAGGGAATTTTACCATTTCGTCAGGCACTCCATTCGAAGCATCCAATTCTGGTGATATTGATTTTGGAGATATAGATGGTGATAGTGATTTAGATCTTATTATGACAGGTTTAGATGCTTCTGGCAACGCCTTTTCAAAATTGTACCTCAATGATGGAATGGGCATATTTACACTTGTTAGTGGAACTTCCTTCACACCTGTTTGGAGTAGCTCAACAGAGTTTATAGATGTTGACAATGACGGGGACCTTGATCTATTAATATGTGGAGCTAATTCTTCCGGTGCATCCACTACAAATTTGTATGAAAATAATGGAACAGGAACCTTTAGTTTAGTTGCAGGGGTTCCATTTGATAATGTACAATTTGGAGATATTGCTTTCGGTGACACAGATAATGACGGAGATCAGGACATTTTTCTTGTAGGGCAGAATGACAGCAGCCAATTTATAGCAAAATTTTATATTAATAACGGAACATCATTCAGTCTGTTACCAAACACTCCATTCCCTGGTACATTCGTGCATTCTTCATCCTTTGCGGATTTTAATAATGATGGGAATATTGACCTTTTGCATGTAGGTAATTCATCAAACGGCTTAATTGGACATATTTATGAGAATCAAGGATCCAATAATTTCATCTTAGTTGATTCAACATTGAGCAGCAGTTATAATGGTTCAAATATCGTTGCTGATCTAAATGGAGACAACAAAATGGATATTGTTACTACTGGCACTTCTTTTACATCCCCATTTCGAGCTCCCAAAATATACATGAATCAATCTGCTTTATCAGTAAATGAATTGAATGCTGATTTAGATATAATCATCTTTCCTAATCCTTCGAGTGGACTTATTAATATTAAAATAAACTCCCCATCACCCACAGATATCGAAATTTATGATGTGACTGGAAGAGTAATCTTAAGCGATACCTTCTTTGGAAATATCTGGAACACCCAACTTAACGAAGGATCTGGCATTTATCTGATGCGATTAAGGACAGACAAGAAAGTATTTACAAGTAAGATCACATTGAAATAATAGAATACTATCGCTAACAATGTATAAAAGGCATTAAAACGACCTTTTATACAGAACGTTATGCTCAATTTCTAAAAACCGAACATCCTTGAAAAAAAATGATCTATTATAGACTATTACTTCTTTTATTAATTGTTCCATCTTCAAATTTATTTGCTCAAACTTATGATGGTTTTTCAAATAAGGAAATTCAATCCGTATTTAAGCAATGGAATGTAGATAATTGGGATGATGGAGGTGAAATTTCTCGTTATATATTTTTAAATATGCCTGAATTTTGGACTCACGCCATTATCAATAGAGAAGGAAATATTAAAAGTCTGAAAGAAGATTACCGCAAAGAAATCGATGAGTTTGTTGTTACTTCTGAATTAGGACAAATGACACTTCAAGACTATGTCAAAACTAGCGAGAAAGTGGATGGTATGATAATATTGCAAGGAGACCATATTGTATATGAAGCTTACCCAAGAATGTTTCCAAACGATAGGCATCTTTACTGGTCAGTATCTAAAGTATTTGCTTCAACTCTTATAGCAATTCTGGAAGACAGAAAACAACTTGATGTAACAAAACCAATAGAACATTATCTACCTGAACTAAAAGGGTCTGGATGGGAAAACGTGCCTGTTATTGACATTCTCGATATGGCTTCAGGAATTGATTGTCGTGAATGGGTTGATGGCGCTTTTGAAAACCCTGAAACTTGTTACTATCAATTTGAAGCAGCTCTAGGATTTCTAAAACGAACAGAAAAAACCGCAGACAATGCTTTTGAGCACATTAAAACCTTATCATCTGCAAAACCCTCTGGAGAGGTATTTGAATATACTTCAATAAACACATACGTTCTCTCTTGCCTCATAGAGAGAATCACAGGTCTTTCTTATGCAAAAAATATTGAACGTGAAATTTGGCGAAAAATAGGTGCGGAATCTGATGCATTTATTACTCAAACAAATGGCACTAGCATTTCTCACGCAGGAATGAATTCTACGCTTCGAGATTTAGCTCGATTTGGCTATATGTTTTTAACCGATGGTCGCTCAGGTGATAATGCTTTCGTTTCAAGTGAATATTTTGATAAAATTCAAAAACAAGGTCGTCCTCACTTGGTAACTGCATACGGTTCGGAAAATTACACGCTTGATAAAGAAGTTGTTCGTCACAATACCTATCAATGGGACAAAGTAATGGAAGACGGAGATTTTTATAAAGGTGGATTTAGCGGACAAGGTCTTTACATTTCTCCTTCTCGAAATTTAGTGATAGCCTTTTTTGGAACTGCCGATGATGATGGAGTTTATAACGAATTAGATGATATTTCAAGACAGGTTTCTAAATCAGACCTTTTTAATTAATAGAAGAACTGAATTAATATATTGTAAACTTAAGATGTATATAAAAAATAGACGAATTAATGCTAAATTCAAGGTTTTTGGCTCTTATCAAAGTTTGTGCTTAACCGAAAGTTTCGTGCTTCGAAATCGCCTACTTTTCACATACTAACCGTCAGACTGTCTAAAAACTATAAAATTTGAATTTCATTCCTGTCCTCCTATCTTTGAAAAAAATCGTACAGGCGAATCTCAGCGACTACATTTAGGTTTTTAGACAAGCTGCCGTTGTGCTTCATTAAAATCAACCAAAATAGGCAATGATAAAATTATTTAGAAAAATTAGGGGAAAGATGCTAACTGAAAATAAGTTCAGTAAATATCTCCTTTACGCTTTTGGAGAAATTCTACTTGTTGTGATTGGTATTCTTCTGGCGCTTCAAATTAACAGCTGGAATCAACAACGGATGGAAGACAAAAAAGAGGTCGAATTGCTCTATGGACTAAAGGATGAGTTTCATTATAATTTAATTACACTGGCCGAATCCATAAAGGGCAATAAAAAAGTTACTGAATATTGTGTAAACCTTACTCTACTCATCAGGTCGGATTCAATACTTAATTCACCTGAAATCATTGATCAATTATTAATTGATATAGGCGGATTTTCTTCATTTGATGCAAGAACTGGAATTTCTGGTGAAATAGTTAATTCGGGGAAATTGAGCATTTTGAAAAATGATCTCCTACAAGTACAATTGGGCAATTGGCTCACTCTTCTTGCTGACGCGGAGGAGGATATTCTTTTTAGGTCTGATAATTATACAATGAACTTGATGCCGTTCTTAATGAAGCGATTTCCTCTGGCGAATGGAGAACTTACAAAAAAATTGGCCTTTGATAAAAACAATTACTTGGAGGTTTATAAAGAAAAGTCGCCATTCGAATTCGATTTATCTCAAAAGGATTTAATGGAATTCGAGAATCAAATTTGGCATCATAAACACAATCACGATTATGTTATTATAAACGAACTGAATATTAGAGATTTTATAATGACCACCATCAAGATGATAGATGAAGAGCTAAACAAAAATGAATAACAGGAAGTAACGAAAGCACAACATTATGTATATTGCATTGCTTCCCTTTTGGAAAGCAACGACACCATACATAATGTTGTGCTTCATTAGACTAATTACTGCTAATAATTAACTTTTTAGTAGCTAAATCATTATTTACTGCTAAATTTACAATTAATAGCAATATTTAGCAGTATGTCCAAAACTAAGCCAGTTAATCCTCCAAATTCGGAATTCTCCATAGAGAGTGACATATATCTATTCAAAATCGCGGCAGAAAATCCTGAAATTAAAGAAATAATAAAAGATTATAATGAAAGGTATCTTTACTGGGACGAAGTTAAAAGAAGACCAATTCCAAAAATTGACAAACTTACACACGAGTCATTTTGGAAATTAATACGTTTTAATCGTAACACTCGATCTTCTGATCTAAATATCAGCCCTTTACCTGATTTCAAGTTCAACTATAACTTAACGGATTACATTCAAAAGCAACTACATCGATTTGATCTAAATCTTGGTGGAGTCCTAGAAGGTTCTACAACTATTCCAGATGGTCAAGGAGATAAATACATGATCAGTGCTTTAATGGAGGAAGCAATTGCATCTTCCCAACTAGAAGGTGCGGCAACTACACGAAAAGTAGCCAAAGAAATGTTAAGATCTGAAAGAAAGCCGAAAAATGAATCTGAAAGAATGATCTTAAACAATTATCTAACGATTCAAGAAATAAAAAAACATACACAATCTCCATTAACACCTGAGTTAATAAAAAGTTTTCACGAAAAAATTACAAATGGAACTTTAGAAGACTCTCAAAACGAGGGTGTGTTTAGAGAAAATGACAATGTTAACGTTGTAGACTATATAACAGGAGAAGTCTATTATCGACCACCCTCAAATAATATAATTAATGATGCCATTCTTGACATTTGTGATTTTGCAAACGAAGAAAAAGGGAATGACTTCATTCATCCAATCTTAAGAGCAATTACTTTACATTTCCTCATTGGATATCTTCATCCATTCGTAGATGGAAATGGTAGAACAGCGCGGGCACTCTTTTATTGGTGTCTTCTTTCCAAAGGATATTGGTTACTTGAGTATATATCAATTTCTAGAACAATTTTAGATGCCCCCTCTCAATACGCCAGAGCGTATCTATGCACAGAGCAGGATGGGAATGATTTAACATACTTTTTCAACTACAATCTCAAAGTTCTGATGAAAGCAACAAAGGATTTTCGAAAATATGTAGCAAGAAAAGCAACCACAAAAGCGGATGTATACTCACTTCAGAAAGCAAAAGACTTTAATGAACGTCAAATTGAAATTATTTTACGAATTCATAAAGAAAAACATAAAGCTATTACGATAAAGGAAGTTCAAAACACATACGGAATCGTTACCCAAACTGCAAGAACTGACTTATTAGAGCTTCAAAAGATGGGATTCTTGGAAAGTCGTAAAATGGGTAGGAAACTAATATTCTACAAAACCTTGGAATTCGACAATTTGCTTGCTAAACTTAAAAATAACCAAGCATAACACTATGTAAAAATACATTAAAACGCATTTAACACTAAACGTTGTCAAACATTTAATGAATTATGAAAATAAAATTAAACTTTACACTGGCTTCCTTGGCCGTTTTACTAGGTTTCGTACCCATAACATATTCACAATCTACTTCTGAAGATATTGATGATTATCTGAACTATTGCCATCAAAATAACATGTTTAATGGGTCGGTATTGGTCGCCCTTGATAATGAGATTCTATATCAGCAAGGTTTCGGATATTGTGATAGCGAGCAAACATCAGAGATAAAACCGACAACCAGTTTTTATCTTTGTTCTGTTTCTAAGCAATTCACGGCTATGGGAATTATGCTTTTGAAAAAAAATGGCAATCTCACGTACAATGACAAAATATCAAAGTTCTTTCCAAATCTACCTGACTTTGCCAACGACATTACAATCAAACACCTGCTCACACATACTTCGGGAATCCCTGACTATTTTAACTCCATCTATAAACCAGGATTAACCAACCAAAATGTATTCGAGTTTATAATGAACTTGGATTCATTGAATTTTACTCCTGAAGATAAGTTTTCATATAGTAACAGTGGCTACGTTTTGTTGTCCTTGATTATTGAAGAAGTATCGAAGATGACCTACGCGGAATTTCTAGACGAGAACATTTTTTCTCCATTAGCGATGACAAGTACTTTAGCTTATGAGGTGTCTACCCCAAAGATTGAGAATCGAGCTATCGGATATACTCCTTCAGGAGATTTGAGTGATTATGACATATTAACTACAGGAGATGGTGGCCTTTTTTCCACCGTAGAAGACTTATACAAATGGGATCGAGCCTTGTACACAGAGAAGTTGGTGGCTCAAGAAATGATAGAGGAAGCCTTTTCTGCGATAAAATTATCAAATGGATCAGTTTCCAACTATGGGTATGGTTGGGGAGTTCAAAGAGATAGCACAACTAATCGTGTCGAGCATTCAGGAAGTCTTGCAGGTTTCCGAACTATTATTAGTCGTGATTTAGACAGTAAGTTTGTTTGTATTCTCTTGACTAATCATGGTAATCAGCTTGATCTATTTCAAACAGTCGAAGATTTAAGAACAATAGCAAATGGGACAAAATGGGAATACCCTAAAGTTTCTATTCTAACTAAACTCATAGATGTGATGAATGCTCAGGGAATTGATTCTACTATACGTTTTTACAAAGAGTTCAAAGATGATCATGATCCAAAATATAGTTTTGAAGAAAATCAACTAAATAGCTTTGGATACTGGTTGGGAAACGAAGGGATGCCGACCGAAGCTCAAATTATTTTCCAATTAAATATTGAGCAATTCCCTGCCGCATTTAATGTATATGACAGTTATGCGGAATCATGTTTTTATCTAGAGCAATACGAGTTATCCAAAGAGAATTATATGAAATCGTTAGAAATTAATCCCGAAAACGGGAATGCCATTAATATGATTGGGCGAATAAAGAAAAAGATTGCCAACAACGAATAAACAGCATTAAAACGACTGTTTATTCCAAACGTCAGACTGTCTAAAAACTATAAAATTTGAATTTCATTCCTGTCCTCCTATCTTTGAAAAAAATAGTACAGGCGATTCTCAGCGACTACATTTAGGTTTTTAGACAAGCTGCCGTTAGACGACATTGCAAATAACTTAAATATAAAAAAATGAGAATCACACTTTTCTGTGCATTTATTACTTCTTTACTGATAGTATGTTCCTGTTCCAATTCAGCTAAGAACTCACAAATTAGCGGAAGTGTTGCTTCAGCTCATCCACTCGCAACAAAGGCTGGATTGGACGTTCTCGAAAATGGAGGTAATGCTTTTGATGCTGCTATTGCTGTGGCCTCAGCGCTAAACGTTGTAGAACCAATGATGTCGGGTATTGGAGGTTATGGTACCATCTTAATCTATGACGCCAAAAGTGAAAAAGTTAAATATCTAAACCCAAGTGGTAGATTTCCAGTACAGACAAATACTGATTTAATGCGCGAACCTACCCCTGATTATTTAAAAAATAGAGTCGGGCCTAAAGCTATTTCAACACCGGGAAATCTCAATGCCTGGGCAGAAATGCATAAAGAGTACGGAAGGATGCCTTGGACAAAACTTTTTGATTCAGCCATAAATTATGCAGACAGTGGATTTAGCATAAGTCCAAATGCATCAAGGTGGATTAAAATCTCTTTTCCCAACTTCAATGAGTATCCCAAATCGTTCTATGGTAAAAATGGACAACCGCTAGAAGAAGGTGATATACTTGTTCAATCTGACTTGGCAAACACCTATAAATTAATAGCCTCTGAAGGAGCTACACCTTTTTATCATGGTGTTATTGCTGAAACCATAGATAAACAGATGAAAGAAGCAGGGAGTTTCCTTTCTATCGAAGACTTGCAGAATAATACTGCAGAATGGTGGGAGCCTTTAAAAATTAATTATAGGGGCTATGATGTATACACCGCTGCATTACCGGCAAATTCATTTCCAGCTTTATTAAACCTAGGATTAATGCATCAGTTTCCATCGCACGATCTCGCACATAATTCTGTTGATTACCTTCATCGCTTTGCAGAAATGACCAAGGAATCTTACAAGGCTCGTTTGGCATATTCATTCGACCCAGAGATAAAAAAAGCACCTTTAGATAGTATTCTATCTAATCATTTCTTACAAACTATGGCTCATTCAATAGATATGGCAAAAGCATATGATTTTGTTCCTCCATATTCTAATGAGAGTCAAAATACTACACATTTCGTAGTTATAGACAAATGGGGCAATATTGTGAGCGCTACCCAAACTCTAGGCAATTTATTTGGCAGCAGGATTATGGTTGAAGGTACTGGAGTCTGGCTGAATAACTCAATGGCTTATTCAACCTTTGAACCGAAGGGTAATCCAATGGATGCATTCCCAGGACGGCATAAATTATCGGGAGATTGCCCTGTTATCATTCTTAAAGATGGCAAACCTTATGCTGCTTTGGGCTCTCCAGGTGGGCATACAATTACACAAAACGTTCCTCAGATAATATTTAATCTCATTGATTTTGAAATGTCCATGCAAGAGGCTATTGATGCACCAAAAATTGCCTTTGTTGAACCCAATTCAATTCGAGCAGATAATGAGATACCCGAACCTATAATTGAATTGCTCACCGAAAGAGGACATCAAATAAATAGAGGGAATATTGGTAATGCCACTGGAATCAAAATTATTTCTGATCACAAAGGCAAAATAGTATCTTTTGATGTTGGTATAGATAGCCGAGGAGAGGGTAGAGCAGCAATAGTTGATCATTGAAGACTTCCCAAAGTAAATAATGGAAAATAACTCTCGTCTAACAAAAAATAAACGTCATTAAAACGGGCGTTTATTCAAGTCGTTAGGCACAATGTAACAAAACTACTAACTCTTCGTCTTCAATTAACAAACCAATCAGAAAACACAAATGCAAGAAAGTTTAACGGAACGAAAAAAAACTTGGAATACAATCTTTATTTTCCTAGCAATTGTTACAGTTATTAGTTCTATATTTTATTATGCCATAGTTAATTTATATCCTTCACGAATATATATTGGAGGTTTAATGTGGTGTCCGGCAATAGCCACAATAATAACATTAAAAATAAAAGGACGCTCTATTTCTTCTCTAAATTGGAATTGGGGAAATTGGAAATATATTCGATTGTCTTATTTCATTCCAGCTATATATGGCTTAATAACTTATATATTAATCTGGATTTTCGGATTTGGAGGTTTAGCTAATAAAGAAGTAATTTCTGATTGGGCTAAAGAACTTGGATTAGTTGGAATAGGAACTCTAAATACAACATCTTCAATAATTATAGCTGTAATATTATTAGGAACGGTTGAAGTGATAAGAGCATCAGCAACGACTTTAGGAGAAGAAATTGGGTGGAGAGGGTTCTTTATCTATGAATTAAAAAAGGTTCTTTCTTTTACTGGTGTATCGGTTTTTAGTGGAATAATTTGGGCATCCTGGCATTGGCCATTAATTGTATATTATGGCGAAAATGTAATCTTGGAATTGACGACATTTTATGTTGTTATTGTGTCGATGTCATTTATTATGACTTACTACACTTTTAAATCTAAAAGTCTATGGCCAGCAGTAATTTTTCACGCAGTAAGCAATGTGTATATTCAAAAAATATTACCTGAATTAACAATTAAAAATGAAGGAACAGAACATTGGCTTGGCGAAAACGGAATTATGTTTGCAATTGTGACTTGTGTTTTTGGGATCTACTTTTGGAGAAAAGCAATTAAAGAAAAATTGTAAATAAAAAACACAGCGCCTAATAACTAAGCATTCGGGTGGTCGGGAAGACCCAACCTGAATACCGTGTTGACTTAACCTGTTCAGGGTATAAATTACTACTATGGGGATTACTTGGTTTGGGTGTTCTCTGTTTATTCAGATTTGTGTAGGAATTGTTTTCTAATCAGCATTTGATCTAAAGGCACAACAACGTAGCCTAAATCACTTTCTAAAGGGGTATAATAACTTAAGACCACATGAAGCTTTAGATATGAAAACACCTGCTGCTTCTCATAGCTACTCAACCAAACCATTTCTTGAAAGGATAGCGCATTATGACTATGATCCTGAATTTAAAGTCCTAAAAGTAACGCAAAATGGTGCAATAAGATGGCGTTCATATTACTGGGTATATCCAACGGCTGCTCTAAAAGGTAAACACGTAGGTATAGAAGAGTTAGGAAATGGTATTTGGAAAGCATTTTATAGAAACGTATTTTTAGGTTTCTTTGACGAAAAGCAATTAAGAAGTAAACAACAAACTATAAGGTTAGAAACTAATTTAGTGTAAAGTCTAATCTTTAACGATTTTAAAGCATGTGCCTTAACGTACATTAAAAAAAGATGCTGTTAAATCAGAACACACTTAATTTATATGGGGAAAAACTCTTTGAACGAGCAAGGGTAACCCCTCCATTCAAAAGAGCTAATCACTTAAGTAATGAGGCATGCTTGCTTTTCTTTTTAGAGGGTGGAAATAATCATTATTCACAATCGGAAAGTCTCACGGTAACCACTGGTGATGGTATTTTAATGAAATGTGGTAATTTCTTCTTCGATCTGATTCCTGATGAAGAAAGCGGTAATGCCGAGATGATCGCTGTTCATTTTTTTCCAAAAGTGCTCAAGCAAATATTTAAACACACTCCCCCCAAATTTTTAGTAGAATCCGATAATTTGGTTTCAAACCAATACATGACTCAAATTAACGGTGATCAAGTCCTAGCTGCTTATATGGAATCAATAATGCTTCTTTTTAAAAACCCATCATTAGCTGATGAAGAAGTTTTAGCTTTAAAGCTTAAAGAAATCGTGTTAATTCTATCCAAGATGGATAATTCTGGTGTACGACAAATTTTATTGAATCTATTTAATCCTACATCAGTTGCCTTTAAGCAAACAATTGAGGCTCATCTATTTTCGCAATTATCACTTGATGATCTGGCAAATTTAACCAATAATAGCCTAACATCATTCAAACGAAAATTTAAAGAAATTTATAACGATAGCCCCGCTAACTATATAAAGAATACCCGTTTGAAAAAGGCTACTGAATTACTACAGCTATCAGATAAATCGGTTGCTGACATTTCTTATGAATGTGCTTTTAATGATCAAGCACATTTTAGTAATTCGTTTAAAAGGAAGTACAACCTTACTCCTTCAGAATACCGTTTGGCCCAAAGTTCCAAATCATAAGTCTTTTATTCCAAAAGTATTTATTTGCTTTTAATGAATTTTGTTCAAAGGAATTGACATAGAGATTCAATTCCAATATTGTTGGATCTAAATTCAAAATTATGAAAGAGAAAATATTAGTAATGACCGCTAACGGTCACGTTGGTTTCCCAACTGCCTGTGAGCTATTAAGTCTTGGTTTTCAGGTTAAAGCGTTTGTAAGAAATCCCAATTCAGAGAATTCCAAAAAGCTAAAAGAGCTTGGTGCCGAGTTATTTGTTGGAAATCAGGATGACATAAATGATCTAAAAAAATCTTTAAAAGGAGTGCAACGAGCTTTTTATAACTCTCCAGCAAGTAGCGGTCATTTCTCTAGAACAGATGCCTTTATTAAGTTGACAGAAGAGGAAGGTTTAGAACATGTAGTTTACCTAACACAGTGGCTTTCCTCGGAAAATCATCACTCTCCACATACCAGAGAACATTGGCTAGCAGATGAAGCGGTTAAAAAGCACAAGAAAGTAAACTACACAATCGTGAATCCAGGATTATTCGCCTTCTTCTACTTTATGACAAAAGAAGTTGTTGCTCATTTTGGAATGTTCCCTACTCCAATTAAAAATGCCGGCCTCGGGAAAATAGGATTAAATGCACCGCCTTCTGAAGAAGACCAAGGAAGAGTGGTTGCTCATATACTGAAAGAGCCAACTTCACATGCAAGCAAAACATATAGACCCACTGGCCCCAAGTTGATATCTCTTACTGATGTAGTGGCCATTTTTAGTAAAATTACTGGTAAAGAAATAAAAATAGCGGAAGTTTCGCAATCAAGATTTCTTAAATCACTTAATTCAATGGATGCCCCAAAAGTGGATAAAGATTTCATGATAATGAATGTTCCCTATTATCAGGAAGAATTAGGTCGAAATTCATTTGCAGTTGGACCATCGGCAGTTACTTCTGTCGTTAAAGACTTAACGGGTAAAGAACCAGAAGATTTTGAAACGATCGCGCGAAGGGAATTTGAAAATTCTCCAGAATTAAAACCAACATTTTCCAATAAAATGAAAGCATTTAAAGGATTCTTGAAAATCATATTTGCGAGTGAACCGTCTATTCAAAAATTAGAATCTAAATATGGTATTCCTACTTCCAAGGGTGGATATAAATATGCTCAAGAAAATCCGAATTGGGTAAAGGAACATGAATCACAGCAGAGTAAGGTCTCTACTTAATCTCTTTAGGGAATGAAGAAAGAATAGTATAACACAAACTACCCCTAACAATGGTAGCTGATGCGCAACTCCAATTTTGGTGTAAATTAATGATTTGCAGATTATCGGTAAATTAAAAAAAGCTGATATTCAGTACGTTAAAATTTAACTAACTAGAATTCTCAAGTAATTAAATAAATTATTGAGTTGTGCAACAAGCACAATGTATAAAATCAAAAGCGGATTGGGTATTAACCTGAGCCGTTTTTGCTTTTAATTAAGTATCTTGCTAATCGAAAGTTAGGTGCATTTAATCCGCTACTGCTCTTACACTAAATGTTATAAGCAATTCCTCTCTTCTCCTAAAAAAATAATTACTTTAGGCTAACGTTTAGATGGAAAATAATAAAAAAAGATCTGAAAATAAAAAAGATTAACAATTGATTTTCAGAACATTAAAAAAACGTTAGCAACTATAAAAATAGGATTGAATAATATCATCAAGGTAAGTGGAGTCTAGAACCCATTAAAAAAACGGGGCGAAACTGAAAAGCCATAAGAGTGAGAATAATTAAAAGGAATACAGATGAAAAAAGGAATGATTAAATTAAGTGTGATGTACCCAAATGGAGAGGGTAAAACTTTTGATATGGACTATTATTGCAACAAACACATACCAATGGTGGCTGGTTTGTTAGGAGATGCTGTGAAAGGCGCAACCGTTGAATCAGGATTAGGTAGCGCAGCCCCAGGATCGACAGCTCCTTATGCGGCTATGGGTAATATGTATTTTGAATCTATGGAATCCTTTCAAAACTCATTTGGACCAAATGCAGAAGCTATTATGGCTGATGCTCCTAATTATACGAATGCTGAACCTACTGTACAAATTAGCGAAGTCATAATTTAGAAATGCTTATAACAAGGGTAGCTGATGCAACTCCAATTTTGGTGTAAATTAATGATTTGCAGATTATCCGTAAATTAAAAAAAACTGATATTCAGTACGTTAAAGTTTAACTAATTAGAATTCTCAAGTAATTAAATAAATTATTGAGTTGTGCAACAAGCACAATGTATAAAGGGCATTAAAACGCCCTTTATACTAACCGATATACTCAACCAATAATACTGGAAATACGAATTATGAAAGTATCCAACAAACTATTTTTTTTACCCGCGAGTCTATTATTGATAGCTTATTTTTTTAGACTAGGAACTATTCCGAATCAGCTATTACTTATTGGGGGAGCGTTCATACTAATTTTGATTTGCTTGTTTATTTTTTTACTTAAACAAATTAAAAATGCAGAAAGTCTTGGTCAAAAATTCATACATTTTGTTCACTTTATAATTGCCATTCTAGTCATTATATTGCCATTTGCAGGGGTTTTTAATCAAGGCCTAATTCCAATTTCAATATACATTGTTTTATTGCTTGTTTTAATGCGCTACTTCATTAAACTAAATGATGCGAGATATACTCTGTTAAATTTTATTCAGCCTAGCAATTATAGAAATTTTGTTCTACTCAATTTAATTTTAATTATTCTCAATTCTCCGTTTCAATTTGTAATTCCAGATGTATTTTATTCACCTGATTTTCAGTCTGAATATGAGTATGAAAAAGGTCCCAATATATATATAGACGAGGCACATAACAACCACCACAAGGGATCTGGTCTCTATACTACCTTTTCAAACATTTTGAGAAAAGATGGTTATAATATAAAAGCTTTTCATAATGAATTCTCCGTAGAATCTTTGGATGATGTTGACATATTAGTAATTTCCAATGCTTTAAATAATAAGAATGTTGATAATTGGGAAAGACCTGTTTATTCTGCTTTCTCTGAAACTGAAATCCAGAATTTAAATATTTGGGTAAAAGCCGGGGGCTCTTTATTTTTTATTGCAGATCACATGCCGTTTGGAACTGCATCAAAAGACCTTGCACTATCATTCGGGTTCAAGTTTTCAGATGGTTCTGTTGTCAAGAAAGTAAAAGACGGTATTGATTTATTCTCTCGAAAGAAAAAAACTCTTTCAAATAATATTATTACGCAAGGAAGAGGACCAACCGAATTTATAGATTCTGTCGTTACGTTTACTGGACAAGCCATTGAAATTCCAGAATCTGCCATTTCTATTCTAGTATTTAATGATGAATACGTTCATTATACACCACAAATCCGTCACCATATTGACGATGTAGAAGAAGAAAATATTACAGGCCTATCCCAAGGTGCTTATATGACTTATGGCACAGGGCGCATTGTGGTATTTGGAGAAGCTGCAATGTTTACAGGACAACTACCCGCTGGTTTAAGTTTTTGGAAAAAAATAGGTCTCAATTCTGTTGAAGCTAAAAACAA
The DNA here is from genome assembly GCA_047638815.1 of Gammaproteobacteria bacterium. Taxonomy (GTDB): domain Bacteria; phylum Bacteroidota; class Bacteroidia; order Flavobacteriales_D; family JABDKJ01; genus JAJRRH01. The sequence continues at coordinate 24,570 of JBLIMR010000025.1, forward strand.
CTATAAATTATTGCTAAATATTGTTCATTGGTTAGACCATAAAATTGATTAATAAAAGAAATCAAAAAAGAAGAGCTTAACAATTAGTATTAGATTCAATCGTTTAATCCAAATGAAAACAAAAAATATCATATCTGCATTTTTGTTATCGCTTTTTGTGATCTGCTTTCAACATGCAGCATATGCATGCAGTATGTATAAAGTAACTGTTGATGGCACAACAATGGTTGGTTGCAATGAAGATGCCTGGCGAACAACATCCAATATTTGGTTTTCAAACTCCAAAAATAAAAATGAATATGGCGCTTGTTTCACAGGTTCAAGAAAAGTTGGCTCCAATAAATTCGCACCTCAGTCAGGAATGAATGAAGAAGGATTGGTCTTCTCCAGGTTAGTAGCTTACCATCCAGATAAAAATTTAAACCAAAGTGATAAAAAACAAACAAGCAATGACGTCCAATACCTAACAGATATCTTGCATAAATGTAAAACTGTCGATGAGGTTCAGAAATATGTGGAAATGTATGATCGACAAAATTTCTTAGAAGATGTTTTCATATATATCGATAAATCAGGTGATTATCTTGTTGTGGAACCATATCAAACAATAAGTGGGAATGATCCATCATATGTTTTAGCAAATTTTTGTCCATCATTGACGAGCAATCTAGAGGCAAGAAAACAAACAAAATATAAAAATGGTGAAGATTATTTGAAAGTCCATGAATTGGATACTTCACTAGATTTTTGCCGTTCAATGTCAGATTCCATGCACGTTTGTCGGAAACGCAATGGAGATGGCACTTTACTGACATCTATTTGGGATACGCAAAAAGGACGTGTCAATCTTTATTTTTATCACAGCTATGATTCCACCATTCAATATGACCTAATGGAAGAATTAGCACTTGGGGACCATACCATAAGTCTTCCCGGTTTATTTCCTCCTAACCCTGAATTTAACAGATTATCGGATTACAAAACACCTTTTAATGTAAACGCATTGAGAGTTACCTTAGTCCTGATTGCGGGATGCATTTTCTTTTTAGCTTTTATTTTTTTAATTAGCTACTTCAAAAAGAATATTTCAGATCGATTCAACTTTATAAAACTGCTCTTTATAGGATTAAACATATTGTTAATTGCCTACTTATTTGTCTTAGCAACAAATATCAACATCTATTATTTCGATGCTCCGTATCAACATTTTAGCTCAGATTTGATCAGTTTATCCTCATACATCCCCCTTATTCTACTCTTACTTATTGCTCCAATTACATTTTACACCATCCGGTACATCAAGGTAAATAACAAAAGTATCTGGATGAAAAGCGCACTTATTTTCAACAACATCACATATCTGATACTAATGCTTGGATTTGGTTATTGGGGCCTCTTTGATATTTTTAGTTAAAAGAAGATAGCGCAACAATTTGTATATTGCATGACTAATCAGAGGAATATCCAAACATTAATCTGTAAACTAAATGTACATACCGAAACACTATATTGGAAAAGATAATAATGCGGCAGTCGCTTTCATGCAGCGATTTAACTTTGCTAGTATAATTACCTCGGTTAATAATATACCAATAGCTACCCACCTTCCATTTGTTATTTCAAAAAGAGGTGATGAAATAATTCTAACATCACACTTTGCTAGGGCAAACAATCATTGGGAGCATATAACCGAAAATAAAAATTTAATCATATTCTCAGAACCACATGCTTATATTTCACCAAGCAATTATGAACAGAAGGAAAATGTACCCACCTGGAATTATCTTTCAGTTCATGCCTATGGCTTTGCCAAGATCATAGATAATGAATCTGAAGTCACGCAAGTTTTAGAAATAATGATGGACAGTTTCGAACCGTCCTATAAAGACCAATGGCATTCACTTTCAAAAGAATATCAAACAAGGATGTCAAAAGGGATAGTAGCTTTTGAGATTCAAGTTTCGGAATTGCAATCCAAAGAAAAGCTCAGCCAAAATAAAAAAGAAGGAGAACGACAATCAATAATCGCATCCCTATCAAACAGTAAAGCCCCTAATAAAAAATTAATCGCTGAATATATGGCGTTAAATGAACAAAATTCAACAATAAAATAAGCGACCAAAATACAGGTGCTATTTAAAAATTCAATATATTAAATTACGCAAATGCAAATATCACTTAGGAAATCAGAAGCATCAGATTTGGAGATTTTTCACCAAAATCAAGCCACTGAAGAAGCCAATTTCATGGCAGCATTTACCTCAAAGAATCCACAAGACAAGGAAGCCTACTTAAAAAAATGGGCTGGATTAATGACTGTGGATTCAGTGCATTTGCAATCTTTACTTTTGAATGAGGCAGTGGTAGGTAGTGTTGTGAAATTTGAGATGGAAGGAGATTCAGATATAACCTACACTCTAGATAAAGGACATTGGGGAAAAGGAGTCACCACTGAGGCTGTAAAGCTATTTCTCGACATTGAAAAAACCAGACCAATGTTCGGAAGAGTAGCATATGACAACTATGGCTCACAAAAGATTTTGGAAAAATCAGACTTTAAGAAAATTGGATCAAATACCGCATTTGCAAATACTCGAGGGATGGAAATAGCAGAGTTCATCTACAGGCTTGATAACTAAACCGATATCAACAATATCTAAACTGAAATATGTTCAGTTAAGTACAACAACAAACCAGCAATTTAATTTTAATGACAAAATTCTTTAATTTTCTTGGCGCATTAACACCAATAAGTGCCTGTCAATTTGATAATAAAATGAGCGTTGAAAATAATACTAACGAATTGGTAAATATCGATCTGGTGAAACCTATTGTAAGATCAGTAAATAATAATGCACTTACATCTGATTCAATCCCCAAAATTGAAATTAAAGTGGATGAGGAGTTTAAATACATTGGAAAGTTTGATTTTGAAATCATTGCTTCCTCCGATGAATATCCACCTGATATGATTGGGAAACCCATGGCCGCTAGCGAACGTTTGGTTTTCGCCTCAGCTGATGAAGAGCTTCATGTAGATAAACTCTTCATTGTACAGTTTGAGGAGTTCCTTAACACAAATGAATTTATCTACAATTATAATTTTGATGCTACTGACTTAATTGGAAAGAATAAATACAGACATAATACTTGGCATTACGATGGCCAGGTTTCAATAAAGGAAAATCCACTTGGAGAATGGGCTAAAACGGATTCCTTCTTAAAAGAAAATAATTTAATAATGGATGACCACATAATGATGTCAAGATTCGTTGGATTGGCCAGTGGTGATAGAAAAAATGAGATCATAATATTCTATCATGAGTTCCTCAAAAATTCAACCGGACATACATTAAATGAATGGGAAAACTCTGTATCCACTGAAGAGAAATTATCAACTGATAGTGCCTTTGTTCAACGATCGACAAGTAGTTTTAAAATAATAAATGACTAATAACAAATGTAACATGGATTCCGACCGCCAGTATTCATCAGTATTGCCCTTTAGGAAGGCAGTAACATTATATAATGATATTCAAAATAATATGACCAACTTGTATAAAACAATACCACCGATCACATTTCTTCTAATGGCTTTATTAATTAGTAGCTGCGCTTCTTCAATTAAAACAAGTGATTCACATGTTGCAAAAAGTGTTGCAGACAAAACCGAATCACCAAGTAGTACGACAAAATCAGAAACTTGTGAAATTACCTGTCCGCACTGTGGACATAAAAAGACAGAAACTCTTCCAACCGAGGTTTGCCAAATAAAGTATAAATGTGAAAATTGCCAAGTAATTCTAACACCTGAAGGTGACGACTGTTGCGTATATTGCACGCACAGCACACATAAATGCCCCTCAAAACAATAGAGAAAAAACTGCTTGTGACAAAGGTGATAAATCAATTTACATGTTGATACAAGTTCAGTAAATTAAGCAAAAACATGAAAAAAGTATTTTTAATATTATCTGTTATTTTACTTTCAATTGTTGGCCAAGCACAATCTGATTCAATTCCAGATCTAGAAGCATACTTCACAGCATACATTGTCAGTGATATTGACACCTCAATTTCCTAGTATTCAAACAAACTTGACTTTACAATTATTAATAGAGTTGACTCAGGTGAAAGAGGGTTTAAACAAGCAAATATTAGAAAAGGTAGTGTCTTGATCGAACTAATTGAATTAGACGTAGCACTAAAGCTTGATCGTGACCTGGCCAACTACAGCAGTAAAACAAGGGTCATTGGCATCTTTAAAACAGGGTTTCAAGTTTCAGATTTTGATGCGTGGATTACTCACTTAACCAATGAAAAAGTTAAGTTCCATGGGAATATTGTAAGCGATGATATTAGTGGAAATAGGATGGCTATCATTCTTGATCCCGATGGGAATCGAATTCAAAAATTTAAAAAAAACAAAGATTATTATTAGCTAAACAATTTTGAATGATTCTTACACTTGAATACTACTAAATTATTTATATCCCAACATATATCAGCCAATACATATGTTACTGTAGACATGAGTTTTCAATGCTTGTCACTACAGAAAAATAGATTAGATTGCGATAGATACTTTATGGGACCATATTAAATGAATACTAAGTCAAGGATAACATCAATACTAAAAGCCAATAGTTTAGACGAGACCATCACTGGTTTACAGACTTTTAACTTATCAGAATTAACGCTGGGTCCAGCGTTGAACTTCCAACTTCCAAGTAATTTAAGGTTGGGTCACTTGGCAGAAAGAATTGTTTCTCAATCAATTAAATCCTCAATCAACTTCAAATTACTTTATGAGAATGTTCAAGTCATTGAAGGCAAACAAACCATCGGTGAAATTGATTTCATAATTGAAGAGATAAATACCAAGCGGATAATTCATATGGAATTAGCCTATAAGTTTTATCTATACGACCCAATATTATCTCCGGACCAAATAAACAACTGGATTGGCCCCAATAGGAATGATTCCTTGACTGAGAAATTGGAGAAATTAAAAAGAAAGCAATTCCCCCTACTCTATCATAATTCTGCCAAGTCAATGTTCAATAATATCGACATAAAAGATGCTTCTCAAGAACTATGTTTATTGGTTTCACTATTCATTCCCTATGATTACAAGTCAAGATTGAATCCCATTTTTGAAAAAGCAGTAAAAGGCTATTATATAAATTTTGAAAGATTTATAAAGCTGGATGATTCAACAAAAACCTACTGCATCCCTACAAAAAAGGAATGGGGAACGGACCCTTCCGAAAATCAAAATTGGACTGATTTTACTGGTGTAGAAGAATATATAAAAACAAGCATGAAGGAGCAACAAGCCCCATTGTGTTGGCAAAAACAAGAAGATTCCTTTTTGGAATTTTTTATTGTTTGGTGGTAGTCATATAAACTCCATACTTTCGCAAAAGATGTCAGGAAAAACAGTTCTAACCATAGGGATTTTAGCACATGTAGATGCCGGGAAGACCTCGATCACCGAGTCCTTGCTGCATCATTCGGGAGCAACTAAATCTCTGGGCAGTGTAGACAAGGGTTCGGCCATTACTGATGGCTTAAGCATGGAAAAAAGCAGGGGAATTTCCATTAAAGCTTCATCCGTCAATTTCTCCTGGAAGAACAATTTATTTCAGCTGGTAGACACCCCTGGTCATATCGATTTTTCTGCTGAAGTTGATCGATCGCTCTCAATATTGGATGCTGTGATTTTAGTGGTTTCTGCCAAAGAAGGTATTCAGGCCCATACCCTCAACTTATGGGAGAGTTTGAGAGAGCGCAAATTACCAGTCATCGTTTTCTTTAATAAAATAGACCGTGCAGGCGTTGATGTAGAACAGGTTTTCTTAGATTTTGAAAAAGACCTAGACGCCAAACTTTTCGCTTTGAACTTTCCGGATATATCCGATCCCGACAATCCTAAATTATTATCGTTTACAGATAGTGCCAATCATATGACTTCAACGATCCTTGATACATCTTTGGAGAATCTAGCAGAAAATGATGAGACTTTTCTTACACAATATCTTGAGGGAGACATTTCTGATTTATCGTCAATTTTTGAGAAAGGAAAACAAAAAATAATAAATGGGTCACTTTATGGTTTGCTTTTCGGTAGCGCAAAGCTAGGCCTGGGCATAGAGGAATTGTTAGATTGTATTTCTTCGCTAATACCTCAACCTCAAGGCTACTACCCTACCCCCACTGCCAAGGTTTACAAGGTAACGTTTAACGAAAAACAGGGAAGGCTAGCACACATAAAATCTTATGGAGGCATTCTAAAAAGCAAAGACGTTATTATGTCACAACAGCTGGACAAGGACATTAAAATAAATCAGATCTATAAACCGCACCTTGGCGGTTTAGAGCAAGTTTCTGAATTGCACCCAGGAGAAATAGGCCTTGTCACAACTTCTGACATCATACTTTCCGGAGATGTCTTAGGCACTGAAAATCTCAATGATCAATTTTCGAAAATTAGCAAGGCTATACTAGGTGTGCAGGTAATCCCAAAGGACGATAAAGATTATCAAAAACTTGGTGAGGCATTAGAGATTCTCAATGTTGAAGACCCAATATTAGAGTTTAAATGGTTTAAGGAAGAGAAAGAGTTTCACTTAAAAATATTAGGACCAATACAAACGGAGGTTCTAAAAGAAAGTCTATTACAAAGATGGTCGATTGAGGCAGAATTCCTCAAGCCAAAAGTCATTTATAAAGAAACTCCTTCCAAAACAGCGGAAGGCTTTGTGCGATACTGGATGCCCAAGCCATGCTGGGCCATTATGACATTCTTGATAGAGCCAGCACCACGTGGTAGTGGTGTTTCATTTACTTCTAACGTAAGAACAAGTGACATTAGCAACAAGTATATCAATGAGGTTAAACGAGCCATTCCTTGGTCGCTGAAACAGGGCATTCATGGTTATGAAGTCACCGACTTGTCCATTACGCTCATCGAAGGAACTGAACATACAGTTCATTCCAACCCGGGGGATTTTTTATTGGCTACTCCAATGGGTGTACTTAGAGGATTAGAGAATGCTGGGACCGATCTACTAGAACCGATGTATGCTTTTGAAATCAAAGCCAATCAGGAAGTGCTTGGTCCTGTTTCGAGTGATTTAAATCAAATGAGAGCTCAGATTGATTCTCCAGTTTTCGATAATGATTTTTTCACTCTAAAAGGAAGAGTTTCAGTTGCTGCTGCCATGAATTATTCCATTAAATTTAATGCTACAACATCTGGAAAAGGCCGTCTAAAACTAACGCTGGATGGTTATGAGAAAACCACGACTACTACAGATAAAATCAGAGGATTTAAGGGTGTCTCTCCGTTAGATGAGGCTCAATGGATATTACATATGCGTGGCGCCTTCAAAGCGGATGAGCGTTAATCCAACCTAGCTGGGTGGAGATATTGGATGTTACAAATTTGATAAAACAGTATTCATCATATTCAGATTGTAATCATTTACTTTTTGATGAGTAGGCATCCAGCCTAAAAGGAATCGGGTGAAATCTGTACAAGCTAGAGGATACATCATCCTCCATTCAGTTTCCAAGTCTTTGAAATCAATATTGGCTTTTGAAGATTCAATTGCTTTTTTAAATGCTGTAAAATAGAAGTTCAATAGCTCGTCTTCATACAATTCACATTCTTCACTTGAAAGACAACTTCCAAAAAAGTAAGCGACATCTTTCATTCCACAACCTCCGCCAACATATTGAAAATCTACCGCAGCGATAGCTTCCCCATTTTCAGAAAAGCAAAAATTAGCAAGCTTAGCATCACCATGTATTATCGTTTGGAATTTGCATTCGTTTAAGGCGTCATCAATTAAATGTGCCTTTGATTTTAATTCTTGATATTCAATCTTCTCAAATTCATCTGGTCGAGTTTTCAAATGCCAGTATGAGCCAATTTCCCATAAACCATCCGGCTTCTTGTTTAAAAAAGTAGCATGAAAATTTGCCAACCACTTCAAACAGACCTTAACCTCAGAAAAAGTAAGTTGCTGTTTTCTCTCAGGATAATTAACATTCAAATCTTCCAAGATGATCCAATGGTTTTTGCCTTCCGAAAATGATCCTATAAATTTTGGCACCGGACAGTTTTCATTACAAAGTTGATTCCACTTTTCATACCAATACGTTTCAACTTGGTAAGATTTCACCTTACGGTTATGAGAGTTATCTGTATTCCATCCTCTCGGATGCTCGCTCGAAGGGTTTGGAGATATATACTTAACGACAACAGTACCTAACGATGAGTCAAGCAATTGATAACGAGAAATCTTACCGTAACCACTCCACAAAGATTGTATGACTTCGATTTCTTCGCATGCTGAAGATTTGGTGATTTTTAAAAGATAGTCCTTGAAATTTGGATTCATGAGATGGTCAATCTATTTGCAGCGAGAGTATAGAACGAAAGTAATATTAATTCATCCGTCAAGTTTTGATTCCTTGAAAAGAAAGCTATCCTTTCTATCTATGAATAATTGCCTCAACAAAAGGAGCTGAAAATAAAAAACTCGCACCAGAATTAACTGACACGCGCTTTACATAACCAATTTTTATGCTACTTCTATATCACCATTACAAGCGATGACGAAGTATCTGAATTCGCCACGCTGGCAACAGATTAATTAAAGCTTTACAAATCGCTTTACAATTGCTTCTTCTTTTGACCCATAAATGCGTACAAAGAAGATGCCTTTCTGCAATGAACTAACGTCAACTCCATTGCTCAATGTAACAGAAGTTGGTTTCATGTCTAGGACAACGTTACCTAGAATATCCATAATTTCAATGCGTTTGATCTCGGCATTCGTTTGGATATTTATATTACGAATAGATTGATTGATAATTCTTGGAGTGAACCGAAACAACTTACTAGATATACAGGTCAAGAAGGACATCCGCATTTTTCACCTGATGGCGAGTGGATAATATTCACGACAGAAAAATTTGGTATTAATGATGAGCAACCGTTGGTTAAACCATACATTTTCAGTCCACAAATGTATGGCGAGATTACTGCAATTCGACTTGAGGATAACAAACAAATAAGACTGACCCACAATAAATGGGAAGATGGTGCCCCATTATGGATTACAGGAAAATAATATTAATGTTGCCCTATGCATATTTTATTCAAAGGGCCCAGGGCGAACATTATACGTTTTGTGTATCTTGCCCAAAAATGTCATAACCGAAACATCAGTACAATGAAAAAGCAAACAAATATTACGAAAGGATTCTTCTACATCTTAACAACCTTATTCTTAATTTCTTGCGGAACTGCCACAAAAATTCCTGCAGATGTGGTTTGGGAAATAACTAAAGAAACCCCAAATGATGTGACAAATACTAACAGTCTTAATATCAACTTAAATAAGAAGGTTGATGAACCGACATTAAAAATAATTGCTGGTGAACTAAGAGAAACAAGAAAACAGTATGATAAGCTTTGGATCTTTTATTACCTTCCAAATACATCAGATGACAAAGTATGGGCAACAACATATTTCAATCCAGACCTAACAGTTGACTTTGTTGGAGCATCAGACCCAGAAAATCAAAGGTTAGTTGATGTGGAGGGTGATATTCTTGGTAAATGGAGAAGTGAAGTAAGTATGCCTGGAGCAATTTTAGCAATTGTAGAGGAGTCGGATGGTCAATTACATGTTCTTATTTCAATTGCTGGTGATATAAAAATGAACAGTAAGGTTAATGAGTCTAATCATGAAGGAAACCCGAAGTACATGGATCGTGAATCTCATGGAGAATTCTATGTATTAGAGTCTAACGGTAATTTGGGATTATATAACAGTAATGGAAAATTTGACGAGGCAATTTTAATAAAATAAATTGCCCATACTAATGTCGCATAGCGTAAATATTGCGACAAACGTTTCTCCTTCCTATTCTTCATGCATTAGCCGCTCATCATTCTAATAATGACTTCGGTTATTTTTTATATTAATTTCGAGGATCCTCTAATTTAACTAAACCAAACACAACTAAGATGAAGAACGTTGCCCTATTAATTTTCCTATCGTGCATGATTATTTCATGTCAATCACCTCAGACCACGGATACTGAGAAAGCCAAACCGATCAAAGAAATCAAGAGGTATACTATCGAGCAGTTTCTCGACAATGCCAGCATCTACGCACGCTCCTTCTCACATGATGAGCAGCGTATATTGGTAGGGAATAATAGCTCTGGGATTTATAATGCGGGTCAAATAGACTTGGCAACGGGAGAGCTTACTGCATTGACAAATTCGACCGATGAATCTGTATGGGCGCAATCATTCTTGCCCAATGACGACCGCTTTCTTTTCGTGCAAGACAAAGGTGGAGATGAAATTGATCACATATACTTAAGAGAGGCTGATGGCACAAGTAGAGAACTTACTCCTGACGAAGGTGCCAAGGCTGGATTCTATGGTTGGGCTGATGATAAGAAAACATTTTTTTATGGCTTCAATAAGCGTGATGAACGCTATATGGATGTCTATGAGATGGACACCGAAAATTTCGAATCTATTATACTTTATAAAAATGAAGAGGGATTAGATTTCAGCGATATTTCCAATGATAAACGCTACATAGCTTTAGAAAAAACCATTAATAGGAATGATAACGACCTGATGTTGTTCGATAGAGATAGTAAAGAGATGATCAAAGTCAATCAGACCCTAAGTGCCAACTCGGCATCAGGTTTTAGTGTTGATAATGCATCATTTTATTACTTAA